>NZ_PQBV01000004.1:0-575862 GCF_002964545.1 Pseudoalteromonas sp. T1lg10
CCCCATGCCGAACTCAGTAGTGAAACGAAACAGCGTCGATGATAGTGTGGCATTTGCCATGTGAAAGTAGAACATCGTCAGGGCCTTATTAAACGAAGAACCCAGCCTAGTGCTGGGTTTTTTCGTTTTAAAGACGTGATGTTCTACTTGAACAGGTGACAAAAATGTCGGGAACATTTTTGAACGCCGAAGGCGGCCCGTAGGGCGGAGGGCAGGATAGCCCGGAGTAAAGTAGTCGCTACGAAGTAGCGAACCAGCGCCTTATTTAAAGAAACCCGTTGCAGCAATGCAGCGGGTTTTTTGCGTTTGTAGGTCGGCCTTTTAGGCCGACATTGCGGCATGGATCTGCACATTGCTCTACTACCGCCCTCCTTGTCGCGGTTATCGGCAAGATGCTCCTGCATTGTTTAATGTTGGCCTAAAGGCCAACCTACAATTCTTGGCGGTAAACCCCGAGCTACAACGCAAATCCCGAATAGCCTGGTCTCATCATGGTTGCCAGTACTTTTACGCTTATGTTACAAAGAGTTTTTCTTCATGAGCAACGACTATGTATGAGCTTTATCATTGGTTTGATCTCTTAGGTGTAGCCGTTTTTGCTATTTCCGGCACACTCTTGGCTCATGAAAAAAATATGGATGGATTTGGCGTGATCGTCCTGGCCGCTGTAACCGCCATTGGAGGCGGGACACTGCGCGATATGCTTTTAGACGTGCCGATATTCTGGGTGTATGACACCAGTTACTTTATCACCATATTAGCCACGGTTTTTATCACCATAATGTGGCTTAACTATAAACCAAACTTTCCTCACTACTGCTTGCAACTCGCCGATGCTCTGGGGATCGCCTTTTTTGCCATTATGGGGGCTCAAAAGGCGCTGGAACTTGGGGTGCCGGCAATGACGGCCGTGATCATGGCTGTACTGACAGGGTGTTTTGGTGGCGTTATTCGCGATGTTTTGGCGCGAGAGGTGCCCATGTTGTTAAAAGGTCCCTTGTACGCCATCGCCTGCGTTGTCGGGGCCGGTTTATATATATTGCTTCTGCACCTGGGAACCAATCCTGAGTTGGCCATGTGGCTCGGTGGTATCGCTACCTTGCTGGTGCGCCTTATTGCCATTCGTTGGAATCTGGGTTTATACGTTTTCCGATATCCTAGCTAGACTTAGATTAACTAGTCAGGCAAGGAGACAGGGATGTGTCTTTAGCGCAAGTATATACTCGTGAACAAATCGGCATCGAAGCCATTGAGGTGCGTGTTGAAGTGTATCTCGGCTCCGGCCTGCCCAATTTCAATATCGTTGGTTTACCCGAAACCTCGGTGAAGGAAGCCAAGGACAGGGTGCGCAGTGCCATAGAGAATAGCCATTTTATCTTTCCCAACCAACGTATAGTCGTCAACCTGGCTCCCGCCGATCTACCCAAGGAGGGAG
Organism: Pseudoalteromonas sp. T1lg10; assembly: GCF_002964545.1. Classification (NCBI taxonomy): domain Bacteria; kingdom Pseudomonadati; phylum Pseudomonadota; class Gammaproteobacteria; order Alteromonadales; family Pseudoalteromonadaceae; genus Pseudoalteromonas; species Pseudoalteromonas sp. T1lg10. Next base: position 1,436 of record NZ_PQBV01000004.1, read on the forward strand.
GGCGTTACGATCTTGCCATTGCCGTGGGTATACTCATTGCTTCGGAGCAGCTTAAGTTTGCCAATCTTACTCAGATTGAGTTGCTGGCCGAGCTTGGCCTTGATGGACAATTGCGCCCCATTCGTGGGGTGATCCCCTCGGTTATGGCTGCCAACAAGGTTAATCGCCTGGTCTATCTAAGTGCAGAGAATCAAGGTGAGGCAGCATTAATCGACACAGCTCGGGTTAAGTGTGCTCATTCATTACAGCAGCTCTGGCACGATCTTTCCGGGCAGCAAGAGCTGGACTTGTTGACTCCTTTGCCCATTGAGCAAAAGATCACACCCGCGAGTGTCGATTTTAGTGAGGTCAAGGGTCAGCCCATGGCAAAGCGGGTGTTAGAAATCGCTGCCGCAGGTGGCCATAATGTGTTGTTTAGTGGTCCTCCCGGTACAGGTAAGTCCATGTTGGCACAGAGGTTTGCGACCATATTGCCGCAGATGTCCACGCAACAGGCCTTGGAGACCGCCGCAGTATATTCAGTCTCGGGAAAGCCTATCGATGCCAGCCAATGGCTGCAGCGTCCTTTTCGCAGCCCTCATCATACCTGCTCGGCGGTAGCTCTGGTTGGCGGTTCCTCTAAACCTAAGCCGGGTGAAATTTCCTTGGCTCATAATGGTGTCTTGTTTTTAGATGAGCTACCCGAATTTGAACGTAAAGTGATTGATAGTCTAAGAGAGCCGATGGAAACCGGTAAGGTCACTATCTCACGAGCCGCTCAGCAGGTGGATTTTCCCGCACGTTTTCAGCTAATTGCTGCACTGAACCCCAGCCCTACCGGGCATTATAGCGATAAGCGGGCAACGCCTGATCAGGTGATGCGCTATCTGGCGCGTATTTCCGGCCCCTTTATTGACCGTATCGACCTGCAAATTGAATTGCTCCGCATTCCCAGTGCCCAGTTGCTCTCCTCGCAAGCAGAGGAAGACAGCGCGACCATTCGTACCCGGGTGATCGCCGCCTGGCACAGGCAGCAGCAACGCCAAGGCAAGGCTAATGCCTTGCTGTCGGTGCAAGAGCTGCAGACTCACTGTGCGTTAACTGCCATGTGTCGGGACTATCTTGGTGCCGCCAGTGAACGCTTCAAGCTGTCGCCTCGCTCTCATCAACGTATTATCAAGGTGGCGCGAACTATAGCCGACCTCGCCGGCGAGCAGGAAATTTCCCAAGCCTGCATTAAAGAGGCTTTAAGTTATCGCGCTTTTGAGCGCATGGTGGCAGCTCTGGGGTAATTGCCATTGCGCCAATATTTACCAGCTGTTAACATTGTTGAACTAGCCAAATTGGAGTGTTCAATGAAAAAGTGGATTTTTGCGGCCGCGTTATTACCTCAACTTTGCTTGGCAAATGCTAGCGATGCCATGACTTTTTATCTTGATCAGCAATACCAAAAAGCCTTTACCTTATTTGAGCAAACCGCCGAACTTGGCGATGGCCGCAGTCAGTTTAATCTTGCAGTGCAGTACTTACGCGGACAAGGAGTGAAGGCCGATCCCATCAAGGCCTACGGTTACTTTTCTGTGGCCATGGATAATGGCTTTAAAATGGCCGAGCAGGCGAGAAAGTCTGTGGCTCGCCGCCTAGACAAATCCCAGTTAGCACAGGCTAAACACTTGGCCGACGAGCTTATCGCTCGCTATGGCAAGCTAGGAACTCAAAGTATCAATTATGAGTTGAGTCGTACGCTTACTTATAATCCGACCCGGGAGAAAATCGCTAACCCAGCTACCGCTTACCCCGATTCTCTGCAAAGCGATGGTGTGCCGGGGCTGGCCAGCTATCTATTTGATATAGATGAAAACGGCGTGCCGCGGGATCTGCTCTTGCTGAATTCCTATCCGGCTCCCGAGTTCGGCCAAAGCATTGCCGAAAAATTACGCCAAACTCGTTTTGTTGCCGCCGATAAAAAGTTCCATAATGCCATTATTCGCGGTGTTTTCGCCGGTGCCCAAGACAGTGAAATGAGTCACAAGCTTAAGGCCAGGGCACAGCAGTTATTACAGCAGGCTAAAAGAGATGATGTGAATGCCCAGGCCGAATTAGCCAAGGTATTAAAAGTGCTGGATGACCAGCCTCAATATCATGCTATCGACGGTGGCGTGAAGGCCATACCTGTTGTTGCGCCACAAATAAGTTTTAGCAGCATTACTCAGCCAGAATTTACCAAGCAGGAAAAGTTAGAGACTACTTACTTTACCTTTTCTTACCTGGTTAATCTGGATGCCGAGGGTAAGGTGGCTCATTGGCAGCCGTATGAGCAGGTGAATATTCCCAGGGTCTTACGCAAAAAATCCGAAACCCTTATGAAGCAGTGGCAGCTAAGTGCCGCTGATGGAGAGCTAAAAGACCAAAATTGGTACCGGGTGCAGTTTTTCTATAATAATCAGGTCGCGAATTCAGCGTATTTGAATGACCAAATAACTGCCCATGTTGAGATTAAGCCGCTGAGTAACAAAGAAGAAGAACAGCAATGGCGTTATTGGCAGCATAAGGCAGCTATGGGAGGCCACAGCGATACCCTGTTTCAACTTGGGGTGAACTGCAATCTGCGTCTACTGACACTGGCGGCGAAACAAGATCATAGCCGGGCGCAATTACAGTTGGGCAAATGCCTGATGACCAAAGCCGATGGTTCTGCTGTTTATGCAGAGCAGGCTAAGCATTGGTTAGAAAAAGCGGCGGCGCATGGCAGCCTGATCGCTAAGCGTAAGTTAGCCGGTTGGTATGTACGCTATTCCGATAATGGCAGTGAGCTGGAAAAGGCCATAGAGCTGGCCGAAGAAGTAGCGGATGAGAATGATCATCCCCTTGCCTATGCTTATCTGGCAGCGGCACATGCCAAGCTGGGCAACTTTGAAGAGGCGGTTGATTACCAGCAACAGGCGGTGAATGAAGCCAATGAACAGGCCTTTGAGCCGACGCCCTTCCTGCAGTCGCTCGCGGCCTACCAGCAGGGTAACATTCTGTTTTAAAGCCTTAACTTGAAGAGAGCATATAGCCTTTGCCGCGTACCGTGACAATGCGCTTTTGCTCTTTTTCATCTCCCAGCTTTTTACGCAGGCGCCCGATCAGTACATCCACGGTGCGATCCGTGGGGCTCCAGTCTGGCTGACCAATTTCCTCTGACACCTTCTCCCGCGATGTGGCTTTACCCGCATTGGCAATTAAGCAAATCAATACCTTGTGTTCTGCCTCGGTAAGCCGCAGTTCTTCGTTTTTGGCGGTGATCAGGGTGCGATTATCCGGGTGCAGTTTAAAGTCTGCATATTCGATATATTCGGTGCTGTCACTGACCTGGCTAGCTGCGCCATGCAGGCGCTTATATACGGCGCGCATACGCAATTCGAGTTCAAGTAAGTCAACGGGCTTGCAGATATAGTCATCGGCTCCTTGTGCCAGACCGGCGATGCGATCCGACTGCGAGTCCCGGCTTGAAAGCATGATCACGCCGATCTCGGTAAGGGTGCTTAGCTCCCGGGCTAAGGTGAGGCCATCCTTTGCGGGTAAGACGATATCGACTATGGCCAATTCGATGGCATGTTGGGAGTCGCCCTGTGATGCTTGCGCCAAAGCCAATGCTTGCGCCCCTGTACTATCGACCTGGATGCAAAACTCGGTATTGGCAAAATGATTTTCGATGCGCTTAACGAGTAGCTCATCGTCTTCAACAAGTAACACATGAACGGGCATATGGTTTTACCTAGCGTATTATTGACCTAAGTAGGCGGCAGTCTTGGCTCCAACTTTATAATGTAATGGGCCCACTGCCAACTATTTACGATAAAGCCGAGGCCCGTGTTTGCTGGATTAATCAGATCAAGACAAGGAGTATGCCCCTTAAATTGCTCCACCATTATATTGCTCACGGCGGTTTTTAGCCCCGGCTATTAATCCTCCTTTGAGGCGAAAACTTAAGCGAGCAGGGCTAACAGCAAGATGATATACAGGCCACTGACCAGCAGCTGGATCAGACAAAAACCCATAATGTCTTTGGCCTTTAAGCCGGCAATTGCCAGAACAGGAATGGCCCAAAATGGCTGGATCAGGTTAGTCCAGGCGTCGCCCCAGGCTACCGCTAAGGCCACAGATGAAACCGGCACCTCAAGGGCCTGCGCGGCGGGGAGTAGTAAGGGTGCCTGCACCGCCCACTGGCCGCCTCCCGAAGGCACAAAAATATTCACCAGGCCGGCGCTAAGAAAACTCCATATCGGCAGGGTCGTACTATCGGACAGGGCGATAAACAGCTCAGAGATGTCTTTGGCCAAGCCGCTTTGGCTCATCAGCGCCATCAAGCCGGCGTAAAATGGAAATTGAATGACAATGCCGCTGCCGCTGCGCACCGCATTATTGAGTTGGCTAATAAGCGCGCTGGTGTTGGGTTGCAATAGCAGGGCAAAAAACAGAAACAAGGCGATAATGGTGTTGAGGTTTAAGCCCTGTGCACCCGTATAAAAGCTGCTGCCCAAATAAATCAGACCCAGCAAACCTAAGGTTGCGGTAGGCCAGCGTGCCTGCTCTAAGGCATTGCCCGCCGCATTTTGCTGTGACGTTTCCTTATCTCCCTGCAGTTGCTCTGTATCGACATAGACGGCGTCCTGCGCCTTGGGTAGCAGCCAGTAATTAAGCAGGGGCAAAATGATGGCTAGGCCAATCACCAGTGCCAAATTCAGTGTCGAGAACAGGGTTTGCGAGGTGTCTATCAGACCGATTTGCTGTTCGGCAAAGTGTCCCGGTGTGGCAATGGTCAGGGGGATCGAACCGGATAAGCCGCCATGCCAAATAATAAATCCGGAATAGGCACTGGCTACCAGCACCCGGTAGTCAACGCGACAAAAGCGCGCCACCGCCTTGGCAAACAGGGCGCCGACCACCAGACCAAAGCCCCAGTTCAGCCAGCTTGCTAAGAGGGCGACCAAGTTAGTAACGACCACCGCCTTGCCTGGCGTATTAAGGCGCCGAGCGACAAAGTTTAAACCGCGCTCGACACTGGGAGTGGTTGCCAGCAGGTAGCCGCATACCAAGACCAGCAGCATCTGCATGGCAAAGGTGAAGAGGTTGCTGATGCCGCCGCCCCACATTTGCACCAAGGCCAAGGGCGAGTGATCACTGCTTATTAACGCGAGCGCAAAGCTCACTAGGGTGAGCAGCATGACGATCAGCAGCGGGTCGGGCATGTATTTGTCGGTCAGTTTGGCTATGGGTTTGGCAATTTTGGCTAGCATAGGTCTGTAACTATTTGGTATTAATTATTATTGTCTTAACTATTACTCTCTTAACATAGATAGGGTAATGTTAAAAAGACTAAACTTTAGCATGATAGGCTAAAGTTAATGAGATTACAAAAATGGCAAGGATTTAACTGATTGAAAAATAAGTATAAAAAGTTGGCCTGAATATTGTAATTGGTTATGGTAATTAAAGAATTGTAATTGACTAACGAGGCTTATATGTCAGGACAAGGTTCAGGTGGTAATGTAATCGCCGCTCTATGTAACGTATTCTTCCCGGGACTGGGGCAATTGGTACAGGGGCGTATTCTAGCGGCCTTATTATTTGCCATCTTCTTCTTCGGTGGCGCCGCTCTATGGTGGCTGATAGTGCCCGGCATTATTGCCGCAATCGTCTATGTTTGGGCCATTATCGACGCCGCCAAATATCGTTCTTACGATTGAATCGGAAAAAAGCGTGCTTAAGGCACGCTTTTTTTTATGTCTTTTTATATCAGGGTGAGCCAAAAGAAGAAACTGACAACACTTAGCAAGGTGCTTAACACCACTGCGCTAGCCAATACTTCGCTGCGGGTATCAAGTTGTTTGGCAACTAAATAGGCATTTACACCTAAGGGTGAAGCACTGAGCAGCACCACAAGTAGCAGTTGTTGCTGTGGCAAGGCAAAGACCTGGCTGGCAAATAACCACACCAGGGCGGGTAGCAAGAATAGCTTGCTGGCAGACAGGCCTAAAGCCAGGTGCAGCCCGGGGCGAATTTGGTAATGATGTAAATTGGCTCCTAATACAAACAGAGCTCCGGCTATGGCCGGCTCAGCCAGTAGCGCTAAACCATTTTCCATTGGCTCGGGCAGGGCCAAACCGCTAAGGTTGAACAGCAAACCTAAAGTAATGGCCAAGATCACCGGGTTTAAAAGCAGCTGGCGCACCGTGGTGAGCCAGCTTACCCTTTGTGAGCGACCCGAAAATGCATAGGTGAGTAAAAATAGCAGGGCACTGTGGAAGGTGATCAGCACAAAAACCGTGGCCGCTATGTCTTTGCCAAGCGCCTGAATGGCAATGGGCAGGCCTATTAAGACAGTGTTGGAATAGCTGGCACCCAGTGCCAATACCGCTCCCTGTGACCAATCGCCACTATAGTATCTATACAAGATCAGCATCAGGCCAAACATCAGCACCACCGGAATATAAAAGCTCAGCATCAGCTCCAGGCTAACCACGCTGCCCAGTTGGGCCTGCGCCATATTAATAAACAGAAATACCGGAATGCTGATGTAAAAGGTAAAGCGACTGATCCCCGAGAGCTGTTCACCATTTAGAAAGCGCAGCTTGGCACAGGCAAAGCCTACGCCAGCGATAAAAATCAGTGGGAAAATAATGGCAAAGGTATCGAACATGGTCATTTTTGATGGCGGTACATAAGGGGATTTTATCATGCTCATAGGCTCGGCGGAGCAACTAATTCCCTAGGCAGTAAGCTATGCTTGTTGGTATGATGCGCGCCTTATTTGCAAGGGCAAAAATACCATGGAATATCAGCTATATTCTGATCCCTTATGGGGTAAGCGTGTAAAGCTAAGTGATGAGCACCGCTTAGTCGCGCGCTGGTTTAACGATGAGTTATATGACAATGATGAGCTGTTGCAGCGTTTTCAGCAGGCGCTAAACCAGGATTCGCCAAGAAGTTCGGTCAATGGCTCGCAAGAACTGGTAATTCAAGGCAAAGAAATGCGGGTGGTGATAGCCCATGGCGAGGTGCTCTTTGAAAGTCACGGCTTGCATCACGATGAGGATGACCTTGACGCCTATGCCGCGGATGAGCTAGTGCTGGATGAATCTGAATTAGTTGCCGCCTGTGGCGTTGAAGACCTGCTCGCCCTTATGCAGGCGTGGCAGGGGTTTCGCTAGCGCCGCTGCAATTAGCGCCGCTGAGTTTGGCCATGCACTTGCTCGTGCCGTTTAAAGATGGCACGTTTCAAATGGCCTTATCATCAAGATGTACTGATATTTCGTTCTTTTAACTTACGCGTCAAGGTGTTGCGTCCCCAACCAATACGCAACGCTGCTTCTTGTTTATGGCCGCCACAACTGGCCAGGGCGGATTTGATCAGCCGCGTTTCCAGCTGTGCCTGAATATCGGGCCAGACATTGTCCTTACCCTGTTTAAACTCGTTATTGAGCCACTGCTGGAATAGATCGAGCCAGTCAGAATCTGCTTCTTGTTCTATGCTGGCACTGAGCTCGGGCGGCAAATCTTCTGCGCCTATATATTCCCCCGGCGCCATCACTGTCAACCAGCGACAGGTATTTTCCAGTTGCCTGACATTGCCCGGCCAATTGAACAGCTTCATTTGCTCACAGGCCTGTGGGCTTAAGGTCTTACTGGGCACCTTTAATTCTTGGGCGCTTTTATTAAGGAAGTACTCGGCTAACTGCTCTATGTCTTCGGTGCGCTCACGCAGAGGTGGCAGCTTTAAGCGCACCACATTTAAACGGTGGAATAAATCTTCGCGGAATTTGCCCTGTTGTGCCAGGCGCTCTAAATCCTGGTGGGTGGCGGCGATAATACGCACATCCACCTTGAGGCTGTGGTGACCGCCAACACGATAAAATTCACCGTCGGCCAGCACCCGTAATAAGCGGGTTTGTACATCCAGGGGCATATCGCCGATTTCATCGAGGAACAGGGTGCCGCCATTGGCTTGCTCAAAGCGACCCTTGCGCACGCTGTCGGCGCCGGTGAAAGCGCCTTTTTCATGGCCAAAGAGCTCAGACTCCACCAAGTCCTTGGGAATGGCAGCCATGTTCAGGGCGATAAAGGGGTTATCCTTACGTGGGCTATGTTGGTGCAGGGCGCTGGCGACCAGCTCTTTACCCGTACCAGACTCACCATTGATCAATACGCTCATGCTTGAGGCGCTAAGCTTACCTATGGCACGAAACACCTCCTGCATGGCCGGTGCTTCGCCGATAATCACAGAGCGCTTTTGCTCCTTGGTGACTTTTTTGGCCTTTTTTTGCGTGTGGGCACGTACGGCGCGATCAACCACGCTTACCGCTTCTTCTAAATCAAAGGGTTTGGCCAGGTATTCAAAGGCCCCTTTTTGAAAGGCCTGTACCGCCGAGTCCAGATCCGAATGGGCGGTCATGATGATCACTGGCAGATTGGGATTTTCTTCGCTGATCTGCTCTAACAAGGCCATGCCGTCCATTCCAGGCATGCGCACATCCGAGAGTAAGACCGCCGGTTGTGAAAAGGTCAGGGCGGTTAACACATCTTGGGCGTTATCAAAACTTTCTACATCATAACCGCTGCGCGTCAGCGCCTTTTGCAGCACAAAGCGAATCGATGCGTCATCATCTACCAACCAAACAGATTTCATCATAGCCCTCTTAGCCGCTTACAGTGGCAAGTACAGTGTAAACTCAGTATGGCCCGGCCAGCTGTCGCACTCGATAAAGCCTTGATGCTGATCGATCAAGGTTTGTGCGATCGACAACCCTAGTCCCGAACCACCTTCTTTATTGGTGATCATGGGATAAAACAGGGTTTCCTTTACCTCCGGCGCTATGCCTGGGCCATTATCACAAATTTTGATCTGCAGGGCTTTTTTGAGTGTCGTATCGTAGCGACGCACATGATAGCGTACCCGGGTTGATACTTTAATTTCGCCTCCTGCACTGAGCGCCTGCATGGCATTGCGCACTATGTTAAGGAGGACCTGCTGGATTTTATCGCCATCGACCACAACATCCGGAATACTCGGGTCATAGTCTTTAATCAGGTCGATATTTTTATTGTTATCCAGCATGCAGAGCTTTAATACATTCTCCAGGGTTTGATGGATATTGGTCGCCTGTTTTTGTAAGCGCTGGTTTGGCCCCAGCAGCCTGTCGACCAATTGCCTTAATCTATCCGCCTCGTGAATAATTAGCTGTGCACACTCATCGCGTTCCTGCTGATCAACCTCATACTGCAATAATTGCGCCGCTCCGCGAATTCCACCGAGTGGATTTTTAATTTCGTGCGCTAAATTACGGATCAGGGTTCTAGCCGCTTGGTGTTGATGCATTTGGTTGGAGGCTTGATCGAGGCGGATTTCTTCATCCGTTTGGCGGATTTCAAGCAGTAAAAATACCTCACCCTGGTAGTTGATGCGGCGGCTATTGAGCGCCAGGTTGGCATGGCGGGTATCTACGAACACCACGTCAGCCCTGTGCTGGTGGCAATCCACTCCTTGCTTGAGGGTGTAGTTGGCGATGCGCTCAAGCTCTACCGAGTGATAGTTAAATAGGGATTCGAAGGGCTGGCCTTGAATGCGTTTTAAGCCTTGTCCAAGCAGCTCGGTGCAACTGGTGTTGGCGTAAACCAGATTAAAATTTTTATCTAAAATAAGTATGGCAGTGTGCAGGTTTTCCCACATCTGCTGGAAGAAATCGCCGTGAAGTTTCATCTTTAGTAATAAGTTGCACCAGTATGGTGCAACTATCTTAGCAGGTTTATTAGGCTGTGCGCAGCCATTTCCTTAGCTGCATTGCAATTAAGGGCCGGTGATCATCGAGCGGCGATGCATAAAGAAGGTGATGGCCTTGGAGCTGGCCAATACTTCGCCCTCGCTATTGAGTAGTTTTAAAACCAGGCTGTGCTCGCCGCGATCAATATCGCGCAGGGCAAACAGGCTGGAGCTTTGTGGTTCGCCATAGGCTTGGCCGTCCATAAACAGCTGTACGCTATGTCCTTGTAAAAATCTTGGTTTCACCTGCCCACTGATATGCACTGAGCCGGTGTTGTCGCGAATGGTTTCTTCTTGCGTCGGTGAGGTGATAGTTATGCTAAATTTGACTTGCTCCAGTTCATCATCGACTTCATCGAGAACACTGGTATCGATGCTGGGCATATTCATTACCGGAGCGTTAAGGGTGACTTTTTCTGCTCCCTTGCGCGGGGTGTCAGAAAATACCAATACGCCATTCTCATCCTTGTACACGTAGATGTCTTTGCTCGGTGCGGCCCATGCTGTACTAAAAATAGTTAGCAGCACGACCATACTTAAAATATACAGCCTTGTGTTCACGTTAAATCCTATTTATGGTTGTTATTCTTATAGTTAGCAAAATAAGCCAAGTTACTGGCTAGGTATTAACTTTAGTCCAAAGGTTGTATTTTTTCCATAAAAAAAGCCCGCAGAGCAGGCTTTGAGAACACACATGATATAACTAAATTGTCATTATCTGTTTTATACGCTGTAGTACATTTCGAACTCAACTGGGTGAGTTGTCATGTTTAGCTTTTCAACTTCTTTGGCCTTTAGCGCGATATAGGCGTCGATTAGGTCATTAGTGAATACGCCACCTTGAGTTAAGAACTCACGGTCTGCATCAAGACAAGCAAGGGCTTCGTCTAGTGAAGAGGCAACAGTTGGGATTTCAGCCGCTTCTTCCGCAGGTAGGTCGTATAGATCCTTGTCCATGGCATCGCCAGGGTGGATCTTGTTCTTAATGCCGTCAAGACCAGCCATAAGCTGAGCTGCAAACGCCAGGTATGGGTTAGCCGCAGGGTCAGGGAAGCGTACTTCGATACGACGACCTTTCTCTGAAGGAACCACTGGAATACGGATTGATGCAGAGCGGTTACGTGCCGAGTAAGCAAGCATTACCGGAGCTTCGAAGCCAGGAACTAGACGCTTGTAAGAGTTAGTTGCCGGGTTGGTGAAGGCATTGATCGCTTTAGCGTGCTTGATGATACCACCGATGTAGTAAAGCGCTTCTTCAGAAAGACCGCCGTACTTGTCACCTGCGAAAAGGTTTTTACCGTCTTTAGCTAGTGATTGGTGACAGTGCATACCTGAGCCGTTGTCGCCAACTAGAGGCTTAGGCATAAAGGTAGCCGTTTTACCATAAAGGTGAGCCATGTTGTGGATAACATACTTCATCTCTTGGATTTCATCGGCTTTGGTAACCATGGTATTAAAGCGAGTGGCGATCTCGTTTTGACCGGCAGTGGCTACTTCGTGGTGGTGTGCTTCTACTACATGGCCTAGCTCTTCTAGTACCAAGCAGGTTGCACTACGCCAATCCTGTGATGAATCAACAGGCGCAACCGGGAAGTAACCGCCTTTTACGCCAGGACGGTGGCCAGTGTTACCGCCTTCATAGTCGCGGTCTGAGTTCCAAGACGCTTCTTCGGCATCGATCTTGTACATAGAACCAGACATATCGGTTTTGTACTTAACATCGTCAAATAGGAAGAACTCAGGCTCTGGACCGAATAGAACTGTGTCGGCGATACCAGTAGAGCGCATGTACTCTTCGGCGCGCTTAGCAACAGAGCGAGGGTCACGCTCATAACCTTGTAGTGTTGAAGGCTCAACTACGTCACAACGTACAATCAGTGTGGTTTCTTCAGCAAACGGGTCAAGCTTGGCGCTGTTTACGTCTGGTAGAAGTACCATGTCAGATTCATTAATGCCTTTCCAACCAGCGATTGAAGAACCATCGAACATCTTACCTTCTTCGAAGAAGTCTTCGTTTGCTTGGTGATGTGGGATAGAAAGGTGCTGCTCTTTACCCTTGGTATCGGTAAAGCGTAAATCTACGAACTTAACGTCATTTTCTTTAATAAAAGTTAAAACCGTATGTGACATGTGTCCTCCAACTAGGAATATTTTGTGTGCTGCATGTTACTGCAATTGTGCACTCATAAGCTTAAATCGTGCCAACTATTTAACTGTATGTTTGTAAAGGGTTTTAATTAAACGTGTTATTTCAATAAAGCTATTATGCACCCTTTTGGTGCGCATTTGCCTTGCTTTGGTGCATTTGTTTTGCCCTTTTTTAAGCCATGGTTTATGGCCCGCTCAAGGCTTGCTTTAGATTAAAGCGCTTACCTTGTGCAAGGTGCAATAGGTTAGCTGAAAAATACCTGCTAAGATTTTTCTGTGGTTGATTTTTATCCACACTAACGGTGCGTTATGACAATTAGGTCACAGTCACAGAAAAATAATGTTGGATAAACTTTCATCTAGTGACGTTATAAGGGATAATACGCGCCCTTTTAAACCCAACGCAGGTAGTTGTTTGCCGAGCGTGGATCCTCTAGGAACAATGAGGCTTGCCTCTTAAGTAGATATATGAGCATCGAAAAGTTAAGAAATATCGCGATCATCGCGCACGTTGACCATGGTAAAACGACTCTGGTTGATAAATTGCTTGAGCAATCGGGCACACTGCAAACTCGCGGTGGTAACGAAGAGCGAGTGATGGATTCTAACGACATTGAAAAAGAGCGTGGAATTACCATCTTAGCTAAAAATACGGCAATCAACTGGAACGATTACCACATCAACATCGTAGATACTCCAGGACACGCCGACTTCGGTGGTGAAGTAGAGCGCGTTCTATCGATGGCTGATTCAGTACTTCTTCTTGTAGATGCTCAAGAAGGTCCTATGCCGCAAACGCGTTTCGTTACGCAGAAAGCGTTCGCACAGGGTTTGAAGCCAATCGTTGTTATCAACAAAATCGACAAGCCAGGTGCTCGTCCTGATTGGGTTATGGACCAAGTATTCGATCTATTCGATAACCTAGGTGCAACTGACGAACAGCTAGACTTCAAAGTAATCTACGCGTCAGCTATCAACGGTTGGGCAACATTAGATTTAGATGAGCCTTCAGACAACATGGAACCTATGTTCCAAGCGATCGTTAACGAAGTTGAAGCGCCGGATGCTGATCCTGAAGGTCCATTGCAGATGCAGATCTCTCAGCTTGATTACAACTCATACGTAGGCGTAATCGGTGTTGGTCGTATCAAGCGCGGTACCGTTAAAGTGAACCAGCAAGTCACTGTTATCGGTGCTGACGGTAAAACACGCAACGGTAAAGTTGGCCAGGTATTGACTTACTTGGGTCTAGATCGTCACGAAGCGCAAGAAGCAACTGCGGGCGATATCATAGCTATCACAGGTCTTGGTGAGCTGAAAATCTCAGACACTATCTGTGACGTAAACAATGTTGAAGCGCTTCCTCCGTTAAGCGTTGACGAGCCAACAGTAACCATGACCTTCTCAGTAAACACTTCACCGTTTGCTGGCCAAGAAGGTAAATACGTGACTTCACGTAATATCCGCGAGCGTCTTGACGCTGAGCTTGTTCACAACGTAGCACTGCGTGTAGAAGACACTGACAACCCTGATAGCTTCCGTGTATCAGGTCGTGGTGAACTTCACTTAGGCGTATTGATTGAAAATATGCGTCGTGAAGGTTACGAGCTTGCAGTTTCACGTCCTGAAGTAATCCTTCGCGAAGTGGATGGTGTTCTTGAAGAACCGTATGAAACAGTAACAATCGACTGTGAAGACGAGCACCAAGGCTCAATCATGGAACAACTTGGTCTGCGTAAAGCGGAAATGACCGACATGTCTCCAGATGGTAAAGGCCGTATTCGTATGGACTTTATAGTTCCTAGCCGTGGTCTAATCGGTTTCCAAACCGACTTTATGACGTTGACGTCTGGTTCAGGTCTGATGTATCACACATTCGATCACTACGGTCCTCATAAAGGCGGTAAGATTGGTCAACGTAAAAACGGTGTATTGATTGCTAACGCGCAAGGTAAAGCGTTAACTAACGCACTATTCAACCTACAAGAGCGCGGTAAACTATTTATCGGTCATGGTGTTGAAGTGTATGAAGGTATGGTTATCGGTATTCACAGCCGTGACAATGACCTAACTGTTAACGCCCTTAAAGGTAAGCAGTTAACCAACGTTCGTGCATCAGGTACTGACGAAGCACAAACACTTGTGCCGCCTATCAAGATGACGCTAGAGCAAGCGCTTGAGTTCATCGATGATGACGAATTAGTAGAAGTAACGCCTGAAAGCATTCGTATTCGTAAGCGTTTCCTAACGGAAAACGAACGTAAGCGCGCTTCACGCGAAAGCAAAAAAAGCTAATTACAGCGAATAATGAAAAGCCCGCACATTGATGCGGGCTTTTTTGTGCGCCTTGAAAAGTTGTCGCCGCAAACGTCAGTTAATTTCTAGATGCTTGTGTAGCCCATTGAATATTCTTGAGTATTCATCACTATTCATGTTCTTATTCTTTAAGGAATTAGAAAGACTTGAGCTGACTATTAACATGGAGAGCAGCAATGAGTTTAGGAACTGCAATAAAAAATTTGCGTCAGCAGTATCAATTAAGCCAGCCCGAGCTGGCGGTCAAGGTAGGCATTGAGCAAAGCTATTTATCCAAAATTGAAAATGATAAATCGACCCCTTCTCAAGATATTTTTGAACGCTTATTAAGTGCATTCAATCTTACCTTGGAGCAATTTATGGCGCAGTGGGGTGAAGACATAGACCTCGGGCAGCTGAACCAAATCACCCAAACCAAGCAATATCTGCAACAGCAGCAAAGTGCGATACAGCGCCGCCGAGCACAGATACAGATTTGGGCCATCGCCCTGGTTGCATTAGGCTGCGCACTTTTTTATTGCGCCCACAATGCCTTACTGTTCCCGGAGCGACAAATCGTTTACGAGTCGCAAGGGGTTATAAAAGACTCTGAGCCGGACGATGTTTTTTCAAGGTGGCGCCATTTAATACCTGATGAGCAAGACCACGTAGAAGTGGATAAAAAGCGAAAGGAAATGTCTCTGCGAGCCGATAAAACCTATAGATACAGTTTTGATATGCTAGGGATAAAATTTGAAGAGCAGGTTGATGGTGGAAGACGGGTGTTTTTCCATAGTACCGTGATTGAACACCCAAGGACGATAAACGGTGTGTTGACCTTTATCGCTGTGTTTGCTTTTGTCAGCGGCGTGATGCTGACCATAACCTCTATCTTAAATGGGCGAAGGAAAAAGCGTTAGGCAGAGACGGCGTATTGACGCCGTCTTGTTTATGCCATGCTTAACCATCGCGGCCATCCACGCGGGGCTTAAATACCACGGGGGCATAGGCGATGATATAAATCAGGTAGGCAAGGGTCCACAAGAGCGCAGACACCAAGATCAGGCTTTGATACTGGTCACTCACCAGGGGCGCAAACACCCGGACCACAAAGGCGCTAAACAGGGCGATAAAGGCGCTATTGATCACCCAGCCTACCTTGATCATGCGTCCGGTATGACCGAGAGACACCCGAGATATCATAGCCAATATCATTAATCCCATGCCGCCAACGGTAATGGCATGATAGGCCAAAGAAGGGTTGCTTAATACTTCCAGTCTCATCAGCCCCAGCATCAACAGGCCAATACAAATGGCCCAGTAGCTGAGATGCAGCGGCCATACTAAGGCGGTCCCAAAGGTAACCCAGATTCGCCAGCGCCAGGCGCGCACAAAGTTAATCAAGGCCGCAGCGATAAAGGCCATACCTTGCAGTGCAATACCTTGTTCGCTGTTGATCAGGGTCAGCAAAGCGCACACCAATACCGAGATGATAGCGGCCTTATCCAGCCACAGGATATTGTCTACTTTTGGAGTTTGTGTGCCATTAGCGGTAAACATGGGGAATACCCGACCACCGATAATCACCATTACCAAGGCCACCATTAACACCATGGTATGGCTGAGGGTAATAAAGTTAAGCGCTACCCAATGAAGCTGGGATAAGTGCATTAACAGGTTAAGAGCTGCCATCATTAGTAACAGGGGCACAAAAAACAGGTTGCGCACTAGCTGAGCCTTGATAATGGGTAAGGCAAAACACAGTGCCGCGGCGGGTAGAAAGGCGATATCCACGGCAATCACTAGGGCGCTGGGGACCCATGAACCGGGCAGGGCCATCAGTATTCGCGCACTTAACCAGAGTAACACCAGGGCCGCCAAGGGCTTGCCCTTAATGCTGGGCACTCCGGTCCAATTCTGCACCGCGGTCAATAAAAAGCCCGACATAATGGCCACGGCAAAGCCAAACAGCATTTCATGGGTATGCCAGAAATAGCCGCCGCCATAAGGTGAAAACGCTAGGTGACCCGTATAGGTAAGGCTCCAGGTGATTATGCTGAGCATGCCAAACAGGGCGCCAAGCCAAAATAGCGGTCGAAACGCTAAGCGCATAAAGGCCCAACCACGGGCCTTTTCATCGGGTTCTGCAATTTGTCCACTGGGTAGTAACACCGCCATGACGTCCTCTCTTTGTTATCTCAAAATTTAGATGGTTCGCTTATCTGTAGTAACTGTTTGAGCTCTGAATCCGTGTTCGAATTCACCAAATCGGCCAAGGTGAAATTATCTAAATGGGCAAAAAAGCACTCCATGGCCTGCGCCAAAATCCCCTTAAGCTGGCAGGCGGGAGAGATCACGCAGTGATTATCTGCACCAAAACACTCTACCAGGGTCGAGTCCTGCTCATGCAGGCGCACCAGTTCGCCTATATTGATTTGCGCCGGCTCGCGGCTTAGGCGAATACCGCCATTTTTACCTCGGGTGGCAGTGAGGTAATCCTTATTACTCAGCACCTGCACCACCTTCATCAGGTGGTTTTTGGAGATCTGATACTTATCGGCCACCGCCTGTATGGTGACCGTCTCGTCCTGATGCAAGGCTGCATAGATCAGGGTGCGCAGCGAATAATCGGTAAAGCGGGTGATATTCATTAACGAAAGACCTTAGCGTCAAAGCGCCTTTGATGATATTTAAACATGTATTTATTTTACATCTTTGGTTGTGATGTGTAAACTTCCTTAAGATTCATTTTGAATGCATGTTATTGAGGTTCCGTTGGAAGCTTATCTGAGTTGGCCCGTCGACCCTATACCCAGGGTTGCAGCTCTTTTATTCGCTAACCGAATTAACTTTGAAAACAAGACCTTATTCACTAGGGTTTAAGGAAGAAAGACGATGAGAGAATATAAAAAACTGTGGTGGACGCTGCTTGGGGTGCTCGCCGTTACTTTCGCCATTCTCGGCTATTTTGGTCGTGAGGTTTATCGTGTTGCGCCGCCTATTGCCGAGCAGTTTGTTAGTCAGGATGGTCAGGTTTACACCTCTAAGGATGCGATTTTAGATGGGCAGACGGCCTGGCAGTCGGTTGGGGGGATGCAACTCGGCTCAATTTGGGGGCATGGTGCCTATCAGGCGCCAGATTGGACCGCCGATTGGCTGCATCGTGAACTCGTCCAGTGGCTGGATATTGCTGCTCAAGAGGCGCATGGAGTAAGCTTTGATGACCTGTCTGAAGAGCTACAACAGCCTTTACTCTGGGCACTTAAAAAAGAGTACAGGACCAATACCTATGATCAAAATACGGGTACGGTCACTCTGTCTTCCCGTCGCCTGGCTGCCATTGAGCAAACGGCGGCTTATTACCATGCGCTGTTCGGTGGCGACCCGTTATTACAGCAAACCCGTAAACATCATGCGATGAAAGAAAACACTTTGCCCAGTGCAGAGCGTCGCGAAAAACTCACCGAGTTCTTCTTTTGGACGGCTTGGGCTGCGGCCACAGAGCGCCCCGATGGTTCGTCTACTTATACCAATAACTGGCCTCATGAGCCGCTGATCGATAATGAACCCACTGCGGAAAACCTGGTGTGGTCGATTGTTAGCGTTATCTTGCTGATCGCCGGTGTTGGTGCGCTCGTTTGGGCCTGGTCCTTCCTGCATAAAGATGAAGAAGCACCGACTCCGCCTAAGCAAGACCCCATAGCATCATTTTCCCTAACAGCATCGCAAAAAGCTTTGGGTAAGTATCTATTTCTGGTGGTGTCCTTATTTACTTTCCAGGTCTTACTGGGTGGCTTTACGGCACACTACACGGTCGAAGGGCAGGGCTTTTATGGCATTGAAACATCACAATGGTTCCCATACAGCCTAGTGCGTACATGGCATATTCAAGCAGCACTGTTTTGGATAGCAACCGGGTTTTTGGCTGCCGGTCTTTTCCTCGCTCCCATTATCAATGGTGGGCGTGACCCCAAATACCAAAAGCTGGGGGTAGATATCTTATTCTGGGCCTTAGTGGTCGTTGTCGTTGGCTCATTTGTTGGTAACTACCTGGCTATCGCACAAATTATGCCTGCGCATTTAAACTTCTGGTTAGGGCATCAGGGTTATGAGTTTGTAGATCTGGGTCGCTTATGGCAGATAGGTAAATTTACCGGCATAGTCTTTTGGCTGGTACTGATGTTGCGAGCGATTCTTCCTGTGTTTAAGCAAGAAGGTGATAAAAACCTGTTGGCTTTATTCTGCGCCTCGGTAGTGGCTATTGGCTTATTCTATGGTGCCGGTTTCTTCTATGGTGAACGCACCCATATCTCGGTAATGGAGTACTGGCGCTGGTGGATTGTCCACCTTTGGGTTGAAGGCTTCTTTGAGGTGTTCGCAACTGCGGCATTGGCCTTTATCTTCCACAGCATGGGCTTGGTTTCTAAGCGCTCTGCAACAATAGCTTCTTTGGCGTCTGCATCGCTCTTTATGCTTGGAGGCGTGCCCGGTACATTCCACCACTTGTATTTCTCAGGCACAACCACACCTGTGATGGCGGTTGGTGCAACCTTTAGTGCGCTGGAAGTAGTGCCCTTGATAGTGCTAGGTCATGAGGCGTGGGAGCAGTACAAGCTGAAAGAACGTAGCCCTTGGATGGCAAACGTAAAGTGGCCCTTGATGTTCTTCATTGCCGTGGCATTTTGGAATATGTTGGGCGCGGGCGTGCTGGGCTTTGCCATCAATCCGCCTATTTCCTTGTACTATGTGCAGGGCTTAAACACTACGGCAACGCATGCTCATGCAGCACTATTTGGCGTGTATGGTTTCCTTGCTCTGGGCTTTACCCTGTTGGTACTGCGCTATATCCGCCCAAGCATGCAGTTTGATGAAAAGCTGATGAAAACGTCATTCTGGTGGATGAATACAGGCCTTGCTCTAATGTTGTTTACCAGTTTACTGCCTGTGGGCTTAATTCAATTTTATGCTAGCGCTTCTCAAGGTCTGTGGTATGCCCGCTCAGAGGCATTATTACAAAGCGATGTCTTGGTGGCATTGCGTTGGATCCGTACCATTGGCGATGTGGTATTCATTATTGGTGCCGTTGCGGTTACCTGGCAGGTGGTTAAAGGGGTCTTTGGCCTAGATAAGGATGAAGCCTTGCCTGTGACTGTAGGGGGAGCTTCCCCGGCCTTCGCGGGCGCAGAACTGCAAGAAAGTGAGAAGGATTCATGTTGCGGTGGCTGCGGTCAAACCAGTGAAAGCGCAAGCTAATTAGCCGATAAAAGTAAAAAAGGAGTCGTAAGACTCCTTTTTTTAATACCAATTCTGTTAAGTATGTGAGCACAACATTTAGCCCGCTAGAATGATTCGCTATTTAAGTGAATTAGTATCAGGCTTAACCCTGGTTCATTTGCTCGATAAAGCGGTTAGAGTCGGCGATAGAGCGGTTCATATCATCTATTAGCACCTTGATATCGCGCTGCAGGTTGGCAAATTCGCCCTTGATGGCGGCAATGGCCTGAGCATTCAGGTTATGCTTCAGATAAAGCACATTGTCTTGCAGCGATTCCAGCACCGGCTGCATTTTTGCTTCGCTGGCACGCATGGAGCGCAGCAACTGGGCAAACTGACGCTCAGTGGCGCGCAGCTTTTTCGTGCTTTCGCGTTTTAAAGACGCACTTTTGTATTCTTCGAGTTCGTCGGCCCATTCCTCAAACAAGGCTTCGGCCACATCTTCAACCTTATCGATATTGGTGCTGACCTCTTCAGCGGCCGCCAAACTTGCCTCATAATCATCGTTCAGTTGCTCATAGGCGTCTTGCAAATCGCCACCGTCAAAGTTGATCAGGGTGCTTAGGCGCTCAAGGGCGGACTGAAACTCTTCTTGAGACTCTTGTTGCGATTCCTTGGTTTCTTCAACCCGGTCGACAAGAATATCGCGCTTGTGTACGCCTACGGATTCCATGGCCGAATAGTAGGCAGATTGGCATGCGCTAAGGGAGAGAAAAGCCGTCGCTAGGGCTATTTTTTTGAGCATTTGAGTGTCCTGTCTCTAAACTTGATACTGTAAATTATGTGGCTGATTGCTATGATAAGCAAAAGATTTTCTTCTTTGAGTTCGTAATGAAGTGGGATAGTGACAAAATAAAAACAACCTTGGCAATTTGGGTTAAAGCTCAGCCGCGCTGGTGGCGCTACTTTTTTACCCGGTGTGGTGAAGACCAGATCGCCGTGAATGCCGGCTACCTGGCTTATGTTACCTTATTATCCCTGGTGCCTTTAATCGCGGTGGGTGTGGCTATTTTTTCCGCCTTTCCCGGCTTTGAAGACATACGTATTAATATCGAAAACTTTATCTTCACTAACATGGTGCCTACCTCTACGGATGTGATCAAAGAGCATATAGGTGCCTTTACTGGTAATGCCAATAAGATGACCGCGGTGGGGATAAGCTTTTTGGCGGTTGTGGCGCTGTTTTTGATTCGCAATATAGATGCCACCTTAAACCGTATCTGGCGCATTAAGAAAAAGCGCCCGGCGATGATTTCCTTCGCCGTTTATTGGATGGTGCTCAGCCTTGGCCCCGTGCTGCTTGGTCTAAGCATAGGCGCGACGTCTTATATAGTGTCTCTGGTGTCCTTTGCCGATGAAGGGATCCCCGGGTTCAGCGGCTTTGTGATTAAGTCGCTGCCTTATGTGATGTCCACCGCGGGCTTTATAATGCTCTATACTCTAGTACCTAACACCCGCGTTCCCTTTAGGGCGGCGATCCCCGGCGCTATTTTTGCGGCGCTGCTGTTTGAGCTGACTAAGAAAGGCTTTGCACTGTATATCAGTCATTTTCCCTCGTACGAACTGATATATGGCGCCTTGGCTACCGTGCCTATTTTGTTTGTCTGGGTTTATCTGTCGTGGATTGTGGTCTTGCTGGGCGCGGAATTTACCGTATGTATTAGTGTGAGTCGGCCACCCATTGACGATATCGTTGCCGAGGAGGTTGCCGCTCGCAAGGAGTGAGCATGGCGTTCAGCTATCCTATAGACGCGCCGCGGCAGGTTTATCATCTTGCCGTGGCTCATGGCCACCAACTCGAAATTGAAGAGCATGGTAATCGCGACGGTTTTCCTGTGTTTGTCTGCCATGATGGCCCCGGTGCAGGCCTTAATCGCGCTCCTTGTGCCTATTTTAATCCCCGTCATTATCGTATCTTTCTCTACAGCCAGCGCGGCGGTGGTAACTCCACCCCGCATACCTGCGAGCACAACAATCTTGATTTATTGATTGCCGATCTGGAGCTAATACGTGAGCATTTCGGTTTAAGCCGTGTAATTCTTGCCGGTGAAGGTTTTGGCGCCATGTTGGCGCTGAGCTTTGCCTTAGCGCATCCTCATCAGGTGTCCGCGTTATTGTTATGGGCGAGCTTATTAGGTACCCGCGAGGATTGTGCATGGAGCTTGGGCTCATCTGGGGCGGCGGCACAATTTTATCCGCAGCAGTATCACCTCTTTAATCCAATACTGCTTGCCCCGGACGAGTTGGTAGATGACTACTATCAACGCCTTTTCGATGCCAATGAGCTGGTTCAAATAGAAGCCGCCAAAGCTTGGGGAGCCTGGCAGCAGCAATTGGGGCGGCAAACCATGGAGCATGATAATCATCTGCAGCTGACAAAATTGCATCTGCACTATCGGGTGAACCGCTTTTTCTTAGCGGAAGAGCAGTTGCTGAAAGGGGCTTACAGCCTCAACAAGATGCCAACTTATATGGTTCATGGCCGTTATGATTTACGCTGCTCCTTTGCCCAGGCACAGCGTTTGGCAAATGCGCTTCAGGCCCAATTGCAGATAGTCGCCGAGCTTGGTTGCACTCTCGAAAATGAGGTATATTGTCAGGCTCTATGTCGGGCGACCGACCATTTGTATCTGCAGTTAAAGAGGTCTTAGTGCAAGGATTAATTCAGCGTGTAAGTGGCGCCAAAGTGGAAGTGGAAGGCAAGCTAGTCGGGGAAATAGGCCAGGGCATTTTATTGTTGCTTGGGGTAGAGAAAGCCGATGACGAAGCCCAGGCGGATAAGTTGCTGCACAAGGTCAGCAATTACCGGATTTTCACCGATGAGCAGGGCAAGATGAACCTCAGCCTTAAGGATATAGGCGGCCAGCTTATGGTAGTGTCGCAATTTACCCTGGCAGCGGATACGAAAAAGGGCATGCGCCCGAGTTTTTCCAGTGCCGCAACTCCAGATCAGGCTACCCACCTGTATGAATATTTTGTCGCCAAGGCGCAGGAGCAAGGGATCAGCGTAGCCACCGGCCAGTTTGCGGCAGATATGCAGGTGAGTTTAACCAATGATGGTCCGGTCACTTTTAACCTAACGGTTTAGCGACTGATAAAGAGCAAATGATTGGCGTAGCCGGGCACAGTAATAACTTTTGCCGCCTTGCCAAAGGTGGCTGCAAGCAGCTGTTCTAAGCGTGTTAACTGGCTGTGATGATGGGCTAGAAAGTTAATAAAAACATATCCGTGCGGCGCCAATGCTGCACTCAAAAGCTCGTAAAAGCGCTGCTGGAATAAAAACATCGGCGCATCCAGCTCACTAAATAAATCCAAGATCAACCAATCAAAACGACCGCAGCGGTTAAGCGCTTGCTCGGCATCAAGGCAGCAGAGGTTGTCGCTTTGCCCGGCACTAAAAAAGCGTTTGTAGCAGTGGATCACCTGGGCATTATGCTCCACCGACACCAGCTCGGCCTCGGGATAAGAGTATTGCAGGTAATTACGAATGGCGCCGCCGCCGAGGCCCAGCTCCAGCACCCTTTGCGGCTTTTTAAGGGTTTGCCAGTATTGGGCCAGGATATGCAGATGGGGGAGCAGTAATCTTTGTGGTTGATTGGCGACAATGACGGATTGCAGGGTGTGATTGAGCAACAGCCAGCGAAACTCTTGCTGTTGTCGCACCTCAAGGCGGGTGCCCCCTTGGCGATACCAATAAAGTAAATGCCCCAGGTGGGCGCAATTGGTAATAAAGTGCCTGGATGCGGCATCATTGTGTATAAGTGCAGCTTTCATTAGCTCAGCATAGACCCATACTGTTAGCCGTGCATAATCATTTACGCTTGTTTGGCTAGTTGTGCTTTAGTGTTATTTGCCCTAAGCGTTAAATCTTGTAAGGTGGATGGCAAAAAAGTGATTGGAGGAAGTATGTTCCAGGTAACCACCCCACAAAGTAGTGATGATTGGCAGGCGTATTACCAACTGCGCTGGCAGGTTTTACGAGCGCCTTGGGATCAGCCTCGTGGCAGTGAGCAGGATGATTTAGAGCAGGAATCAGAACATCGCTTTATTAAAAATAAAGAAGGTGAGGTGCTTGCCGTCGCCCGATTACATTTTAACAATGGCCAGCAGGCTCAGGTGCGCTATATGGCGGTGGCTGAAGAGCACCGAGGCCAGCATTTAGGCAGCCGTTTATTACATGAATTAGAGAAGATTGCCTGGACGCAAAATGCCGATGAGTTGGTGCTCTTTGCCCGCGAGCGAGCACTTGAATTCTATAGGCGTCATGGCTATGAATTAAAAGAAAAAGCGCATTTGGCTTTTGGCGATGTGCAGCATTGGCGCATGGTTAAGCAACGCCCCAGCGAGCCCGGTTGGTTCCGTCACCCGGACTGGACTCAGGTGCTGCAAAATACCTGGCGTGAATCCATCCCCATCAGCGATAAGATGGGCATTAAGGTGGAATCCTACACGGATTGGCAGTTTAGTGTGGTGGCCGATCTGGATGCCAATATCAATGTGCACAACACCATGTTTGCCGGTTCAGTGTATTCCATGGCAACCCTGGCTGGATGGGGGGCCACTTATCTTGCCTTGAGAGAGGCAGGTAAAGAGGGCGACATTGTTTTAGCCGACGCCAATATTAAATACCTCAAGCCAATTAAGTCACTGCCCAGAGCGCATGTAGATCAACAGGTATGTGAAGGTTGCTTTGAGCAGCTGGAAAGTGATGGTAAAGCCAGTTATAAGGTACCGGTGAAGATTTATGATGGCGACACCCTGGTTGGCGAGTTTGAAGGGCGCTTTGTTGTTATAGCGAAATAGCCTTTACCTCGTTAACTCGATAATATCGACAAAAAAGCCAGCATAATGCTGGCTTTTTTAATGATAATGGCTGCTTTTTACAGCAAGTCAGTCAACAGGATACCCACGCCAAAGCGTTCGATATCGGCGTTATAGTCGATCATGCTTTCGCCATAACCGTTGAAGTATTGGGCATAGCCACGCAGGCGGCCCCAAAGCGGGAAGGACCAATCAAGCTGTAAGGCACCACGGTTGTCCGAGTTTAGGTTATTGCGCAGCATAAAGCTGACCTCGTGGTCTTCAAAGCGGCGCACTCCGCGAAACTCAAAGTAACCCATGTACTTGTGAATATCCGGGTTATCATCGCCCTTGGCTTCCATCGGATCGTCTTTTTCGTCTTCGGGAAGGCGGTACCAGGGCTTGAAGCTAAATACATAGCCGTTTTGTTCCCAAATAAAGTTGGCATAGACGCGGTTCCAGGAGCGCGAGTAAGGCTGGCTACGGCCGTTAGACTGGTGAGAAATCCCCAAAGCTACGGCAAGCTCATCGCCCCACCAGACGTTTTCTTCATCCAGGTAGTTAATCCAGAAAATTTCCGGCTCATAGTTGGTCTCGCGAAACGGCGAGGAAATATCGTCGTTATAAAACTGCCAGTACGATTGCAGGGTGACGGCGAAATAAACGGCCTGATCCTTGTCGCTAAAATCGTCGAAAACTGGAACTTTAAGCGAAAGTTGGTATTTAATTTCGACGTTATCTAGGTTTTCGCCCTCGTCATTTGTGGAGAGGTTTTCAAGATCAGCACCAAAGGGCTCCTCGTTGGGATGCTTGATATAGGTGACGGGCAAAATATAGTTTCGATTGTGCGGGGTTATCACGTTACGGTTTTTTTCCGTCACCTGCTCGCGAGCCTTGCGTTTATCTATGGCGCTGAGTTGTTTGCTTACCTCAAGTGCAGTGCATTTTTCTCGCAACTGGGCGAGAGTTTGCTCGCCATCTCCGGCAATGGCTTCATTGAGAATACATTGCTTAACGATATTGAGTTCTTCTTGCTGGTAACTTTTTTCTTCAGCTTCCGGTTGAGCGGCCCAGAGCTGTGTGCTCGTGGCTAAACCGGCAATAAGATAGCGCCAATCCATAACTTACCTGTTATTTAATTGTATAAGGTACAAGGAATTATACTGTTAGTGCGATACTTTCGCAGCACTTGCGTGAATTTAGGCTGAAAAAATGGGCGGCTAGGCCGCCCATTAGCAGTGAGTACCTCTCACTGACTCTCACGCAATCGGTTGGGTCTGTTTATCTTTGCGGTTTTCTTTATGTTCAATCTAAACGCATTCTGATCACGACGCTCGTTATGCTGCATAGTCATTCTATGTACATAGCGAGCAACACAGAGCAGGATGCGTTTAGATGAACCCATAGGGCAGCGCTTGCAGCGTATTTCTACTGTGTTGTTACATGTTCATGTAGAACAACTACACCACACATGTACCGCCTTGTATAAATTCGCTACAAACTGCTGCAGAAACAAACAGCAAAGGTCAACAGACCCTATAACTCGAAGGTATTAGTAAAGAATTTGTAGAGTTCGGTGCCCTGATTCACACTGGCCGAGGCAAAGTGCAAAATAGCGATGGCATCCTGGTCGAAACGCAGGGTATGAAGTGGCTCTTCACTTAAATAGCGCTCCATTCGAAGAATGCGGGCAAAGGCATCACCCGCCTTCAGGTGCTCGCCCAACCCTGCCAGATATTCGATCATCCCGCCCATGGGCGCATAATAGGCCACATAGTCTTTCAGATAACAGGCGTGGCGCTGCATGGTTTTAGGCTGATAGGCCGCATCCACAAACACGCCCTGATAATTCAAATAGCTTAGTATGCTTTGTGCATCGTCCAAGGCTTCGGTCAAATCAATGCGCTCCTGTGAGCCCAGCTCCACCGTGTAGGCTTCTACTGGTACTTCGAAGTCGCGGTCCTGACGTTTTAGCTGGGTTTGCAGCTGCCACCAGGGGCAAAATGCCGCTTCATCCATGGCGCCGTCGAATTCATTGGGGATCAAGAGCACGTGCTCAATATTAAAATAACGGGCGCTGGCACGGGCATACTCGGGGCAATACAGGTGCTTGGCGGAAATAGGACCTGTGTGCAGGTCGAGTACTATATCCGCCTGATGCGCTAGGCGTTGTAGATTCAGGGCAATACGCTTACCGGTAGTTAAGGCATGCTGGGGGCCGTTTAAACGCTGCTCCACTTCCTCAACCAAGGCCGCTTTAAAGGCGTCCCGCAATTCTTGATCGGACAGGCCGTCGCTTTGCTCGGCAAAACGCCTTACCAGCTCGGTATTGTAATGATATAAGCGGTTCCAGTTTACGCCGGTAATGGGGTCGAAACGACCTAGGGTAAATTCCCCCGACTTTTGGTTACAGCCGATGGGGTTGGCATAAGGCACCAGGGTGATATCGCCCCGTAACCCTAAGTTTTTAAGTTGCTCAAGCAGCTGATAAATAACCGCATTACCCTGTACCTCGGCGCCATGCATATTGGCCTGAATATAGACGCTCTTGCCACTGCCATCGCCTTTTAGGCGGTACACGGGAATGGTCAGGGGTAAACCATTGGCGATTTCACCAACCTGAATATTTTGTTGCTCAATTTTGTTCATGCGACTATCTCAAATAACTACTGGGCGCAGCGCTTTCGCGCAAAAGGTGCAAATTGCCGTCGGCTATTACATACTCGGCCGCCAGCGGGTGGCAGAGGAAAAACGGCATACTCTCGGTAAAGCCATAGGCGCCGGCCTGAAAAAATACCAGCCAGTCTTGCTCGTTAATATCTTCGGGGAGCATGTGCGTGCCCAAAGAATCCAATGCCGTACATAAGGGACCGTGAATATTGAAGGCCCGGGTCGGCGCTGTACTTGTTCGCAATAGGGCGCAAGGGAAAGCCTGGCCGGCCACTGCAGGGCGCAGTACGTGATTGATGCCACCGCTGACAATTAACTGCTGCTCGCCATAGTTTTCCTTTTGCTCGACTACGGGATTGAGGTAATAGCCACATTCGGCCACCGCATAACGACCTAGCTCCATCCATAGTTCCTGCACGCCGCTTTCGCGCTTGATTTGCTCAAGCGCCGTCAGTACATCCTGCCAGGCCAGGGGCTCACTTTCGTCGTCATAGGGCACGCCCAGACCACCGCCTAAGTCCAGCACCTGCATGGCAAAGCC
The DNA here is from genome assembly GCF_002964545.1 of Pseudoalteromonas sp. T1lg10. Lineage (NCBI taxonomy): Bacteria > Pseudomonadati > Pseudomonadota > Gammaproteobacteria > Alteromonadales > Pseudoalteromonadaceae > Pseudoalteromonas > Pseudoalteromonas sp. T1lg10. Next base: position 28,945 of record NZ_PQBV01000004.1, read on the forward strand.
AAGCTGCTCACTTAGGGCCTGAAGTGGCGGTAGCATTTGTTGCCACAGATGTAATAGCTTGTCGGCGCTAAGCATATTGCCCCATTGGAAAATATGCACGCCGATACAGGTCAGTGCCGGATAGTCCGCTAGATACAGACCGTACCACTGCTGCGGGTCGAGACCAAAAGGGGTGAGGGTATCACCGCCCAAGGGGTTTTTTTCACCCTTGGGCCAGCGCAATTGCACCCGCAGTAGCAGCTTAAGCTGTACCTTATGCGTCTGTGCCGCTTGGTTTAGCCAGCGCACCTGATTAAGGCTTTCCGCCACAAAGGTGCGCACGCCAAGGGCGATAAACTCATCGATTTGTCGCTTTGATTTCGCCGGGCCGGTATTCAACACCTGCTCCGGGTTAATTTGTTGTGCCAGTACCTGATGCAATTCGCCACTGCTGGCCACGTCAAACTGAAAGCCCGCTTTGGCCAGGGTGCGGATAATACGCGACAAGGGGTTGGCCTTTACCGCATACCAGAGCTTGACCACGTCTTGGGCCATCAGCTTATCCAGGTGCTGGCGTAAGGCGTCAAGATCGTAGACAAAGCATGGCTCCATCTGCTCTTGGGCGATGCACTCAAGGTGCGTTTGCAATTCGGTACCGACAGGAAGCATTAGCGTAATACCTCTTCCAGCGCGAGTGATGCATCGCTTTGCTCATCGCGGTATTTCACGATTAGGGCACAACTCATCGACAGGCCTTGTTCACGCCCCCAGGCGCTTGAGCTTGGACGTGAGCCCGGGATCACTATGGCGTTTTCCGGGATGGGTTCCCCCTTGTTGAGCTGGCGCTCATTGACACAGTCGTACACCGGAATGGTGGCACTTAGGCGCACACCCGGCGCCAGTACTGCGCCTTTTTTCACGACCACGCCTTCAACGATAACGCAGCCGGCGCCAATAAAGGCGTCGTCTTCGATCACCACAGGGCTGGCACCGATAGGCTCTAATACGCCACCGAGTTGCACCGCGGCGCTAAGGTGCACATTTTTACCCACCTGAGCACAAGAGCCCACAAGCGCATGGCTGTCGACCATGGTGCCTTCATCGACAAAGGCGCCAATATTGACATAGGCCGGTGGCATTATGATGGTGCCAGGGGCCACATAGGCGCCGCGACGCACCGAGGTACCGCCCGGTACCATGCGAACATTGTCTTCGGCGCTAAAACCGCGCGGTGCCAGGTTGTCTTTATCGACAAAACCGCCGGGGAATTCGGTATTGGTGCCGTTTTTAAAGGCTTCAAGAATGCCTTGCTTAACCTCGATATTGGCCTGCCATTGACCATTTTCGTCTTGTGATGCGGCGCGAACGGCGCCCGTTTCTAAATTATTAAGAAGTTCTAACCAGCTCATGAAAATATTAAACCTGTGTTGAATGCCAAGATGTGATGCTGTCGTGTACGCGTAAAAGTGGTTGTAAATCGCTTAGCTCCGCATGAGTTAACGGGGCGCGCAGAGTTGGCGTATTGATGCGCCCAAGGGCGTGTAACAAGCACTTTGTCGGAATAGGGTTGCTGACATGAAAGAGCGCCGCCACCGCCTCGCGCCAATGCAAAAAGGCATTGTGGCTTTGCCCTTGCAGGCTTAACTGCACAAAACGGTGCGTTGCTTGCGGCCACACGTTGGCAGCAACCGAGACCAAACCGGCGGCGCCGGCCTGAGCGTAATAGGGGATCAATGCATCGTCGCCGCTAAAAATAGCCAGTTGCGGTGCCGCAAGACGATATTGCTCAAAGCAGTCGATGCTGCCGCTGGCTTCTTTCAGTGCCCAGCAGCGCGGGTGATCTTGCAACTTGCCGAGTACCTGTGGGTCCAGGCTGACCGCGGCGCGGCCGGGGACGTTGTAAAGCATGCAGGGGTGTTTGCTGGCATCAAGCAGAGCGCGAAACCAGAGCTCTTGTCCTACCGGACCGGGCTTGGCATACAAGGGAGCGCCAAGCAAATAAGCGTCTATCGGGTAGTCATTACAGAAGGCCAGCCATTGGCGCTGTGCTTCAAGGTTGTAGCCACCTACACCGACCATAATCGGGGTGTTTAGTTCCAGGGCGCAAATGTGTTGCACCACGGCTTGTTGCTCGGCCACATCCAGGGCCAGGGCTTCGCCAGTAGAGCCCAGGATCAGCACGCCATTACCGGCTGCCGCTTGTTCTTGTGCCAGCGCGCTTAGGGCGTCAAAATCTATGCTGCCATCTTCAAGCAGCGGGGTGATCAGTGCTGTCCACAGCACAGTGTGTGATAACGATTGAGTAGTTGTCATCTCATCCGAACTTAGTGCGAGTTCGAGAGCAACAAAGGGAAGTGGTTTCCGCATTCGCCGACTCGAACAGGTTAAATTCGAAGAGCGAATGGGCTTAGACGTAACAAAGCCTGCCGGCCTGTTATGTTAAGACCAGAAGCTCTCCACCAAATATATAGCAATGTGTGCTATTGGTGACAGTCGCCGGGATTCAACCCAAGCGCCCGAGGGAGTATTAAGCAATTTACCTCACCTCTCGGCGTACATCCCCCTCATTATGAGTCGTTGGAGTTTGCTCTCCTCATCATAACTACCTGGATGACGCACCTCTTCTAGCCCTTGCGGCCATCTAAATGGCCGAATCAATAGGGTGCTTTTTTATTCAAACACTTTCCATGCCACGCTGTCAACGCCCATGGCGACACAAATTTTCACGCCTCCCCATGTTGTTTGGCGCGCATGGGTTTGAAATTAGATGCGCGAGACCTTAAAACCTTGTGCCTGTAGCAGCTTGATTAAGCCGTTTTCTTCACCCAGATGCAGGGCGCCAACGGCGATAAATAATGATTGCTCCTGCAGTGTTTTTTCCAATTTTTTTATCCACTTATGGTTGCGCTCAATTAAGAGTACATGTTCATTAAGCTGGCCATATTCGGAGTCGTCAAAGGACTGTTCATAGGCCTCGGTGAGCACGGATGTTTCGCCCTTTTTCCAGCCGTTGATCAGACGTAAAAAACTCTCATCAAATTGATTGAGCTGGCGGAAGGTATCGGCAACCATGAGGTCCGAATGCTCTTCTAGTACGGTAAACATTTCCAGTTGTTGTTCGAGAGATTCCAGCTCGATAATGGCCTTGTTTTTTTGTTTGGCGCTGGCCAGTACTTGCTTATCTATGCCGAATTCGTCTGAATAACCGGCATTTTGCAGCTCAATCTGCATCATTGTCAGTAGCACGGCCCAGGGTTTTAACGAGGAAAACATCTTGATATTAATATTTTTTTCGCCAAAGTATTGGTCCAGCTTCTGGTAGCTTTGCGGGCTTAGCTCCGAGTCCAGAGTACGGCCATTTTGCAGCATTAAAAACGGCATGGAGCGCTGTTGAATTTGCACCGCAGACAGGGCAGTTAAATCAACTTCCACCACCACAGCATCGCTGTTGCTTATGGCTTTTTCTATCTTTTGTGGCAGGCCCTTCATGCTGGTGTCGCCAACATGTACTGTGCCGAATAAGTACGAGGTTTTTCCCTGCTTTTCCACCTGCCACAAAGCCGGTGTCAGTTCGGCGAAAGCGGGCTGGGTAAAAATAATAAACAGGCAAAAGAGCCAAAATGCAGTTAATTTTTTCATCGTGTCATCCTTAAACTAGAGTCGCCTCTGAGTGTAACCCGAGTTAACTCATAAAACCCATTGACCGAAAAATAATTGCGAGAAATTAATCAGCTAGTGCTATCGGTAAGTGAAGGTAAGTTATATGCAGTTGAGGGCTGTGAGGTTAATAGGTTTAAATTTCAGGTTGTTTAAGGGATTTTTTATGCTTCTCAATCTTATTTTCTTGGGATTTTGCATTGTTTTTGTAGTTGACTTGCGCGGGTGCTCGCGGTACTAATAGAAAAAGAGCGACGGCCCAGCCGTCCATTAGATTTTTTAATTAGACTTAGAACGAATTAATTTATGCTTAACCTGCTATCAAGCCTAGTCCTAGTGATTAACACCGTGGTGATTATTATTACCGCGGGGGCTTCGTAGTGCGTTAAAAAATTAACACGCTTAAGGCCCCCCGCACTGAAAAGTTCGGGGGGCTTTTTCGTTTCAGGGCCAACACATTGAGGAATGAGGAACAATGACCGGCGCAGAATTAGTAGTAGAGATATTGGCAAGGGAAGGAATAAATGAGGTATTTGGTTACCCAGGCGGAGCCATCATGCCCATTTATGACGCCTTGTATGAATCTCAGGTAACTCACTATCTTACTCGTCACGAGCAAGGTGCCGGTTTTGCCGCAGTAGGCTACGCCCGTAGCAGTGGCAAGTTGGGAGTTTGTATGGCCACTAGTGGCCCGGGCGCAACCAATTTGATCACCGCTTTAGCCGACGCCATGATGGACTCTGTGCCTCTGTTGGCGATCACAGGTCAGGTTCCCACCGCCGCCATCGGCTCCGATGCCTTCCAAGAGGTGGACGTTTTGGGCATGTCGCTGTCCTGCACCAAACACAGCTTTATGGTAGAGCGCAGCGAAGATTTGGCGCCCATACTGCAACAGGCCATTCATCTTGCTCAAAGTGGTCGCCCCGGCCCTGTGCTGGTGGATATCCCCAAAGATATCCAAATGGGTGAAGCTCGATATCAGCCCTGGCTGGCCGATAGCGAGGCGCGACAGCAGCCGTGTCAGGAACAGGTGAACAAGGCCAATCAGCTACTCAGCGAATGCCAGCGCCCGGTCGCGTATATCGGTGGCGGCGTTCAGGCCGCGGATGCGCAAGCCCAACTGATGCAGTTTTTGTATAAAACCCAGATGCCGGCGGTACAAACGCTAAAAGCCCTGGGCAGTGTGACACCAGACTATGAACTGAACCTTGGCATGCTAGGCATGCACGGCGGTGAAGCAGCCAACCTGGCGGTGCAGCAATGCGATCTATTGTTGTGTATCGGCGCACGCTTCGACGACCGGGTGACCGGTAACCTGACTAAATTTGCCCCCAATGCCCAGGTTATTCACCTGGATATAGATGCCGCCGAGGTGGGTAAACGCAAGCCTGCCGCCGCCTCTTTGGTGGCTGATTTAAAAGCCTCTTTGCCGCAGCTGCACTGTTTTGTCACCGAGCCGAATTGGTGCGCGCATATCACCGCCTTGGCACAGCAGCATGCGTGGCGCTATGACTATCCTGGCGAAACGGTTTACGCCCCAGCCTTCTTGAACAAACTGTCACAGCGCTTAAGTGCCGATGCGGTGGTTTGTTGTGATGTGGGTCAGCATCAGATGTGGGTGGCCCAGCATATGCAGTTCTCTCACCCCAGCAATCACTTAAGCAGTGGCGGTGCTGGCACCATGGGCTTTGGCCTGCCGGCGGCCATAGGCGCCAAAATAGCGCGCCCGAACGATATGGTGCTGACGGTATCCGGCGATGGCTCAATCATGATGAATATCCAAGAGCTGGCCACTATACGCCGCAATAATTTGGATGTGAAAATTGTGGTGATAGATAACCAGCGTCTTGGCATGGTACGCCAGTGGCAGCAGTTATTTTTCGCCGAGCGCTACAGTGAAACTAATCTTTCGGATAACCCGGATTTTGTCGCTTTGGCGCGAGTATTCGGTATCGATGGACAGTGCATCACCCATCAGGAGCAGGTAGATGAAGCGTTAGATGCCATGCTCAGCAGTAAGGGCCCGTATTTACTGCATGTATGCATAGACGATAAAGACAATGTTTGGCCCCTGGTTCCACCGGGTGCCGCCAATGACCAAATGATGACCCAAGCCAATAGCGAGAAAAAACCATGAAACACCGTTTAACCCTAAACTTAGCGAATCAAACCGTGGCCGTGGAGCGTTTCCTGCGAGTGGCTCGTCACCGTGGTTTTAAACTGACCGCCCTGGAATTGGCCTGTGACCAAGATCAATTTGCGGTCAATATCACGGTAGATAGCGATAAACCTATCTATCTTTTAACACAGCAGCTCAATAAATTAGTAGATGTGCACAGTGTCACCACGGCACAGCTACAGCAACAAGCAAGTTAGTCCGCGTCCATTGGCAACGCGAGAATTGAATTTTAAAGAAGGTACAACACATGACACAAAGCTCTGAACTGATTTGGCATAACGGCGAAATGATCCCCTATCAGCAAGCAACGACGCACGTATTAAGCCATGCGCTGCACTATGGCAGCTCGGTATTTGAAGGTGTTCGCGCCTATGACACGCCAAACGGTCCGGCAATTTTCCGTTTAACCGATCACCTTAAGCGTCTTTATGATTCGGCCAAGATCTACCGTATGGAAATTCCCTTTACCTTAGAGCAACTCACCCAGGCCTGTAAGGATGCGGTAAAGCAAAATGGCTTTAGCGATGCTTACTTGCGTCCGTTTGCATTTTTGGGTCATGTGGGCCTGGGGATCAACCCTAAATCCCGTGTTGCCGATGTCACCGTTGCGGCGATGCAATGGGGTGCCTATCTGGGCGAAGACTCTTTGGCGCAGGGCGTGGATGTGTGTATTTCTTCTTGGAACCGTCTGGCTCCGAATACCATGCCAACCGCCGCTAAAGCAGGTGGTAACTACTTGTCATCACAGCTTATCTCGGGTGAAGCCAAGCGTAACGGTTATGTTGAAGGCATCGCCTTGGACACCAATGGCTTGCTGAGTGAAGGTGCTGGTGAAAACCTCTTCGTGATCAAAAAGGGTGTGCTTTATACCCCGCCGACCACAGCCTGTATCCTGCCTGGCCTGACGCGCGACACCATAATGACCGCTGGCTAAAGAGCGTGGTTTTGAGGTGCGCGAAGAGGCAATTGCTCGTGAAGCCTTATATCTGGCCGATGAGTTTTTTATGACAGGCACAGCGGCAGAAATCGTTCCGGTGCGCAGCGTGGATCAGATCCCCGTTGGTCAAGGCGCGCGAGGCCCTATCACCGAAGAGCTACAAGCAGCATATTTTGCTTTGGTTAAAGGACAAAGCCCAGACCCTCGCGGCTGGTTGGAATACGTAAACGACTAATAATGAGGGCAGCGCATGGGCGTTGCCGAATTTTTGGGAATGAGGAAAGCCGATTCAGTGAATCGCAAAAAATATCGAGGTAACCATGGCTAAATTACGCAGTGCAACAACAACCGAAGGACGTAAAAGAGCGGGCGCCCGTGCCCTGTGGCGAGCAACCGGGATGACCGACAGCGACTTTAAAAAACCAATAATCGCTGTGGTCAACTCCTACACGCAATTTGTGCCCGGACACGTGCATCTTAACCAGCTCAGTGATCTGATGGCGCAGACCATTCGCGACGCCGGCGGCGTACCTCGTGAGTTTAATACCATAGCCATAGACGACGGCATCGCCATGGGCCATGGCGGCATGCTCTATTCGCTGCCCTCGCGTGACCTCATTGCCGACTCGGTGGAATACATGGTCAATGCCCACTGTGCCGATGCCATGGTGTGTATATCTAACTGCGATAAGATCACCCCGGGCATGATGCTGGCCGCGCTGCGTTTAAATATTCCGGTGATCTTTGTCTCCGGCGGCCCCATGGAAGCGGGTAAAACCCGTTTGGCCAATATAGATATCAAGCTGGATTTGGTGGATGCCATGGTCAAGGGCGCCGATCCTACGGTTAGCGATGAAGACTCGGAGCAGGTTGAGCGCTCCGCCTGCCCTACCTGTGGTTCCTGCTCCGGCATGTTTACCGCCAACTCCATGAACTGCTTGCTCGAAGCCTTAGGTCTGGCTCTGCCTGGTAATGGCACCACGCTTGCGACCCACAAGGATCGTATGCAGCTTTATGTGGAAGCGGGTCAGCGTATCGTCGATTTATGTAACCGTTTTTATGGTGATGATGATGCGTCTGTACTGCCGCGCAATATCGCTAATCAGGCGGCCTTTATGAATGCCATGACCCTGGACATCGCCATGGGCGGTTCCTCTAATACTGTGTTGCACCTACTGGCCGCGGCGCAAGAAGCCGGTGTTGACTTTGATATGACGGACATAGACAGACTGTCCCGCAGCACGCCATTTCTTTGCAAAGTGGCACCGGCCACGCAGCAATACCATATTGAAGATGTGCACCGTGCCGGTGGCATCATGGCCATACTCAATGAGCTGGCCAAGGCCGATAAGCTCGATTTATCCGTAGGTCATGTGGCAGGCAAGAGTTTGGCCGAAGTGATCGCCCGTTTCGATGCTACTGACTCGAACAATACTCAGGCGCAAACCTTCTATCGTGCCGGCCCGGCAGGCATTCGTACCACTAAGGCTATGAGTCAGGATTATCGCTGGAACGAGTTAGATCTGGATCGCCAGCAGGGCTGTATCCGCAGTGTTGAACATGCCTTTAGTCAGGACGGCGGTTTGGCCGTGCTCTACGGTAACCTGGCGCCAAACGGCTGTATCGTAAAAAGTGCCGGCGTTGCCGAGGACATGCTGGTATTTACCGGTACCGCCCGGGTTTATGAATCTCAGGATGATGCCGTCGATGGTATTCTTGAGGGCAAGGTACAAAAGGGCGACGTGGTGATCATTCGCTACGAAGGCCCTAAAGGTGGCCCGGGTATGCAGGAAATGCTTTACCCCACCAGTTATCTTAAGTCCATGGCCCTAGATAAAGACTGTGCACTGATCACAGATGGCCGCTTTTCCGGCGGCACCTCAGGCTTATCCATCGGCCACGTCTCGCCAGAGGCGGCCAGCGGCGGTGCCATTGCCCTGGTGGAAGATGGTGACCAGGTGGTGATAGATATCCCCAACCGTGGCATCAACCTGGCGCTGAGCGAAGAGCAGCTTGCAGAGCGGCGCGCCCAGCAAGAGGCTCGTGGTAAGCAGGCCTATAAGCCGCTTGCTCGTGAGCGTGTGGTGACCCCGGCTCTTAAAGCCTATGCCTTGCTTGCCACCAGTGCCGATAAGGGCGCGGTGCGTGATCTGCAGAAGCTTGAGGAGTTAAGCTGATGGCGGCCACCGAACTCGATTATTTTCGCGCCATCATACAGGCCAATATGGAGCCCCTGGTCAAGGTGACCGAAGTCAGTGAACTCAGTGCCTTGGAAGCCAGGCTGGGTTCAAAAATCTGGCTTAAACGGGAAGATCAGCAACCCGTATATTCCTTTAAATTGCGCGGTGCCTATAACAAGCTGAGCAAGTTACCCAAGGGTTCTAAGGTGGTTACCGCCTCGGCGGGCAACCATGCCCAGGGGGTGGCGCTAAGTGCCACCGAGCTGGGTCATCAGGCCACTATCGTGATGCCCTTGACCACGCCGCAGATCAAGGTGGATGCGGTGCGTAATTTTGGTGCCGAGGTGATACTTCATGGTCATCATTTCGATGCCGCCAAGGCTTATGCGCTGGCGCTTGCCGAGCGTCAGGGGGCGGTGTTTGTGCCCCCCTTTGATGACCCGGATGTGATCGTCGGCCAGGGCACCATAGCCCGCGAACTGATGCAGCAGTTGCCCGAGCTGGATGCTGTGTTTGTGCCGGTCGGCGGCGGCGGTCTACTCGCCGGCATGGCGGTCTATATCAAGTCTTTGCGCCCGGACATTCGCGTTATCGGCGTTGAAGCCGAAGAAAGTGCCTGCTTGCAAGCGGCCATGGCCGCCGGTAAGCCGGTGGAACTGGAGCGCGTCGGCAGCTTTGCCGACGGTGTGGCGGTGAAGATCATCGGCACCGAAACCTTTAGGTTGGCGCAGCAGTTTTGCGATGAAGTCGTCACCGTCAGCGGCGATGAAATTTGTGCAGCGGTACAGGATATTTTTGTTGGCACCCGCGCCGTGGCCGAGCCTTCCGGCGCCTTGGCGCTGGCCGGTTTGAAAAAATGGGTGCAGAGCACGGGTGTGAAGGGGCTTAAGCTGGCGGCTGTGCTTTCCGGTGCCAATCTCAACTTTGACCGTTTACGCCATGTCGCCGAGCGCACCGCGCTGGGTGAGAAAAATGAGGCCCTGCTGGCGGTCACCATTAAGGAAGAAAAGGGCAGTTTTAAGCGTTTTTGTCAGTCCTTGGGTGGCCGTGCTATCACCGAGTTCAACTACCGGTATGCCGGTCCGGGCGAGGCACAAATCTTTGTGGGTATCGGTCTGCGCCAAGGCGCCAGTGAACTGCAAGAGCTGCTGTCAGCCCTTGATCAGCAAGGTTACGACTATGTTGATATGTCGGAGAACGAGCTGGCTAAGCTGCATGTGCGTTATATGGTCGGCGGCAAGCCCAGCGATCAGCTTGAAGAGCGTTTGTTGCGCTTCGAGTTCCCTGAATATCCTGGCGCCTTAGCGCGCTTTTTGGATACCCTGGGCAGTAAATGGAATATAAGCCTGTTTCATTACCGCAACCATGGTGCTGCCACCGGCAATGTACTGGCGGCATTTGAGGTGCCCGAGGTGGAGCAGGGGGCCTTTAACCAGCATTTGCAGCGTTTGGGCTATCAATACATAGATGAAACGCAAAATCCTTGTTATCGCCAGTTTTTAGCCCATCGCCAAGGTGGCGCAACTGGCAATATCAGCGAAGCTTGCTTATAGTGGAGTAGTTAACGTAATCAGGGATGAATCGTGAACAAAGCCACCGTATTCGCTAGCTACTGTGTTTGCTTCTTGCTGCTGTGCACCATGCCATGGGCTTGGGCTGACTCCTCCACAAACGTAACCTTACAGCTTAAGTGGCAGCATCAGTTTCAGTTTGCCGGATATTATGTTGCCAAGGAGCTGGGCTATTACCGCGATGTGGGTTTAGAAGTCAATATAGTACCGGCGTCGCCAACGGACACTGATACCATGGCCAAGGTGCTCAGTGGCAAGGCTCATTTCGGAGTGACTCACTCGGGCATTATCAAGCAAAGGTTGGAAGGCAAGCCGGTGGTGGCACTGGCGGCCTTATTGCAGTCTTCAGCCTATTGCTGGCTGGTGCGTAAAGACTCTGGCATTTTTAATCCCGAAGACTTTCAAGGCCAGCGTATCAGTTTGCTGACCAAGGGCGAAGATGCCGAGCTAATGAGCTTGTTGGATCATCGCCAGGTTGATGTTGAGGTGGTAGAGCATCTTGGCAAGTCCAATTTAGATGCCTGGCTGGCGCAAGAAATTGACGCCATGCAGGTGTATGTCACCAATGAACCCTATCAATTAAGCCAGTTGGGCATAGACTATCGTTTGGTGTGCCCAAAACGTTATGGCCTGAATGTATATGGCGATGTGCTTTTTACCTCGAAACACCTGATTTCCCACTCCCCCGAGGTGGTTGAACGCTTTCATCAAGCGAGTATGCGCGGCTGGCGCTATGCATTACTGAATCTCGACCATGCCATTGCCCTTACGCAGCAACATTACGCTCCCAATAAGTCCTTGGAACAATTGGCATTTGAGGCGGATCAGCTCAAGCCCTTGATCATGCAGTCGGGGAATTCCATAGGGGCTATGTCGGATGCCCGTTGGCGGGTGATCACTGAGCTCTACCATTTAGAGTCGGATAAGCTGGCGAAGCATTTTGATGGCTTTATTTATCAGCCATCGCCGCCGCACTCACCGATGAATTTATCCTGGATGATGGTGCTGGCTCTGGTGATGATGATGGTGGCGGTGCCTGCCTATCTTCATTTATTTTTCTGCGCTCGGCACTCCAAGAAGGCATAGAATTACTGCGGCGTACCGGCACTTACTTTGCTATAATCGCCGGCAAATTGTTAACCGCCGTACCCTTATGCCTGCCTTGCTTGCGCACTTTGAAGCGCTGGATCACCTCTTATATCAAACTCGCCGTTACTGGCAGTGTGTAGCCTTTTCCTGTGGCCAATACCCTTGGCCCGAGCTGGCCCGGGTGCTTGATGGCTTAAGCGATGAGCAGGTGGCTGAGCTTGAAGCCGACCCTAAGCAGTTGCAGCGTTTTTTTCAATCCTATATTCCCGAGCTGGCACAGCTGGATAAACTAAGTGCTCTGCCGCTGCGTCAAGGCGCGGCCGAGCAGCCGACCTTACCCTTTTGGTTAAGTAATGGCATTAAGGGCAGAAAGCTGACTCAGCTTCAGGCCTTTGTCGCTCATTTACAACCCCAAGAAAATACCAAAACCGTATTGGAATGGTGTGCGGGCAAGGGCCATTTAGGGCGTTTGTTGGCGCATCAATACGGTATTGGCGTACAGAGTGTCGAAATTCAACCACAGCTCTGCGCTCAGGGAGAAGAGTTGGCGCAGCGCTTTGCCTTGCCGATACGTTTTAATGTCGCCAATGTGCTTGAGGACGATTGCCAGAGCTACTTGCAGCAGTGTGATCATGCAGTGGCCCTGCATGCCTGCGGTGGTTTGCATCAGGAACTTATGCGCCAGGCCAGCCGTTTGGGCACCCAGCGTTTGTCTATTTCTCCTTGCTGCTATCATTTGTTTATCGACGGTGATCATTATCAGGCCATGAGCAGTGCCGCCAAAGCCAGCCAAAACAGCTTTTATAGCAGTGACTTAAAGTTAGCCCTGCAGCAAACAGTGACCGCCGGGCAGCGGGTGCAGCGGCTGCGCCAAACCGAGGTGCAGTGGCGTCTTGGCTTTGATCAATTGGTGCGCGATGTATTTAAACGCAACGAGTATACCCCAGTGCCTTCTGTGGGTAAGCTGGTGTTTAGCGGTGAGTTTAAAGACTTTTGCCAGTGGGCGGCACAGCAGAAAGGGCTAACCCTGCCAGAGGGCTTGAATTACCCGCATTATTTGGCCTTGGGTGCTGATCGAAAGCATATGACCGACCGTATTGAACTGGTAAGACATCTGTTTCGTCGGGCAATTGAGGTTTGGCTCGTGCTCGATCGTGCTTTATATTTGCAGCAAGCAAATTACCGGGTGGATATTTTCGAGTTCTGTGAATCGTCACTGACACCCAGAAATATCTTTATAGAAGCGAAATTAAATTGAGAGTTGTTGTGAAAAACTTAAGTCATCTTTTTGAAAACAATAAGCAGTGGGCTAAGCGTACTACCGAACAAGATCCTGAGTTCTTTAAGAAACTCTCAGAGCAACAGAATCCTGAGTATTTATGGATTGGCTGTTCGGACTCGCGCGTACCGGCCAACCAGATCGTTGACCTAATGCCGGGCGAGCTGTTCGTACACCGCAACGTGGCTAACGTAGTAGTGCACACCGACCATAACTGTTTGTCGGTCATGCAGTATGCCGTTGAGGTGCTTAAGGTGAAACACATCATGGTGGTGGGCCACTATGGTTGTGGCGGTATTAAAGCGGTTCTGGATGAAGCAAAATTTGGCTTGATCGACAACTGGTTACGCCATGTAGGCGATATTAAAGAGCGTCACCTTGAGCTACTTGAGCAGGCACCGGAGCAGGAGCGTCTTGCCCGCCTAATCGAGCTGAATGTTATCGAGCAGGTACGTAATGTATGTCGTACCAATATAGTGCAAGACGCCTGGGCCCGTGGCCAGGAACTTACGGTACATGGCTGGGTGTATAGCCTGGAAAATGGCCGCCTGCACGATATGAATTCTGTGGCTCGTTGCCAGCAGGAGCTGGGCGACAGCTATAAGGAAGCGCTGGAGAACGTAGCTAAGCGCGTTCGTGGCGAGCTGACCGACTAACCTCGGTAAGATGAAAAAGGGAAGCCAAGTGCTTCCCTTTTTTGTTACTGCTTTCTCCCTAGAATGCGGAGGATGCGTAAAAACAGGTTAATAATATCCATATACAGAGCCGCGGCGCTGTCTACCGCATTATCCAGAGTCTTAGGTATTTGGTTCGCCCGGCCCCAGTCGTAGCCGATATAGCCACAAAAAATCACCGCAACGGCCCAATCGATCCACTCATGATGTATCCCCAGGACAAATATCTGGAATAGCTCGACTACTATTACCGCCAGCAGGGCAATGCTGAGAGCCCCGGCAATGCGTTGAAAAAACTTGGGATACATAGAGCCCAGCAGCATCATAATCAGGGTAACGCCGGCGGTAAGGCGAATCGCCTCAACAACCAGAACCTCATTGTATTGCGCCACCACCATGTTGACGATTAAGCCAAAGGGCACAACCACCAGGTTATAGCCGATAAAGCTGACTATTGGTTTTTTCGACTCGTTAAAAAGCCAGACCCCGACAAGGCAGGAGGCAAAATAGCCGATAAAGAAGATCCAAGGGTTGATGGCCCACAGGGTTTGCGGGTCGATATTAACGACCAAAAACCAGTTTACGGAAAAACCCCAGAGTAAACAGAGCCCTATTGTCAGGTTATAAAGCGCCGGGCTGATTTCTTGGCTACTGGTGACTCGTCTTTTAAAAACATCAGACTCGAGCATAAATGTGGTTTCCTTTTGCATTTAAGAAGCTGGTGGCTTTATTGGCTGTGCCACTCTATGGAGAGCGGGCAGTCTATAAATAGATGGCGGGGAAATCTATTAAAAACGGTAATAAATCAATATGTAAGATTATTGGTGATAACTGTGAGTGGGGTTCTGCTCCGAAAGAGTTTGTCGCGTTGGCGACGATAACCAAAGGGCGGTTTGCGCCAACCGCCCCTTGGAAACTCCCCGAATCTAAACGGGAAGACCGATACCTGTTAGTTTCGGAGTGTTTTGATAAGACATTATGCTAATCATTCTTCATTATTATTAATTTCTGAGACTACTTTTTTCGTCTCTTTCTTAATAGCTTTTGCTGCATCCCTTGAAGCATGACCAATTTCTGTTGTCACTTCTTTGACAGCACCGCCAAAATCTCTTCCCGCTTCTTTTACACTTGAGCAAGAGGCGAGCAATCCTAGCGTGATAAAAATGGATAATGTTTTAAGGCTATATTTTTTCATCTAATTTCTCATCTATTAAGATGTATAACGCCCGGTTAAGGGGCTGACAACGTAAAACACTGAACTCAAAATAACAAACCGTAATCACAAGTGCCGATTTGCACAAAAACCGCCAGGCGTTGGCAGTCCCCTTGAACGGTTTGTTATGCGATTAATAATCCAGCAGATTTTAATTTTTTAGTTAACTCGACCATAGAGCAATTATATTCCCAATACATCACTCGACTATGTGATGAAGTAACCAAAACATACTCTTCACTTATTGATTGAATTCTATCAATTGATATAAGTTTTTTTACAAACACTTCATCCGAAATGTTCTCAATTATTTCTTTGTTATTCTCATCAAATCCATGCACGATAAATGCAGTTTTTACTTCTAATTCAATAAACTTCATTCTCAGTTTCATCCTTACTTGCAAATCGTATAACAGGGTATTAATGAGACCTTGCAAGCTTGCCTACCTTGTAAGGTAGGAGCATTAAACAAATGGGGTTTCACTAATGAAAGTAAAAATTCATGTTAAATCAGATGGAAAGTGAAAGAAACTAGGTTGAAGGGAACAATTTATGGACGTCCTGGGCATGTTGGTTACGTTCATTTCTCGTAGCGCGTTGAGGTAATCATGCAATGTTGGGGCGTCTTGGGGTTTTTAGGGGGGCGTAAACCGCCCCTAAGGTGTCGTCGCAACCGCGCCAAGATATTAACAACGGCATCAGTGGTTGGTGTACCACGAAAGCTAGAGAAAGTTTACTCTGCGTCAGCGTCTTTCGCTTGTGCTGCCAGCATGGCTTCAAGCGCCACTACTTTCTCTTCCAGTGCGGTTAGTTTTTCGCGCGTGCGCACCAGCACCTGGCTTTGAATATCGAATTCTTCGCGGCTGACAAAGTCCATTTCCGCCAGTTTGTTTTGCAGTACCTGCTTGGTTTTGTTCTCAAAATTCTCGGCGATATCGCGCATGCCCTTGGGCATGTTGCTGCCTATTTGGCGGGCGATTTCTTCAATTTTGCTCGGGTTAATCATGTTCTGGCTCCTATCTTTATCTGCCCTAAGTGTAACTAATTTCCCAAGCCCTGCCTATCATGGCTGTATCGCGCTCCCAGATAGGCTAAAATAGCCGGTCCCATGTGATTTAAATTAGTGTTTATGAAGCTCAATCCCCAGCAAAATGAAGCGGTAAAGTACATTAGCGGACCCTGCCTGGTGTTGGCCGGCGCCGGCTCGGGTAAAACCCGGGTTATTACCAATAAAATCGCCCACCTGGTGCAAAACTGTCAGTATCAGGCGCGAAATATTGCTGCGGTGACCTTTACCAACAAGGCGGCGCGGGAAATGCGTGAGCGGGTGGCGCAAACCTTGGGCAAGCAAGAGGCCAAGGGTTTGTGGGTATCGACCTTTCATACCTTGGGTTTGGAGATCATTAAAAAAGAGCTGAAGACCTTAGGCTTTAAGGCGGGCTTTTCCCTGTTTGATGATCAGGATACCAATCAGCTGCTTAATGAGCTGACCGCCGATGAATTGCAAGGGGATAAAGATTTACTCAATCTGCTGAAAATGCAGATTGGCGATTGGAAAAACGAGCTGATCCTGCCGCCGCAGGCCATTGCCATGGCGCGAGAGCCGCAAAAGGCGCTGTTTGCTCAGCTCTATGCCCGCTATCAAACCCAGTTGCGCGCCTATAACGCCATGGACTTTGACGATCTCATTATGATCCCAACCCTGTTGCTGGGGTCCAATGCCGAGGTGCGTGAGCGCTGGCAAAACCGGTTTCGTTATCTGCTGGTGGATGAATATCAGGATACTAACACCAGCCAATATCAGTTGGTAAAACTCTTGGTGGGGCAGCGCGCTCGCTTTACCGTGGTAGGCGACGACGACCAATCCATTTATTCCTGGCGTGGTGCCAAACCACAAAACCTGGTGCTGCTCAGTAAGGACTTTCCTGGCTTGCGTCTGATCAAGCTGGAACAAAACTACCGCAGTGCCGGACGTATCCTTAAGGCGGCCAATATACTGATCGCCAATAACCCTCATGTCTTTGATAAAAAACTCTTTAGTGAGCTCAATTATGGCGAGGAGATCAAGGTTATCGCCACCCGGGATGAGGAGCATGAGGCAGAGCGGGTGGTGGCAGAGATCATCTCCCATAAGTTTACCAAGCGCACTAATTACAAGGATTACGCCATCCTGTATCGCGGTAACCACCAGGCCCGGTTATTTGAAAAGGCGCTGATGAGCAACCGTATTCCCTACAAGATCAGCGGCGGCATGTCGTTTTTCGCCCGTGCGGAAATCAAGGACATGATGGCCTATCTGCGCCTGCTGGTGAATCAGGATGATGACAATGCGTTTTTGCGTATCGTCAATACACCGAAACGGGAAATCGGCCCGGTGACCTTGGAAAAGTTGGGTAGCTTGGCCAATGAAAAGCACATTAGCTTGTTTGCCGCTTGTTTTGAGCCCGAACTGGCTGGGCGTTTACAGGGGCGTGGCTTTAATGCCTTGATGGGCTTTGCCCGCTGGGTGGTGGAGCTGGCCGATAATGCCCAGCGCAGCGACACCCTGGAGGCGGTCAAGGATCTGGTGCGCCAGATAAACTACGAAGCCTATTTGTACGAAACCTCGACCAGTGCCAAGGCCGCCGAGATGCGTATGAAGAACGTC
The DNA here is from genome assembly GCF_002964545.1 of Pseudoalteromonas sp. T1lg10. Taxonomy (NCBI): domain Bacteria; kingdom Pseudomonadati; phylum Pseudomonadota; class Gammaproteobacteria; order Alteromonadales; family Pseudoalteromonadaceae; genus Pseudoalteromonas; species Pseudoalteromonas sp. T1lg10. The sequence continues at coordinate 46,350 of NZ_PQBV01000004.1, forward strand.
TCCGAGCTGTATCGCTGGATCACAGATATGCTTACCGGCGATGCCGATAATGAGCCTTTAACCTTGCCCGAGGTGGTCACCAAGCTGGCGCTGCGCGATATGATGGAGCGTAACGAGGAAGAGGACGACAGCGATGCGGTGCAATTGCTGACCCTGCATGCCTCCAAGGGGTTGGAGTTCCCTTATGTGTTTATGGTGGGCATGGAAGAGGGCTTATTGCCGCATCAAAGCAGTATCGATGAGGATAATGTTGAAGAAGAACGCCGCTTAGCCTATGTGGGTATTACCCGAGCGCAGCAGGAATTGGTGATGACCTATGCCAAAAATCGTCGCCAATTCGGTGAGGTGATCACCCCGGAGATCAGTCGCTTTGTTGAGGAATTGCCGCAGCAGGATCTTGCCTTTGAGGCGCGAAAGCCGCCGCAAAACCAGGAGCAGCGTATGCAGCAAGGGCAGGCGCGGGTCGCTAACTTACGGGCGATGTTAAAGAAGTAAACTGACTTAACGGCCTTTGCTGTGTCAGTGGTGAACGTTGGCCGATAAAGTATTCAATGCCCAGGCGCTCCAGTTTATCGCGCTCGGCCTGAGAGTCCGGGCTTTTTGTCATCAGTTTACAGTTCGCCTCTTTGGTCAGCGCCAGTATGCCTTGCAGCATAAGCGCATAGTTTGGCTCTGGTAACAGGCGGCGACTAAAGTTGTTGCTCAGTAACACGCAGTAATAGGGGAATTGCGCCAGCAACCCAAGCTCGCAGCCCTCCTGGGCAAAGTTATTCAGGCCGATATACACACCGCTTTGGCTTAAAGCATCAAGATTGTGCAGTTGCTTGGCACTGGCACAACTCAATTCCGGCTCATCAAACAACAGGCATAAATGCTCGATATTATCGAGTTGACTGATCCAAGAATACAAACTCTTGAAATGCTCATCTTCAAGTAACACCGTTGAGCACTTAAGCAGGGTTAAGCCCTGGTTATTATGCTCGGCAAAACCATATTGCAGTAACTTGAGTTCTACCTTGGCGAGCATATAGCTGTCGCTGCTAAAGCGCTTAAGTTGCTCAAAACTGGTGCTGCCGAGCACCGGATGTTCGCCGTAGGCGCTGAGCAACTGGCAAATTGGCTGCTGCTCGGCATCAAGCACCTGACTGCTTTGAAAATGGGTGTGTAAGTCCATTAAATGGTGTTCGCTTTGGCCGTGCGCTTGCACCTCGGCGTAATTGAGCAGGGGATGATAAAACTCAAAGCGCCCTTTACCACTTTGTTTGGCATAATACATGGCGGCATCGGCGTCGCGGATCACCTCATCTATATCGCTATACCCGGCATCGCTATAGGTAATGCCGATACTGGCGCCACCCTGAATACAGCTGCCTTGATAGCAAAAAGGCTGTTGCATCACCGCGATAATACGCTTGGCTACATCCTCAGCCTGCTGTCTGTCTTGCAAGCGCGACAGTAAGACAACAAATTCATCGCCGCCCAAACGGGCGATCAAATCGTGCTCACGTACGCATTGCTTTAGTTTGGTGGCCACGGCTATCAGGAATTGATCGCCAAACTGGTGCCCGAGTTGATCATTGATCTCTTTAAACTTATCGAGATCGATAAAAAGCACGGCAAAATTCTGCTCGGGTAGGTGCTGAGAATGCGCCATGGTGCGTTCGAGCTGGGCGATAAAGAGGCTGCGATTGGGCAGTCTGGTGAGGGCATCATGATGAGCGTCATGATACAGCTGCTGCTCTATTTTACGGCGTTCGTCTATTTGCAATTGCAGATGGATATTAGCCTGGCGCAACTCCTTGGTTTTTTCGGCCACGCGCAGCTCCAATTGCTGGTGACTTAGCCTTAAGGCCTGTTGCGATAGCTGGTTTTGCAAAACATTGGCAATCTGATTGGAAACATAGGCGATCAGCTCAACATCTTCTTGCACAAACTCATATTTATTGTTGTAGGCCTGACAGACGATCAAGCCAATAACTCCCTGCGCGGTTTTTAGTGGTGCACCCAGCCAGCTGGTGCAGCGCCCTGTGCTGGTGAGAGCGCGGGTGGGTTCAACCAGGCCTTGCTTACAGAGTTGATCGCCACGTTCACGGCTGATCAACTGGCATTTTTTACTGGTAAGCACTAACTCACTGTAGCCTTTGGCAAAGGAGCGAGGGCTAAAATCAGGGTCGCTTTCATCGACGGCGTAGGGAAAGGTCAGCCAGTTTTTGTCATTATCATAGAGGGCGATATAGAGGTTTTGGGCGTAGGTGATGCTCTTCATTATTTGATGCACCTGGTAATACACATCATCTATATTGATCGCCTGTGTGGCCAGCTCGGCAATTTGAAACAGGGTTTGTTGGCGCTCCAGTGCTTTTTTACGCTGGGCTATTTCTTCATTGAGGGCGTGATTGCTTTGAGTGAGCGCCAGGGTGCGCTGCTCCACTTGACGTTCTAAGAGCTCGCGCTTTTTTACCCGCTCTATGGCGGTGGCCAGATACAGGGCAATCACCTCGAATAGCTCTATTTGTTCCTTGCTATAGCCAAGCTCTTGCTCGTAACTTTGCGACACCATGACACCAATCACCTGGGTGTCTTGATATATGGGCACACCTAACCAATGCTCGGAGCGGGTGCCATGTAAGTTAAATTTACCTTCTGCCGCCGCCGCTGCCATGGTGGCACGATTAAAGTACGCCGTAGCCTGGGAGCGAAAAACATAGCCGGTGAGGCTTTGCTCAAAATGCTGCTCGGTAAGTTCGGGATGCGACGGAGCATCTTTTTGATCGACAAAATAGGAGAGCTCAAGTAACCCTGAAATGGGGTTTTGCAACACCACATAGAAGTTCTTACTGGGAACATAATCGGCCAGGAGCTGCCGAATGGCTGGGTAAAAGGAATTAAGATCCGGATGAGTGCTAGCCTGCTCGGATAGGCCAATAAGTGCATACTGCAAATGATGCTGATGCTTATATTTTTGCAGCAGTTCCTTTAGGCGCTTGTTTTGCTTGCGCAACTTATTTACTGAACACTCATCCACTGAACGCATCACTAGGTTTTTGACCAAATCTTAACCGTTGAATATTTCACCTTTTGTAACCTAGGTCAAGGAAGTCAGATAACAAAAAGGGAGGCAAAGCCTCCCTTTAAACAAGATGTTAGGTGCTAAGCGCTTACTGCTTAGTCATAAAATCGATAGCGGCTTGGATCTCATCATCAGAACAATCCATGCAAGTACCGCGAGGTGGCATGGCGTTAAAACCGTTGATGGCATGGTTAAGCAGAGTGTCGGCACCCTTAGCTAGACGAGGCTCCCAATCGGCCGCTGTTTTCGGTGCACCTAGTGCGCCCGAGCCGTGACACGCGAAACATGAAGCCTGATACACTTGTTCACCACTGCGCGGACCGGCAGGTGCGGTATCAACGGCAGCAGTTTGACCAGCTAGGTAAACCTCGCCAATAGGCTGAAGACGTTTCTTGATCGCTTCTTCGGTCATAGCGTTGTCTTGAGGCTGTGCGTATACAGCGGTGGATAACAATAACAATGCGGCAGATAGTTTCTTCATGTTTCTTTGCTCATTCGGATGCTAACGGTCAAAGTGACCGGGTGACGAAATATCGGCAAAGTATAACCTCGCCAAACAATTTATAAAATGCCTAGCCTTTATTAATGTGTTAAAAAGTAGGCATTTTATGCTTTAGCGCAAATTTTAACTTGCCATTGCTTGTTTTTTGCTCAGTGATTAAATCAGGCTAAGCAACTTGTTGATTGCCTTTTCAATGCCGCTGGCCGCTTCTTTAATGGATCCCGCCAACATATAGGCCGGGGTGGACACCACCTTGGCCTGCTCATCAACCACTATGTTATCAACACTGCATGCTACATGTTCGGCGCCGAGTGCCGTTAGGGCGGCGGCAGTATCGGCATCATTACCTATGGTCGCCTTGGTACCCTGGGGGTAGATGTTGGCGATAAGCGCCGGGGCAATGCATAAGTAGGCGGCGGGTTTATGCTGTTCGGCGAAGGCCTTACATACACGCTCAACATCGCTATTAAGGCTGCTGTTTACGCCTTTTAAGGCGAAGTCGCAGAGATTTTTTGCGGCGCCAAAGCCGCCGGGCACCACAAGGGCATCGTAGTCATCGACATTCAGTTCTTTTAGATCCAGGATCTCACCGCGGGCAATACGCGCCGCTTCTTCAAGCACGTTACGGGTTTGCGCTTGCTCTTCGCCGGTTAGGTGGTTAAGCACATGATGTTGGTTGATATTGGGAGCAAAGCACTGGTACTGGGCTCCGGCTTGATCGAGATAAAGCAGGGTTAATACCGACTCATGAATTTCGGCCCCATCAAATACACCACAGCCGCTAAGGATGATCGCTACCTTGGTCATAACTTTGAATTCCTAACTGAAAAATAACTAAAACAGTAAGGTAGCCAGCTAAGCCAGCTCCCGTCAATGCTCATTTATGCTTTATGAACGATAGCTTATGAGAAAAAAGTTATAAAGGATCGCTGGGATCTTTGATCCATTATGCTAGAATGCTTAGCTGGTTATTTAGAAGGGTTACTCTAAAAACGACCCACAAATAACCGGTTTCCACAATGGATATAAAAAATAATAAGAAAATAAGATACGGAGTTTCTTCTTTTTTTCGTTAAAAAACAAAAAGTTAAATTTAATCTGATGTCAGTTTTATGACTTCGGATATTTTCTCGTGCTTTTTATCTACAAAGTTATCCACAGCTTATCATGGTGCAACTGCGCCCTAATAGTGCATTTCTCAGGCGCTTGCTAAGCGGCTTTGCCCCGATCATTTAGGGGGGCGGCCAGCATATAGATAATAAATAGGCCAAGATCAGATCTTAAAACTCAGCGTAAAGACGGTTTGCACCATTTTGCTGCTCGTTTTCTTAGTCGCCTTATGGCATCCTTTAGCCATTAGCAATTACCCTAATTGAGTGCTGAAAAATGGCGCAAATCCCTGAAAATCCGCTTATCTTAGTTGACGGTTCCTCCTATTTATTTCGTGCCTATCATGCGCCACCGCATTTAACCAACTCCAAAGGCGAAGCCACAGGTGCCATCTATGGTGTGGTGAATATGCTGAAAAGTCTGGTGAAGCAATACGACCCATCGCACATGGTGGTGGTGTTTGATGCCAAGGGCAAAACCTTCCGCAACGATATGTACAGCGAATACAAGGCGCATCGTCCGCCTATGCCAGATGATCTTCGCAGCCAGATTGCCCCCTTGCACGATATTATCCGTGCCATGGGTTTTCCGCTGATCAGCATTGAAGGTGTAGAGGCCGATGATGTTATCGGCACCTATGCGCGCATCGCCAGCGAACAAAAACGCCACGTGTTGATCTCAACCGGTGATAAAGACATGGCGCAGTTGGTGAACGAGCATGTCACCCTGATCAACACCATGACCAACAGTATTTCCGATCCCGACTCGGTGAAAGAGAAGTTCGGTGTTGGCCCTGAGCGCATTATCGATTACCTGGCGCTGATGGGAGATAAGGTTGATAACATTCCGGGTGTTGAAGGTTGTGGTCCGAAAACCGCGGTGAAGTGGTTGGATCAATTCGACTCCCTGCAAGGGGTTATTGAGCACGCCGATGAGATCAAAGGCAAAATTGGTGAAAAGTTACGTAATGCCGTTGGCCAACTGCCATTGAGCTACGAGCTGGCGACCATCAAGCTTGATGTGGAGGTGGAAGAAGACTTAGAGCAGCTTAAGTTGCTTGCACCGGATACGGATGCACTGATTAGGCTTTATGGCGAATGTGAATTCCGCCGTTGGCTTGGTGAATTGCTGGATAAGGGCACGGACACAGACACTCACCTGGACGCTCCTACCGAGGTGCAGGAAGTACCAAAAGCAGACGCCCATTATGAAACCATCTTGACCGAAGCGCAGCTGGATACCTGGGTGAAGAAGTTACAAGATGCCGAGCTGATCGCCTTTGATACCGAAACCACAAGTGTGGACTATATGCAGGCGCAGCTTGTGGGTATGAGCTTTGCCGTGGAAGTGGGTGAGGCTGCCTATTTACCCATCAGCCATGACTATCCGGGAGCGCCGGAGCAACTGCCGTTAGAACTGATCCTGGCCAAGCTGGGACCTATCCTAAGCGACAAAAATAAGCCCAAGGTCGGGCAAAATCTTAAATATGATAAGAGCATACTAGCCAATGCCGGCATTGAATTTAACGGCATCGCCTTCGATACCATGCTTGAGTCTTATGTATTTAACAGCGTCGGCACCCGCCATGATATGGACTCGCTGGCGCTAAAATATCTGGGCCACAAGAATATCAGCTTTGAAGACATTGCCGGCAAGGGTAAAAAGCAGCTGACCTTTAATCAAATCGAGTTGGAGAATGCCGCCCCTTATGCCGCCGAAGACGCAGATATTACCCTGCGCTTGCACCAGCATTTATGGCCTAAGGTCGCCGCCGACGACAACTTAAAATCGGTGTTCTGCGATATTGAATTGCCCTTGGTTGAAGTGCTTTCCGATATAGAGCGCACCGGCGTGGTGATCGACTCGCAGATGCTGGCTCAGCACTCTCAGCGCTTAGGTGAGCGTTTACAAGAGCTGGAAAAAGAAGCCTATGATATGGCCGGTGAGGAGTTTAACCTTGGCTCACCCAAGCAGCTCCAGGCCATCTTATTCGAAAAGCTTGAGCTGCCGATTATTAAGAAAACCCCGAAGGGCGCGCCGTCAACCGCCGAAGAGGTGTTGCAGGAGTTGGCGCACGATTATCCGTTGCCTAAAGTGATCATCGAACATCGCGGTTTATCTAAGCTTAAGTCCACCTACACGGATAAGCTGCCGCTGATGGTCAATGAGAAAACTAAGCGGGTGCATACCTCGTATCACCAAGCAGTTACGGCCACAGGGCGTTTAAGCTCGACGGACCCTAACTTGCAAAATATTCCTATTCGTTCGGAAGAAGGTCGACGTATCCGTGAAGCCTTTGTCGCCAGCCCAGGTTATAAGATAGTCGCTGCCGACTACTCGCAAATAGAGCTGCGCATTATGGCGCACCTGTCTCAGGATAAGGGTCTGCTTAGTGCCTTTGCCGAGGGGCTGGATGTGCACAGCGCCACCGCCAGCGAGGTTTTCTCCGTGCCGCTTGATGAGGTGACCAGCGATATGCGTCGTAAGGCCAAGGCCGTTAACTTCGGTTTGATCTACGGTATGTCGGCATTTGGTTTAGCCCGTCAGTTGGATATTCCGCGCCACGAAGCTCAGCATTATATGGATAAGTACTTTGAACGCTTCCCCGGCGTTTTAGAGTACATGGAGCGCACCCGCGAAAGCGCCGCCGAAAAAGGCTATGTGGAAACCCTCTTTGGTCGTCGTCTGCATCTGCCTGAGATCAATGCCCGTAACGGAGCGCGTCGTAAGGCCGCTGAGCGTGCCGCAATTAATGCGCCTATGCAGGGAACCGCCGCCGATATCATAAAAAAAGCCATGATCAGCGTGCATCAGTGGGTAAAAGAACAACCCAAGGACAGCATTAAGATACTGATGCAGGTACACGATGAACTGGTGTTTGAAATCAAGGAGCAGGATGTGCCGGCCTACACCGAGCAGATCTGTAACCTAATGGCCGCCGCTGCCAAGCTGGATGTGCCCTTGATTGCCGAAGCCGACAGCGGTGATAACTGGCAACAAGCACATTAATTAAAATCAAAGGGGAGCAGAGGCTCCCCTTATTCTTTCTGCCTCTGTCCGCCCACTTAACCTCACTTAACCTCACTTAATCGGCTGTGGCCGGGTATCTGTGCAAATTAATTGAAAAAACTTTCCAATAGTTAACCTTTTGTAAAATTATATAATATTTGGTTTTTTTTGGTTTATACGGAATTAAATATGCATGTAATGGCTGCTGGGGCGTTTATTTATGGGGGGTGATTTGTTAAAGTCCGCGCGTCCTCATCCTGTAGGACATCCTGTTGATGATGTGCCACTCGCTTAGCGATGGTACAGCGTATTGATAGCTTCTCCCCAGATTGCTATATCCGGCTTGCTATTTGGTAAGCCGGCTTTTTCTTCCTATATTAACTTTCGCCGTTATCTCAATTACACTCTAGTTCTAGGATCCAACTTACCCTAGGTCAATCCCGCTAATTAAGGAACTGCGTTATGTTTAATTCTATTACTCGTACACTTTTGGTTACCACTGCTCTATTTGCTGGTGCTCAGGCTCATGCTGATTGGCAGGTGGCCAATGACCAAAGCCGTGTGAATTTTGTTTCCGTTAAGAATAACCAAATAGCAGAAAATCATTACTTTAAGCAGATTTCCGGGGTGTTGAGCGACGCCGGTCAGTTTAATTTAACTATCGACCTGGCCAGCGTGGAAACGCAGATCCCTATTCGCAACGAACGCATGCAGAAGATGTTATTTAACACCGTAGAATTTCCTGCATTAACTTTGCAGGCGGATGTTAAAGCGCTTTTGGCCGAGCTTAAGCAACAAGGTAGCGCGCAAGCCAACCTGGATGCGACCGTCAGCCTGCATGGGAAAACGCAAACCGTTAATATCGACCTGCTGGCCAGCTTGGATAAAAACAATAATATCCAGGTAAGTTCAATGGCACCTGTATTGGTAAAGCCTGCTGATTTTGCCCTGACCTCGGGCATTGACGAGTTGCAAAAAGTGGCCGGGTTGAAATCCATTACCCGCGCCGTGCCGGTCTCCTTTGTGCTGACCCTGAATGAGTCAAAATAACGACCCCTTAGCTTCCTTGTCGCGCTTGATCGAACAGCAAAGCGCGCCGATGGAGCAGTGGCAGCCGCAGCATTGCGGCGCCATTGATATTCATATCAGCGCCGACGGCATTTGGCACCATCAAGGCAGTGCGATTAAGCGTTTGCCCCTGGTGCAACTTTTTGCCAAGGTGCTGTGTCGTGAGCAGGGTCAGTATTACTTAAAAACGCCGGTTGAGAAAATGGCCATCAGCGTAGCCGATGCGCCTTTGTTGATTGTTGATTGGCGCCTGCAAGAGTTGCCCGAGCATGACACACATCATCCGCTGCTGATTTGCCGCGATAATATAGGCCGTGAATTTATTGTTGGAGAAACGCATCCCTTGGTGTTGCATCAGGATGCACAAGGCCAGGAAGTGCCTTATTTGCAGTTGCCTCATAATGTCGAGGCGAAGATTTCGCGGGCGGTATTTTATGCGTGGGCTCAGGAATTGATTGAGACCACGCAGCAGGAGTTTATGCTTTATTCCGGAGCGGCTTCGTTTTCGCTCGGCGGATTAACCTGAACCGGGCCCAAAAACCACTCGTCGAGCTGTTTTTGTAGTTCGTTCAGGCCTGTGCCTTTAAGGGATGAAAAGGCATGCACCTTGATTAATTCAGACACCTCGGCAAGCTCTCGGCGTACCTTAAGTACTTCTGAGTTGCGCTTGCCTTGTTTGAATTTATCGGCCTTGGTAAGCAGTGCCAACACCGGAATACCGCTGCCGCTGGCCCACTCAATAAGCTGTCTGTCCAAATCTTTTAACGGGTGGCGAATATCCATCAGTACCACCAGGCCCTTAAGGCTTTGGCGTTTTTGCAGGTATTCACCCAAAGATTTTTGCCACTTCTTTTTCATTTCCAGCGGTACCTTGGCAAAACCATAACCGGGCAAGTCGATCAAACGCTGATCTTCGCCTAAGGCAAAGGCATTGATTAACTGAGTACGGCCGGGAGTTTTACTGGTACGCGCCAATTTTTGCTCGGTCAGGGTATTGAGCGAGCTAGATTTACCTGCGTTAGAACGCCCAGCAAAAGCGATTTCAATACCAGTATCTTCCGGTAACTTAGTGATATCCGGAGCGCTGGTAATGAATTGCGCTTGGGTGTAATTGACACGTGATTTTGCCACATTGACTCCTGAAGTGGGGGCTCGAAACTGATCTAAAGGCTATTTTATATCAGATTGGGGTGAACCTAAAGGCTCTACAAGCGCAGGATAAATTGATTTAAATCTGGTTTGCATCACTTTTTTTCCTTAAAACCCCGCTTTTTATAAGTTTAATATGGGTAGAAAACGTGCCAGAGAAATTTTTATCGTGTAGAATAATGCCATTGCATCGAAACGATTGTATTTGAATACAGGGTCTGGAACAGAGAATTTACCATGAAGAAATTAGTTTTATCTTTAACTATGCTGGTTGGTGTGTTGAGTGCAAACAACGCGGCAGCATTCGATGGCGATATTAACGCTGGTAAAGACAAATCGGCAACTTGTGCTGCTTGTCACGGCCCAGATGGTAACGCGCCTGTCACTATGTACCCCAAGATTGCGGGTCAGCATGCCGAGTACATCTACAAGCAATTGAAAGAATTCAAAGTAGGCATGACCTCTGGGGGCAAAGAGGGTCGTATGGATCCTGTTATGAGCGGTATGGCTATGCCGCTAAGCGATCAGGACATGAAAGACTTGGCTGCTTACTTCTCATCTTTACATATGTCTGAAGGCTCGACTCCTGAAGACGTAGTGGCCGTTGGTCAACAGCTTTACAAGGCCGGTGATGCCGAGCGTGGTATTCCAGCTTGTGCAGCTTGTCATGGTCCTCGTGGTAACGGTACCTCACTAGCAGGTTTCCCTAAGGTGTCATTCCAGCATCCTGAGTACATCAAGAGCCAGTTAGAAAAATTCCGCAGCGGCGTTCGTGGTAATGACCACAACGGCATGATGCGTGATATCGCTATGAAGCTAACGGACAAAGATATTGAAGTACTTTCTAAATATCTTGGTGGCCTTCACTAAGCATTAGTTAAGTATTTAAAAAAAGCAGCATTAGCTGCTTTTTTTGTGGGTAGTCTAACCTAGGGATATTTCCTACTTTCTTGTAGGACATTGACCATATATGCATGTAAGCTATTACTCAAATTTAATGTTCTGGTGATGCTAACCTAATGAAAAAGCTAGTGTTAGCTATAACTGAATTAGTGTTTTTTAATAAAAAAGTTATAAATTAGTTGTAACTAATTTATGAGTCAGTAAATTATCTGCTGTCGCAACAAAGAATTACAACAGGGATCAGAGCATAGGAAGCGCGACAAGCTAGTGCGCTAGGGGAGCATCAATAGATGCACCACAAGGAAGAAGTAGAAAGCGTTAGGAAGACCGAGAAAAATAAAACACCACACGGAAGAAAAATAACAACAATACGGAAAGTAATAATAATAAAAATAATAAATACAGACTGATAAAAGTCGAAGGGAGAAGTGTCCAATTAGTAGTTGGCGCTCGAGTTATCCGGCGGTAGAGTTTTGCTCTACCGCCTTTTTATTTGTCCTGTTACAATGCGCACCATGAAAGCGATCTCCTGCCCCTTGTGCAACAGTGCGCAAATCAGCCATTATCATCAAGATAAAGTACGCGACTATTGGCAATGTGCCAGTTGCGCCTTAGTGTTTGTGGCTGCACCTCAGCACCTCAGCGCAGCGGATGAGAAAGCCATTTATGATCAGCACGAGAATGACCTCAATGATGAAGGTTATCGCCGCTTTCTGACACGGATCTTTACGCCCTTAAATGAGCGTTTGTCGACGGCCAGTTCAGGTTTGGATTTTGGCTGTGGCCCGGCGCCACTATTGGCAAGCATGCTGCGAGAGCAGGGGCACACAGTGGCCTTATATGATCTGTACTACCAGCCTCAACAAGAGGTATTACAGGCTCGCTATGACTTCGTTTGTAGTACCGAAGTGATCGAGCACCTAGCACAACCGCAGCAGCAGTTGCACTTGTGGCTAGAATTATTACGCCCAGGTGGGACGTTAGCGTTAATGACAAAATTGGTGATCGATGTACAACGCTTTGCTACCTGGCATTACAAAAATGATCCAACGCACATTGCCTTTTATAGCAAAGAAACCTTTGCTTATATTGCTGAGCGTTTTGGATTAACCCTTGAATTTATCGCGGCCGATGTCATCTTTTTAACAAAGCCCGCAAGCTAGAGAATGCTATGACCAGAAAGAAAAAGTCACGCAAAGTCATTAATAATGGCACTGCGCGCTTAAGTAAAGACAAATTAAGAGAGCTTCGTGCGCTAAAAGAGCTGCGCGCCAAGAAAAAGACCAAGGGTGCCCAGGCGGGTAACCGTAACTCCCAGCTACTGAAGGTGGAAACCACAGAGGCCAAGGGCAGTGCCAGCGGTGATAATCGCGTTGGCAGTAAAAAGCCGGTAAGCCTGACCCCTGAGGTCACAACGGCGCAACCGCAAAAGCCGCAGGTACGTAAAGATCTGAAACCACAAGCGGTACTTAGCACCTACAAAGAGCCGGAGTTGACGCCTGAACAAGAATTGGAGCAGTTAGAGTCCGATGAGCGTCTGTTGGCCTTGATCGACCGTCACGACAATGGCGAGATCCTGCAAGGTAAAGATGCTAAGTACTTTAATGCCAAGGTTGAGCGCCATCAGCAGCTATGTGAAATCCTCGGTTTGGATGATGACGACTTCGAGGATGATGAAGACTTGCTTGATGACTATATGAATGACTCTCTGGCCAATGAATGGCTTGATGACGAGGACGAAAAATGAGTGGCCCCTGGATCATAGCTCTAATTTTTGGCGCCTTGATCATTGCCGCTCTGGCTTTTTATGCCGGTCGCTTATTGTGGCAGGTGCGTGAGCAAAATCAGCGCTTGGCAAAACAACAGGCCGAATACGCAAAAAAACGTGCCGCCCGTAACGCCAAACTGAGCGATAGCATTAACCTGATCGCCAAGGCGATGAAAGAGGGGCAGTGCGAATACTCAGAGGGTTGCTTGCGAGTATGGGTGTTGATGAGCCAACACAGCAAGGCGCAGGAAGCTAACCTGGAAGAGGAATATCCGGGTGTGTTTGCCATGTATGAGGCGGTGAAAGACTTGCCGACTCATGAGGCCCGTAAGAAGTACTCGAAAAAGGAAATTTTTAAGCAGGACAGTGCCCGCTGGCGTAAAGAGCAGGAGCTTGAAGAGCAGATCCTGGCCGACAGCGAAAAGCTGGTCATGCATTTTGATGCAGACCCAAATAGCAAACACGTATTTATGTAGCTATTTGTGCCATACATGGCAAGCATGTTCACAAAAAAGCCGCCTCTTGGCGGCTTTTTGCTGTCTAGCGTTTTCAGATCACCCGCGAGAAGCGCTGCTGATTGAGCTGGTTTTGCAGGTAAGCATCGAAACACATGCAGATGATGCGAATAAAGAGTACGCCAGAGGCGTTAATGCTTATGATATCGTCCTCGATAGTGAGCATACCGTCGTCGATAAAGCCCTGTAGCTGTGCTAATTCAGCGGCAAAATGCTGTTTAAAATCGAAGTCATAGCGCTTTGAAAATGCCGCTATATCGAGCTCGAAGTGGCAAATAAGCTGCTTGATTACCGCCGCCCTTAGCTCGTCTTCTGCACTTAAGTGGATTTCCTTGCAGGCGCTGAGCTGGTTTTGCTCTAAAGCCCCATAGTAGCTTTTCAGCTCTTTTTGGTTTTGGATGATATGTCCGTGTAATTGCGAAATGGCCGACACCCCAAGGCCGAGTAAGGGCAGATCGCCACCCAAGGTGTAACCCTGGAAATTACGATGAAGATGTCCTTCGCGCTGGGCTATGGCGAGCTCATCGTCCTTCTTGGCAAAGTGGTCCATGCCGATAAATTGATAATCTGCCGCTATCATGCGCTCCAGAGTTTGTTTAAACATGGTGAGTTTGGCCGTGGCATCGGGCAGATCGGCGTCTTTGATCTTACGCTGTGCGGCGAAAAGGTCCGGCAGGTGCGCATAGTTAAATACCGATACCCGATCCGGACCTATATCCAATAGGCGCTCAATGGAGACGGCAAAGGATTCGGGCGTTTGCAGCGGCAGGCCATAGATCATATCCACATTAACCGAATTAAAGCCCACTTCTTTAGCGCGGCGCACCAAGGCCTCGACCTCACTGGCACATTGCGGGCGGTTGACCGCCAGTTGTACCTCATCATTAAAGTCCTGGACGCCGAATGAGATGCGGTTAAAGCCCAGCTGCTGCAATTCATCGATGCGTTCCAGAGGCAAATCTCTGGGGTCAACCTCTATGCTGCGCTCGCCATCTTGGGCGAACTGAAAGTGCTGGTCAAGCATGGCCATTAAACGTGCCATCTGCGCTGTGTCTAGGAAGGTAGGTGTACCACCGCCTAAATGCAGTTGCTGTACGTTTAAGTGGCGACAATGCTCGCTCAGCAGGGCCATTTCTTTACCCAGATAATCCAGATACAAATCGGCTTTATGCTGATGGCGGGTAACTACCTTGTTGCAGCCGCAGTAGTAGCACAGCTGATGACAGAAGGGGATATGAATATACAGGGATAATCCGCCGCTGGGGCATCGCTGTAAGGCTTGCACCAGGGTTTGCGTATTGGCCCCGGGCTGCAACTGTAAGGCCGTTGGGTAAGAGGTGTATCTTGGCCCGGAGACATTGTATTTGTTGATTAGCTGGCTTTGCCATTGCACTTGTTTGATCACGACGCATATCCACTTTGGTTAATGATAATTGGGTCTGTTTATCTTTGCGGTTTACTTTATGTTCAATCTAAACGCATTCTGATCACGACGCTCGTTATGATGCATAGTCATTCTATATTCATAGCGAGTAACACAGAGCAGGATGCGTTTAGATGAACCCGCAGGACAGCGTTTGTAGCGCATTTCTACTGTGTTGTTACATGTTTATGTAGAATAACTACACCACACAGGTGCCGCCTTGTATAAATTCACTACAGACTGCTGCAGAAACAAACAACAAAGGTCAACAGACCCTAGGCAGTGTAAATAAAAGTCCCTGGCTGCTTGTTGATCTGCAGCAATAATTGGGGCTCTTGTTTGCTTTGTGGCGGCAATAGTATGATGTGCATAAACCCTATTCAGATATGCTGTACGACTTGGGTTCTGCAGCAAATGGTGGCAATAAATGGATAAGAAACTAGTGATAATCGGCGCCGGTTGGCTCGGTGAGGCCTTGGCACAAACTGCGCTGGCTCAGGGCTGGCAGGTAGAGGCTACACACAGAGAGCAGGGGCTCCAAGCCCATGATCGCCAGTTTGCACTGCAAGATGACGGCACCCTGGTGCACAATGTCTCGCTCACCGATGCTTATTGGGTATGCGCCATGAGCCCTGGCGCCCGACGCCAACCCAGTAATTATCAGCAAAGCCTGAAACAGGCCTTGGCCCTCTCTCAAGAACTTAAGGGCAAAGGCTTTGTGTTGTGCTCCAGTACCGGGATTTATGATCAACAAAATGGCCAGTATGATGAGCACAGTGCGTTAACGCTGGAAACAGCGCGTCAGCAAGGTCTGAGCGAGGCGGAACAAGTTGCGTTGGCATGCGGTGCCAAGGTCTTGCGTTTAGGTGGCCTGGTTGGGCCGCAGCGGGAGCCCGGCCGCTTTGTTGCCGGTAAAACCTTATCCTCCCATGCTGAGGATGTAGTCAATATGGTGCATCGCGATGATGTAATAGCCGGCATTCTGACCTTGATTCAACACTATCCACAAGCGCAGCCTATTTATAATCTGGTACACCCAAGCCACCCATCAAAACAGGATTACTACCGTGGGCATTGCCAGCGTTTGGGAAGTGAAATGCCACAATTTAGCGCCGAAAAGGCGGTGGCGCGAGTGATAAATGGCAACGCCATCCAAGCCCTTGGCTTTACCTACAGCCGCGATATCTAAGGTGCGCAGCAAAGCGCAAAGGCAAGTGCAAAGATAATTGCACAATTAACTTAACAGTCTCGGCAAACGCAGGTTTTATGTCGCGCCTATAAATTTTGCGCTGCCCACGGGCGCTGTGTAACATGGCGCATATTTTCTTGTCTATACAAGTAGGGCTAATTTTGGAGAACCGCATGCAAATTGATCAGGTTATTATTGATGCCAATATCGCGACCATGGTTGCATCAGAAAATGATGACTACGGTATTATCGAAAACGGCGCCGTATTGCTAAGCGGCGATAAGATCGCTTGGGTGGGCCCCATGGCTGAGATGCCACAAGTGGATCTGCTGTCGTTACCCGTGTACTCCGCTGGCGGTGCCTGGTTGACGCCTGGCTTGGTTGACTGTCACACCCATATTATCTTCGGTGGAAATCGCTCTCAGGAGTTTGAGCGTCGTCTGCAGGGCGAAAGCTACGAAAGCATCGCTCAACAAGGCGGCGGTATTGCCACCACGGTACGCGCCACGCGTGCGGCCGAGCCACAAGAGCTTTTTACCAAAGCCAAGCAGCGTCTTGATGCACTTATGCGTGAGGGTGTTACCACGGTGGAAACCAAGTCGGGTTATGGTCTGGATTTGGCCAGCGAGATTAAGTTGCTGGAAGTGGCTGCGCTGCTTCAGGAGCACCACCCAGTGCATATCGAAAGCACTTTCTTGGGTGCTCATGCTTTGCCACCTGAGTACAAGGGCGATGCCGATGGTTATATCGACCTGGTATGCGAGCAGATGCTGCCGGCGGTAGCGCAGCAAAAACTAGCCACCGCGGTTGACGTATTTTGTGAAAATGTCGGTTTTAATCAGGCACAGACCGAGCGCGTATTTAAACGTGCCAAAGAGCTGGGCTTTAATGTAAAGCTACACGCCGAGCAGTTATCTAACATGCATGGCACGGCCTTGGCCGCGCGTTATCAGGCATTGTCGGCGGATCACCTGGAGCACCTGGATGAAGCCGGTGTGAAGGCGATGAAGGACGCAGACATGGTTGCCGTGCTGTTGCCTGGGGCCTTTTACTACCTGCGTGAAACCAAGTACCCACCTATCGAGCTATTGCAGCGCTATGAGGTGCCTATTGCCATTGCTACCGATTTCAACCCGGGCACTTCGCCCCTGTGTTCGCTGCAATTAATGATGAATATGGCCTGCACCCTGTTCCGCTTAACGCCAGGGCAAAGCCTGCTCGGAGTAACGCGATATGCTGCTAAGGCTCTGGGTCTGAATGACCGTGGTCAGTTGGCTGCTAATATGCGTGCCGACATCGCCTTATGGGATATTGAACACCCATCGCAATTAAGTTATGAATTCGGTACAAATCCGTTGAAAAAGCTTTGGATTCAGGGGGTATTAAGTAAGGCTTTTTAATCATAAGTGACTAAATCCTAAGTGGCCGGGATCTCGGCCACTCACACAGTGATAATAAAAACTTATGATAACCAGTATTCATCTTGGTGCCTTTATTTGTGGCTTATTTATAATGGCCTTATTGATCAGCCTGGTGTTGATCAGCGAACGTAAAGACGGCATCAGTGCGATGTGCTATTCGCTTGCGGGATTGGCCTATGTCGGTGGTCAATGGCATGTCGCCAGCGGTATTTTAATTTTAGTCTTTGCCGCACGTTGGTGGTGGTTTTACCGCCATCAAGCACCTCAAATACTGCAGGTGCGGGGCGCACTAGTGGCCCTGCAATTACTGGTTGTTACACTCAATCTGGTGTGGCCATTGCATTTTTCCTGGCTGTGCATCCTGCCTTTGATATTGCAAGTTATGGCCTTTATGGAACTGGAAGGCAACGATGATGAACAGCTGTTAAAGGCTCAGCATAATGAACTAAATGCCCGCAGCCTGCCCGTTATTTCCTGGGGCCAGGCGGTTACTCAATACAACCTGTGGCGCCAAAAGAATAATCATCAGGTTGCCCTCTTGCTATTACAGGTAGAAGGCTATGAGCAGTTAAATCGCTCACTAGGTCAGGAGTTTGCCGAACTGGTTTTGATGCAAAGTCTGGCGCGTATTAATAAGGTGGCAGCGCAGCCAAGCGTTTTGAATCTGCAGCTGCGAGAGCAGTTTGCCATTGAAGTTTTTCAGGTCGCGCCTCTGTGTTATGGCCTGGTGATAGATATCAGTCCGGACAGTCATTGCCATGAGCGTCTAGCCGAAGACATAGCAGCGGTGCTGCAAAAACCCTTTAATTCTCGTCACGGGGTGGTGGAGCTTAAGCCACATATCGCCCTAAGTACCGGTATGGCCGGTGACACTTCGTTGGATGATTTACTACAGCAGGGCTACAGGGCCATCGAATTTCATCCACAGCAACGTATTTGCCATTATCATGACTCCCTTGAGCAGCAGGCTGCCGCTCATCAGCAGCAACTACGCTTGCTGAGCGCGGTAGACTTTGAGCGAGACTTCTCTTTGTATTTCCAACCGGTGATTGGTCTAGAAGGGAATAAGCCCCTTTATGCTGAATTACTGCTGCGCTGGCAGCATCCGGAGCGTGGCATGGTTGAAGCGAAAGACTTTATCCGCGATTTACGTGCCGTGGGCCGAGGTTATAAGCTGGCCTTCCATGTGCTTGAGCGTGCCGCCGAAATGGCTAAGGGACTGAAGATGGAAGGCTTGGGCATGCCGGTGAGCGTCAATCTCTTCGGTGAAGAAATACTGCACGATGAGTTTGTTGAGTTTGCCGGCCGCATTCTGCGTGAGCACAGGCTAAAGGCGGGAGATTTAATTATCGAATGTCCGCTGACGGTGCTTATGTCTCTGGATAAGCGCGGCTTGGCGTTATTGACCCGTTTGCATCAGAAGGGGATCCACTTGTGTCTGGATGGCATGGGTGAAACACCGTTGTTCTTGGCCAAGTTGCCGAAGATCAATCTCGAATACGTTAAAGTTGACCCAAGTCTGACAGCTGATGTCGACTACACCAGTAACAACAAAGCGCTGTTAAACGGCTTAATCGATATGCACCGCCACCTAAATGCCCAAGTGATTTGTCAGGGTGTTGGCACAACGACGCAGTTAAGCTATGTAAAAGAGTTTAATGTGCAAGGGGCTCAGGGTTATGTGTTTACCCACCCCTTGCCGGCAGATGGCTTATTGAGCTGGACACGTCAATGGCAGCAAAAAGTGGAACAGCAAAGCGCCCCTAGCTGGTAGAGGCGCTCAAGTGCTTAGCTCAGGCTCTTAGCTGTGGTAGCGAGCGCGTAAAAAGGCGATCACTAAAGCGCTAAGCAGTTGCCCTGCGGCATTAAAGCCGGCGCTAAGGCCATTAGGGTCCTGGCTCGGCGCCGCTTCACATAAATGCAAATAGGCCACATCGCTGTCGCAGGTGGCGTTATAAACATATTGCTCGGCATCATTCAAAGACATACCACGATAATTTAAGGCGCTGGCCGGTGCCAAAGTAATGGCATCTATATCCAGCCTATGGCCAATGGTGCCTGGTGGGTAAAGCTGTCCAGAGCGTCATTAACACTTTCCACAATCGAGGTTTGTGCCAACACCTTAAGGCTGTGATAGCTGGTGTAGGTGCTTTGATGCTGCGCCATAGCCGCTAGGATGGCAGCATTATTCTTTTGCTGATCCAGCGCCACCACATGATAGTGCTTAAGGTAACCTTCTGCCGCCGCGTAGTGGAAACCATTGCCGCTATGGCGACCTTCAAGGGCGCGGAAATCGCCGTGTGGATCAAGGTTTATGGCATTAACAGCTGTATTGTAATGCTTGGCGCTGGCCGCCAGCAGTGGGTAGCAATTGTTATGGCCACCGCCAATAACTATGGGCGTCAGCCCAGCCTCGAAAATGGCGGTAATAACCGGCTCGATACGCTGGTCCAGTTCGCCGCATAAGGTGCGTAACTTCGCCAAATCGTCGGCATTACCGTTATCGAGAGCCTGACTTTGCTGTTGCAGATCGGCACAATCGACCTCACCGAGTAGTAAGACATCCTGTACCGGAGTAAATTCATTAACCGGAATATTGAGGAACTTCGACAAAAAGGCACGAAAACCTTGGTCTGCGCCGCCTTTGCCGAGATTCGCCCGGGGGCCTATGTCTTCGGGAATGCCGACAACGACATAGCGAATACCGAAATCTTTGGCGTCTTTTAGCGCCTGGCTAAATTCCACCTCGGTATCGAGCAGGGCAATGCTCTGAAATACTCGCTGCTCGGCGCTGCGGGCGGCGACTAAATCGGCAATGCTCTGTTCGTCATAGATATTAACTGCATATTCCATAGCGGCATTAATCGTTTAGGCCAATAAGCTCATCGTCCTCGACATATTCGAGTTCAAGCTCTTCGGCGGAGATAATAATACCTGTGCTATCGGCGTAGAGATAATCATCTTCATAGAAGGAAACGCCGGCGAAATTAACCGGAACGCCTTCTTCACCAGGGGCGAGGTTATCGGCGGCCACGGGAATGGAGGCAATGGCTTGAATGCCCAGCTCTAATTCTTCGAGCTCATCGACATGACGCACGGCACCATAGACAATGATCCCTTCCCAATTGTTTTCCACCGCAAGTTCCGCCAGTTCTATGTCGATTAGGGCGCGACGGGTTGAACCACCGCCATCGACTAAGAGTACCGAATTGGTACCGTCTTGTTGCAAAACTTCGCGAATAAGCTGGTTACTTTCAAAACACTTGATGGTGCGAATACGCCCGCAAAAGGCGCCGCGGCCACCAAAATTAATGAACATAGGTTCGAGTACATCGACTACATCAGCAAAGTGATCACACAGTTCAGAGGTACTATATTCCATCGGACTCTCCTAGAGACTTTGTTGTCTCAAGTATACCTAGGTTATGGGGCTTAGCAAGCTAAGGTATTGACCTATAAAGAGCAACAAAAAAGTTAGACATATTACTGTCTAAAAAACGTCATGTATCTGTTATTTTTGCTGACTATATTCAAAGCTATGAACATATTTCAGGCGAAAGAGCATGATACTTGCGCAATTGGATCGTTTTGATCGGGCGTTATTTAAGGTGTTGTTTCGAGCTAGGTACCGGCGTTGGCAGCATCATGGCATTCGTTTGATGTCGCGATCCGGTGACGGCATCTTGTATGCTTTGTTTGGACTTTATTTGTTGATTTACAGCACGCCGGAGCAAATTACCTTGCTGCTGGTCTTGCTGCTTGGTTATGCCATTGAGCGGCCTATCTACTTTTTCACCAAAAACCTGTTCCAGCGTGTCCGTCCCTGTGATGTGTTAACCCGTTATGCCCATATTCGTCCCAGTGATAAATTTAGTCTGCCCTCGGGGCACAGTGCCGGGGCCTGGGTATTTGCGGTGATTGTTGGTCATTTTTATCCGCAGCTTGCACCCTATTTATATGCTTGGGCGACACTGGTGGCCTGCTCGCGGGTGTTTCTCGGGGTGCATTACCCGTTAGACATAGTTTTAGGCTCGTTACTTGGGTACGGCTGCGCCGTATTTGCATTACTTATCACAGGGATTTTATGAAGATTCTTTATGGCGTACAAGGCACAGGGAATGGCCATACCACCCGCGCTCGGGTGATGGCAAAGGCATTTGCCAAGGCTGGTGTGGAAGTAGATTATTTGTTTTCCGGGCGCAGTCGCGACCAATATTTTGATATGCAGGAGTTTGGCTCTTTCCAGGCCCGTCAAGGCTTAACCTTTGTTACCGAACGTGGCCGTGTAAATGGTTTAAAAACGCTGAAAAATGCCAAGGTGTGCGAGCTAATTAAAGATATACGCGAGCTAAACCTTAAGCAGTATGATTTGGTGATGAACGACTTCGAGCCTGTTACTGCCTGGGCCGCCAAGCGCCAAAAGGTACCCGTGGTGGGCATGAGTCATCAGGCCGCGTTTCTCTCGAACAGTGTGCCTGTGACCGGCGACAACATACTTACTAAGGCCATGATACGTAACTTTGCGCCCGCCGATGTTTACCTGGGCGTGCACTGGCAGCCTTTTGATGACTCCATTATTCCGCCTTTTATTGAGCATGCCGGGCCGGTCGACAGCGAATATGTGGATAACAAGGTGTTGGTTTATCTACCCTTTGAAGATCTCGATGAGGTTATTGCCTATCTCAAGGACTTCCCGGGCAAGGAGTTTTATTGCTACCACCCCAAAGCGGAAGATAGATCCGAGGCCCATATCCATTTACGTAAACCGTCCAGGCTGGGTTTTTTACGGGATCTGGCCAGTGCCAGTGGTGTTATTGCTAATGCCGGCTTTGAATTGTCGAGCGAAGCCCTGACCCTAGGTAAAAAACTGCTGTTGAAACCTCTTAACGGTCAGTTTGAACAGCACTCGAATGCCTTGACTCTGCAAAATATGGAACGCGCCCATGTGATGCATTTTCTGGATCAGGACGCCCTCGATGATTGGCTTAATATGGATAAAAAAGAGCGCATTAACTTCCCTCATGATCCGGCGCCACTTATTTCCTGGCTGATGGCGGGACAATGGCAGGATAGGCAAAGGCTGAATCAGCAACTCTGGCAGGGCGTGCTCTAGCTCTTTATTGCTCGAACTAGTTTTGTTACTGCTCTTCACTGAACACAAAAAAGCCGCAGATGCGGCTTTTTTAATGCTTGTGTATCGCGCCTTTCACTTAGGGAGTGACGCGAATAGCAATGCTGGCATCGCGCTGGGCATTGGCCGCTTTTAAGCGCTCAAGGTAGGTTTGCCAGAGTTGCTCGGCATGGCTGCAAAGCTCGGCAAGGTAACCAAAGCTATAGAGCCCACTTTGGTGGCCATCATCAAAGTGCAGGCGTACCGCATAGTGGCCAATGGCCTCAATTTCACCGATAGCCACCGCCTTTTTATTGGTTACCAGCTTTGGTGGCCCCTGGTGATGCCCCTGCACCTCGGCAGAGGGCGAGTGCACGCGCAAAAACTCGGCGCTTAGACTTACCTGCTCGCCATTATCAAAATGAATATCCAATACCTTGGTACGGCGATGATAATGTAACGTCTTGACCAGCATACTGTTCCCTTAAAACAAAGAAGGGGCGCAAGGCCCCTGCGCTTATAGAATAAAGCGACTTAAGTCTTCATCCTGAACCAGATTACCCAGATGCTGGTTAACGTAATCGCCATCCACGATTAGGGTTGTACCGGCTTTATCACTGGCCTCGAAGGAGATCTCCTCCATCAGGCGCTCCATCACAGTATGCAGGCGACGGGCACCTATGTTCTCGGTCTTCTCATTGACCTGCCACGCGGCCTGAGCAATGCTTTCAATGGCATCCTCGGTAAATTCAACGCTCACCTCTTCGGTGTTTAACAGGGCGATTTGTTGCTCCGTTAATGACGCATGAGGCTCGGTGAGAATGCGTTTAAAGTCGTTCGCACTTAGAGCGTCAAGCTCGACACGAATCGGCAGACGACCTTGTAGCTCGGGGATCAGATCCGACGGTCTGGCCATTTGGAATGCACCCGATGCAATAAACAGGATATGGTCGGTTTTTACCATGCCGTACTTGGTGCTCACCGTAGAGCCCTCGATAAGAGGTAGCAGATCGCGCTGTACGCCTTCACGGCTTACATCCGGACCACTGCTCTCACCACGTTTACAGATCTTGTCGATTTCGTCTAGGAAGACGATGCCGTTTTGCTCAACTGCATCAATGGCCAGCTCTTTCACATCTTCCAGGTTTACCAACTTCGCCGCTTCTTCTTCAACCAGGAGCTTAAAGGCTTCCTTGATCTTCAGCTTGCGCTTTTTGGTTTTGCCGCCAGACATGTTTTGGAACATGCTCTGTAGCTGATTGGTCATCTCTTCCATGCCTGGAGGCGCCATGATCTCAACGTTGGCACCTTGCTCGGCAATATCGATCTCAATTTCTTTGTCATCCAGCTGGCCTTCGCGCAGCTTTTTACGGAATGCTTGGCGCGTTGAGTTGTTCTCGCTTGGCTGTGTTTCACCCCAGCTGTCTTTTGCCGGTGGTAACAGGGTATCAAGAATGCGCTCTTCGGCCGCTTCTTCGGCGCGGAAGCTGTGCTTCTTAGCCTGTTGGTCGCGAACCATTTTAAAGGCAATTTCGACCAAATCGCGAATAATCGTCTCAACTTCCTTACCAACATAGCCCACTTCGGTGAATTTAGTGGCTTCAACCTTTAAGAAAGGAGCATTGGCAAGCTTGGCCAAACGGCGGGCAATTTCTGTTTTACCCACACCGGTTGGACCTATCATCAGGATGTTTTTTGGGGTCACTTCCTGGCGCAGGGCTTCATCAAGCTGCATGCGGCGCCAGCGGTTTCTAAGGGCGATGGCGACGGCCTTTTTGGCATTAGCTTGACCAATAATGTGCTGATCAAGTTCATGGACGATTTCTCTGGGAGTCATGGCTGACATGGCTGCTCCTTAATTACAATTCTTCAATGGTTTGGAAGTTGTTAGTGAATACGCAAATATCACCGGCTATCTTAAGGCTCTTTTCAACGATTTCTCGTGCTGATAGCTCGGTATTCTCTAACAGTGCAATAGCTGCGGCTTGGGCAAAGTTGCCGCCGCTGCCGATGGCGATAAGGTCGTGCTCGGGTTGTACCACGTCGCCATTACCGGTAATGATGAGTGAGGCTGTTTCATCGGCTACCGCCAACAGGGCTTCAAGGCGTCTGAGAGCACGGTCGCTGCGCCAGTCTTTGGCCATTTCCACCGCTGCCTTGGTCAAATTTCCCTGATACATTTCCAGCTTGGCTTCAAAACGCTCAAACAGGGTGAAGGCGTCTGCTGTGCCACCGGCAAAACCGGCGATCACCTTGCCGTTAAACAAGCGGCGTACCTTGCGGGCGTTACCCTTCATTACCGTGTTGCCAAGGGAAACCTGGCCGTCGCCGCCAATAACGACTTTGCCTTCGCGGCGTACAGAAACTATCGTAGTCATGTGAATCCTTTGCCCCAAATCAAACTGGGCTTTGCTGAGTCTAATAGCGAGGAAGTATGGGCGAGGTTCGGGGATTTCAAGGTATAATACCAATTCACTTAAATAGCTAAGCATTCTAGCGGGCTAAATATCATGCTCACGGCGTTGGAATTTTTCTATGTACGCATAACTACATAAGAAAAATTCCGCCTTGTTATCACATCATTTATCCAGCGCTATATCTGCTCACATACTAAACAGAATTGGTATAAGGCGAAAACCCCGCAGATTGGCTGTGTTTTTGCTGGGGGCTGAGACTTATTGCCACAGCCAGATGCCACAGCCCATGATTTTGGCTTGGCGTTTTAGTTTGTTTTTATCACTCTCGGCACCGCGCTTGGTGGCGTATGGGCCTAAGCGTACTTTATACCAGACACCGTTAGTGCCTTCGGTATGACGGATTTCGGCGACCAAGCCGGTGAAGGCAATTTTCGCTTTTAAGGTTTCCGCCTGAGCATAGGTTCTAAATGAGCCGCACTGCATAACGTAAGGGCCTTTTTGCTCAACTTCTTTGACCTCAACCTCTATCTCGGCCTGCTTTATCTCATTGATAAACTCCGGTGTTTCCGGTTTGTTTATAACGGCTTTCGGCTCTTGCTTGGGCGGTTGCTTTACCTGTTCCACGGCTTGTGGGTCGGCATTATTCTTGATATACCACAGGCCATAACCAAAGCCCGCGAATAAAATAATGGCGGCGATAATTAGCAAGATAGGCAGCTTCCTTTTCGGCGGTGCTTTTTTCTTAGCACCGCGCTGGGGTCTTTTGCGATTTATGTAGTCGTGTTGAGCCATACCTGTGTGTTGCTTCTCTTTACATCATATCTATAGGGTCAATGTCTAAGTTCCAGCGCACCTTTTGTGCCAGCTTATGCGAACCTAGGTAATCGATAAGTTGCGCCACAAAGGCGTGTAATGCGCCTCGATCGGCACCCTGAATATGCAGCTGGTATCTAAATTTACCAGCTACGCGCTCCATGGGGGCGGGGATCGGTCCCAATAATTGTATCTTAGGGATGCGGGTTGCGGGAACTAAATCCGTTAAAAAACGAAGTACTAGCGATAAATCGTGGGCTTCGGCGCGTAATAAGGCCAAATGACTGTAAGGTGGCAGCTCAGTTTCCTGTCGTTCCTGCAGGGCGTAGCGGGCAAAATGTTGATAACCGTTATTAACCAGATCCTGCAATAGCGGATGCTCGGGAAAGTGGGTTTGCAATAAGACTGTGCCCGGCTCACCGCTTCGACCCGCACGCCCGGCCACTTGGGTAAGCAACTGTGCCAGATGTTCGGTGGCGCGAAAATCGCAGGAATGCAGTCCGGCATCGACATCGAGAATAATCACCAGGCTGACATCGGCAAAGTGGTGACCCTTGGCGAGCATTTGCGTGCCCACTAAAATACGGGCGCCGCCTTGGTTGATACGTTCGAGCTCTTCTTCCAAACTGCCTTTCTTACGGGTTGAGTCCCTGTCTATGCGGCTGATGGCAATGTCAGGGAACTGGGTCGTTAAGGCTTCTTCCAGTTGCTCCGTGCCCAGGCCTACCGGGTGTATCTGTGTGCTGCCGCAGTCCGGGCATTGCATTGGTGGCGCCGTTTGTTCGCCACAGTGGTGGCAGACCAGTCGGCGCATGGATTTATGATAGGTGGCGCTGGTGCTGCAACGGGGGCAGTCGCTAAGCCAGCCACATTCGTGACAGATAAGCGAAGGTGAAAAGCCGCGGCGGTTTAGAAACACCATGACCTGCTTTTGGCGGCTTAGCTCTTTTTGCATATAGGCCAGGCTGGCATGGCTTAAACCCGCCTGTAGATATTGGCCCTTGATATCGATAAGCTCAAAGTGGTTATCGCTGCTGGTTTGGGCGCGCTGGGTTAATGACAACAAATGGTATTTGCCCTCAATTGCCCGGTGAAGGGTTTCCAACGCCGGTGTGGCACTGCCTAAAACCAGCGGAATATTATGTTGTTGGGCGCGATAGGCGCTCAGATCGCGGGCATGGTAACGCAGGCTGTCTTGTTGTTTGAATGAGGCGTCGTGCTCCTCATCGACTATGATCATGCCCAAGGATAAAAACGGCATAAAAATGGCCGAGCGGGTACCTATGACTATGGCGCAGCTGCCTTTTTGGCAAAAGCGCCAGGTTTGCAGGCGCTCATTATCGGTCAGCGCCGAGTGCCAGAGCATAATCGGGGTGTCGGGGAAGCGGCGGCGAAAACGGTTAACCGTTTGCGGCGTCAGGCCGATTTCCGGCACCAGTACCAGCGCTTGTTTCCCCTGTTTTATCACTTCTTCCAGGCATTGCAGGTAGACTTCGGTTTTTCCGCTGCCGGTGACGCCCTCGAGTAAAAAGCTGGTAAAGCCCGAGCTTTGATTGATGGCGCTGCAGGCCACCGCTTGCTCGGCGTTAAGTCGTGGCTTGCTTGCTACCTTTATTTCATTGTCCCGCCAATGACTGGAAAATTCGATGCTTATCTCGGCCAGGTCTTTACTAACTAGGGCATCGATAGTGGCTTTGGTAAAGCCCAGGGCTTTTACCTCGGTTACCGGCGATTTACCGGACTGTGCTAACTGCGACATCAGCGACTGTTGTTTTTTCGCCCTTAGGGTGGGTAAGGCGCGGCCCTTTTCGGTAAGCTGAATATAGTTAATGCTGGTTTTATCTATGTCGTCGCCCTGGCGCAGCGCCTTAGGAAGAGCGGTAAAAATAGTCTCACCCAGGGGATAGTGATAATAACGGGCGGTAAACTTCAGCAATTGTAAATGAGTGGCGTCGATAATAGGGGCGCTATCAAGCACCTCAAGCACCGCCTTAACCTTGTCTTTGGGTAGTTCAGTTCTGGCCTTACGAGCCAAAACCAAGGCTGTCACCTGGCGGTTAGCAAAGGGCACAGAAACCCGCATACCGGGTTCAAGGCTTGCCGCCAGCTTGGGGTCGACCAGGTAGTCAAAACTGCGGTGCAGAGGCACCTTGATTGCCACTTCCACATAGCATTCTTCCTGAGTTGGCAATAGGTCGGTTTGTAGGGCGCTTGGTAAAGACGACAAGGGTGAACTCACAGCATCAGACATGCTGTTAATGTACTAAATTCATGGCAAGGTGAATAGCGGCAATTAATGCTTGAACATTAAACAGGAGTTCAATAAAATACGCGGCCTTAAGGGTGCTGAGCGAATATTATTGGTCTTGGCACATTGAAACTAACGCGTATGGTGCCGAACTTCGGGTTTGGAGAGCGATACGGCCTATTTAGAGGTAATCCCCATGAAAGAAGGTATCCACCCTAAGTACGAAGCAATCAATGCAACGTGCTCTTGTGGCAACAAGTTCGAAACTCGTTCAACTTTGTGTAAAGACATTCACCTTGACGTATGTTCAGAGTGTCACCCTTTCTACACTGGTAAGCAGAAGATTCTTGACACAGGTGGTCGTGTTGACCGCTTCAATAAGCGTTTCGGTGCGCTTAGCAGCAAGAAGTAATTCATTGCTTATTAGAAAAAAGCACCCTAGGGTGCTTTTTTTGTGCCTCTTACTTTTTACGGCAGCTATCCAATACCAATTCTGTCTTCTACATAGAAAAATTCCAACGCCGTGAGCATGATATTTAGCCCGCTAGAAGTAAGTGAATTGGTATCCTATCCTGTTTGCTCTCTGATCGCTTGATTAACACAATTACTCTGGTCCATTCCCAGTATTGATATAAGCCATTTTGCATTTATTCTTTGTAAAGGTATTAATGAAAAGCAGCGATAATGCATCTAAAAAGCATGAACATGCAGATGTGTGGGTAAATCCAGTTAAACCGTTGCATTTTTTGTGTTTTTATTCGCTATCGTTATATAAATTGCATTTTTTATATCTTTAATTATGATTAACGCAGTTTTTATTGCTTTTTTTGACCCAAAAAAGGCATGGGAATATCGCTCATGCTAGGGGAAATTAAAATAATTAACCGGGATAATGATGCTAAAACCGCTTAATTTCGCGTAACAGGATAGACCTGATATTACTTGGAATATAGCCGGAAAAGCAGTATTGTTGCCTGATACCTGAACTCTCACCAATATTTCTAGCAGGATACTTTTTCATGTCAGACTTTCGTCAACAAGCTCTTGATTATCACGCTTATCCCGTTCCAGGCAAAATCAGCGTTGAGCTGACAAAAAGTGCGGAAACGGTCAATGACCTAGCTTTGGCTTACAGCCCAGGTGTAGCTGAGCCGGTGCGCGAAATTGCCGCCGATGCCAACAATGCCTATAAATACACTGCTAAAGGCAATATGGTTGCGGTTATTTCTAACGGCACGGCAATTTTAGGCTTGGGTAATTTAGGTCCGTTGGCATCAAAACCTGTAATGGAAGGTAAAGCCTTATTGTTCAAGCGCTTTGCCGGCCTTGATTCAATCGATATCGAAGTTAAACACCGCACCACGGAAGACTTTATCAACACGGTTGAAAATATTGCCGATACCTTTGGCGGTATTAACCTTGAAGATATCAAAGCTCCTGAGTGTTTTGAAATTGAAAAAGCGCTGATCGAGCGTTGTAATATACCTGTATTCCACGATGACCAACATGGTACCGCCATTGTAACTGCGGCGGGCATGCTTAATGCTCTTGAGATTCAGGGTAAAGATATCAACGATGCCTTGATCGTTTGTTTAGGTGCTGGTGCAGCGGCTGTGGCCTGTATGGAGCTGTTGATTAAATGTGGCGCCCAGCGCGAGCACATCTATATGCTTGACCGTAAAGGTGTGATCCACACTCGTCGTGACGACCTGAACGAATATAAGCAAATGTTCGCAAACAACACGGATAAACGCACTCTGCAAGACGTGATCGCCGATGCCGATGTATTCGTGGGTGTATCTGGTCCAGATCTACTTTCTGCGGACGAGTTAAAGCTGATGGCCGACAAGCCAGTTGTATTTGCCTGTTCAAACCCAGATCCTGAAATTAAGCCAGAAGTGGCGCACGCTGCCCGTCAAGATTTGATCATGGCAACCGGTCGCTCTGATTATCCAAACCAGGTAAATAACGTTCTGTGCTTCCCGTTTATCTTCCGCGGCGCCCTGGATGTGCGCGCCACGGCTATTAACGATGAAATGAAGATTGCCGCTGTTGAAGCTATTCGTAGCATAGCTAAAGAGCCGGTACCACAAGAGGTATTGACCGCATCGGGTGTGACCGAGCTGGAGTTTGGCCCGCAGTACATTATTCCTAAGCCAATGGATCCGCGTTTATTGCCTCGCGTTGCTAAGGCGGTAGCCGAAGCCGCAGTGGCAACTGGTGTAGCGCAAATCGAGCTGCCAGAGGATTATATGAGCGATAAGTAATTTCCTTGTCGCCAAAAAAAAGCCCCAAGTTTTGCTTGGGGCTTTTTTTATGTGTTTGGAAAATCAATCATCACCGATCTCTGGGATCTCTAAGCCCATTTCCGCCATGATCTTACGCACTTCTTGCGGCACCTTCTCCGGATTATCCTTACGTAAGTCTTCATCGCCAGGCAGCGGTTGTCCGGTAAAAGCATGTAAAAATGCTTCGCAGAGCAATTCACTGTTGGTGGCATGACGCAGGTTGTTCACCTGGCGTCGAGTGCGTTCATCTGTTAATACTTTTAAAACGTTGAGCGGGATTGAAACGGTAATTTTTTTTACCTGTTGGGCTTTCTTACCGTGTTCCGCATAAGGGTGAATATACTCACCATTCCACTTGGCCATAATTTGCGTCTTGTTCTTTGGTCACTTAGGCATCAATAAGGGCGAAATTCTATCGTGTTGGAAAGGATAGTCAAATATTCCTCATATAGCTATTTAGACGTATAAATGTTTTGACTTCTATATTTGGATATTTTAACCTTTTGGACGTCTAAACATCCATTTCTGATTGGAGGCACTATGCCTAAGTTAAGTAAACAAACCATAGCGGTGCGCCACGGCATTGAAGCCGACCAACATCATGGTGCAGTTGTGCCCCCAATTTATTTATCCACTACCTATTCTTTTGCCGATTTTGATACCAAACGTCAGTACGACTATGGCCGCAGCGGTAATCCCAATCGCGATATTCTCGCAGAGGCTTTGGCCGAGCTTGAAGGCGGCGCCCGTGGCATCATTACCGCTACCGGCATGGCGGCGGTGCACCTGGTAACACAGTTGCTGACGCCCGCAGATACCCTTGTGATCCCCCATGATTGTTATGGCGGCAGCTACCGATTATTTACCTCCTTGGCCAAGCGCGGTTTATTAAAAGTGAAGGTGGTGGACTTCACCACTGCCGAGTGTTATCAGCAGCTTATCGATGCCAAACCTAAATTGGTATGGATTGAAACCCCTAGTAACCCAATATTGCGCCTGACCGATATTAAGGCCGTATGCGCGGCCGCAGCTCAAGTGGGTGCTTTGGTGGCAGCGGATAACACCTTCTTGTCACCTGCGCTGCAAAACCCATTGGCGCTGGGCTGCGATATCGTGGTGCATTCAACAACCAAGTATATCAACGGCCACTCGGATGTGGTCGGTGGCGCTGTGGTTTGTAAAACTCCTGAGCTTGGCGAAGAGCTGGCCTGGTGGGCCAATAATATTGGTATTACCGGTGCGCCTTTTGACAGTTACCTGATTCTGCGCGGGTTACGTACTCTGAAAGTGCGTTTGCGTCAGCATGAGGAAAACGCCCAGGCTATCGCCGAATACCTGCAGCAACACCCTGAGGTAGAAAAGGTTTACTATCCTGGTTTGGCAAGTCACCCACAGCACCAATTAGCTAAAGCGCAGCAAAGTGGTTTTGGCGGCATGGTGAGCTTTGATATCAAAGGCGAACTAAAAGACAGCGCCAAGTTCCTTACCTCAGTGCAGCAATTTACCCTGGCCGAGTCCTTGGGTGGTGTTGAAAGCCTAATTTGTCATCCGGCGACCATGACTCATGCGGGCATGGACAAGGAAGCACGCTTAGCGGCGGGCGTGGGTGACACCCTTATTCGTATTTCTGTGGGCATTGAAGATCAGGAAGATTTGATCGCCGACCTTGAACGTGCTTTTGCACAACTTCATCAGAGCTAGGCTGGAGCAGATAAAATGGCCAAGGTAGTACATAAATTTGGTGGCTCTAGCCTAAGCCGTGCGGCGCGTTATCATGCGGTTGCTAATATTGTTCTCGCTCATAGTCAGGTCGGTGACATAGTGGTGGTGTCTGCCGCCGGTAAAACCACGGACACCCTGGTTAAGCTCTGGCAGACATTCGAGCAGCAAGATCAGCATAGCGGTATGGATGTGATAAGCCTGTTGCGCAATCACCAGCAGGAGCTGATCCAGGAGCTGTTAAGCGGCGAGCGCAAAGCTCAGGTGTTAACTCAGCTGGAACAAGAATTAACGCATGTATGGCTAGGATTTGAGCAAGGAAACTTGCAAGAGGCAGCGCTGCTGGCTCATGGTGAACTCTGGTCGGCGCGTTTGTTATCCAGCTATTTGCAGCAACTCGGCGCAGAGGCACAGGCGTTAGATGCACGCCAACTACTCTGCGCTCAACAAGGGCAGTTGTTGCATCGTGTGAATGAGCAACAATGTCAGCGCCTTATTGGCGCGGATAAGATTAATGTGATCACCGGCTTTATTGCCGCCGATCAAAGAGGTCAGACGGTGACCTTGGGACGCAATGGCAGTGATTACAGTGCCACTTTATTTGCCCGTTATATGGATGTCGATGAGGTCTGTATCTGGACGGATACTCAAGGGGTGTTTAGCACCGACCCGAGAAAGGTTGCAAGCGCGCAGAAGTACCATAAAATCTGCCGCGCCCAAGCGCAATTATTGGCGGCGCTGGGTAACCCGGTTTTACATGCCAAGACCTTGTCTCCCCTGCATGGCACCAATATCAAACTGGCGGTGCGCAGCTCTTATGATAGCGATGCCCTAGGTACCGAAGTGGTGCGCGAGGGGGGGTGTAAGCATAAGCACTTTATTACCACCTTGGCGCAGCAAGACGTTATTAAGCTTGATCACTTAGAGCAGGGTGAGCTGGAGCTGCTACGGCGTCAACTACAGATCAGCCTTATCGACTGTGATGTGAAAGGTGTGTGGCATCTGGTGGTACCGCAGCAGCACAGTGCCGAGTTATTGCATCACTTTGGTGAGCGTGCCCAATTGCTGGAGTCCAATGTTAACGGCTTCGCCCTGGTTGCACCGCAGCGAGAGCTGGAAAAATGCCAGCAGCAGGTAGAGCAGGGTTTGAGAGAGCTTAATCTAAATGGCCGTTTTACGCATGTGGGTGAAGGTTACTGCTTACAGTTAACCGATGAAGAAATCGGTGCCGATAGCTTGAGCTATTTACATCAGCGTTTGCTTGGCGCTCAGCGGCAGTTGGCCGTGGTGGTGGCAGGTTTGGGTAATGTTGGTGAGGTATTCGTGGCGCAATTTGCCCAGCAATTGGCGCGCTTACGTCAGCATATTGATGTCAGGGTGGTGGCCTTAGTGCGCAGTGAAACCCTGCTTTTTGACCCTTGCGGTCTAGATACCGAGCAATGGCAAACAGCCTGGGAGCAAGGTGCTCAGCCCTATACTAAGGATGAACTGTTATCGCGTCTGGCGCAGCTAGACTATGAACATAAGGTGGTGATCGATATCACCGCCAGTGAGGCCTTTAGTCAGCTTTATCCGCAATTTGCCAAGGCCGATTGCCATTTGATCAGCGCCAATAAATATGCCGGTACCGCTCCCTTTTCCTGGTATCAGAGTTTGAAGCAGGATCTGGCTCAGCGTAATTTGCAGTGGCGTTATAACACTAGCGTTGGCGCGGGATTACCCATTAACTTTGCCCTGGCTGATCTGCAAAATAGTGGCGACCGGGTGACCCGAGTACAGGGCGTTTTTTCCGGCACCTTGTCCTGGCTGTGCAGCCAATATGATGGCAGCGAGTCTTTTTCTCAGCTCTTGCTTAAGGCGCAGGAGCTTGGCTTTACCGAGCCGGATCCTCGTGAAGACTTATCAGGCCGCGATGTACAGCGTAAGCTATTGATACTCGCCCGTGAACTGGGCTTAGAGCTGGAACTGGATGATATTGAGCTTAGCGCCTTAATGCCAACTCAGCTGGCCGCTGGCAGTTGGCAGGAGTGTCAGACTAACTTAGATGTGCTCGATGAATTTGTGGCGACGCGGGCGCAGCAAGCGGCAGCGGAGCAGAAGGTTCTGCGCTACAACGCCGATTTGCGTATTGAACAGGGGAAAGTCGAGGTCAAGGTAGGACTGGTGGCAGTGCCGACAAGCAATCCTTTGGCGGGTTTGCAGCCAGGTGACAATATCTTTGTCGTTAACAGCAACTGGTACCAGGATAATGCCTTGGTTATTCAAGGGCCGGGAGCAGGCAAGGAAGTGACCGCCGCGGGAGTACACTCAGATCTATATTGGCTTGCTAGTAAGTTAAGCTAACGCCAACTCAGGTTGAGAAATAAAAAAGCCAGCATTTGCTGGCTTTTTTATTTTTGGGTTAGAACAATTCATCCTCAGAGGGCAGGGGTTTATCGCCTGATGTTTGAGTTTCAAATAGCACGGGCGGAGCCTTTTCCGCGTAACGGGTCGGTGCCGTGCCTTTAATAAAGTACTCGAAGCGGCTGGTATGATCATTGTTATGGCTCAGCAGTCCGGTCTTTAAGTCGATACGTACCGACTCTAAGCCTTCGGGTGGCTCAATCGCCGCATAGGGCTGATCTTCTAGGGCCACACGCATAAAGTCGATCCAGCCCGGTTGTGAAGTCTTGGCGCCGGACTCGGCACCAAAAATCTGACCGCGGTCGAGATTATTGTTGTAGCTGGTTCGCCCTAATGGGTTACCCGGGTTATCGAAGCCAACCCAAATTGTGGTCATAACATTGGCATTGAAGCCGCTAAACCAGGTATCTACCGAGTTGTTGGTGGTACCGGTTTTACCTGATAAATCACGACGTTTTAAATCGGTGGCACGCCAACCCGTGCCGTTCCAGCCGGTGCCATGCTGCCAACTGCCGCCACCCCAAATGGCGCTATTCATGGCATCGGCAATCAAAAAGGCATTCTGCTCTGAGATCACCCGTGGCGCACAGCTAGGCATGGTTTGCTCTTGCTGTTGCTCTAGTTCATCGATTTGCGGGTCGATTGCTAATTGTGTATCTGTGTTGGTTTCCTCAGCGATCAATTTTTCAAGCTCGGCAAACTCGGCCAACACTTCATTTTTGCGTCTTTGTTCATTGCTACAGGCAAGCAAAGGCTGGGCCTGATAAAGCACTTCATCTTCGCTGGTGACTATGGAGCTAATAAAGTAGGGTTCCACCAAGTGACCGCCATTGGCGAAGGCGCTCATACCACGTGCTAATTCCAGCGGTGTTAACGAGGCGCTACCCAGGGCCAGGGTTTCATTATGTGGAATATCTTCGTCCTTAAAGCCGAATTTAAGCAGGTGATCGGCTGTGGTGTCGACACCTACACCGCGGATCAGACGTACCGAGACCACGTTTTTAGATTGAGCCAGGGCGCGACGTACGCGAATTGGGCCTACATATTTTTCCGGGCTGTTTTTTGGACGCCAGGCAACCCCCTGACTTTTATCCCAATGGTTGATTGGCGCATCATTGATTATGGTTGCCAGTGAATAGCCATGCTCCAGTGCCGCGGAATAAATAAAGGGTTTGATATTTGAACCGACCTGACGCTTGGCCTGTACGGCGCGGTTGTACTGGCTTTGTTCAAAACTGTAGCCGCCAACTATGGCTTTGATGCGGCCATCTTTAGGGTCGATAGATACCAAGGCGCTGGACGCATCGGGAATTTGTGCCAGTAAAGGCTGGTCATTTTTATCGAAGCGATACCAAATTTGCGCCCCAGGGTTCAAGATATCGGCGGCGGTCTTAGGGGCAAAGCTCTGGCGTGACTGAGTGATATAGGTACGTGCCCATTTCAGACCTTCCCAATCTATGGTGAGGCGTTCACTGTCTTTGTTCAGTACCGTTATAGCCTGCTCTTCAACAGACATGACGACACCAGCATGAAGATCGGCCTGTGTATTCACCCCTTTTAGGTATTGCACTAACTCTTGTTCGGCAACAGCTTCTTCACTGTCACTTTGCCACAGGTAAGCAACAGGGCCGCGATAACCGTGTCGCATATCATAGGCATAAAGGTTATCCCTTAACGCGGTTTGTGCCGCCGCCTGCATGGTCGATTCTACCGAGGTATATACCTTGATGCCGGAATTATAAGCCTGCTCGGTGCCGTACATGGCAACCAGCTCTGCACGGGCCATTTCGGAAATATAAGGCGCATAGAGTTCTATCTCGGCACCATGGAAGGTGGCAGTGATCGGAGCACTTGTTGCTTCCTGATATTCAGAAGTGCTGATATAACCTTCATCCAACATGCGTGAGAGGACCACATTACGGCGTGCTTTTGCTCGTTCTGGATTACGAATTGGGTTTAATGCCGAAGGTGCTTTAGGTAAACCTGCAATCATCGCCATTTGTGCTAGAGTTAATTCATCGAGCGACTTACCATAATAAACTTGGGCTGCCGCACCAATACCAAAAGCGCGGTTTCCTAATTCTATTTTATTAAGATAAAGCTCGAAAATTTCATCTTTGCTTAATAATTGTTCAATGTGAATGGCGATAAATATTTCTTTAACTTTTCGAATATATGCTTTTTCGCGAGTTAAAAAGAAGTTTCGAGCCAATTGCATTGTAATAGTACTGGCTCCCTGGCGCTTTTCGCCGGTGGATATTAGTACTAAAGCACTACGTACTATACCTATAGGGTCGATACCGTAGTGTTCATAAAAACGATTATCTTCGGTAGCCAGGAATGCTTTTCGGAGTGGTTCCGGGACGTCGTTGATTTTTACAGGGATTCGCCGCTTCTCACCAAACTGGTTGATCAGTTTGCCATCCCGCGTAAAAACTTGCATTGGTGTTTGTAACTTTACATCTTTTAATACCGCTACGCTGGGGATGTCAGGCTTCACGTAAAGGTATAAAGCAACCAGAGTAATACAGCCCAGGAGGCCACATATGCAAAGGATTTGTAAAAATTTTTTGAATATTTTCACGGATAATTCCCTATTTGGACTCCCAATTGAGCGCAGAGGTTGCTAGTATATCTTGATTAGAAAGTGAATAAAATTTTTTCATCAATAATTTATAAGTCTATTATAATTATAAAAAAAGGTTTCACGTTGCTCTTATGTTAAATCGACTTCTCAAAAAGTCAGTGCCCGCCATGGTGGGCATCGACATCGGCTCACACTCTGTTAAAGCAGTGTTATTAACACAGCAGGATCAGGGTTATCGTCTCGATGCTGTTGCGATCGAACCTATGCCTAAAGGGGCTATGGCCGAACGTAACATACAAGATATTGAGGCGATTGGCCGCGTAATCGCAAAACTCAGAAGACGCATTCCAAAGTCTGTCAGTCATGCCGTTGTTGCTGTGTCTGGTCAGACGGTGATTACCAAGGTGATCTTTATGGACGTGTCATTAAGTGATGCTGAACTGGAATCGCAGATCGAAATCGAGGCGGATAGCTTAATCCCTTATCCCCTGGATGAGGTCAGCATTGATTTCGAAAAGCTCGACATCAACGAAGCCGACCCGTCAAAGGTCAATGTGTTGCTATCGGCAGCGCGTACGGAAAGCGTGGAAGCGCGTTCCGGAGCGGTTGAGGCCGGTGGTTTCACACCCAAGGTGGTTGATGTGGAAACCTATGCTTTGAGCAGGAGTCTGGATGTGGCCTACGGGGCATTACCAGAAGATGCCAAAGACAAGGTGGTGGCTTTGGTGGATATCGGTGCGATGATGACCTTGGTCAGCGTGGTGCAAAAAGGTGAGACCATCTATACCCGTGACCAGGTATTTGGTGGTGAGCAATACACCAACACCATAGTCTCCTACTACAACAAAAACTTTGATGAAGCCGAACGTGCTAAATGCACGGGCGACTTACCGCCTAACTACACCTTTGAGGTATTGGCTCCGTTCCAAACTTCTTTGTTGCAGCAGGTTCGTCGCGCGGTGCAAATGTTTTTGACCACCAGTGGTAAAGAACAAGTGGATTACATTGTCTTGTCTGGCGGTACGACCATGATCGATGGCCTGGATAGATTGCTTGTCGATGAATTGGGTATTCATACCGTTGTTGTTGACCCCTTTGCCCATATGGAAATTGGTTCGCGCGTTGATCAGGAGCTGATCAACAAGCATAAGGCCCAATTCGCCGTCGCCACGGGTCTTGCATTGAGGAGCTTCTCAGCATGCCACATATAAATTTATTGCCTTGGCGTGAAGCCGCACGAAAGGAAGCGCAGCAAAATTTCGTCACCATCTTGGTGGCGGTGATTGTGATTGCCTTTGCTTCCATGTTTGCGCTTAGCCAAGTCTACGGCGCCATGATCGATGGTCAGAATGTGCGTAACAACTTTTTAGTACGGGAAATTCAAGTGCTGGATCAGCGTATCGCCGAAATTCGTGAGCTGGATAAGAAAAAAGAAAGCTTGCAACAGCGTATGCGCCTGATTGAAGAGCTACAGAGTAACCGTAACCTAGGTACCCGCATTATGGATGAAGTGGCGAAAATCGTTCCTTCCGGCGTTTACTTTACGACCTTAGAACGTCGCGGTGATGCAATTCAGATATCGGGTAAGAGTGAGTCTAATAACCGCTTATCAACCATGATTCGTCAAGTTGAAGGCTCATACCTACTAGAAAGAGCATCCCTACGAGGCATTGTTGCCGGGGAAGAAGAAGCTCGTTTGTTGAGTGATTTCAATATGCAATTCAGTGTGAAGTCCTTCGGTGAGATTGGCGAGGTGCAACAATGAGTTCAGGTTTTAAAGCCTTTAGTGATATCGAGTGGGGTGAGCTGGAGCTCGATAACATAGGCGAATGGCCAGCCTTGGTAAAGGGTTTGGTCTGTCTATTAGCCGCCGGTTTAGTCTTGTTCTTTAGCTATAAACTACTGGTGGAAGAAAAAATTGGTGGCTATGAAAGCGTGCAAAAGAAAGAAGTTGAATTGCGCGACAGCTACCGAGTGAAGTATTCCAAAGCCAGTCGTTTGGAGCTTTACAAACAGCAGATGCAAGAGATGGAAGAGAAATTCTCCCAGCTATTGAAAAAGCTGCCGACTTCGAATGAAACTCCTGGATTACTGGATGACCTTTCTTATGTAGGTACAACCAGCGGCCTGACCTTTGTTAAAATTGGTTGGTTGCCGGAGATTAAAAAAGAATTCTACACCGAGCTACCCATCAAGATTGAGGTTGAAGGAAGCTACCACGAGTTTGGTGAATTCGTAGGTAAGGTAGCGCAGCTACCACGTATTATCAGCTTGCACGACTTTGACATCGAAGCTACAGGTGATGACCAGCTAGTGTTTAGCGTGGTCGCTAAGACTTACCGTTATGAGGGGGATGAATAATGAAAAAACTCCTCGCAGTCGCCTCGTTAACACTGTTAGTGAGTGGGTGTTTTGATGACACGACCGAGCAAAGAGAGTTTATCAACCGAGTAAAAGCCAGTACGCAGCCCAAGGTGGAGCCAATTCCTGAAATTGCCCAGTTTGAGCATTTTGCCTACAGCGCATCAGACTTACGTAGCCCGTTTGTGGCGCCAAAACCTGAGCTGATTCAGGATAAGTTGATCCAGGTGCAAAACTGTTTACACCCGGATCCACAGCGTAAGAAAGAGCCTTTGGAGCGTTATCCTTTAGATAACCTGTCGATGAAAGGCACACTCGGTTCAGGGCCTGCAACTTGGGCTCTGGTCAAGGCATCGGACGCAACATTGCACCGTATTTCAAAAGGCAATTACGTTGGCTTGTATCACGGCAAAGTGACTCAGGTACGCAATAACTACATAGAATTATTAGAGTTAATCCCTGATGGAGCAGGATGTTGGAAAGAACGCCTGACCAAGCTAGAAATGTTGGAGGCAGGTGATGATTCCAGTTCATAAAAATCAAGGTAACAGCACAATGCAAAATAACGCATTCAAAATGAATCGTATCTATTCTTTGGTACTCGCAGTAGCTACCCTGTTTATGTCGAGTTTTGCGACCGCCGTACCCTTGTTGTACGACGTTCGTTATAACCCATTGCTGGAAGGTGAAACTGAGGTCGAGTTTGTATTCGATGAAGAAATCTATATCGAACCGCAAATTCAGGTCTTCAGTGAGCCAGCGCGTATTGAGCTTTTCTTTGATGAGGCTGATTATGAGCAAAGCCTTGAAGAAGTACTGATCAATAAGGCCGGCGTAGAGAAGGTAACCAGCGAGTTCGTTAATGACGGCTTTAAGGTAACTGTATTCCTGGATCGCTTGAAGATTTATCAGACGCGTATCGATAAAAACCTGTTCTATCTACACGTTTCCGATAACCCAGTACAAGACGCATCGCAAACCATTGCTGAAGAAAACGAAGGTGCTAACTACATCAACCGTATTCAAGCCTTGGATTTCCGTCGCGGCGAAAAGGGTGAAGCGCGCGTATTGGTATTCTTACAAGAAAACATGGCCGCTATCGACGTACAAGAACAAGCGGGCAAGGTAGTTGTTGAATTCCACAATACGGATATCATTGACGACCTGCTGTATCAATTGGATGTTATGGACTTCGGTACCGTGGTGAGCATGGTAGAAACCTTTAAAGAAGGTTCTAACAGCCGCATCGAAATCGACACCACAGACGCATTCGATTACAACTATCAGCAACTTGACAACATCTTTACCATTACCTTGGAAAAAGATGAGTCGAAGCGCAGCTTCCTTGGCAATGGCAAAGACTACCAAGGTCGTCCTATGTCATTGAACTTCCAAGATATCTCTATCCGTGCGGTATTGCAGATCATCGCCGACTACAATGGTTTTAACCTGGTAGTGAGCGATTCGGTTTCAGGTAATATCACCCTACGTTTAGACGGTGTTCCTTGGGACCAGGCCCTTGATATCGTACTACGAGTAAAAGGCCTGGATAAGCGCATGGAAGGTTCGATTCTGATGGTTGCTCCAACCGAAGAATTGGCTGCTCGTGAAGCGAAAGAGTTAAAAGCCAAGCAACAGGTTGAAGACCTGGAGCCGCTATACAGCGAGTATATTCAGCTTAACTATGCCAAGGCACAGGAATTTGCTGACCTACTGCAAACCGATGTAAACAGCATTCTTTCTAACCGTGGTAGCGTGTCGGTTGATGCCCGTACCAACACCTTATTAATCAAGGATACGGCTAAGAGCATCGAAAACGTGCGTCGTATGGTTGAGACCCTGGATGTAGCGGTTAAGCAGGTGGTTATCGAATCACGTATGGTAACGGTACGCGATAATATCCAAGAAGACCTGGGCATTCGTTGGGGCTTCAGTGATAGTAATGGCGGCTGGTTAAATGGTACTACGCCAGGAGCACCAGATAACGCAACAGGCACTTTAACCGGTCTTTCTGGTAATCTGATTGGTGCTGACGCCATAGCTAGAAATGGCACTCCAAGCGTCGGCGACCGACTCAATGTTAACCTACCAGTTATCAACCCTGCGGGTAGCATTGGTATGCACGTGGCTAAGTTAGCAAATGGCCAATTGATTGACCTAGAGCTATCAGCCCTAGAGCAAGAGAACAAGGGTGAGATCATCGCCAGCCCGCGTATCACTAC
Organism: Pseudoalteromonas sp. T1lg10; assembly: GCF_002964545.1. NCBI lineage: Bacteria > Pseudomonadati > Pseudomonadota > Gammaproteobacteria > Alteromonadales > Pseudoalteromonadaceae > Pseudoalteromonas > Pseudoalteromonas sp. T1lg10. The sequence continues at coordinate 87,645 of NZ_PQBV01000004.1, forward strand.
AGCAAACCAGAAAAAGGCGCGCATCGAGCAGGGTACTGAAATCCCATATGTGCAGTCGGCTTCAAGTGGCGCAACTACGGTTACCTTTAAAAAGGCAGTGCTAAGCCTGGAGGTTACTCCGCATATCACGCCTGATAACAAGGTAATCCTTGACCTGGCAATCACTCAGGATACCCGAGGCGACACCGTAGACACGGCAACGGGTCCGGCGGTAGCTATCGATACTCAACGTATCGAGACTCAGGTGCTGGTTGAAAACGGTCAAACCGTGGTGCTAGGTGGTATTTACCAGCAGCAGATCATCAACTCAGCTCGTAAGGTACCGCTACTGGGCGACGTTCCTTACCTAGGCGCCCTGTTCCGCTCAACCAGTGAGCGTAACGAGAAGCGTGAACTGCTTATCTTCGTAACGCCGAAGATCATGGTAGAGAGTACGCTGTAAACCTCACAGCTTAGTAAAAAGCCACTCATCAGAGTGGCTTTTTTTATGCCTGCTATAAAGCGTTAGACATGAAAAAGGCCACTTTGCAGTGGCCTTTAATATGGCGAATATTTTAGAGGCTATTAGATGTACTCGAACACCTTGATCACGCGCTCAACACCGGAGATATTGCGGGCAATTTGCACCGCACGTTCGGCTTCGGTTTTGCTAACTAGGCCCATTAAGAAGACCTCAGCATTTTCCGTGACCACCTTAATATTGTTACCACTGACATCGTCTGCCGCTAAGAGCTGAGTTTTCACCTTAGAGGTGAGCCAGGCGTCGTGGCTTTGTGTACTGATGCTGGTCGGTGAGCCTAGGCGCAACTGGTTATGAAGGCGACGTAAGCCATCGGCATCCTCGGCGGCACTTTGGGCCTGTGACTTCATCTGCTCGCTGGGCACCTGGCCGAGTAGCAAGACGATGCCGTTATAGCTTACCACTGTGACATTGGCATCATCTCGTTGGCCGATGCGCTCCTTGATGGCTAAAGTGGCTTTAATTTCTATATTGTTATCGTCTATCTGGCTGCCTATGGTGCGGCGATCATTAGCAGCGGTGACTGCACCTGCAGTACCGGCGACTACGGCGGCGGCACAGCCTTGCAGCAATAAGGTGCCAACGAGAACGGCGATAAGACTCTTATTATTCATTTAGTTTTCTCCCTGAGGAAACAGCGTCATGTCAACAAGCTCACTAAGGCAGTGCAGATTGACAAGGTGTGATTCTAAAATACGACTTGGACGCTTGGCGGGGATGCGAATTTCCACGTCATTGGCGCTCAGTAATCCGGCTAATTCGCCTCCATCATCGCCAACTAAGGCGATCACCGTCATATCCTTGGTTAAGGCGGCTTCCACGGCGCTGATCACCGCTTTTTCATTACCGTTAATGGCGAGTACCAGTAGCAGGTCACCTTGCTCACCCAGCGCTCGTATCTGCCTAGCAAAAATATCCCGGCTGCGGTTATTACTGGGTTGTGAGCTTAGGTTTAATGCCTGTGGTGATAAGGAAATGGCTGGCAAACAAGGGCGTTCTGTTTCGAAAAAGTTTACCAGCAAGGCGGCAAAATGATCGCTTAGCATATGGCAGCTGGAAGCGCCACAGCAAAGCAGTTTATTGCCATTGATCAGTGCTTGGGCAATGCTAAGTGACGCCGATTCCAAAACTCCGGGTAATACCTCTCCGGCGGCAATTTGCGCTTGGATGCTTTCGGTAAAAAGCTCTTTAATTTGTTCCTGCATTTATAGTACGTTTTTTATCCAGTGAAATTGGGGTGCCGACTGGCCTTCAATGGCCACATAGTCGGCGCGGAGTATACAGTGCGCCAAGTTATGCTTTTGTACATAATGGGCTATGGTGCGCCTTAGTCGCTGCTTTTTTTGCTCCGTTAAGGCATTGAGTGCACCACCAAACCCAGCTTGGCGGCGAAACTTAACCTCGACAAACACCCAGGTTAGCCCTTCTTTCATGATCAGGTCTAACTCGCCGTAGCGACAATTATAATTACGAGCGACCGGCGTCAGGCCCTGCTTTTTTAAATAGTCCTCGGCCAGCAGCTCGTAGTGTTGTCCTTTTGCTCTAGTGTTGCGCCATTCCTTCGGTAGCCAAAACATCGCTTGATTCCTCTTGCGGCTGTTGCTCTGGGTCCTGCTTTAACTCTTGCCTTAACAGTGGCGTTGGGCTGATATGCTCAAGATTCACCGGGGCGATTTGCCGCGACTGATAATGAGCCCAAGCCAGGTGACGTACCACCTCGCCCTCGCTGTTTACGCTTAATTGTCCTGTTAATCCTGGCAGGCTTTTACCCGGTAGCATGCTTAACTGGCGCAGCTCTGGAATAACAGTGATAGCATCATAGCCCATGGCAAACAGGCGTTGCTCTATATCGGCCTGATTTGGCCACAGCCCTTGCACAGTTTCTTTAAGCTGACGGTTGGTCATATTATTTACGCCAGTCGTCGGCAGCATCCAGGGCAGTTCGGTAAAGTATAAGCCGTTCAGGTCGCGCTTGTCGCTGCTGTCTATTTGCGTGCTATGACTCTTAGAGCTGGCATACAGGGGAATGCGATCGACAAAGGTGCTGACATTGACATCTAAATAAGGTTTTAATAAGCGTGTTTGTGTGGCATCGGCAAGCAGGTAGATCACGTCGATATCACGGCGTGAGCGGGTTTCGCTTTCCACCTTTTGCTTAAACAGGCTTTCAATAAGCTCGATGCGGGCCTCACTTTGGCCAACTTCAAGGATATCGCTTATCACCTGCTCCATGGCTTTATTGTCATCGAACAAGCCCACCAAGGGAGCCTGCTCGTTATAACGCAGCCATTGAGTGCTGAAATATTCACTTAAACGCGTGCCCGAGCGATCATTGCTGGCCAAAATCAGCGGCTTTTTAAAGCCTTGAGCCATAAAGTGTTGCAGGGCTTGATCCAGCTCGTGCTCCGGCGCCAAGGCAAAATAAAAGTGCTGCGATGACTGGCGCAGGTAATCGCTGCGGTTTAGGTAGATGCTGGGAATGCCTTCGAGCAGCGCCTGTTGTTCAAAGCGATTGATATTGCCCTTTAACAGCGGGCCTATGGCAAAGTCGATATTATTAGCACTGATGGCCGCTTGAATTTCTTCGTTGCTAAGATTGGCATCAATAAAATACACATCATTAAACTTATGCTTGTCCAACGCTGCAATCACGCCGTTTTTAACCGCTTCACCCAGGGTGCGGTTACCACCACTTAGAGGAAGAAAAACGCCAAGGTTGGCAACTTTATAAGGTTCGACCTGCATTAGCTGGGCAACTTTCTCATCCAGGGCAAAGCTGGCTGGGTGATCTGGATTACGACGCTGCCAATTATTGGAAGCGCTGTGTAATTCCACCGGTTGGCCAAGATAAAGCTGTTTAATAAGCGCCAGCTGTATCCAGCCTTGCTGGATACTGGAGCCGTTGTTAAAGCCTTGCAGTTGTTCAGTGGTAAGTCCTTGCAGGCTTTGCCACAGCAGCGGGTTAACTTCGGCGTCATCAATACCGTAACGGTCGGCACTTTCCGAAGCGCGTAGCAAAAAAGGCACGGCCTGATTATTTAAACGCATATAGGCGTAGGTTGCCCCCTGCACCAATTGATGCCAATAAAAATGCTCTGGGGTGCTGAGCTGAGCTTGCACCGAGGCACTGTCGCGTAAGGCGTTATTCGGATTGCCTAGTTTTATTTGCGCATAGGCACGGACCAGTAAGGCTTGTGTATGCCAGCGTGGATGCTTCTTTAGCAGGGTATCGCTGACATCCTGTAAGGTTTGCCAATCTTGCTCGGCAAGGGCTTGCTTCTGTGCTGCCACCAGTTTAAATCGCTGCTGGTCACCCTTTAATTCCAGCGCCTGACTATAGAGCTGCTGAGCCGACAAAACCTCGGGTTCGGCCGGGGCGATGATATTTGTCGTGGTATTTATATTTTCTTGGGGCTTTTGTGTTGTGCTACAGGCGGATAAGCCTGACAATAGCACTAAACCAGCAATCGATTTGAGTCGCACAGTCTTTGTGTTCCAATTGGCCATAGTGTGATTCGCTTATCTTACTGACTGATGCAGGAGAGCTCAATGTCCAATGCGGATATTTCAACCCATCATCCCCACACAAACGCCGGCACCTTATACATAGTTGCCACGCCCATAGGTAATTTAGATGATATCAGCCAGCGTGCAATCAAAACCCTAGCCGAGGTCGACTTAATCGCGGCTGAAGACACCCGTCATACCGCTAAGCTGTTATCGCACTTGGGGATCAGTAAGCGCACCATGGCTCTGCACGACCATAATGAAAAGCAAAAAGCACAGCAAATTCTGCAGTGGCTTGAAGAGGGGCTGAATGTCGCCTTGGTCAGCGATGCCGGCACGCCGCTTATTAGCGATCCAGGCTATGCCCTAGTGAGTCTGTGTCGCACCAGTGGTGCTCGGGTCACGCCTATTCCAGGTGCCTGCGCCGCCATTGCCGCGGTAAGCTGCTCTGGATTACCCACGGATAAATTCCAGTTCGTTGGTTTTTTACCGGCCAAAAGCAAGGCTCGCCAAGAGTTCTATGAGCAGGCTCATAGCACGGGTATCACTAGCATAATGTATGAAAGCACACACAGGATTATGGCCAGCTTGGACGATTTACAGCAGGCTCTCGGTGAGCAACAGCAGGTTGTACTGGCCAAGGAGCTGACCAAAAGCTTTGAAACCTTTTTCAGTGGCACTGTGGTTGAGCTGATCGCCTTCTTAGAAGAAGATCCGGCTCGTCAAAAAGGGGAGATAGTGCTTATGCTGCCGGGCAAGGTTGCGGACAAAACAGATATTGACCCTGAGGCCATTCGCCTTATCGAACTTTTAAAAGCGGATATGCCGCTTAAAAAAGCCTGTGGCGTTGCCGCCGATTATTTTGGCCTTAAGAAAAATGCCCTCTATAAAAGCATGCTGGAGCAGGAGTGATCGTGCTGGCTAGTTAGGCGTAAATAGGTATAATAGCGCCCGAGTCGGCTAGATAATCGCTGCCTGTGACGAAAATGATCAGGGGGAGGAAAGTCCGGGCTCCACAGGGCAGGGTGCCAGCTAACGGCTGGGGGGCGCAAGCCTACGACAAGTGCAGCAGAGAGAAGACCGCCTAAGTCCTTCGGGACCGGTAAGGGTGAAAGGGTGCGGTAAGAGCGCACCGGGCCGCTGGTAACAGTTGGCAGCAGGGTAAACTCCACCCGGAGCAAGACCAAATAGGGTTCCTTATGGTGTGGCCCACATCGGAACCGGGTAGGTTGCTTGAACCTTGGAGCGATCCAAGGTCTAGACGAATGATTATCCACGACAGAACCCGGCTTACAGGCTGACTCATCAAATTCCATGGCCGCCTGATTATTCAGGCGGCTTTTGGGATCTCACCTTAGTTCTACAAATTACAACCCCATTAAAACTCGATGCTTTGCCCTAAAATGGGTATCTCGGCTTTAATATTGTGTTCGTGTAGCAGTTTTTCTGACAAAGCCGTGAGGGCATCCGGTTCGCCATGGACCAACACCACCTTGGGAAAGCTTTTAAAATTGGCAACCCAGTTAATCAGTTCCCTTTGTCCGGCGTGGGCTGAAAAACCGCCCAGGGTTTCTACATTGGCCTTCACAATAAAATCGTCACCAAAGAGTTTAATGTGCTGCGCACCTTCAACCAGTATGCGCCCGAGCGTACCGTAAGCCTGAAAACCAACAAAAATTAAGGTGTTGCGACTGTCCCAAATACGGTGCTTAAAGTGGTGGGTAATACGCCCGCCGGTACACATGCCGCTGCCAGCAATAATAAGCGCGCCCTTGCTGATCTTATTAATGGACATGGAGTCTTCGGCGCTCACCATTAAATGCAGGGTGGAAAGAAAGTTTTTTAACAGGGTTTGCTCCCCCGTGCATAAGGGTTTAACCCCTTCACAATCCAAGGTAGGCAGCCACTGATCGTAAATTTGCGTGACCTCTATCGCCATGGGGCTGTCTAAAAAGATTTGCCAGTTATCCAGCTCACCGGCCATCTGCAATTTACCCAGATACAGCAATAGCTCCTGGGTACGGCCCACGGCAAAGGCTGGGATCATCACATTACCGCCATTTTCAAACGCTTGGTGTAATACCTCTTTAAACTGGGTTAGGGTATCGCCGAGTGACTTATGCTCCCGATCGCCATAGGTGCCTTCCATAAGAACTATATCGGCATGTTCAAGCAAGGTGGGATCATTCATCAGCAGGGTGTCCTTGTTGCCTAAATCCCCAGAGAAAACCAAGGTTTTTTGTAGACCCTCATCATCGAATTTTAATTCCACAATGGCCGAGCCGAGAATATGTCCGGCATCGTAGAAGCACAGTAAGGCCCCATCCCCCAATTGTTTCTTTTCTTTATAAGCGATGGGCTTAAGTAAATCGAACACCTTTAATACGTCGGCTTTAGAATACAGAGGCTCAATTTCGGGCTTGCCCTTTCGCATTAACCTGCGGTTTTCCCGCATCAGATCGTTTTCATACAGACCCAGGGCGTCTAAAAGCATCACAGGGAGTAACTGTGAGGTTGCTTCGGTGCAATAGATGGGGCCTTCAAAGCCATCATGAACTAAAGAGGGTAAACGGCCGGAATGGTCTAAATGGGCATGGGATAAAATAACCGCATCTATGCTCCTGGGATTAAAGTTAAACTGCTTTTTGGATACCTTATGTTTGCCTCTCATGCCTTGCAACATGCCGCAATCGAGTAACACTTCACCAAGAGCCGGTGTGGAGAGCAGATGACATGAGCCTGTTACTTCTTGCGCCGCGCCATGAAATGTAATTTTAGCCATAAAATAAACTCACAAAATAACTCGCTTTTCTAGTATGAGTTTAGTGAGGAAAATGACTAAGTGTGAGCCGGGCCTTAGGTTTTGGCGCTATAAAAATGAAAAAAGCGAGCATCTAGCTCGCTTTAAATCACTTCCTTGTGCATCGCTCTTAGCTTTAAAAACGGTAGCGCAGACCCATGGCGGCAAAGTTTTCGGTTTCATCGTAAAACTCAATATTTGAGTCGGTGCGACGTGTACCACCGGAGGCGACAATTGACCAATTGTCCCAGCCCTCAATTTTGTCGTAGCTGTAAGCCAGGATGGCCGAGTAACGATCGTCTTCTTGTACCTGATTGAAAATGGGGTTCATTTCATCGTTTTCCGTACTGCGGTAGCGCGCCGACAGGGCCAAAGAGTGATTACCGAATACCGCGGTGTAGGTTAGCTCTACGCCGTAACCGTCCAGAGACATGGCATCGCCATCGGCATCGAAATCGTTATAGTTGGCGCCTAGTTTGAATTTTGACTGTGGGCCTAGATCAAACACATAACCGGCTTCGAGGTAGTAACCGTCGCCTTCACGCTCTAGCTGGTCTTGAAACGCCGAGTAGCTGTTGAGGCCCGAATCCTCATCGTCTACCTCGCGGTTAAAGCCGGTTAATTGGGCGTAAAAGTTGGTATCGAGAATGTTGTTATAAGTAATGCGCACCGCGTCATCACCCATATCTGTGTCGTGGCGGCGCTCGTCGGTCATATAGGGGTCGCGCCATACTTCATCGGCGATCACATTGGGGATCAGAGCCACAGCTAGGGTGGATTTCTCGCCCACTTCCACGCGGTAACCCAGGGCAACGGAGAATAACCCGGTGCGCACACCATCACGGGTTTCGCCGTTAATAAAAAATTGCTGGTTATTGGTATCGCCAAAGGTGTATTTGACCGACCCGATAGGGAAGGCAACTACGTCGTCTTCTTTGTTGCCCTTGCTATTCAAGGTGCCATTTTTGACCTCATCATCACCGCTGTAGAGGTTACTTTTGTGGCTGCGGGCACTGGCCATAAAGGATACGTCGCCACTCCAGCCCGCCTCACCTAAATCGGCGAAGGCACTGCCACTGGCTAGAAAGGCGATAGGTGCTAAATATTGAATCTTCATACTTTTGTGTCTCCACGGTTAAAAACTTTTCAATGACTGGGTAAGCAATTTAATTTATTTAATCGAACGTTCGTTCTTTTAAAGGGTGTAAAAAAACAGGTGTGTATTACCTGCTTGTGTATTTGGCTCTAAAGAGAGTTAGCGGCTAACCGCCCGCCATGCCATATCGACCGTCGCCTCGAGCAATTGCGCATCCACTTCGATTTCCCGGTTCAGATGAGCCTGGAGCAGGTAGGTGATGGGGGCTATGGTCAGTGCATGCACAACCGGTTTCGGGTAACTGACTACCAATCCTTCAGTTACGGCCCGGGTGTAAAGCTCATGTAATGGTGCATCGCACTCTAGGCCCCGTGCACGGGCCTGGGCACTGACATTGGGCGAATTTTTAAATTGCTCCTGAAAAGAAAACATAATGGGATTAGCGATAAAAAAAGCAAACATATTGCGAATATATTGGCAAAAAACGCTCTTTACCGAGGTGTCGCTATTCACGTCGCCGAAATAGGCATTTGCCGATTCTTCCTTGAGCATCACATACAGCTTGTTCAGCATGTCTTCCTTATTTTCGAAATAAACATATAAGGTTGATGCCGATACGCCGGCCGCCCGGCCAATTTTCGACATGGATGCACCGGCGAGCCCTTGCTCGGTAACCACGCTCATGGCGGCGCGATAGATGGCTTGCTTTTTATTATCGTCTTTTAATCTCATAACAAAACGAACGTTCACTTAAGGCGAGGGGATTATCAGCCTTAGGGTCTTGGCCTGTCAACGGCCGACGCGGGTATGGCAAACTTAGGTTACAAATTGTCAATTGTGGGCACGCTTTTTAACCTGGTGAGCCGCTTTGAGCGGGGCAGTTACAACTGATTACTCTTGCCTGTGCGGCTGCTAAATTTGAATGCTAAAAATTAGCATCCTCCATGCTGATTTCCCGCATTACATTTAGTAAAAACGCACACTAAACTGGCTGTAACAGAACTTTGGAGAGACTCAATGAAGGTTTTAAAAGTATTACAGGCCTTGCCGACACAGGATGGTGACGGCGTTAATATTCGCCGCGTGGCCGGTTTTGATGGGCGTTATCTTGACCCGTTTCTTATGTTAGATGAGCTTAAGTCCGACGACAGAAAAGACTATATGGGTGGCTTTCCACCGCATCCCCACCGTGGTATCGAAACCTTTACCTATCTGATAAAAGGCGGCTTTGAGCACAGGGATCACCTTGGTAATCAAAAGGCCATTCGCAGTGGCGATGTGCAGTGGATGAGTACGGGTCGTGGGGTCATACACAGTGAAATGCCCTTGGCCGAAAGTGAGGGCCTGCATGGTTTTCAAATCTGGATCAATATGCCGAGTGCCGAGAAAATGCGTCCGCCTCGCTACCAGGATTCTACCTCTACACCCTTGCCGGTCATTGAAAATGGCACTGGTGCCCGCTTGCGTGCACTTGGTGGTAGCTGGCAAGTCGCAGAGCAAATTGCCGAGTCGCCGCTTATTAATCTGGCGGCTGATGCGGCGTTGGCCGATGTGGAGTTGCAACCCGGTGGGCGGCTGGATTTAGCGCCGCTACATCAGTCAAAGGTGATGGTCTATATCCATACGGGCAGCTTGGCGCAGGGCCAATATAAGGCGGGTGATCTCTTGATCCTTGAGCCGGGCAGTGACATTGCTCTTAGCTCGGAGCACGGAGGCGGCGCTTTGATCTTGGCCGGTGAACCTTTGAAGCAGCCGATCGCCCATATGGGGCCCTTCGTGATGACCACGCAAGAAGAGTTAATGCAAGCGGTGCGTGATTATCAGGCCGGTCGTTTTGGCACAATTGAATAGGAGAGCAGCATGGGATTATTAGTTCAAGGTCAATGGCGCGATCAATGGTATGACACCGAATCAAGTCAGGGTGAATTTAACCGTGAAGCGGCTCAGTTGCGTAACTGGGTCACGGCCGAAGGTGAAGCGGGCCCAAGCGGCGAGGCGGGGTTTAAGGCACAAAAGGGGCGCTATCATTTATATGTATCTCTGGCTTGCCCCTGGGCCCATCGCACCCTGATATTTCGCAAACTTAAGGGCCTAGAGAACTACATAGATGTGTCCGTGGTCAGCCCGGATATGCTCTCAAACGGTTGGACCTTCAATCAAGGAGAGGGCAGCAGCGGCGATGCCTTGTTTGCCAGTGAGTTTATGCACCAGATCTACACGCGTAATAAAGCCGATTATAGCGGTCGGGTGACCGTGCCCGTGCTGTGGGACAAACAAACCAACCGCATCGTCAGCAATGAATCGGCAGAAATCATACGTATGTTTAATTCGGCGTTTAACGCCCTGACCGGGGACGAACAGGATTTTTATCCGCAAGAGTTGCGCAGTGAAATAGACGAGATCAACGCCTTTGTTTACGAAAATATCAATAATGGCGTGTATCGTGCTGGGTTTGCAACCACGCAGCGAGCCTATGAGCAAGCCTTTGATGCTTTGTTTAAGGCCCTCGACCACCTAGAGCTGCGCTTGAGTAAACTGCGCTACTTGGTGGGCAATAGGCTCACCGAGGCGGACTGGCGTTTATTTACCACCTTGATCCGCTTTGATGCCGTGTACTTCGGCCACTTTAAGTGCAATCTGCGCAGCATAGAGAGTTATCCGAACTTATCTCAATATGTGCGTGAGCTGTATCAGCACCCGGGTGTGGCCGCACTACAGACTTCAACCATATAAAGCGTCATTATTATTTTAGCCATGGCCAAATTAACCCTACACGCGTGGTGCCTAAGGGACCCAGACTAGACTTTACCCGCCCTCATAACCGCCGCTTTTTCGCTTAGGCGTGTGATAACCTATGTCGTGTCGGAACTGTCCGGCGCGACATTTTCTTGCCTGTTTTTTATCCGCTTGCTCCAGTGAGAGTAAAATTATTTACATTCAATTCCGTCCCTTATAAAGGCACTTTGAGGGCAGAAATGGCGGCTAACAACAGCCGTTTTTTGTCTTTTAAACGCGCAATTGTTAATACAAAATACCTAGCTTTTATCCGCGCTAGAGGGCGGACAGCCTGAACTTTTTGGTGTCAAACTTGAATAAAAAGTGAACGAAAGATGCCTCTCTAATCATCCGCTCCACTTTTTTCCACCTAATTCAGGGACTTCCCTTAAAGCCGCATTTTATCTAGGGTTAGACGCCATTTTCCACACTTTCATTGCTTGACAAAAAGCCTTGTCAAGCCCTAGACTGTAGTTCAGTGGGAAATTGTGGGTATAAGTGGATCTTTATGGATCTATAACCCGCAAACAATAACAAGCAACAAACGGACGGCATTTTTAACTCATGTTTCGCGGCACAAGCACACTCAGCCTTGATGACAAGGGCCGGTTTGCGATACCAACCAAGTATCGTAATCAGCTGCTTGCGGATAATGGCGGCGAAATTATATGCACCATCAATATTGGCGACCCCTGTTTGTTGCTCTACTCCCTCAGTGAATGGCAAATCGTTGAACAGCGTCTCGCCGCCCTCTCGAATATGAAAGAACGGGCCAAACGCATGCAGCGCTTGGTGCTGGGTAACGCCATGGATTATCAGCTTGATAAGCATGGCCGTGTGTTGCTGGCGCCGCATTTGCGCGATTATGCAAAGCTCGATAAGAAAATCGTTTTGGTAGGGCAATCGAACAAGTTTGAAATCTGGGATGAGACGTTGTGGCAAGAGCGGATGGCCAAAGATATTGCCATCGAATTAGAACAAGATTTTGATCAGGATGAAGATCTAGGCGATTTTTCATTCTAACTCTATAGGGCGCGAGCACACGCATGAGCGAAGAATTTCAACACATCTCCGTACTGATGACGGAAACCATTGATGCCTTAGCGATTAAGCCAGACGGCATTTACATCGATGGTACCTTTGGCCGTGGCGGCCACTCCAGCGAGATTCTTGCCCGTTTGGGAGAAAAGGGCCGCTTGCAGGCCATAGATCAGGACCCTACGGCCATTGCCGCCGCCAAGCGCTTTGCCGATGATCCTCGTTTTAGCATTGCCCATAGTCGCTTTTCGCGTCTTGATGAGGTCGCCGAGGCGGCTGGGATCACAGGTCAGGTCGACGGTATCCTGCTGGATATCGGCGTTTCTTCGCCGCAGCTGGATGATGCCGGACGCGGCTTCAGCTTTATGAAAGACGGCCCGCTGGATATGCGCATGGACCCAAGTCAGGGGCGCAGTGCCGCCCAATGGTTGGCCGAGGCCGAATTAGAAGACATGGTGTTTGTGTTTAAAAAGTACGGCGAAGAGAAATTCGCCCGTCGCATCGCCACTAAAATCATCGAAACCAGAGCACACACCGAGATTAACTCCACGGCGCAATTGGCGCAGTTAATTGACGAGGCGGTGCCGGTGAAAGACAAACACAAGCACCCGGCGACACGTACCTTCCAGGCCATTCGAATTTATATCAACAGCGAACTGGAAGAGATTCAAACCGCGCTGCAGGCATCCTTGTCGGTGCTTAAGCCCGGTGGTCGCCTGGTGGTAATTTCCTTCCATTCGTTGGAAGACCGAATCGTAAAACAATTTATCAAGAAGCAGAGCAAGGGAGAGGCTGTGCCTAGAGGTCTGCCATTAACCGATGCACAATTAAATAAAGAACTGACGTTAAAGGCAGTAGGCAAAGCCATTAAGCCGAGCGATGAAGAGATCGCTCGCAATAGCCGTGCGCGCAGCTCCGTCCTTCGTGTAGCCGAGAGATTGGGATGAGCCAACAACCAGTAAAACGCCAACCAAACCTCTTCGTCGAGATAATACGGGGATTGATTGACAACAAGCTAACGTTGGGGCTGCTTTTTTCTATTCTGTTCAGTGCGTTAGCCATAGTCCAGGTAACGCACTTATCACGGGCGCAGCTGATTGCTCAAGACAAGCTGCTGCAAGAACGTGACGAGCTTGACCTAAATTGGCGTTATTTATTGGTAGAAGAAGAATTTTATTCTCAGCATGCACGGATAGAGCAAATTGCCACCGAGCAGCTGAATATGAAAAGACCAACCAGCGAAGATGAAGAAGTGGTGATAGTGCCATGAGAGCAGCGAAACGCAAAAGCAATGCAAACAATTTAATTACCTGGCGCTTTGTGCTGGTATGCGCTGCTGTGCTGCTGGTTTTTGTGACTTTGGTGGCCCGCGCCGCCTATTTGCAGGTGATCGAGCCGGATAAGGCGCGCAGCGAAAATGCCAAGCGCACCGTGCGGGTAGAAAAGCTCCATGTGCAGCGCGGCATGATCTTCGACCGTCAGGGCAAAGAGCTGGCGGTAAGTGTGCCCGTGGTCAGCGTTTATGCCGACCCTAAAGCCATCGACAAGTATCTACAAAGCAAGGTGGTTAAGCGCGCGAAAAAGCAAGGGGAAGATCCGCAGGATATTCTCGACCGTCCCGAGCATCTGGCCGATCTTAAAGCCGCCTTTTACAAGCAAGATATGCGCTGGCGTGAGCTGGCCGATGTGCTGCGCTTAGAGCGCTCCAATGTCGACACCCGCTTAATCGGCGATAAAGACCGTCGCTTTATCTATTTAAAACGTCAGGTAACACCCGCTGTGGCCAACTATATCAATGAGTTGAATCTACCGGGCGTGCACCTGCTTGACGAGTCCAAACGCTATTATCCCGCCGGTGAAGTCACCGCCCATGTGCTTGGTTTTACCAATATCGACGGTCAGGGCATCGAAGGTATTGAAAAGCTCTATGACGAAGCGCTGACCGGCACAGAAGGGCGCCGCACTATTCGTAAAGATGCTCGTGGCCGCGAAGTTGCCGTTCTGGACGAGCGTCAGCGCGTGGAACCGGAAGATATTCAGCTGTCTATCGACCAGCGTATCCAGGTTATTGCTTACAAAGCGCTTAAATCTGCGGTGTTGACCTACAAGGCCACATCAGGTTCCGCCATGGTGGTGGATGTTAAAACCGGCGAGATCCTCGCCATGGTTAACAGTCCTTCATTTAACCCCAATAATTTGGAAGATGCGGCGCCGCACAAACGTCGTAACCGCGCCATTACCGATTTATTTGAGCCGGGTTCAACCATTAAGCCACTGACTATCCTGGCCGGTTTGGATTATGGCAATATTGACGCCAACGACACCATAGACACCTACCCGGGTTGGATGCGCGTCGGTGGCAGTCTGGTACAAGACACCCGTAACCGTGGCGAGATGTCGCTGCGCGAGATCCTTAAGGTTTCAAGTAACATGGGTGTGGCGAAGATCTCACAAGACCTGCCTAAAGACTACTTTGTCGGCTTGTTCGAGCGCGTAGGCTTCGGCAGCGATACCGGCACTGGCATGGTAGGTGAGAGCAGTGGTTTGTTTTATCCCAACCGTCGTTGGTCTGATTTTGAAATTGCCACCTTGTCGTTCGGATATGCCATCTCGGTAAGCACGGCCCAGTTGGCGCGTTTTTATGCGACCTTGGGTGCCGGCGGCATTTCACGTCCACTGACCATATTAAAACAAGAAGAACCCTTACCCGGAGAGCGCGTTTTTCAAGAACAAGACGCCAAAGCCGTTGTCGAAATGATGGAAAGCGTATTTGAGAAAGGCGGCACAGCGAACAAGGTGAAGGTCGATGGTTATCGCGTCGCAGCGAAGACAGGTACTTCTAAGAAAGCGGTCGCCGGTGGTTACGGCGACGAATATGTCGGCTATTTTGCCGGCGTCGGTCCGGTAAGTGACCCGCGCCTGGCCGTAGTGGTTATGGTCAATGAACCCGGTGGCGATGTGTATTATGGCGGTGCCACCGCGGGTCCGGCCTTTGCCGAAATAATTTCCAATGCGCTGCGTATCCTTAACGTGGCGCCCGATTTAGAACCGGTAGCCAACCTAGCAGTAAAGGGAGGTGGAGATGCGTAATCTTCGCGAAGTACTCGCCCCTTGGGGAATCGATACCGAGATAGGCTTGGTTAACGAATTACAATTAGATAGTCGCCGCGTTCAACGTGGCGATGTGTTTGTGGCCATCAAAGGTCATCAACTCGACGGTGGTCAGTTTGCCGAGCAAGCGCTCGCCCAGGGTGCCAGTGCGGTGATTGCCGACAGTCGCTGTGAACTTAATTGCGACGATGAGCGCATTATCGTTATTGAACGTCTCAGTCTGCGTTTGAGCGAGCTGGCGGCGAGCTTTTATGGTCAGCCCAGTCACGCCTTTGATTTGGTCGGGGTGACCGGCACCAATGGTAAGTCCTCGACCACGGCGATGATCGCTACTCTGGCACAGCATTGCCAACGCCCCAGTGCCATTATCGGTACCTTGGGCTGGGGTGAGCTGGATAATCTTAACGAGCTGGCTAATACCACGCCGTCTAGCGTTGAGTTACAACAGATTTTTGCTCAGCTAAAAGAGCAGCAAAAACAGCTGGTGGCGATGGAGGTATCGTCTCATGGCCTGATCCAGGGCCGAGTTGCCAACAGCCGTTTTAAGGCCGCGGTGTTTACTAACCTATCTCGCGACCACCTGGACTATCATGGCGATATGCAAAGCTACGGCGATGCCAAGCTGATCCTGATGCGCGATTGCGATGCCGAGCTGGTAGTGCTCAATCAGGACGATGCGGTGGCACAAACCTGGCTGGAAAAATACGACTTCCCCGAGTTGGTGGTGTATGGCCGTAAAACGCTGCCGCCAACCCATGGCCGTTACCTGTATTTCAGTAAGGTGGAATTCCTGCCTCATGGCTTAAAGGCGCATATCGACAGCAGTTGGGGCGAGGGCGAAGTCACCTTACCTCTGTTTGGCGAGTTTAACCTCTATAACCTGGGGGCCGCGTTGGCCACCTTGCTGGGGCTGGGTTACCCCTTGGAGCAGTTGTTGGCGGCGTGCAAGCAGCTGCAACCTATTGCTGGTCGTATGCAGGCCTATAGCGCCGCTAATGGCCTGACCTGCGTGGTCGATTATGCGCATACCCCGGATGCCATCGAGTTGGCCCTGCAGGCGCTGCATCAGCATGCCCATGGTAAAGTCACCTGCGTATTCGGCTGTGGTGGCGACCGCGACAAGGGCAAGCGTCCCTTGATGGCCAAGGCGGCGCAAAAGTACGCCGACCGTATTGTGGTCACCAGTGACAATCCGCGCAGTGAAGACCCGCAAGCCATCCTCGATGATATCTGCGCCGGTTTTAGCGCTAACGTCGATGTGCAGTATGAAATTGACCGCGCCAAGGCCATTGCCTTGGCCATTACTCAGGCGCAGCCAGGCGATATAGTGCTTATCGCCGGTAAGGGCCATGAGGATTACCAGATTATCGGCGATCAGGTATTGCCGTTTTGTGATCGCACCCTGGTGCAGCAGTTATTGGCACAAGGAGCAACATCATGATCAGTATGGACTTAGATTGGCTAGCCAAGACCTTAGGTATTAGCTATCAGGGTAGCAACAGCAGCCTGAGCAATATCAATACAGATACCCGCACCTTATGCGACGGCGAGGTGTTTTTAGCGCTGCAAGGCCCTAACTTTGATGGCCACAACTTTATCGATGTTGCCGAGCGCCAAGGCGCGGTGGCGGTGATCGTAGCGCACCCGGTAGAAACTCACTTGCCTCAGCTGGTGGTGTCCGACACTCGTATAGCCCTTGGACAGATAGGCGCCGCTGTCAAAGCCGAGGTAGCCCCGAAAACCATCGCTATCACTGGCAGCGTGGGTAAAACCACGGTTAAAGAAATGTGTGCCGCCATTTTGGCGCAAAAAGGCCCGGTGCTGGCCACCAAGGGTAACTTCAATAACGATATTGGCGTGCCACTGACCTTGTTACGCCTTGAGCCACAACATCAATATGCTGTGATTGAACTCGGTGCTAATCACCTTGGCGAAATCGCTTATACCACGGCGTTGACCAAGCCGGACGTGGCCGTGGTCTGTAATGTGGCCGAAGCGCACCTCGAAGGATTTGGCTCCCTGCAGGGGGTGGCCACCGCCAAGGGCGAAATCTTCTCTGGTTTGGCCGAGGATGGCGTGGCGGTGATCAATGCCGACAGCGAGTTTAAACAACAATGGCTCGATGGTCTGGGTACCCGCCAGGTAAAACAGTTTTCAACTAAAGAGCATCTGGATGTGTGGGCCGAAGAGGTGACCCTGGATGCCCTGGCTCGTGCTTCCTTTATGCTTTGCAATAAGGATGAGCGTGTTGCCGTGACTCTGGCCATGCCGGGTCAGCACAATGTTACTAATGTGCTTATCGCCGCGGCATTAACCAGCAGCCTGGGCTGCAGCCTGGCTGATGTGGCCAGCGGCCTTGCCAATATGGCGCAGGTCAAAGGACGAGTGAACATTATCGAGGTAACAAGTCAGCTTACAGTCATTGATGATACTTACAATGCCAACGTGAGATCGGTACAAGCGGCCATTGATTTATTGGCTCAGGTTCCAGGTTTCCGGGTATTGGCCCTCGGCGATATGAATGAACTCGGCGAAGGTGCACGACAATACCATCAACAAGTAGGTGAATATGCCAAGCAAAAGGGCATTGAAGCCGTCTATTCTCTGGGCGTATTAAGCCGTTACGCCAGTGATGTCTATGAACAAGCCGGACGCCACTTTTCTGGGCGCGACCAACTTCTTGAGCAAATGCTGAAGGACTTACGACAGACACAACAAAAAATAACGGTAGTCGTGAAGGGATCGCGCAGTTCTCGCATGGAGCTTTTAGTGGAAGATTTAGTGGCGCATGGCAAACAGTTAGCCGGCGAGGGAGAGAAGTAATGTTAGTGTGGCTGGCTGAATACCTAACCCAGTTTTACAGCGGGTTTAATGTATTTTCTTATTTAACGCTCAGAGCCATCTTAGGAATTCTGACGGCGCTGATGCTGTCTTTGTATTTTGGCCCTAAGCTGATCGCCGCCTTGCAGCGCATGCAGATTGGTCAAACCGTACGTGACGACGGTCCTCAGTCTCATTTAAGCAAGTCGGGTACCCCTACCATGGGTGGTTTGCTTATTCTGGGCGCCATTTTTGTCAGCACCCTGTTATGGGCCGACTTAAGCAATAAATATGTGTGGGCCACCTTGTTTGTGATTGGCTCTCTGGGCGTTGTCGGCTTTATCGATGATTATCGTAAAGTCATACGCAAAGACCCTAAGGGTCTGATTGCCAAATGGAAATACTTCTGGCAGTCGGTGATTGCCCTGATCGTAGCCTTTGCCCTGTATGCTAGCTCGCAACAGGCGGCGGAAACCGCATTGATCGTGCCCTTCTTTAAGGATGTGATGCCACAGCTTGGGCTTTTCTACATCATCATGACCTATTTTGTGGTGGTGGGTACGTCCAATGCCGTAAACCTTACCGATGGTCTTGATGGCCTGGCCATAGTGCCAACCATTTTAGTGGCGTCGGCGCTGGCGATCATGGCCTATGTGACGGGGCATGCGAATTTCTCAAGCTATCTGCACCTGCCACATTTGCCACTGACCAGTGAGTTGGTTGTGGTCTGTACCGCCATCGTTGGTGCCGGCCTGGGCTTCTTGTGGTTTAACACCTACCCGGCGCAGGTCTTTATGGGCGATGTGGGCTCATTGGCTCTGGGCGGTGCGCTTGGCATTATTGCCGTGCTGGTGCGTCAGGAACTGGTGCTAGTGATTATGGGCGGGGTCTTCGTGATGGAGGCTGTGTCTGTGATCCTGCAGGTGGGCTCATACAAGTTACGGGGCGAGCGGATTTTCCGCATGGCACCTATTCACCATCATTATGAATTAAAGGGCTGGCCGGAGCCGCGCGTGATCGTGCGCTTTTGGATTATTTCCATCGTGCTGGTACTTGCTGGATTGGCAACATTGAAGATCAGGTAAATGGGCTATTTAAAGACGCTTAAAAATAAACGTATCGCGGTGCTTGGGCTGGGGGTTTCCGGTCTGGGCACAGTGCGTTTTTTGCATGCTCATAAATTGGCGCCAGTGCTTGTCGACTCGCGTCAGCAGGTGCCTACTCAGTTGTGGTTAGACTCTCATGTGCCGCATCTGGAGCAGCGTTTTGGCCCCTTAGCAGAAGCCGACCTGACATCCTTCGACTTAATCTTGATCGGCCCTGGACTGGCATTAGCCACCCCCGATGTGCAGCAAGCCATTGCCGCCGGCGTAGAAGTGATAGGTGATGTCGAGTTGTTTGCCCGCATCAATACCAAGCCTGTGCTGGCGGTAACCGGCTCAAACGGCAAGTCAACCGTGGTTTCCTTGCTCGCCAAGGTACTTGAGCGCGGCGGCCTGCATATAGGCTTGGGCGGTAATATCGGCACCGCGGTGCTGGATTTACTGGCCCTGGACGCCGATGCCTATGTTTTAGAATTATCTAGCTTCCAGCTGGAGACCACCTCCAGCCTGGCGGCCAAAAGCGCCTGTATTTTGAATCTGTGTGAAGATCATATGGATAGATACGAGGATATGGGCGGCTATATCGATGCCAAACAGCGTATCTATCAGGGCTGTGAGCTGGCCGTTTTCAATAGTGAAGACGCCGACACGGCGCCGCTGCAGAGCAATAACGCCGAACGTATCAGCTTTGGGCTAGAGCAGGGCGACTACCATATTATGATGCACCAAGGTCAAGCCTACTTTGCCTTTCGTCAGCAGCCCATTTTGCCCTGCGCCAGCAGCTTACTGCCAGGCAGTCACAACCGTTTGAATGTGTTGGCTGTAATGGCCATGTGTCATTCCTTTGCCTTTGACGCCGGTGTGTATGAGCGGGCGCTGCAGGAATTCCCAGGTTTAGATCACCGCTGTCAGTATGTAGATACCCTAAACGGGGTGCGCTACTTCAACGATTCCAAGGCCACCAACGTGGGGGCCACCATAGCCGCGATTAACGGCTTTGCCGATGAACCGGGACGCTTGATTTTAATTGCCGGTGGCGATGCCAAAGGCGCCGATTTAACGCCTCTGCAAGAGCCGCTTTTAAATCAGGTTGCTGAGCTGATTTGCCTGGGTAAAGATGGCGCTGCCATTGCCGCACTCAAGCCCGGTAGTCACCAGGTCGGTGACATGGCCGAAGCGGTACGTTGCGCCAAGGCCTGCGCCCGCGATGGCGACATAGTTTTACTGGCGCCAGCCTGTGCCAGCCTGGACATGTATGCCAATTACATGGTGCGCGGTAACGACTTTGCACAACAAGTGCAAGAGGGGGAGGCATGAGCTGGGATCGCATTAAAGATCTACTGCATCTGAAGCCCTCGGGTCAGCTATACGATGTGCCCTTGCTTTATACCCTGCTGTGTTTGGTAGGCGTGGGGTTCGTTATGGTAACCAGCGCCTCCATGCCTGAAGGCGAGCGCCTGTTCGACAATCCGTATCATATTATGGTGCGCCAGGCGGTGTTTATGGGGATGGCACTGTTCTTGTTTACCCTGGCAACCAGTTTGAAAATGCAGTGGTGGAAGGTAGCCAATACTTATCTCTTGTTTGTAGGCCTAGGCCTCTTGGTTGCGGTATTGGTCTTGGGTAGTGAAATCAATGGTTCGAAGCGCTGGATCCCACTAGGTCCCATCAATATTCAGGCCTCGGAAGTGGCCAAGCTGTTCTTCTTTAGTTACCTCGCAGGTTACCTGGTACGTAAGCGCGACGAGGTGCAGGAGAATATTAAAGGCTTTGTGAAGCCCATTAGCGTCTTTGTTCTGTACGCAGGTTTGATTCTATTGCAGCCGGATCTTGGTACCGTAGTAGTAATGTTTGTGACCACGGTTGGCCTGCTGTTTCTGGCCGGTGCCAAGTTGTGGCAGTTCTTTGTCCTGATGCTTTCTGGTATAGGTCTGGTGATCGCCCTAATCGTATTTGAACCCTATCGTTGGGCCCGTGTTGTGGGCTTTTTAGAGCCTTGGGACGACCCCTTTGGTAAAGGTTATCAATTAGTACAGTCGCTGATGGCCTACGGTCAGGGTGGCTGGTTTGGTCAGGGCCTGGGTAACAGCGTGCAGAAGCTTCAATATATGCCACACGCCCATAACGACTTTATTTTTGCCGTGGTGGCCGAAGAGCTGGGTTTTGTCGGTGTGTTTACCGTCCTGGTGCTACTGGGCACCTTGGTATTTAGAGCCTTGCTTATTGGTCAGCGTGCGCTTAAGGCCAATAAAGAATATGAGGGCTATTTAGCTCTGGGAATCGGTATTTGGTTTGCGTTCCAGTCCATGGTTAATGTCGGCGCCAGCGCCGGGATCTTACCCACCAAGGGACTGACCTTACCCTTTATCTCTTACGGTGGCTCCAGCTTGTTGGTGATGGCCATTGCCGCCGGGGTGTTATTCCGTATCGACTTTGAAACCAAGATGGCGACCAAGCAGGCGACCTCCAGAGGTCACGGCCGGGGTCATCGTCGTGTTGTACCTAGCCCCGCAGCAGTACAGGAGGCAGTATGAATAAATCCCTGGTAGTGGTTGCCGGTGGCACAGGCGGACATATTTTTCCCGGCATCGCCGTGGCCCAATACCTGCGCGAGCAGGATTGGCAGGTCTCTTGGATTGGCACGGACGACAGAATGGAAGCGGATGTGGTGCCTAAGCACGGCATAGAAATCGATTTTATTCGTGCTCAGGGCGTGCGTGGCAATGGCTTAAAACGTCTCTTCCAAGCGCCCTTGATGATCATCAAGGCCTTTTTTGCGGCGCGTAAGATTTTAAAGCAACGTCGCCCTGCGGCGGTGTTGGCCATGGGTGGCTATGTTACTGGGCCTGTGGGCCTGGCGGCGAAAAGCTTAGGGATCCCCCTAGTGATCCATGAGCAAAATGCTGTGGCCGGCATGAGCAACAAGCTTTTGGCCAAGCTGGCTAACAGCTGTTTGGGTGCGTTTCCCGGTGCTCTGCCACAAAGTGATTTTCAGGTGGTGGGTAACCCGGTACGTCAGTCGCTGATGAATATTGCCCCGGTTGAGGTCAGCTCGCCAATCAATATTCTGGTGGTGGGTGGCTCGTTGGGAGCACAGGTGTTAAATGACATCTTGCCAACGGTGTTTGCCGAACTGGCGACAAAGCATGAATTAGCTGTGTGGCACCAAACCGGCAAGGGCCGCTCCAGTAAGGTGCAGGAGCAATATCAGGCGCAACAGCTTGAGGCCAAGGTGAGCGACTTTATCGACGATATGGATGCCGCCTATGCCTGGGCTGACCTGGTTATTTGTCGCGCCGGTGCTTTGACCGTGAGCGAAGTAGCTGCGGCCGGACGCATGGCCCTGTTTGTGCCATTTCCACATGCCGTGGACGACCATCAAACCGCCAATGCCCAGTATTTGGTGGGTGGCGATGCAGCCTTGTGTATGCAGCAAGGCGATTTTTATCAAACCGCCGTGGTTGAGGCGCTAGCGCCGTATTTTCAGCAGCCCCAATTAATTACCGAGATGGGTAAGCGCGCTAAGGCGCTGGCCAAACTCGATGCGACCGCAGCGGTTGCAAAACAATGTGAGCAGTATAGTTAATGACAGTAACAACAGGCACAGCCCAACAGCAGGGCACGCAACAACAAGGGCAAAGACCGGCGATGCGCCGTGTTGAAACCATTCATTTTGTCGGCATAGGTGGTGCCGGTATGGGTGGTATTGCCGAAGTTCTCGCCTACGAAGGCTATCGTATTACCGGCTCGGATATCGCCCAAAGTGCGATGACGGAGCGTTTGATTAAAGCCGGTGCCGAGGTGTTTATCGGCCATGATCAGAATAATGTAAAAGACGCCTCCGTAGTGGTGGTTTCTACCGCCATCAATGAACAGAACCCAGAGATCATCGCCGCCCGCAACGCCCGTATTCCTATTGTGCGTCGCGCGGAGATGTTGGCCGAGCTGATGCGTTTTCGCCATGGTATTGCCATTGCCGGCACCCATGGTAAAACCACGACAACCAGTTTGGTTGCCAGTATTTTTGCCGAGGCTAAGCTGGATCCCACCTTTATTATCGGCGGTTTGCTTAATAGCGCCGGCAGTAATGCCCGAGTGGGTTCGAGTCGTTTCTTAATTGCCGAAGCGGATGAAAGTGATGCCTCCTTCTTGCACCTGCAGCCCATGGTGTCTGTGATCACTAATATCGAAGAAGATCATATGGACACCTATGAGGGCAGTCTGGAGAAGATGAAGGACACCTATGTGGAGTTTATTCACAACCTGCCGTTTTATGGTTTGGCCGTGGTCTGTATCGACTCACCTGTGGCTCGTGAGCTGATCCCGCGCTTTTCCCGTCAGGTGATCACCTATGGTGAGCATGAAGATGCGGACTATCGTATGGCGGATTTCAGCCAGGATGCCAGCACCTGCTCCTTTACCGTGACTTCGAAGCAGGGTGAGCGCCTAGAGGTGACCCTGAATATGCCGGGTAGGCACAATGCCCTGAATGCCACCGCGGCCATTGCCGTTGCCAAAGATGAAGGCATAGGTGACACCGCGATTTTACAAGCGCTGGAGAAGTTCGAAGGCATAGGCCGTCGCTTCCAGCACTACGGCGAGTTTACCAATGAGCGTGGTAAGGTGATGCTGGTGGATGATTATGGTCACCATCCCAGCGAAGTTGCCGCCACCATTAAGGCCGCCCGCGATGGCTGGCCACAAAAGCGCCTGGTGATGATTTATCAGCCGCACCGTTATAGCCGCACCCGCGACCTGTACGAAGACTTCGTTAAGGTCTTGGGCGACGTCGACCAGCTTATTTTGCTTGATGTCTATGCCGCCGGTGAAGAGCCGATTGTCGGTGCCGACTCGAAAAGCCTGTGCCGCAGTCTGCGCCAGCGCGGTAAGGAGCCCTTGCATGTGGCGGATAACAACGAGTTAGCAAGCGTATTAGCCACCACCTTGGCCGATGATGATCTGGTGATCACCCAAGGTGCGGGCAACATAGGTCAGTTGGTGAAAAAGCTGGCCGCAACCGAATTACAGATTGAAAAGTTACAGCAGGTATCCTCATGAGTCAGGCATTTGGCAAAGTAGCAGTTTTACTAGGTGGGTCATCTGCCGAGCGCGAAGTATCGCTTAAATCAGGCGCAGCCGTGCACGCGGCTTTGGTTGAGGCTGGTGTCGATGCACACCAGTTTGACCCGGCTGAGCGCCCTCTGCACGAGCTTGCGCAAGAGGGTTTTGACCGTGTCTTTATCGCCCTGCATGGTCGCGGCGGTGAAGATGGCACCCTGCAAGGGGCATTGGAATTTATGGGCTTGCCCTACACAGGTTCAAGCGTACTGGGCTCGGCCCTGGCGATGGATAAAATCCGCTGTAAGCACCTGTTTCAGGTGGCTGGCCTGCGCACCGCTCCTTATAAAGTAGTGTCGCAAAGCCAAGGCTTTGATTGTGCAGAGATTATGGCGCAGCTGGGCCATGTGATGGTAAAACCTTCGCACGAAGGTTCGAGTATCGGCATGGCCGAGGCCAACAATGCTGAAGAGCTGGCGCAAGCCCTGGAAGCCGCCTTTAAGTTTGACGACGAGGTCTTGGTAGAGCAGTGGCTAAGCGGCCGCGAATTTACCGTGTCTATCTTGAGTGATAAGGCCTTGCCTGTGATTGAAATGCGTACGCCGAGCGGTTTCTATGACTATCAGGCCAAGTACCAATCAAGCACCACGGAATATTATTGCCCGGCGGATCTAAGCGAAGCGCAAACGGCGCAGTTGCAAGAGATGGCGGAGCAGGCCTTTTCGCTTGTGGGCGCTAAGGGCTGGGGACGTGTTGATGCCATGCAAGGCGCCGACGGTGAGTTCTATCTGCTTGAAGTCAATACGGTACCCGGAATGACGGAGAAATCCTTGGTGCCTATGGCGGCCAAGGCCACGGGCGTAGATTTCACCGCACTGGTAGTGAAGATTTTGGAGCAAACTCTGTAAATGGCGACATTAAGGGAAAAGCTGAGCGGACTAAAACAGGGAACCAATTGGTCACTGCTGTTTGGCTTGAGCTTTTTTCTGCTGGTGGTGTTTATGGTGTTGAAGTTGACCTTCAACTTCTCCGACTGGCTGGTTCGCGATAAGGACGCCCAGCTTAAGCAGCTGCAGGTGTTGGGTGAGCCCAAGTATACCGCCGAGCGCGCCATTATCGACGCCATTAAACAGGCGGATTTGGACAGCTTTTTTGAGCTCGATGTAAAGCAGGTGCAGGAGTTAGTCACCGATTTACCTTGGGTTGCCAGCGCCTCGGTGCGCAAGCAATGGCCGGATACCCTGCAGGTGTACGTGGTGGAGCATCAGGCGGTAGCGCTGTGGAATGACGACCAACTGCTTAATAGCAAGGGGCAGGTATTCACCGCGCCGCAGGAGGGCATAAAGGACTCCTTGCCTAGCTTGTTCGGCCCCGAAGGCAGCGAATTGGAAGCCTGGCAGACCTTTAATCGTTTTGAAGAGTTGTTTGCGGTAAACGGTTTGAAATTATCCAGCCTGGCGCTGTCGGAGCGTTTCGCCTGGCAATTATGGTTAGATAACGGCATTCGCCTTAATTTAGGGCGTGATGATAAAGCAAAACGCGTACAAAGATTTATTGATGTCTACCCACACTTGAAAAAACGTCAAGATGTACAGGTAGATGTCGTTGATTTGCGATATGATACCGGGCTTGCGGTGCAATTTAAGCCGCTGGCAGTAACGGAAGAAGAACAAAAGAGTAAGGTATGACCAAGTCAGTAGAACGTAACCTTGTTATCGGTTTGGATGTGGGCACCTCGAAAGTGGTGGCTACGGTCGGTGAGATCACCGATGACAACAAACTCAGCATTGTTGGTGTAGGCCGCCAGGTATCCCATGGTATGGATAAGGGTGGCGTGAATGACTTGAACCTGGTTTCCGAGTCGATTCGTCGCGCCATAGACGAAGCCGAGCTGATGGCCGACTGCCGCATTAGCTCCGTGTATCTGGGCATTTCCGGTAAGCATATTCAATGTCAGAACGAAACCGGTGTGGTGGCAATTAACAACACCGAAGTGACCGATGAAGACATAGACAACGTCATCCACATTGCTCGTTCCGTGCCTATTTCCGCGGAGCGCAAAATGCTCCATGCCTTACCGCAAGAATACAGCATCGACATGCAAGAGGGCATTAAGAACCCACTGGGCATGAGCGGTGTGCGTATGGAAGCCAAGGCCCATATCATCACCTGTTCCAACGACATGGCGAAGAACATTGAAAAATGTGTCGAGCGTTGTGGCTTGCAGGTTGATCAGCTGATCTTCAATGCCCTGGCGTCTTGCTATTCGGTATTGACCGAAGACGAAAAAGAGCTGGGCGTGGCGGTACTGGATATAGGTGGTGGCACTATGGATATCACCATCTATATCAATGGCGCTTTACGTCATTCTGCGGTGATCCCGGTTGCGGGTAACCAGGTAACCGGCGATATCGCCAAGATTTTCCGTACGCCTATTTCTCATGCCGAAGCCATTAAGGTGCAGTACGCCTGTGCCAGCAGCCAAATGGCCAGTAATGAAGAACAAATTGAAGTACCTAGCGTGGGCGGACGTCCTTCGCGTATTATGTCGCGCCACACCTTATCCGAGGTGGTTGAGCCGCGCTTTAGAGAATTATTTGAACTGGCGCTAGAAGAAATTCGTCGCTCCGGTTTTGAAGATCAAATTGCTGCTGGATTGGTTGTTACCGGCGGCAGTGCAAAGATGACCGGTGCTTTGGAAGTGGCAGAAGACATCTTCCAAATGCCGGTACGTATCGGTAGTCCACTAGGGATAACGGGATTAACTGATTATGTAAGCGATCCCTCATTTGCAACCGCCGTAGGTTTGTTACAATATGGTCGGACCATGCAGTCGATCAACGCAACAAAAGCGAAAGCAGACGAGGGTAACTGGTGGGGCCGTATTACTAAATGGTTCCAAGGTGAGTTTTAGTACTCAAGTCGGAGAGTAAACTATGTTTGATATGATGGAAGAGCACAGCGAAGAAGCTGTTATCAAGGTAATAGGTGTTGGTGGCGGCGGCGGTAATGCCGTAGAACACATGGTGCAGCAGCACATCGAAGGCGTGAAATTTATCACCGCCAATACCGATGCGCAGGCACTACGTAAGTCATCGGCTGATGTCACGGTGCAACTAGGTACACAGATCACTTCAGGTCTAGGTGCCGGAGCCAACCCGGAAATCGGTAAGAAGAGTGCCGAGGAAGATGCGGAAACCATTAAAAGCGCCCTGCAAGGTGCGGATATGGTCTTTATCGCTGCCGGTATGGGCGGTGGTACGGGCACAGGTGCGGCGCCAGTTGTGGCTCGCATTGCCAAAGAGCTGGGTATTTTGACCGTAGCGGTAGTAACGCGTCCGTTCGATTTCGAAGGTAAAAAGCGCGCTGCAGCAGCGGATCACGGCATTAATGAACTGGCGGAAATCGTTGATTCACTGATCACCATTCCTAACAATAAGTTATTGAAAGTATTGGGTAAGGGCACGACCCTGCTTGATGCCTTCGCCAAAGCCAATGACGTACTTTACGGTGCGGTACAAGGCATTGCCGAGCTAATTACTCGCGCTGGCCTTATTAACGTCGACTTCGCCGACGTACGTACTGTTATGTCGGCCATGGGTACGGCAATGATGGGTTCCGCTTCGGCATCTGGCCCAGACCGTGCACAAGAAGCGGCGGAAGCAGCCATTTCAAGCCCACTGCTTGAAGACGTGGATCTAACCGGTGCCAAGGGTATCCTGGTTAATATTACCGCGGGTATGGACCTGTCTATCGAAGAGTTCGAGATCGTCGGTAACCATGTTAAGGCCCTGGCTTCTGAGAATGCCACCGTGGTTGTGGGTACTGCCATCGATATGGAAATGAGCGATGAGCTGCGCGTAACCGTAGTAGCAACCGGTCTAGGTGGTGATCGTCGTCCTCAGTTCGGTGTTGTAGATAACGGCTTTAAGCGCGCCGTGGGTTCTGATGTGAACGCCCAAGGAACGCAGAGCACACAAAGCACTTCTATGTTCGTGCCAAGCTTTGCTACCCAAGGAACTCAAACCAGCTTTGAAGAGTCAAAGCCGGTAGATGAGCCATCGTTTAGCAGTAATAGTGCGACCACGAGTCAGGCAAGTGTAGTGACTAGCCAAGAGAGCAAGGCCAGCGCTGCACCGAAGAAGCAGGAAGAATCGGGTGATTATTTCGATATCCCGGCGTTTCTGCGTAAGCAAGCAGACTAGTTTAAAAAACAAACTAATTTGTTAACTGGTGCGATGTGTGGTAGAATCCGCCGTCTAATTTTAGTTTAGTAAGTGAGCGAAAGCCTATGATCAAACAGCGTACGATTGCAGAAGTAGTCAAAGCCACGGGTGTTGGTCTCCACAAGGGTGAGAAGGTTTCCTTAACTCTCCGACCAGCGAGCGCGAATACTGGGATAGTATTTCGTCGCGTGGACCTTGATCCGGTTGTGGATTTCGAAACGACCCCGGAAGCGGTGGGCGATACGCAATTGTGTACCTGTTTAACTAATAAAGATGGCGTTCGCTTATCTACTACCGAGCACCTGATTGCTGCGGTAGCCGCATTAGGCATCGACAACCTGATTGTTGAGCTTGATAGCGGTGAAGTACCTATTATGGATGGCAGTGCCTTGCCATTCATTTATCTGCTACAAAAAGGCGGTATCGCCGAGCAGAATGTAGCCAAGCGTTTTATTCGTATCAAAGAAAAGGTACGCGTAGAAGAGGGTGATAAGTGGGCCGAGATCGAACCTTATGATGGTTTTCATATCGACTTCGAAATCGCCTTTGATCACCCGGCTATTAACGACAGTCGCCAGCGCATTGCCCTGGATATTACGGCACAGAACTTTATCGAAGAGATCAGTCGTGCCCGTACCTTCGGCTTTATGAAAGACATCGAGTATATGCATGCCAATAACCTGGCTCTAGGTGGCAGCATGGATAATGCCGTTGTTCTTGACGAGTTTAAGGTGTTAAATCCAAACGGCTTACGTTATGCGGACGAGTTCGTTAAGCACAAGATCTTGGACTGTGTGGGCGACATGTTTATGACCGGCCACAACATTCTCGGTAAGCTTACCGCTTATAAGTCGGGTCATGACCTGAACAACAAATTGCTGCGCAAAATCATGGCGACCGAGTCGGCATGGGAGTGGGCAACATTTGAAGAATCAGTGACCATGCCAGCTCCGGCTCTGGCACTGCATACGGCTTAAGCCTGCAGATAGAAAATTATCGAAAAAAATGACGCTTTAGAGCGTCATTTTTTTTGTCTGCCGTGTTGCGCCAAGCGCATTAATTTTTGTTGTAGCGAGGGTGGTGCATGCTCGGCAAGCAATTCTAAATTGTGAGCCGTTTGCTCGCTCATGGCGCGCTTGTTACTGGGTTCCTGGCTGGCCTTTTTAGCTTGCGTTTGTGCCTGCGCCAAAGGTGCGCGCTGCGCCGCATTGGGAGAGGTGACTATTTTCACCTGGCATAAATCCACCAAGCCCTGCTGGCGAAAGGCCGAGAGAATATCCATCTTGATATAGTTCAGCTTCATTGCCACCGTGGCGCTATGGGCCTCGATGATCAGGGCGCCGTCGCGAATATTGGCTACCCGGCATTTCTTCGCCAGGTTTTCTCCCACCGCTTGGTGCAGAGTCTGCTGTTGCGAGGCCAGCTCCTGAGTTTTGGCGCCATAGTTGGCGATGCGCGAGCCGAACCGCGGGTTTAATTGCCCCAGCACTTCGTTAAGTTGTTTTGGCGCATAGCGATCTTTTGCCATAAACGGCATCCACCTCTTGAATTTGACTGAATCGTCACCACTTCTATTGCAATGCTTGAGTCTCTATTGCTGTACTTTAGACCCACTTTATATTGCTAAGTTTGCAAAGATTTCTCTGAACGTTATGATAGGCCAGCGATAATACCAATGCCATTAGTTTTTAATAGGCTTTCTGCTGTAAAGGCAAGTTACCGGAAGTGCTAATGGAATTGGTATTATTAGGTGCTGCAATTCATTGAGTTTGTTATGATGTCGCTCAAAAGTACACCGCTCAAGCAGTCACACTCAATAGCTCCACAATAGTCGCTCTTATGTAACTTGAGTGCGGTATAAATTGGATAAACGAAGTTCGCAAGTGACTTGGCAGTGTCCCAAAGGGTAACCCCAGGGGATGAACCAGAGCGCTTAACGCAGATGAGAATGTAACGGTTAAATCATGATCACGAAAATATTTACCAAAATCTTTGGTAGTCGCAATGACCGCACAATTAAAAACTTACGTAAAACGGTCGCGCTAATCAATGCCTTAGAAGGCCAACTAGAATCACTCAGCGATGAAGAACTAAAAGCAAAAACCGCTGAATTTCGTGAGCGTTATGACAACGGCACAAGTTTAGATGACCTCTTACCAGAAGCCTTCGCGGTGGTACGCGAAGCATCAAAGCGTGTGTATGGCATGCGCCACTTCGATGTGCAGATGATAGGCGGCATGGTGTTGCACCAAGGCCGTATCGCTGAGATGCGTACCGGTGAAGGTAAAACCCTGACCGCAACCCTACCAGCCTACCTTAATGGTCTATCGGGTAAGGGCGTACACGTAATTACCGTGAACGATTACCTGGCCAAGCGTGACGCCGAAACCAACCGTCCGCTGTTTGAATTCCTGGGCTTAACCGTGGGCTGTAATGTGCCTGGCATGATGCCAATGCAGAAAAAAGACGCCTATAGCGCCGACATTACCTATGGTACCAACAACGAATTTGGCTTTGACTACCTGCGCGACAACATGGCGTTCAGTATTGATGAGCGCGTGCAGCGTCCGCTTAACTTCGCGGTGGTGGATGAGGTTGACTCAATCCTTATCGATGAGGCCCGTACGCCGCTGATTATTTCCGGTCCTGCGGAAGATTCATCTGAGCTTTACACGCAAATCAACAAGATAGTTCCTGAGCTGGTACAGCAGGAAAAAGAAGATGAGGAAGGCGTTGAAGGCGACGGTGATTACACCATAGACGAAAAAGGCAAGCAGGTTCACCTTACCGAGCGCGGTCAGATCAAGGTTGAAGAGCTTCTTACCGAGCGCGGCTTGATTGAAGAGGGCGACTCACTGTACTCGGCGGGTAACATTACCCTGCTTAGCCATGTGTACGCTGCATTACGTGCGCACAAACTGTATCAAAAAGACGTCGATTACGTGGTTAAAGACAATGAAATCATCATTGTTGATGAACACACGGGTCGTACCATGGAAGGCCGTCGTTGGTCTGAAGGCCTGCACCAGGCGGTAGAAGCCAAGGAAGGCGTGAAGATCCAGAATGAAAACCAAACTCTGGCTTCAATCACCTTCCAGAACTACTTCCGTATTTACGACAAGCTAGCCGGTATGACAGGTACGGCGGACACCGAAGCGTTCGAATTCCAGTCTATCTACGGTCTAGACACGGTTGTTATTCCAACCAACAAGCCGATGATCCGTGATGATCGTGCCGACCTGGTTTACCTGACTCAGGAAGAAAAATACGAAGCGATCTTGGCCGACATTAAAGACTGCCAAGAGCGCGGTCAGCCGGTGCTAGTGGGTACTATTTCAATCGAAAGCTCGGAATACCTGTCGCAGTTCCTGCGTAAAGAGAAAATTCAGCACAACGTATTGAATGCCAAGTTCCACGCTCAGGAAGCCGACATCGTTGCCGATGCGGGTCTACCGGGTAAAGTGACTATCGCCACCAACATGGCCGGTCGTGGTACCGATATCATGCTAGGCGGTAACTGGCAGAGCGAAGCCGAAAAGCTTGATAATCCAAGTGAAGAGCAAATCGCAAAAATTAAAGAGCAATGGAAAAAGCGTCATGACGATGTCATCGCTGCCGGTGGTCTGCACATTATCGGTACCGAGCGTCACGAGTCTCGTCGTATCGATAACCAGCTACGTGGTCGTTCGGGTCGTCAGGGTGATGCCGGTTCAAGCCGCTTCTATCTGTCGATGGAAGATGCCCTCATGCGTATCTTCGCCGGTGAGCGCATGACTAACATGATGCGTAAACTAGGCATGCAACGTGGCGAAGCCATCGAGCACCCTTGGGTTAACCGTGCCATTGAAAACGCCCAGCGTAAGGTGGAAGCCCGTAACTTCGATATTCGTAAGCAGTTGCTTGAATACGATGATGTGGCCAACGACCAGCGCCGCGTGGTATACGCTCAGCGTAACGAGCTGCTGGAAGAGGGGGATATCTCAGAAACCATAGATGCTATTCGCAACGACGTGATTAACGGCGTAATCGATCAGTATATTCCACCGCAATCGCTGGCGGAAATGTGGGACGTGCCTGCTTTGGAAGATCGCTTGAAGGCAGACTATCTGCTTGATTTGCCTATCCAGCAATGGCTTGCCGAAGACAACAAGTTGTTTGAAGAAAAACTGCGTGAGCGCATCGTCGAAGAAGCAACTAACGCATATAAAGCAAAAGAAGAAATGGTGGGTCCACAGGTGCTTCGCCAGTTCGAAAAAGCGGTTATGCTGCAAAGCTTGGATCAGCATTGGAAAGATCACCTGGCTGCCATGGATCACCTGCGTCAGGGTATCCACCTACGTGGTTATGCGCAGAAGAATCCGAAGCAAGAATATAAGCGTGAATCATTCGAGCTATTCTCAGCCATGCTAGAGAACCTGAAAACAGATGTAGTAAACATCCTAAGCAAGGTTCAGGTACGTGCCGAGGAAGATGTTGAACGAGTTGAAGAACAACATCGCAAGTCTGAAGAAGCGCCGCGTCAGTATCAACACGCTGAAGCCGAGCAGGTTGGTGGTGAAGCGCCTGCTCCGGTATCGGCGCGCGTCGAGCCTAAGGTGGGTCGTAATTCGCCTTGTCCATGTGGCTCGGGTATGAAATACAAACAATGCTGTGGCAAACTAAGCTAAGCATTCTCTTAGTTAAATAAAAAGCGGCCTATGCCGCTTTTTTTATGGAGCAGTTAATGAGTCAGAAAGTGGTCAATGTTGCCGTAGGCATTATTCTTCGCGGCGCGCAAACCTACATATGTAAGCGCCCGGACTACAAACACCAAGGCGGCTTGTGGGAGTTTCCAGGCGGTAAAATCGAAGCCGGTGAAACCACCACGGCGGCCTTGGCCAGAGAGCTGTTGGAAGAAGTCGCCATTGAGGTGCACAGCAGCGACTCCTTTATGCTGATTGAGCATGACTATGGCGATAAGCAGGTGCGCCTGGATATCCATAAGGTCAGCGACTTTAGTGGTGAGCCTCATGGTGCGGAAGGCCAGCAAGGGGAGTGGGTGGCACTCAACGATTTACACCGTTATGCCTTCCCCAAAGCAAACCAGGCCATCCTAGAAAAACTATGTTCATAAATTGTTACAAACTGGGTTTCTCGCTCTGCGCCCATAGGTTTAATATGGGCTAGTTGGGGATCACCTCTTTCATAATTAAAAATGGGATAACAATATGTTTAAAGTAACCTTAGCAGCGGCCGCAACGGCGCTGGCACTAGGACTTACCGGTTGTAGTGAGCAAGCACAAAGTGCGAAGACCGAAACTCAGGCGCAAAGCGTTGCTGCAGAACAAACAAAACAAGTGCAACAACTTAGCTCTGGCGTTGAGCTGGAAAACATCGACACCGCAGTGCGCGCGCAAGATGATTTTTACTACCACATCAATGGTAAATGGTTAGAGCGCACCGAAATTCCGGGCGATAAGTCTAACTATGGCTCTTTCACCGCCCTTTATGATCAGTCGCAAGCGGCATTAAAAGAAGTGATCGAAGCGGCGGCTAAAAATACCAAGGCGGCACCGGGCAGCGACGAGCAAAAGCTGGGCGCCTTCTACAGCAGCTATATGAATACCGATGCCCTGGAAGAAAAGGGCATCGCACCGCTGAAGCCTTACCTGGATAAGATTGCCGCGGTTGCCGATAAAGCAGCGCTTGTATCGCTGATGGCGGACCTGCGCATTCAGGGCGGCACCACGCCGTTTGCTTGGTATGTCAATAACGATGCCAAGAACTCAAGCCAGTATGCCCTTTATGTGTCTCAGTCGGGCTTAGGTTTACCGGATCGTGATTACTACCTTAAAGATGACGAGAAGTTCTCTACCATCCGCACGCAATACCTGGCTTATATCACGGACATGCTAACCAAGGCCGGCGTTGAAAACGCAGACCAAGCGGCAAAGGGTATTCTTGCTCTTGAAACCGAGCTGGCTACGGCGCAGTGGAGCCGAGTAGAAAGCCGCGATGCCACCAAGTCATACAACAAGATGACGGTTGCCGAAGCCAATGAGCTAACCGGTGCATTCGACTTTGCCCAGTTCTTAAAGCAATCAAAAATCAACACCGAAGATTTAGTTGTACGTCAGCCTTCTTATTTTGAAAAGCTAGGTGGTATCTATGAGCAAACCGACCTGGCTACTTGGCGGAATTACCTAACATTCCATTTTGTTAGCAACTACGCCGATGAGCTAAGCAAGGAATTTGTTGACCGTAAATTTGCTTTCTACAGCACCACCTTACGTGGCGTTGAAGAGCAGCAACCGCGTTGGAAAAAAGCGGTAGACTCAGCCAACTCGGTACTGGGTGAGCTGCTTGGTAAGGTGTACGTTAAAGATAACTTCCCACCTGAAGCAAAAGCACGCATGGAAGAGTTGGTTGCCAACCTGATCAAGGGTTTCGACCAAGCCATCGACGGTCTTGAGTGGATGAGTGCCGAAACCAAAGTGGCAGCCAAAGAGAAGCTGAACAAGTTCACGCCTAAGATTGGTTACCCAGACAAGTGGAAAGACTACTCGGCGCTAGAGGTCAAAGCGGACGACCTGGCGGGTAACTTTATTCGTCACAGTGAGTGGGCATACGATGATATGCGTAACAAGCTGGGCAAGCCGGTGGATCGCAGTGAGTGGTTTATGACACCGCAAACGGTGAATGCTTACTACAACCCGGTGAACAACGAAATCGTGTTCCCTGCGGCCATCCTGCAACCGCCATTCTTTAACCTGGAAGCGGACGACGCGGTGAACTACGGCGCCATCGGTGCGGTAATTGGCCACGAGCTAGGTCATGGCTTCGATGATCAGGGTTCAAAATACGATGGTGACGGTAACCTGCGTAACTGGTGGAGCGAGCAAGATTTGGCGCAGTTCCAGGAGCGTGGTCAGCAACTGGTATCGCAGTACAACGAATATGCACCGTTTGAAGACGCCAAAGTGAACGGCCAGCTGACGCTGGGCGAGAACATCGGTGACCTAGGCGGCCTAACCGTAGCCTATAAAGCCTACCAGTTATCACTGGGTGGCGAAGAAGCCCCGGTTCTGGACGGTTACACCGGCGATCAACGCTTCTTTATGGGTTGGGCCCAGATCTGGCGTCGTAAGTACCGTGATGAAGAGCTGCGCAACCGCTTGATGACGGACTCGCACTCACCAAGTCACTACCGTGTTATCGGTGTGCTACCAAATATGCCTGAGTTCTATAAGGCATTCGACGTGAAAGAGACCGACGAAATGTACATTAAGCCGGAAGATCGCGTTAAGATCTGGTAAGTTCGGCTAATTACAGCCAAGGCGCCAGTCTTGTTCTCCTCGCCAAATAAGGGCAAGGATAATGGGGCGGCGCCTTTGTTTTTTATCGCACTTGTTTCCCCCGTTAACGCAAACCCATTGCCTTGGTCGTTATTTATCTACTAACTTTGTTATCTAATAAATAAAAGCAAAGAGTAGAGAATTATGAAGCGAATAAAACGAGGTTTTTTTCTAGCAGGGATTTCGCTAAGTCTACTGGCACCTTCAGCCACGCTTGCCCACGACCGCATTACCGGCAAGGAATTTGCCACCCGCTCCGAAGTCATTGCCAGCGAGGCCATGGCCGCCACCTCTCAGCCTTTAGCCACCCAGGTTGCGCTGAATATCTTGCGCCAGGGCGGTAATGCCATCGATGCGGCCATAGCCGCTAATGCCATGCTGGGTTTGGTTGAGCCTACCGGCTGTGGTATTGGCGGTGATCTCTTTGCCATTGTTTATTCCGCCGAGGACGGCAAGCTGCATGGCTTGAATGCCTCGGGTCGCTCACCGCTTGGTTTGAGCTTTGAAGAGCTTAAGAAAATAACCAAGGACGAGGGGAAGATCCCTGCCTATGGACCGCTGCCGGTGTCAGTTCCCGGTGCCGTTGATGGTTGGTTTGAGTTACACGAAAAGTTTGGCTCACTGCCCATGGCGCAAATTTTAAAGCCCAGCATCGAGTATGCCGAAAAGGGCTTTCCCGTCAGCGAGTTGATCGCCTATTACATGCAGCGTAGTGTCGGTGCTCGGGGCGAATATCCGGGTTTTAAAGAGGTCTTTATGGCCGACGGCGCGATGCCGAAAAAGGGGGAGATATTTAAAAACCCGGCGCTGGCCAACACCTACAAGCAACTGGCAGAAGGTGGTCGCGATGCCTTTTACAAGGGCGATATCGCCAAGGAAATCGACCGTTATATGCAGGAAAATGGCGGCTATATACGCTATCAAGACCTGGCGGCCCACACCAGCGAGTGGGTTGAGCCTGTGGCCACCACCTATCGCGGACACACCCTGTGGGAGTTACCGCCCAATGGCCAGGGTATCGCCGCCCAGCAGATCCTGAATATTCTCGAAGACTATGATCTTGCCGCCATGGGCTTTGACAGCCCCGAGTATATTCACACCTTTGTTGAGGCCAAAAAGCTCGCCTTTGCCGATAGGGCCAAGTACTACGCCGATCCTGCCTTTAACGATATTCCGGTGCAGCGTTTGATTTCCAAGGAATATGCCGCCGAGCGTCGCAAACTCATCGACCCCAATAAGGCGGCCAAGCGTGACCATGCGGGCCCGGTTGAAGGAGATACCATCTATCTGACCACGGCGGATAAGTACGGCAACATGGTGTCGCTGATCCAAAGTAATTACCGCGGTATGGGCTCGGGCATGACCCCGGAAAAACTCGGCTTTGTGCTGCAAAACCGTGGTGAGTTGTTCTCCCTTAAAGAGGGGCACTTCAATCAATATGAGCCCGGTAAGCGCCCCTTTCATACCATTATCCCGGCGTTTGTCACCAAAGACAGCAAACCTTATATGAGCTACGGGGTGATGGGCGGCGCGACGCAGCCACAAATGCATGCGCAGATCCTGATCAATATGATTGATTTTGGTATGAATCTGCAAGAGGCGGGGGATGCGCCGCGTATTCTGCACTCGGGCTCAACTCAGCCCACCGATGAGATCATGACCGACGGTGGTGTGGTGTCCTTGGAGTCCGGTTTTAGCATGGAAACGCGCCGTGAATTAATGAAAAAAGGTCATACCCTGCAAGAAGCCGTGGGCCCCTATGGTGGCTATCAGGCGATTCTTAAAGACCCGCAAAGCGGCGTTTATTATGGCGCTTCCGAATCCAGAAAGGATGGCCAAGCCGCCGGTTACTAGGGTCTGTTGACCTTTGTTGTTCGTTTCTGCAGCAGCTTGTAGTGTATTTATACAAGGCGGCACATGTGTGGTGTAGTTATTCTACATAAGCATGTAACAACACAGTAGAAATGCACTACAAGCGCTGCCCTACGGGTTCATCTAAACGCATCCTGCTCTGTGTTGCTCGCTATGTACATAGAATGACTATGCAGCATAACGAGCGTCGTGATCAGAATGCGTTTAGATTGAACATAAAGTAAACCGCAAAGATAAACAGACCCTATGAATGAAAGCCAGATTTTCAGGGCGGCTACGGCCGCCTTTTATACATTAATTGACGATTATTTAACACAAATGATAGCGCTGTCATTTTATATTTTATATGATGCTAACACGCGACAATCAGAATCTAAGGTCCAGGACCAGGAGTAAGCATGTTCAAAGCGAGCCTTATTGCGGCGTTAATGATGCCCTTGGCTGCACAGGCCCATGCCCAGGAAAAGCTAAGCCAGGAGCAAATAAACGCGTTTGCCACAAACACCGAGTTCATGTTTGCGGTAAACAGCAACTTCCATAATGAGGATAAGAGCTTTCTTGGCAGCATTAGGCTTACTAACCGCTCTGGAGTCAGCTTGCCTGCCGGCGAGCAACCCTGGCAGATTTACCTGCACAGTGTGCGAAAAATTAATGAGGGTATCAGCCAGGGCCTGCGTATTGAGCATGTGAATGGCGATTTGCATCGCCTGAGTCCAACGGCCAGCTTCAACGGCCTGGCGGCCGGTGAACAATTAGAAATTCCTTTTGAGGCGGCGGTCTGGGTAGTTGCCTACAGCGACTTTATGCCCCGGGCCTTTATGGTGGGTCACAATACCGAGCCAGCCATTTTTGCCAATACCAACAGCGAAGACTTTGGCAATTTTGTTGCTCCTTTTACTCAGGAGCAACAGCTACGTCGCTATAATCAGCCTCAAGATCTCACCCCCTTAATGACCGCCGAGCTGCGCTATGAGCTTAATAGCAGCCCCTTGAGCGTGAAAGACGAGCAGGTGCAAAGGCGCATAGTTCCTAAGCCCCAGGAGCTTGAGATTAATCGCGGCAAAACCACCCTTTCCGATGCCTGGCAAATTCGTTATGCCGGACAATTGCAGGCGGAAGTGGCCTTGTTTCAGAGTGATTTAGAGAAGAAGTACCAACTAACCCTTGCGGCGCAGGCCGATCATATCGACGCGCCCAACAAGAAGGTGATCAGCATAGGTGTTGATAGCAAAATCGGTAACAAAGAGGGCTATCGCCTGGAGATAGATGGCGAGCATATTCGCATTATCGGAGCCGACAATGCCGGCGCCTTTTATGGCATGCAAAGCCTGTTGGCCTTATTGCCGGCAACGGGCAGTCCAACCCTGGCCAATGTGGAGATAAGCGATGCGCCACGCTATCCATGGCGGGGCATGCATTATGACAATGGTCGTAACTTCCATGGTAAAGAGGCCATGTTTAAGCTGGTCGAGCAAATGGCGCGATACAAGATGAATCGCTTGCACTGGCATTTCTCGGAAGATGAGGGTTGGCGTTTGCAGATCCCCGGATTGGAAGAGCTGACCGAGGTCGGCGCCTACCGCTGCTTTGATCTGGCTGAAAACCGCTGCTTGCTGACTCAGCTGGGTACCGGGCCCTTTAAATCAGGCTCGGGCAATGGCTATTTGAGCCGCGCCGACTTTATTGAATTACTGCGCTTTGCCAAGGCTAGCCATATCGATATCATTCCGGAAATTGAGGGCCCAGGTCATGCTCGTGCTTCCATTAAGGCCATGGAGGCGCGTTACCGTAAACTGAAAGCGCAGGCTGAAGCCGTGGCCAGCAACTCGCTGCTCACCCCAAAAAGCGGGGGCCAGGAGTTTTCAGGCGCGGATTTATCAAAGGCGACCCAATACCTGCTGACCGATCCCAAGGACAGCTCCAGCTATATTACGGTGCAGAATTACACGGATAACTCGATGAATGTGTGCATGGACTCCACCTATGCCTTTATCGACAAGGTCACCTATGAATTACAGCAGATGTACCGCGAGGCCGGCACCAAGCTGAACTATTTGCATATCGGTGGCGATGAGGTCGGCGCGGGCTCCTGGGTGGGCTCTCCCGCCTGCCAGGCGCTTTTTGCCGAGCCTAATAATGGCGTAGCCGGGGTTGCTGATTTAAAGCCGTATTTTACCAAGCGCGTGGCCGACTTATTGCATAAACGCGGTATTGCGCCGGGGATCTGGGAAGACGGCATTATGTACGACAAGGTAAACTCTTTTAATCGCGATGAATACGCGAACAAAACCTTCTTTACCAATGCCTGGGATAATATTTGGGAGTGGGGCGTGGCCGACAGGGCCTATCGCCTGGCCAATGACGGCTATCAGGTGGTGCTCTCTCATGGGACGCATTTGTATTTTGACCATCCCTATGAGCCGCATCCCGAGGAGCGCGGCTATTACTGGGCGACTCGCTATACCGATACCAAAAAGGTCTTTGCCTATATGCCGGATAACGTTTACGCCAATGCCGACTTTACCCGCACCGGCGCCGCTATAGACAACCTTGAAGCCCTGGTGGGAAGGCCCATGCCTGCTTTGCAACAGCCGGAGAATATTCTCGGCATGCAGGGTCAGGTGTGGTCAGAAACCATACGTACCGAGGATCAGCTGCTGGCCATGGTGTTCCCACGTATGCTGGCCGTGGCCGAGCGCGCTTGGAGCAAGGCCCCTTGGGAAGGAGAGCAAGTGAATGCGGGCGCACGTGAGCAAGATTGGCAGGAGTTTGCTGCTACCTTGGCGCACAAAGAGTTGGCCAAGCTGGACCGCGACGGCATAGCGCTGCATTTGCCTGTGCCCGGTGCTAAGTTGAGTGAGGGGCGCGTGGTGGCCAACAGTGCTTTTGCCGGCTTGGCGATAGAATACAGCCTGGATAAGGGCGTTAGCTGGCAGCTTTATCAACAGCCGCTTACGCTGACTGAGGGTGGTGAGGTCTTGTTTCGTACTCGAGTGCAAGAGCAGGTGAGTCGCACCACGTCGGTGTTCGTGCAGTAAAGACAAGAGAGCATGTCAGTGCTGCCAAAAGTATCAATTAATTGGTATTCTGAACTGATCATTTTTACGACTAAAAAATAATAATAAATAGCGCTTTTAATGGCCGTTTGCTCAAGCAGTGCAAGCGCCTTAAAGGTAAACAATTCGACAACGAGAAAGTGTTATGGAAGCAACAGTGTCTACAACCAAAAAACAAAGCAACTTTGTGCCTATGGCTATTGTTGCCACCCTGTTCTTTATCCTCGGGTTTGCGACCTGGCTCAATGGTTCATTGATGCCTTATCTAAAGCAAATCCTGGATTTAACGCCCCTACAGGCCTCACTTATTTTATTCTCCTTCTATATCGCCGTGACCTTTACCGCGGTGCCTTCAGCGATCATCATCAAGAAGATTGGCTATAAGAATGGCATGGCATTGGGTATGGCGGTGATGATGCTGGCCGGTTTTTTATATGTGCCGGCGGCCAAAACCCAGGTGTTTGCGCTGTTTTTGTTTGCGCAACTGGTGATGGGTATAGGCCAAACCTTGTTGCAAACCGCGGTTAACCCATATGTGGTGCGTATTGGCCCGGAAGAGTCGGCGGCCGCACGCGTCAGTGTTATGGGTATCTTAAATAAAAGTGCCGGTGTACTTGCCCCCATGGTCTTTACCGCGCTGATCCTAAGTAACTTTACCGGCTTAGTGGGCAAGGACTTAAGCCAGGAAGAAATTGACCAAATGGCCAACAGCCTGATCTTCCCTTACATCGGTATGGCCATGTTTATCGGTGTGTTGGCGCTGGCCGTTAAATTCTCACCCCTGCCTGAGCTAATCGATGACGACACCCAAGCCCATGAAAAGGGCATGGTGAAAGCCGCCTTGGCTCGTCCTAATCTGGCCTTAGGTGTACTTGCTTTGTTCGTGTATGTGGCCGTTGAGGTCATTGCCGGCGACACCATAGGCACCTTTGCCCTGGCGTTGGGCGTTGAGAAATACAGTGTGATGACCTCCTATACCATGGTCTGTATGGTGCTGGGTTATGCTCTGGGTATCCTCTTGATCCCACGAGTGCTGTCACAACAAATGGCGCTGACTATCTCGGCGATCTTGGGCTGTGTGCTTACCTTGGCCATTGTCCTTGGCGATGCGCAATCGACTATGATTGCCAACGCTCTGTTGGTGCCTTTTGGCGGCGTAGCACTGCCTGATCCTCTATTGCTGATCGCCGTGCTTGGTTTTGCCAATGCCATTGTCTGGCCAGCGGTGTGGCCATTGGCGCTCTCTGGATTGGGTAAGCTGACCAGTGTAGGTTCAGGGCTTTTAATTATGGGTATAGCCGGTGGTGCATTCGGCCCGTTATTCTGGGGCTTGGCAAGCGGTAGCGATGGCGGTGCTCAGGGACAGCAGAGCGCTTATTTAGTCATGTTACCTTGTTATCTGTTCATTCTTTTCTATGCTATCAAAGGCCATAAGATGACTTCCTGGAAGTGATCGGAATCTAGATTAGTGGCAACCATCCCGTGTTAATGCCAGCGTATGCTGGCATTTTTTATGGTTAAGAGTCTAATAGCAGGGTGCGCAGTTGGCACAAGGACTTAACCTCATAGGTCGGGGTTAAATGCGCGGGCGCTAATTTTTCCAAGCGATTGAGCCAACAGGTGTCGATACCGGCATTGATACCACCCTGAATATCCGACTCCAGGGTATCGCCGACCATAAGGATCTCGTTTTTCGGCGGATTACCCATCAACTCAAAGGCGTGCTCAAACACCGCCATATGCGGCTTGGCATAGCCCACCTGCTCGGAGATCACCAACCACTCAAAGGTGCCCTTTAAACCCGTTTGCTCCAGGCGGGCGCTTTGCAGCTCGGTAAAGCCATTGGTAATGATCCCCAGTCGAGCCTTGCCCTGAAGGGCGTTTAACAGCTCGATAGCGCCTGGCAGTGGCTGGCATATTTGCGCCATGGCCTCCATAAACCACAAGTTTAATTGCTGGGGCGAGATATCCAAGCGCTCGGCCCAGGACATAAAGCGTCTCTCCTGCAATTGTTTGGCACTGATCTCGTTATTCTGATATTGCACCCACAGCGGCTTATTGATCTGCTCAAAGGTGCGGTAGTCCTGCTCGCTAAAGGCAACATTGAGTTTGGCGAACATGGCCTGTAAGCCGGCAAAGGCATCGAAATGAAACAGGGTTTCATCGGCATCAAATAATATCCAGGGATAACGCATGACTTAACTCGAAAATAGTTCGGGGTGATTAAAGGGCGCCATGGCCAAGGTAAGCGCCTGTTGATAGGTGCTCTGGCGGGTGGCATGGCCGCGGGTAAGCAGGCCAATGGCGCCGCCCTGCTGCTTGATATTGGTGGTATTAAAGGCTGCATCCATGACATCGCCAAGTTCCTGGCCCTGTTGTAACTTTTCGAACAGCGATTCAGGTAAAGGGAGGTTGCAGCTACGGCCAACGCTCAATTGATGATTATCGGCGATCACCACATAGGCGAAGGTGGCGGCACCATAGTCGAAGCGGGCGGCGCCTCCTTCCATGGCCATATAGAAATCCCCCTGATAATGCTCCTGGCAATAACGCACGCGGTTTTCGGCACCTTGTAGGGTATCTGGTTCACCAAGGGGCTGATCGGCCACCCCGGAAGGGGCGTCGACACCTAGGCAGTCGATATGGTAATCGGGAAAGTAGGTGGCAAGCGTGGCTTTTGCGGCATTTACTTTAACCGGGTTTTTGGAGCCGACGATCAACTTAAGTTGTTTTGCTGCGGAACTTATGGCCATTTCCTTGTCCTTTTAGGTGCTTTTGGCCATTGTATCATGGCCGCAGGGACGGGCACACAGGCCCAAGGGAAGTCTGAGGTTAAGGTCGAAGGACTCTTTAATGGGCACCAAGGAGCAGCAGGTTCTGGCCATTCTCTAGGCAATGTTTGTAGTCGCTTTGCTGCCAGTCTAAGGTTGAAAATACTTTTGCCTCAAGCTGGCGCCAATGATTGATATCACGATGCCGTTTATGCACATGAGCGATATTCTCGGCGACCTTCAAAATAGCGTAGTACAGCTTTTCTTCTTCGCTATGCGGCTCATCCAGAAAGTGTAGATCATGAGGTGCAACACTATGCTGCACAGGGAGCTGGGCAAATGCCAGGAATTCGCCATATAAAAGCCGAGCATGGCGTGGTTACAGGGATAACGTTGGTCTTCCAGTGCGGTAAGCGAGGCCTGACAGTTATCATCGGCGGCGCTAAGAACCTGCACATAGTCAGGAAAATTCATGGCCATAACCGGAATGCCGATATCATGAAACAGGCCTAGGGTTTGTATATTATCGAGAGCGACACCGTGCTTTTGTCCTTGAGCCAGATACAAGCACAGCCGCGATATCTCGGTGGCACTATCCCAAAACCTGTCTAAGGAGATACAGCAACTAGGCTGAGGAAAAACCTGCTTAACCAAATAGCCGGAGGTGAGGTGACTAATGGTATTGAGTCCCAGTAATTTAACCGCCTGTTTTACATCCGTGATTTCCAGTTCGGACATGAGTTCGGGCAAGTTTATAAGGCGTAACACCAAGGCTGCCAGGGCGACATCGGCGGTGATCAATTCACTGACCTTATTCAGGCTGGGATCGCTCCGGTTTAGCTCTGCCTGCAATTCATTCAGCGCCGCAGGCCTAACGGGTAGCTTATAGCCCGTCTCTAATTGTGAAAAAACATCGTCATTTATGCCCAGCATAGAACCCCCGCACCACCATGTTAAGTTTAGTCGATTTCCCCTTTGTCGCTAGCTGAACTGGCGCCAGCGCTTCGTGAGTCAGCTTTCGATAAGGCAAGACAAGGCTTGGTAACAAGGTCATAATGGCGTAGGTATTTACTCTAAGAATTAATAACTATGCGAACTTTTTTTAAACTTTGTTTCTTAATTATGGCCTTGTCGACGACAGCGGCCTGCGCCGACGATAAGCCCTATATCGGCGTGATTGATAGCGCCAGCT
Source organism: Pseudoalteromonas sp. T1lg10 (assembly GCF_002964545.1). Lineage (NCBI taxonomy): Bacteria > Pseudomonadati > Pseudomonadota > Gammaproteobacteria > Alteromonadales > Pseudoalteromonadaceae > Pseudoalteromonas > Pseudoalteromonas sp. T1lg10. The sequence goes on from NZ_PQBV01000004.1 coordinate 131,924, forward strand.
TATTGAGTGAATATAAAACCTTTGCCACCGCCTACGATGATTTTGCTCCAAGCGATGACGAGCTGGCGCAGATGCACAAGCTAACGGGTAAGTCCTTATTGGTGCTATTCGGCACCTGGTGTCACGACAGCGAGCGTGAAGTGCCGCGCTTATTAAAGCTACTGGCACTAAGCAAGGTTGAACTCGCCCAGCTTGAGCTGGTGGCCGTGGATTACAGTAAAAAAGATGACAGGGGCTTGGCCGAGCAATTTGCGCTTAAATACACCCCCACCTTTATCGTCCTCGATGGCGACACAGAACTAGTGCGAGTGGTTGAAAAACCTGAGGGCTCACTGGCCGAGGCGCTCACTGATTTTAATTAGTTTATCGAAGTGGTTTTAAGCTATAAGGCTTAGTTGGAACAAAAGCTAACTAAGCTTTTTGTATGCCAAAGACACAAAAGTTCGGTTATTTCAGGGAATGATTTACAAGGGAAATAGGAAAAATGGTGGCCCCACCTGGACTCGAACCAGGGACCTAACGATTATGAGTCGTGCGCTCTAACCAACTGAGCTATAGGGCCATTTTATGTTGTTGGTGCAGTCGGAGTATACACGTCCATGATGATCTGCACTCAGCTCGGTCATCCACGACCTCGCGTTCTTCTCTTTCGAAGTGATGTTTAGTCACTTCTCAAAGCCTTTGGCTTACGTTTATCACCTAAGCTATAGGGCCATTTTGTATTCTTGATGCTTATCTTGTTTTTACAGGATAGGAGATATCCTCAAGTAAGCGCCGAGCAGTATAAAAACTTTTCCAGGCCTTGTCACTAGCTGGAAGGGGATTATTTAAGTTTGTAGAAATCAACTGCTTACTTATTGGCCTATCAGCCACTCACCATTGTTTTCAAAGGCTCAATACAAAAAAAGCCGACATCATGTCGGCTTTGGCTTTGCTTAACAATTTAATTTACAGACCTAGTTTCTTCTCTAGATAGTGGATGTTGGTGCCACCATTTTGGAAGTTCTCGTCCGCTAAAATAATCTTGTGCAGTTCGGTGTTGGTCTTGATGCCGTCGATCACCAGCTCATTGAGCGCGTTGCGCGCGCGAGCAATGGCTATATCACGGTTTTCACCGTAACAGATCAGCTTACCAATCATCGAATCGTAATGTGGCGGTACAGTGTAATCCGCATAAATGTGGCTGTCCCAACGAATTCCTAGACCACCGGCAGGGTGGAAGCGGGTGATTTTACCCGGTGAAGGAATAAAGGTTTTCGGGTCTTCCGCATTGATACGGCACTCGATGGCGTGACCACGGATCACAACATCGTCCTGAGTGATAGACAGTGGCTGACCGGCAGCAATTTTTAGCTGCTCTTTGATCAAGTCAATACCGGTTACCATCTCAGTTACAGGGTGCTCTACCTGAATACGGGTGTTCATTTCGATGAAATAGAACTCGCCGTTTTCATATAGGAATTCGAATGTACCGGCACCACGGTAGCCGATTTCGATACAGGCACGGGTACAGCGGTCACCGATGTACTTACGCATTTCCGCGGTAATACCCGGTGCTGGCGCTTCTTCCACAACCTTTTGGTGACGACGCTGCATTGAACAGTCACGCTCACCCAGGTGGATTGCATTGCCTTGACCATCGGCCAGTACCTGAACTTCGATATGACGTGGGTTTTCAAGGAATTTTTCCATGTAAACCATGCCATTACCAAAGAACTGCTTGGCTTCTTGCTGAGTCAGGGCGATCGAGTTTACAAGCTCTTTCTCGCTGCGAACCACACGCATACCACGACCACCACCGCCACCTGCGGCCTTGATGATCACCGGATAACCGATACGCTTAGCGATTTGCATATTGCGCTCGTTATCTTCCGTTAGCGGGCCGTCTGAACCCGGTACGCAAGGTACGCCGGCTTTACGCATGGCTTCGATAGCCGATACCTTATCACCCATAAGGCGAATGGTGTCGCCTTTTGGACCGATAAAGATAAAGCCACTTTGCTCGACTTGGTCGGCAAAATCCGCGTTTTCAGAAAGGAAACCGTAGCCAGGGTGAATGGCTACCGCGTCGGTTACTTCGGCGGCGGCGATAATACGAGGAATGTCCAGGTAGCTTTCGCTGGCGGCCGGCTTACCGATACAAATAGTCTCATCTGCAAGGAGCACGTGTTTTAAGTCGCGGTCCGCGGTTGAGTGAACCGCTACCGTTTTAATACCTAGCTCTTTACAGGCGCGCAATACGCGAAGTGCAATTTCACCTCGGTTTGCGATAACAACTTTATCTAACATAGTTGATGCCTTGTTTGGGGGACGCGATTATTCGATGATGAAAAGTGGTTGATCGAACTCAACTGGCTCGCCATTTTCAACCAGGATAGCTTTAACCGTACCGGCTTTGTCCGCTTCGATCTGGTTCATCATCTTCATCGCTTCAACGATACACAGGGTGTCGCCTACGCTTACTTTTGTGCCTACTTCTACGTATGCAGCCGCTTCAGGTGAAGAAGCAGAGTAGAAAGTACCTACCATAGGTGATTTAACCTGATGGCCAGCAGGTTGTGCTGGTGCTGCGGCTGGTGCTTCAGCGGCAGGAGCTGCTGCTGGAGCAGGAGCGGCCATAGGGGCTGCAGCTGTGTAATGTTGTGGCATAGCTACTGGAGCTGGGCTGTGACGGTTAATACGTACCGACTCTTCACCTTCGGTGATTTCTAGCTCAGCAATACCTGTTTCTTCAACAAGCTCGATTAATTTTTTAATTTTGCGAATGTCCATGAAAAACCCGCCTATTAGTTAGTTTTTAATTCGAATCTTGCAACCGGCTAACCGCTGCTTGCAGCGCGAAGTGATAGCCCATTGCACCAAAACCACAGATAACACCTTGCGCCACATCGGAAAAATAAGAGTGGTGGCGAAAGGCTTCCCGTTGATGAATGTTGCTCAGGTGTACCTCAAAGAAAGGAATGGCAACGCTTAGTAAGGCGTCACGCAGGGCGACACTGGTGTGCGAAAATGCGGCAGGGTTAATAATAATGCTATCAACTTGCTGCCAGGCATCATGTATACGCTCAATCAGGGCCGCTTCGCTATTACTTTGAAAGTGCTCTAGTTCAACATTGAGTGCCGCGGCTGCATCATTTAGTTCATCGGTAATTTGTACCAATGTCTTGGAACCGTACTTATCCGGCTCACGACGACCCAGCATATTTAAATTTGGGCCGTTGATAACTAAAATCTTAAACTTTGCAGTCATAATGCGACTAAAATCCTTTAACTTGTGAGTTATAAGCGTTTGTACAAATATCAGTAGTAAACTTAAGGGTAAAAGTTGCAAATAGCAAATTTTTCTCACTTTAGCGAACTATTATAGTGAGTTCGAGGAAAATAGCAGCAAAATACTGGTCTAATCACCTTGGAGGTTAAATTTGCAGAGCTGGCAAAAGAAAGGAGCAAAGTGCCCTAAATGACACTTTGCTTTATTTAGGCTTGGTTAGCTTCCTGCCTGATCGCGTACTTTTTGTAGATGCGCGGCAAAGTCGTCGGCACCCATAAAGCCGGTGACCCGTAATTCCGGAAGTTCTTTACCATCTTGGTTAAAGAACAAGATGCTAGGTAAGCCGAACACGGTAAATGCTTCCATCAGCTCAATGGAGCTGTCATTGGTGTCGGTTAAATCGATTTGCACTAGGGTAAAGTGCTTAAACTGCTGTTGCACCTGCTCCTTGGGGAAGGTGTAGTGCTCAAACTCCTTACAGGCCACACACCAATCGGCATAAAGGTCGACCATAACCAGGCCTTCTGTGTTGGCCAGCAGCTCATTGAGCTCAGTTAGGTCGGCAACATGAACGAACTCGCCACTGTCGGCTTGTTGCTGTACTTGAACCTGCTTAACCACAGTCGGTGGCCACACATAGTTTTTAACCAGCATTAAACCGCTAATAAACAAGGTCATGGCCATGGCCCAAAGAATGGTTTTGCCTCGGCCCTGAGTTTGGCCACTTTGCCAATAATGCAGGTAGATGGCGGTAGCTATACTTAATATACCGGCCATAAGTAAAATCACCTCGAACGGCAAAATGCGCTCAAGCAGAATCAAGGGCACGAATAACATCAAGAAGCCGAACAGGGTTTTTACCTGCTCCATCCAGCCACCGGCCTTAGGCAGAAGTTTACCTCCCGAGGTACCAAGTAATAGCAGCGGCAGACCCATGCCCAGGCTTAAGGCATACAGGGTGAGGGCGCCAATCATATAGTCGCCGCTTTGCGCCACATAAAGTAAGGCCGCGGAAAGCGGTGCGGTCGTACAAGGCGAGGCGATAAGACCCGACAGCACGCCCATCAGGAAAACCCCGGCATAATTACCGCCCTGTTGCTTGTTGCTGACCTTGGTTAAACGCTCCATCATGCCCTGTGGCAGGCGAATTTCGTAAAAACCGAACATAGACAGTGCCAGCAATACAAACAGCAGGCTAAAGCTGATCAGTACATAAGGGTGTTGCAGATAACCCTGAATATGGCCGCCAAAGTAGGCAACCACTAACCCCAGCAGCGCATAAGTAATGGCCATACCCTGTACATAGACGAAGGACAGGCTAAAGGCCTTGCGGGTCGAGAGGTGCTTTTGTCCGGCGATAAGACTGGACAGAATAGGGAACATGGGGAAGACGCAGGGGGTAAAGGCCAGGCCAATACCGACCACAAAAAAGAACACCAAGTTGGTGAACAGGCTTTGACTGGCCAAACGCTCGGTTAGTGATTGCTCACCTTTGTTGTTGCTTTTGCTGCCGTTATCTTTTGCTTTAGTCTCGGGTGTGCCTTGCGCCATAAGGGCATCGGTCACAGCCCCGGTCGTTGCTGGAGCTGCACCGCCGACCAGGGAAAGTGGAATTTCTATAACCTCGGGCGGGTAGCAAAGCCCGGCTTCCGCACAGCCTTGATAGCGCATTTTTACCAAGGCACCGTCGGAAATATTGCTGACCTTTAAGCTAAAGCTTACGGCATTAAAATAGACTTCGGTGCGACCGAAAAACTCGTCTTCAATCATTTCACCGCCGGGCAACTGGGCGGGGGGCGTCACGGTCGCGCCTTTGCCGACAAACTCTAACTTATGCTTATAGAGGTAGTAGCCAGGCTCTATATCCCAATTGATAAGCAGGGTTTCACCTTGTTGATCAAAGTCCAGCTTAAAGGCCTGGTCAACGGGTAAAAAGGTGGTTGCTTGGGTCTTGAGTAAACTATCAAGCACCGAGTTATTGGCCCAGGAGCCAGCACTAAAGGCAAGGGTAAATATGATCAGCCAGATACGCATGAGCAATTGCATTAATTAAGTACCTCGTCCATCCAATTGAAGTAGGCCAAATTTCCCGTTGTTACATCGATTACCTGAATCTCAGGTACCTCGTAGCTGTGTAATTTTTTAATGGTTTGAATCACTTGGTTCATCTTCTCGGATTTTGTTTTGATCAGCAGTTTGGTTTCGGTAGCGCTGGTCACCTCATCTTGCCACATGTAGATAGACTCTACTTCTGGAAGGATGTTCACACACGCCGCCAACTTTAACTGCACCAGTTGTTCTGCCATGGCCCGCGCCTCTTGTTTGTTAGCGCAGGTAGTAAATATCAGCCGATAATGGGTAGTCATAATGAACCTTTTTATACGTTCTTTTTCTAACCCCATACTAGCCGATAGCAAGGTTAAAACCTATAGAAGCTCGGCAGAAGACTTGAAAAGTGACCTTGTCAGCCGCACATTTATTTCATTGAATTAAACGAGACTCAGTATGTTTAGAGCATTATTCCTACTTTTTATCATTATCCCCATCATAGAAATTGCCCTGCTAATTCAGGTAAGTGACGTTATTGGTGGCTTTGCGACCATAGCCCTGATAGTGGTGACCGCCATCCTAGGTGCAAAATTAGTGAAGCAACAAGGCATGGGTGCTATGCGTGATGCTCAGCTGCAAATGGCACAGGGACAAATGCCGGCAGAGCAAATGTTTACCGGTATCTGCGTGATTATCGCCGGAGTTTTATTATTAACACCGGGTATTGTGACCGATGTGTTCGGTTTTCTATTGTTAACTCCGGCGGTGCGTAAACGCATGTCGGCTGCCTTTGCCTCACAAGCGCAGGTGCATATGACTCAAGGTGGTGGCTTCAGCGCACATTATCATAGTTCGCGTTCAAGCCATCACAGCTCAGAGCAGCATTCAGTACACTCAGAGCGCGGCCACTCAAACACCACAATTGAAGGTGAATTTGAACGTAAAGAGTAAAATTTTTAACTTTTACTCTTGGGTTTTAATTTGCTCACCCCCATAAAAGTACACAATCAAATTTTAAGATTTTCTGTAGTTGTTCAGAAACTGTTAGGAGAACTAAACAAATGAACATTCGTCCTTTACATGATCGCGTGATCGTTAAGCGTCTAGAAGAAGAAACCAAGTCTGCTGGCGGCATCGTGCTTACCGGTTCTGCCGCAGAGAAATCTTCACGTGGTGAAGTAATTGCAGTGGGCAATGGCCGTGTATTGGATAACGGCGAAGTACGCGCGTTAGAAGTAAAAGCGGGTGACACAGTGCTATTCGGCTCTTATGTTGAAAAAACAGAGAAGATCGAAGGCCAGGAATACCTGATCATGCGTGAAGACAACATTCTCGGTATCGTAGGCTAAATTAGCCTCCCTAGTGTTGTATTAATACCCGGATTAAACAGAATTTAGAGGAAAGAATAATGGCAGCAAAAGAAGTTCGTTTTGCAAATGACGCTCGCGCAAAAATGCTTAAGGGCGTAAACGTATTAGCAGATGCGGTAAAAGTTACTTTAGGTCCTAAAGGCCGTAACGTTGTTTTAGACAAGTCATTCGGCGCACCAGTTATCACTAAAGACGGTGTATCGGTAGCAAAAGAAATCGAATTAGAAGACAAGTTCGAGAACATGGGCGCACAAATGGTGAAAGAAGTTGCTTCTAAAGCCAATGACGCCGCCGGTGACGGTACCACTACTGCAACCGTTCTTGCGCAAGCCATCGTCAACGAAGGCCTTAAAGCCGTTGCTGCGGGCATGAACCCAATGGATCTTAAGCGCGGTATCGATAAAGCGGTAATCGCAGCCGTTGAAGAACTTAAAGCTCTTTCAGTACCTTGTGCAGACACCAAAGCAATCGCTCAGGTAGGTACTATTTCAGCAAACTCTGATTCAGAAATCGGTGACATCATTGCTGAAGCAATGGAAAAAGTAGGCCGCGAATCGGGCGTTATCACTGTTGAAGAAGGCCAGTCACTACAAAATGAATTAGACGTTGTAGAAGGCATGCAGTTCGACCGTGGTTACCTGTCTCCTTACTTCATCAACAACCCAGAGAAAGGCCAGGTTGAGCTAGATAACCCGCATATTCTTCTTGTTGATAAGAAAATCTCTAACATCCGTGAACTACTTCCAACTCTTGAAGCCGTTGCTAAGACTAGCAAGCCTCTTCTTATCGTTGCCGAAGACCTTGAAGGTGAAGCACTGGCAACACTAGTAGTGAACAACATGCGTGGCATCGTTAAAGTTGCTGCGGTTAAAGCACCTGGTTTCGGCGACCGTCGTAAAGCCATGCTGCAAGACATCGCTATCCTGACTAACGGTACTGTGATTTCTGAAGAAATCGGTCTTGAGCTTGAGAAAGCGACCCTGGAAGACCTAGGTACTGCTAAGCGCGTTGTGATCACTAAAGACGACACAACCATCATCGATGGTGCTGGCGAGCAAGTTGCTATCGACGGACGCGTAGGTCAGATCAAGGCGCAAATCGAAGAAGCGACTTCAGACTACGACAAAGAGAAGCTACAAGAGCGTATGGCTAAACTAGCCGGCGGTGTTGCAGTAATCAAAGTTGGCGCAGCAACTGAAGTTGAAATGAAAGAGAAGAAAGACCGCGTAGAAGATGCGCTTCACGCAACTCGCGCCGCGGTTGAAGAAGGTGTAGTACCTGGTGGTGGTGTTGCGCTAGTACGTGTTGCTTCAAAGATTGCTTCACTGACAGCGGACAACGATGACCAGAACCACGGTATCAATGTTGCACTTCGTGCCATGGAAGCACCACTTCGTCAAATCGTTTCTAACGCTGGTGACGAAGCGTCAGTAGTTGTTAACGCAGTTAAAGCAGGCGACGGTAACTATGGTTACAACGCTGCAAACGGCGAATACAACGACATGATCGAAATGGGTATCCTAGATCCAACTAAGGTAACGCGCTCTGCACTACAGTTCGCCGCGTCAGTTGCTGGTCTAATGATCACCACAGAAGCCATGGTTGCTGAAATTCCTAAAGATGAAGCTGCTCCAGATATGGGCGGCATGGGCGGAATGGGTGGCATGGGCGGCATGATGTAATCATCCCCCCGAACATCCAGTTTCATAAAAACCCAGCTTTGGCTGGGTTTTTTCATTTTCAGCCCCTCAACCACTTACATCAATAGGAGGTTGTTATCCATTTAGGTTTGCCTATTGACTGCTGGCCTTAGCCGGTATTTGCAGTGTTTCAGACGTTATATCCCCCCTTCATCACACCCGAAAAGAAAAAATTGAAGAGTAATTAGCAAACGTGGACGTTTGCAAAGCTATGTCCGGGACAGGGAAGTGCCGTACATAGTGGTTGCGTACATTTCAATTTTCACTTTGAGGAAAGAGTGTGATGTCGGGGCGACGTTTTCTTGGTTCATTCTTTTTCGTCGCTCAAAAAGAATGAACGAGGGGCTCATGGATGAGACCAGATAACAGCCTAGGAAGGCGAGGTAAGGCGTAACCCTAGGGTTATGCTGACAATGCCCCCTTCCTCAGAAGGTAGATCTTTACTATTAGGGTAAAGACAGGGTACAAACCATAATGGATGATTACGTTTGGTAACGAACTTGTTGATTGATTTGTGATCTAAATCCATGTGAACGGGTCTATATTAAATACCAATTCACTTAAATAGCTAATCATTCTAGCGGGCTAAATATCGTGCTAACTGCGTTGAAATTTTTCTATGTAGAATAACTACATAAGAAACATTCCGCCTTGTTATCACATCATTTATCCAGCGCTATATCTGATCACATACTTAACAGAATTGGTATAGCAGACTTAAACGGAGAGCATTATGAAAGTACGTACAGTATTAGTGGCCTTAATGGCCATGGCTGCATCGGCGGTGACCTATGCCGGTGAGGCCAAAATTAAGTGGCAGGATTTAAATGACTACGCGGATGCCCGTCCCGGCAACGATGTGAAAAAGCCTTTTCACGAGCGCTTGATGAAAAATTTTGACAAGCACTTTAATTTTGAGGCGCAAAACTTACCCGAGGGTAGCGTGTTTAATGTCGAAATAACCGATTTGGATTTGGCTGGTGAAGTGCGCCACGGCATGAACGAGTTTCGGGTGATGAAGCCTATTTATTTTCCGCGCATAGAATTTAGCTACCAACTGCTTGATAAAGACGGCAAGGTTTTAAGTAGCGGCGATGTAGACATTAAAGATATGGCCTATATGGATCATATACGCTCGATACGTGGCGATGACGAGTTTTACTATGATTTCCGCCTGCTCAGCTCCTGGTTTACGGATACCCTGTACCCTGAGCTAGGAATAGAGCCGAAAAAGGTTTATCGCTAGTTAGGTTGTAGGTCGGGGTTCATCCCGACAAAAGGCATAGTACGCTTACCTTGTCGGCAATGGGCTCTTGCATGCTCTACTACCGCCATCCTTGGCGGCAAAGGCCGAACTATTTAAAGGTCGATAGCAGAGCAAGCAGGTTTTGCAGCTTAAGCACGGCTTTTTTCAACAGGGCTTCGTCCAGCTCTTGTGCCTCGCTTAGCGCTTCAATATCGGCAGCTACATCAAGAACATACGGCTTGAACCGTTTGGCGGCGAAGGAGAAGCCCGCGTCTTCATTAAACAAAGCTTGGAATTTACCATGGCCGTCTTTTTGCAATTGATCTAACTTTTGATCCGCGTCGAGCGCCTGTCGGTAGGCGAGTTTAAGGTTTTCATTAAGCTTTTCAATAATCGAGTTCATATTCCGGATCTGTTTCTCTTTGCGGTTTACTTTACGTTTAATCTAAACGCATTAGCTAAAGAGCTAACACATTTGGCTGATATGGTACGTGGATTCGGTTAAAAAGTCAGGTAAGGGCTATGAATATATCGGCGAGCGCATTTCCTGCTATGGCCTTTGCACCATTGCTTGAAATGTCGGCGCGTAGCACCGACCTACACCCCGACAAAAATGCGCATAACTCTCCTTTTGTCGGCGCGAAGCTCAGATCTACAATTGGTTAGGGCTCTAGATGAAGATCTATCGGTGTCTTGCTGTGCTCGCCACCTATTTCTCTTACCAGCTTGGGTACTAAGAAGCCAGGTAGGGCGCTGAGCATTTGCGCCATCAGCGCCTTAGCTTCGGCATCGCTAACTTCAAAATGGGCGGCGCCTTGCACCTTGTCGAGCTGATGCAGGTAATAAGGAAGAATACCGGCCTCGAATAAACGTTCGCTGAGCGTAACCTGCGCCTCGATATTGTCATTCACTTCTTTTAGCAGCACAGCCTGATTTAACTGGGTCACGCCAGCGGCTTTAAGCTGAGTGCAGGCCTTAGCGAAGTGCGCATCTATTTCATTGCCGTGATTAATATGGTGCACAAAGACTACCTGCAATCGGGTGTTGGCGAATATCTCGCACAACTTCTCAGTGACACGGGCGGGAATGGTCACCGGTAAACGGGAGTGAATGCGCAGGCGCCTAATATTGGGCAAGGCCTCTAATTGCGCGACAAACCAGGCGATATGCTCGTCCTTGGCCATTAATGGGTCGCCGCCGCTTAGGATCACTTCATTCACTTCATCATGAGCGGCGATATACGCTAGCTTTTCCTCCAAAGCGGAGCGATTAAGCTGATTATCTGCGTAGGGAAAATGGCGACGAAAACAATAGCGGCAATTAATGGCGCAGGCAGATTTAAATACCAAGAGTACCCGGGAGCGATATTTATGCAGTAAACCGGGTTGTGTATTGTCCTGCTCTTCAAGTGGATCTGTGCTGTAGCCGGGGGCCTGTTGAAACTCTTGTCGGCGCGGTAAAACCTGTAATAACAAGGGGTCACGGGGATCGCCCTTTTGCATTTTGGCAATAAAGGGGCGTGGCACGCGCAGGTTAAACAGGCTTCTCGCCTCGTTGTCGGGAAGAAAGTCGGCTTCGGGTAATTCGAGTAATGAGAGCAGCTCTTCTGGACGAGTAACCACCTCGGCCAATTCTTTTTGCCAGTTTTTATGCAAATTTACTTCGATTCTTTGTATCATTGACAGGTTAATTACTCGAGAAATTGTATTAGAGGACAAGATGGCGAATTATAGCACCAACGAGTTCAAGGGTGGCCTTAAATTTATGATGGACGGCGAGCCTTGCAGCATCCTTGAAAATGAGGTTGTTAAGCCTGGTAAAGGTCAAGCGTTTAACCGTGTAAAAGTACGTAAGCTGATCTCTGGTAAGGTTTTAGAAAAAACCTTTAAATCAGGTGAGACGGTTGAAGGGGCCGATGTAATGGATACCGATCTGGCGTATCTGTACACCGACGGTGAATTCTGGCACTTCATGAACAACGACACCTTTGAGCAGATCGCCGCAGACGAAAAAGCGGTTGGCGACAACGTGAAATGGTTAGTTGAAAACGACTCATGCACCATCACCCTATGGAACGGTAACCCGATTGCTGTGACTCCACCTAACTTTGTTGAGCTGGAAGTAACGGAAACGGATCCGGGCCTAAAAGGTGACACAGCCGGTACCGGTGGCAAGCCTGCAACCCTTAACACGGGTGCGGTAGTTCGCGTTCCTTTGTTCATCCAAATCGGTGAAGTGATCAAGGTTGATACGCGCTCTGGCGAATACGTAAGCCGTGTAAAATAAACGCTTTTAGCGTTACAATCCCTTCGGGACGAGCCCTTAGGGACCGCCCTTAGGGATAAGCCCAGCCCGGCTAGCCGCGCTGGGATTTTTTATGTCTCAGTTTTGCAAAGTGAGGAAAGAACGAATGAGTCAGCAAGATGTTTTGTGGCAACCGAGTGCGAGTATTGAAACACTGAGGCAGCGCGCCGCTATTTTACGGGCCATTCGCGAATTCTTTTTTGAGCGTCAGGTGTTGGAGGTGGACACGCCATCTTTGTCCCAGGCGAGCGTGACCGATGAGCATTTGCAAGGCTTTGCCACCGAATTTGTCGGTCAAGGCTATGCCCAAGGTTTACCCCTGTATCTGCAAACCTCGCCGGAATACGCCATGAAGCGTCTACTAGCGGCCGGGAGCGGCGCTATTTACCAAATTTGCAAGGCGTTTCGTAACGAAGAAAATGGTCGCCATCATAACCCCGAATTTACCATGCTCGAGTGGTATCGCCCTGGGTTTGATGAGTTTGCACTGATGGATGAAATCGACGAGCTGATGCAACTGGTGCTCGATACCGAGCGCGCCGAGCGTATCAGTTATCAGCAGGCGTTTCTTCAGGTGCTGGCCATAGATCCATTAACCATTACCCTAGAAGAGCTACAACAGGTGGCCACTGCACAGGGCTTTGGAAACATTGCCGCTACGGAGCGAGATGCAGATACTTTGCTGCAGTTACTTTTCTGTATGGTGATTGAGCCGCAGATAGGGCAAGAGCGCCCCTGTTTTGTGTATCACTTTCCTGCATCCCAAGCCGCACTGGCGCGGCTTAATGAGCAAGACCCGCGCGTTGCCGGTCGCTTCGAGCTGTACTATCAGAATCTGGAGCTGGCCAACGGCTTTTATGAATTAACCGATGCCAGCGAACAGCGACAGCGTTTTGAAAAGGATAACAAAAAACGCCTAGAGCGCGGTTTGAAGCAAGTGGATATGGATGAGCATCTGTTGGGTGCATTAGAAGCTGGCTTACCAGCCTGTGCCGGCGTGGCATTAGGAATAGATCGCCTGGTGATGCTGGCGTGTAACAAACAGCATATCAAGGAAGTCTTAAGTTTCGATGTTGATCGAGCTTAGTCGCTATAGAGTATGGGTGTCGGCCGGGTGGTCGGCATTTTTTAAACGCAGTGTGGCTTCGAATAGAGCTTCAGCTTAGAAGGTATCTACTTAGGTAATCAAATGGAGATTTAAAAAATAAGGGGGAGATGGGGCGACTGACGAGACTTGAACTCGCGACAACCGGAATCACAATCCAGGGCTCTACCAACTGAGCTACAGCCGCCATAAAGAAATTACACACCTCTCGATGTGTGGCGCGCATAATACATAGTTTAATTGAGCTTGTGAAGAGTAAATTGGCGAGTTTTTTCCGTTTGCTTTAAATTTAATCACTAAAGGTGCGTAACTAGATAAAAAATAGGCAAAAAGCACCACTTGCTTTTATTATTAGGTGAGCCGCAGCAATGTTGGGTTGCGGTTTATAAGAAAGTTTTGAGATAATTACGGATTAGGTACAACGAAGTTGTTTAATTTCATCGTTGTATCAAACAAAAAGCGGATGATAGGAGCGCTAATGGAAACTGTAACTAACTGGATCTCTGAAAACTCGGATCTACTAATACACTATGCGGTACAATTTGTACTTGCACTCGTTGTCTTCTTTGTTGGTATGCGCATTGCTAAATGGTGTAGCAACTTAACTCAAAAAGCATTTGCAAAGCGTAATGTCGATAAGGCTGTAGGTTCATTCTGCGGCAGCATTATTTATGCGCTGGTTTTTGTTGGTACCATACTGATGGCTTTGTCTCAGGTTGGTATTGAAACAACATCCTTTATCGCTATTTTAGGTGCCGCTGGCTTAGCGGTTGGTTTAGCGCTACAAGGCTCGCTATCAAACTTCGCTTCAGGCGTGCTTATTATCATCCTTCGTCCGTTCAAATCAGGCGACTACATCGAAGCGGGTGGTAAAGCCGGTTCGGTACGCAAGATTGAAATTTTCTCAACTGAGCTAAATACGCCAGATAACAAAATCATCGTAATGCCTAACTCAGCCATTATGTCTGGTCCTATCGTGAATTATTCTCGCGAACAGACTCGTCGAATCGACTTGGTAATTGGTGTAAGCTACGACGCGGATCTGAAAAAAGCGAAAAGCGTATTAAAGTCGGTACTTGATGCCGAGAGCCGTATTTTGAAAGACCCAGCCTATACAGTGGCTGTGAGCGAGTTGGCCGATTCAAGCGTTAACTTCGTTGTTCGTCCTTGGGTGAACACAGCAGATTACTGGCCAACTTATTTCGATCTAATGGAAAATATTAAGATAGAACTAGACGCTAATGATGTTGGCATTCCATACCCACAAATGGATGTGCACTTACATAAAACTGGCGAATAATCAGGGGAATATCGCTAACATGAAATTGAAGTACCTATCTCTATTAGTTGCAGCTTGTGCTGCAACTAATGTTGTTGCAGAAGAGAAAAAAACCTGGGAAGCAAACGCCGAACTAGGTGCCATTATCACCAGTGGTAACACCGAAACAACGACCTTTAAAGGCGCGCTAACCGTTAAACACAATTTAGAAAAGTGGAATAACGAGTACAAATTAAGCGGCTTGTACAAAGAAGATGAAGTTGAGCAGGACGACGGCACTAAAATTACCGAGCGCACCAATGAAAAGTACTTTGGTTCTGCACAGGGTAATTACAAATTAAACGAGAAGAATGCGCACTTATTCATCTATGGCTCATATCTGAGCGATTACTTTGGTGCCTATCGTGAGGAAGCTGTGATTTCGGGCGGTTATGGTTTACGCCTAATCGACAATGAAACCATGGTATTAAATGCCGAATTTGGTCCTGGTTATAAGTATTTTAGATACCCGGATGACAGCACCGAAGTTGATGACAACGGTCAGTCGCTTGCCGATGAATGGGAAGGTGAAGTGATCGCGCTAGCCAAAGCTGATTATACCTGGCAGATCTCTGAAGGCGCTAAGTTTACTCAGCTTTTGGCAGTGGAATATGGTGATACCAACACCAAAACCCGCTCTGAAACTGCATTGTTAACCAAAATCAATGGTTCGTTACAAATGAAGGTTGGTTTCAATGTCGTTCACAACTCTGATGTTGCTGATGACAAAGATAATACCGATACAGAAACGGCATTGACCTTAGTTTATAACTTCTAAGTTCACTTAAAACCCACGTTAAAATTGCTTATCACGCATTTTTTTCGTGGGTTTTGTCGTGTATGATATGCCATCTTTTTGAGAGTCAAACATGCAGGGAAAAATGTTTAAGACCTACCTCGGCGCCTTTTCCGCCATTTTTATACTGTTTTACGCAACTATCGCTCAAGCGCTTACACCTTCACCCGCGCAAATAGAGCAGTTTAAAAAGCTACCCCGAGCTCAGCAAGAGGCCTTAGCAAGGCAATACGGTGTTGATCTTGATTCAATAATTGGCGGTTCTTCTAAATCGAGTGCAGACAACCAAGAAGCGCAAAGCACCATTGGCGCGCGCAGTGTTTATGATGAAAAAGCCGAGCTGCAAACACCAGAAGAAAAGTTTAAGCCAAAGAAAGAAGAGCTAGAACCATTTGGCTATGACATCTTTGCCGGTGAGCCAACCAGCTTTATGCCGAGCGAAAGCGCCCCAGTGCCTGATGACTATATAGTACGTCCTGGCGACCAAGTACAAATTTCCCTGTATGGTAAAGAGTCGGCTACGGTAGACGCGAGCATCGATCGTTCTGGTCGTTTAAGCATTCCTAAACTGGCCCCAGTGCATGTAGCTGGCATGACCTTCAAAGAATTAAAAGCCCTGGTAAGCGAAAAGGTCAGTAACGAGATGATAGGCGTAAAAGCCTTTGTTTCACTTGGCCAACTGCGCAGCATTCGTGTACTCGTAGTAGGTGAAGCATATAAGCCAGGCAGTTATACCTTGTCTTCACTAAGCACAGTAACTCACGCGCTGTTTGCCAGCGGTGGTGTAAGTGAGATCGCCTCTTTACGTAATATCGAGATTAAGCGCGGCGGTAAGGTTGTTAACCGTTTCGATCTGTATGACCTGCTTATTAAAGGCGATAGCAGTAACGACATCATCCTAAAACCAGGTGATGTAGTGTTTATTCCCCCTGTTGGTGCTCAGGTTAGCGTTGCTGGTGCCGTAAAGCGTCCGGCCATTTTCGAGCTGAAAAAAGGTGAAAGTACGGCTGACTTACTAGCTATGGCGGGCGGAATGAAGGCCAATGCCTACAGGGAAAAAGTTACGGTAGAGCGCGCTGGCCAAGGCGACTATAAGCAAATTCTTTCCTTTGATTTCTCTAAAGGAAGTGCCGGCTATACTCCACGAGACGGAGACGTGGTACGTGTTAGCGAAGCCAGCAGTGCCTATAACCAAGCGGTGACTGTAATCGGGGCCGTTACGCGCCCGGGTGAATACTCTTGGCATCAGGGCAAGCGTATTGGCGATATCATAGGTTCAATCCGTGGTGCGCTATTGCCGCAGGCCGACTTGAATTATGCAATTCTGCTTCGAGAAGTGGATGTATATGGCAATATCGATGTGTATCAATTCAGCCTAGCTAAGGCAGTTGCAGGCGATCTTGCTCATAATCTGATACTAAACCCGCGCGATAAGGTCATAGTCTTTAGCCGTTTTGAGTCAAAAGAAGAAGAACAAGATGCGTTAAAGCAGTTGGCGTTAACGGAAGAAGAGCAGGAATTACAGAAAAAGGTAAAATTGTGGCACCTGTTTGAACAACGTCAGTTCGAAGAATTCGTAGGCGCGAAAAAGCCACTCTTTAGTGAAGAAGTAGAGACAGAGCTAAAAGGTAAGCAAAAGCTCACCGATCTTATTGCTGCGCGCTCAAATGAAGAAGAAGAAGAGGAAATTGAATACGCAACCTTTAGCCGTAATCAACTGCTTGATAAGGTTATTAAAAAGTTACAGTTACAAGCCGGTGCCGGTGAGCGCATCAAGCTGGTAGAAGTAAATGGTAATGTTCGCTTCCCTGGCGTATATCCGCTGGCCAATAATATGGCTGTTATCGAATTAATTACCGCCGGTGGTGGCCTAACCGAGTCAGCATACCTAGACAAGGCTGAAATCACACGCTCTAAAACCGGCACAAATGATGATATTGAGCATATCACCTTTAACCTTCAAGGAGCCTTAGAGGGCACTTTAGAGGAAAACCCACTTTTACATAGTAAGGACAGTCTTAATATTCTAACCATTCCAAATTGGCAGGAGAATATTAAGGTTACCCTAGAAGGTGAGGTTGTTTTCCCAGGGCAATACACCATTCGTCGTGGTGAAACCATGAAAGACGTGATTGAACGTGCGGGTGGTTTCTCTGATTTCGCAGCAATAGATGCAGCGGTCTTTACGCGTAAAACCATTCAAGAGCAAGAGCGTGCTCAAATTGAGCGTTTAACAAATGAGTTACGTCGCGATCTGGCGTCCAAAAGCTTCGAGCAATCAATGAATAGCGTCAACCTTTCTTATGATGAAATGACTAGCTTGATAGTTGACTTATCGCAGATGCCTACGCTAGGGCGTTTAGTTATCAGCTTGGATGATATTCTGGCCGATAAGCAACAACTTGTACTGCAAGATGGTGATGCGCTCTATATCCCCTCTAAACGCGACTCAATTAGTGTAATTGGCGAGGTAAACTATGCGACATCTCACCTTTATAATGCCAATATAGATGTGGATGCCTATATCCGTCTTAGCGGCGGCACCAAGGCACGAGCCGATGAAGAGCGCATCTACGTCATTAAAGCTAACGGCTCTGTCTATATCCCCGAAAGCAAAGGCTGGTTTGCCGTTAATACCAGTAAGCAATTGGAGCCAGGAGATACCATAGTGGTGCCTATGGATACAGCGCACATGGATAACCTTACCCTTTGGAGCACAGCCACGCAGATCTTCTACCAGCTAGGTGTAGGCGTTGCGGCTATTAGCGGTCTTTAAGGAATAGTAGTAATGAATAACCAAAATATTCAGATGCCACAAGCCACTTTTGCAGATGATGAGATCGACTTAAAAGAGTTGTTCTTAGCACTGTGGCAAGGCAAGTGGATCATTATCGGCACAACTATAATCGCAGCTGTTATATCAGTCGTGTACGCATTGAGCCTGCCAAACATATACAAAAGCGAGGCACTTTTAGCTCCCGCTGAAGATAGTCAAAGTGGTGGTTTATCGGCGTTAGCTGGTCAATTCGGTGGGCTAGCTTCACTTGCTGGTGTAAGCCTAGGTGGTGGTAGTGCTGACAAAACCACAATTGCGCTAGAACTTTTAAAAAGCCGCTCATTTATTGGCGAGTTTGTGACTAAGCATGACCTGAAGCCCTTAATTATGGCTGCCAATGGCTGGGACCAAGCAAATAACAAAGTTTTGTTTTATCCAGAAATCTATGACGTTGAGAAGTCTGCGTGGGTGCGTGAAGTCAAAGCTCCTAAAAAGCCAGAGCCATCTTTACTAGAAGTGCATGAAAAGTTCACTAAAGAGTTTTTATCTGTATCTCAAGACAAAGAAACTGGGTTAGTGAAAGTTGGCGTTAAGCATTATTCACCAATAATCGCCAAGGAACTGACTGATAAACTAATCGCCCAAATTAACAATACAATGCGAGCAAATGACATTGCGGATGCTGAGAATAGCATTGAGTACTTAACTAGTGCGCTGCAAGAAACGTCGGTTGCTGATATGCAGAAGGTATTTTATCAACTAATCGAACAGCAGCAGCAAACAAAAATGCTGGCAAGCGTTCATGCTGAGTATGCTTTAAAAACAATAGACTCCGCTGTAGTAGCAGAGTTAAAGTCTGAGCCTAAAAGAGCACTTATTTGCATATTAGGAGTCATGCTAGGTGGCATGCTGGCATCTCTCATCGTACTAGTGCGTCATTTTATTAAAAAGGATTGAAGATGAAAGTATTAACGGTATTTGGGACTCGCCCAGAAGCAATCAAAATGGCGCCTTTAGTGCATGCCTTGACAGAAGATGAGCGCTTTGATGCTAGAGTATGTGTAACTGCACAGCATCGCGAAATGCTGGATCAAGTTTTGGAGTTATTCGAAATTACTCCGGACTATGACTTGAACCTAATGAAAGCTGGTCAAACTTTACCTGAGGTAACCAGCCGTATCTTGCTCGAACTTACACCAGTTCTTAAAGAGTTTAAGCCCGATGTTGTATTAGTTCATGGTGATACAGCAACTACATTTGCGGCCAGTTTGACTGCCTATTACGAGCAAATTGCTGTAGGACACGTTGAAGCTGGCCTGCGCACTGGCAATATTTATAGTCCATGGCCAGAAGAAGCTAACCGCAAGCTAACTGGGGCGCTGACTAAGTTTCATTTTGCACCCACGCAAACAAGTAAAGATAATTTACTAGCGGAAAACTACTCAAGTGAGGCAATTCATATTACCGGGAATACGGTAATTGATGCGTTATTGATGGTAAAAGACAAGCTTGAATCAAACATAGACTTGCAAACAACTTTACAGGCTAAGTTCCCATTTTTAGATGCGAATAAAAAACTCGTTTTGGTTACAGGGCATCGTCGTGAGAGTTTTGGTGGCGGTTTTGAGCGTATTTGTGAAGCCTTGGTAGAAGTAGCAACAGCACATCCTGATGTACAAATAGTTTACCCTGTACATTTAAACCCTAATGTTCAGGAGCCCGTTAACCGTATTCTAGCTGGCGTAGATAACATTAAGTTAATTGAGCCCCAACAATATTTACCGTTTGTGTATTTAATGAATCGTGCACATATTATTTTAACGGACTCGGGCGGTATTCAAGAAGAGGCGCCTAGTTTGGGTAAGCCTGTGCTCGTTATGCGTGATACCACAGAGCGCCCGGAAGCAGTAAGTGCTGGCACAGTGAAATTAGTTGGTACTGATAAAAAGACGATTATCGAGTCACTCAATACATTACTGACAAACAAAAGCGCCTATGAACAAATGAGTTTTGCTCATAATCCATATGGCGATGGTAAAGCTTGTCAGCGCATTTGCGATGCATTAGCCAAATAAAGAGTTATAAGATTAAAAATTAGGGAATTCTATGTCATTTAATACAGTTTCAGTTGTAGGCCTTGGTTACATTGGTTTGCCTACTGCAGCGATGTTTGCTTCACGAAAGAAAAAAGTAGTTGGAGTAGATGTAAATCAGCATGCTGTAGATACGATAAATCGCGGTGAGATACATATTGTTGAGCCTGAACTAGATATGATAGTGCATGCCGCTGTAACTGAAGGTTATTTAAAAGCTGTGACAGTGCCTGAGGCTGCGGATGCGTTTTTAATTGCGGTGCCTACACCATTTAAAGATTCTAGCAGTACAGTCCCTGAGCCAGATCTTAGCTATATTGAAGCAGCTGCAAAAGCCATTGCGCCGGTGTTGAAAAAAGGTGATTTGGTTATTTTAGAATCAACATCACCGGTTGGAGCGACTGAACAAATGGCTGAGTGGTTAGCCGAAGCTCGCTCTGATCTTACTTTCCCTCAAACTGCAGACATGAATGCTGACATCAACATTGCTCATTGCCCTGAACGAGTGCTACCAGGCCATGTAGTACGTGAATTGGTAGAGAATGACCGCGTAATTGGTGGCATGACAGTAAAATGCTCTGAGCGAGCAATTGAGCTGTACAAAACTTTTGTAGAAGGTGAGTGCGTAGTTACTAATGCTCGCACCGCTGAAATGGCAAAGCTAACGGAAAATTCATGCCGTGACGTACAAATTGCCTTTGCTAACGAGCTATCCATCATTTGTGACAAGCTGGATATTAACGTGTGGGAGCTGATTTCTCTTGCCAATCGCCACCCTCGTATCAATATCTTGCAGCCAGGACCTGGTGTAGGTGGGCACTGTATCGCAGTTGACCCTTGGTTTATCGTGAGTAAAACACCAGAAGAAGCAAAAATTATCCACACAGCGCGTCAGGTTAATGACGGCAAGCCTGATTGGGTTATTGATAAAGTTAAAATTGCGATTGCTGACTTCTTGCAGGAAAATCCAGAAAAAAGTATTGAAGATGTAACGATTGCATGTTTCGGTTTAGCGTTTAAACCTGATATTGATGATTTACGAGAAAGCCCTGCTATGAGTATAACTCAAAAGCTTGCCTCCATGCATAAGGGTCGTGTAGTAGCTGTGGAGCCAAATATTCACTCGCTTAATAATGAGGCGTTTGAATTAGTTAGCATTGAGCAAGCAGAGGCTGAAGCAGACATCGCCATACTTCTGGTAGACCATAAAGAGTTTAAAGCTAAGCAGAAGCCGAACTTTAACTTTATGATAGACATGAAGGGAATATGGTAGTATTCATGATGAAAAAGTACCTAAAAAATACCATATATAGAGCCGAAGACTTCCTATATAAAAACAACCATAGAATAGACTGGGTAAGAGAAAATAATTTTGGGGATATATTAAACCCAGTACTAGCGCAGTATATTACAAGTAAAAAAATTCTTCATGTTAACCCCCTATACTACAACAAAAAATATATATCAGCAATAGGTTCTATCTGTGGTAGAGCTAATAAAAATGCGATCATTTGGGGGAGTGGCTTTATTTCTGAGCATACTGAAATTAGAGAGGCTCCATATAAAATATGTGCAGTGAGGGGGATAAAAACAGCCGAAAAGTATTTATCTCTAGGTATTGAGCCCCCCGCCGTTTTTGGTGATCCTGCATTATTGATAAGCCGGTATTACAAACCTAAAATAGAAAAAAAGTATAAAATAGGTGTTATCCCCCACTATGTGGACTACTCAACAAGCTTTATAAAAAAGTGTATAGCCTCCAGTGGTGTTAAAGTGATTAATCTCATCAACTCAAACCCTTTAACAGTAATTGATGAAATCATGCAATGCGAAATAATTTTATCCTCATCTTTACACGGGCTTATTGTTCCTGAAGCTTATGGAATAAAGACGAAGTGGATTAAACTTTCTGAAAACGTGATAGGGGGGGATTTTAAATTCCAAGATCACTACCAGACATTGGGGTTAATTAATGAGGAAGCTATAAGAGTTAATGATTCAGATGACGTATTTTCGTTAAGTAAATACGCATTTAAAAAAGACATCAATATAAATCTTGATTTTTTGTTAAAGTCTAGCCCTTTTTATGAAAAGTGATTTAATCAAGATTATATCTGTTCTCTTGAGTAAAATAGGTTTAGTTTCATCTACTGCCTTTTTGAGCTTATTTGTAGCAAAAACATTGGGAGTAAATGAGAATGGAATCTACGCAATATTATTATTATCAGTCAACTTAATAGTTGTTTTCGCAAGTTTTGGGCTCCCTATAAGTCTCAACTATTTCTTGGTCAAAGGTGGCGATAAATATTTAATATGTGATTCAATATATCATCAGGTAATTATTTTTCTTCCTGTATGTGTGGTTGGGGGAGGGGTTCTTTATCTATGGGCTGGAGAGCTTTTAAGTTTTAAATTGATTGCCTTGTTGGTGCTGACTTCTTTAGGGAAGCTGCTCTATAACTTATTCCAGGGAGCTTATTATGGCAAGGGAATGTTTAAAAGATACTCTTTTATATCTTTTGGTCATTCTTTTTCCTTAGTCTCTTTTACTTTTCTTTATAGCCTATTTTTTGATGTGAGCGTATTTGGTTTTTTTTCTATTGCGCTACTCTCTTATTTTTTGTTTAATTTTATTTTGTATCTAAACGCAGGTTTTTTTATTAGGAGATTTACCGGATTAAATAAGGAGTTGATTTTTTTTGGTTTTCAATCTTACATAAATAATGGCATTGCCTTTTTGATATATAGAATAGATCTTATTATAATTGCATTTTTTATGAGTGTCGCTAATGTTGGCTTCTATTCATTGAGTATCTCTGTTGTTGAATCACTTACTATACTGACGACATCCATCGTAGCCGTTTTTTTTAATAGGTTTGTAGCGGGAGGTGACGAGCGCTCATTGCTCAAGGTCTTGATTTTATCAATGTTAAGTGCTTTTTTTATATTGCTCTTCTTTGAGGTTTTAGGAGTTGATTTATTATTAGCTTATCTAGGAGATGAGTATAGTGCTATCTCAGGGCCGCTATCCTTAATGATTTATAGCCTTCTTATATTAAGCATAACAAAGGTATTGGCTATGTATTTTGTAGGTAAAAATATGCAAATACTCAATACGTACTCTGCCGTAATAATGCTTATTGTAGGTTCTATTGTTAGTTTGGTTTTGGTTCCCAGTTTAGGCCTTATGGGGGCAGCTATAGCAAACTTGTTAGCTAATATTTCTAATCTTGTAATAAAAATAATTCAGTACTTGAGGTATATTCGTGGAGCTGCTTGATTATCTTAATAAGTTTAATAAGCCTTTAATTATAGGCCCGTTACCGCCACCTATTGGTGGTGTTTCAGTTTTTATTGAGCGATTGGCAAAGTACACAAAATCAGAAGTATTTAATACTGTAAGTGGTAGTTTTTTTCAGTATTTTAGGCTTATCATTAGGCTTTTTAAATGTAAGAATGATGTTGTTCATTTAAATGTGATAACGTTGAAGTATTTGTTTTTGGTTTTTTTGTTTTATGATGGCGATGTGATTTTAACTGATCATAATAACAGGTTGTTTTCTAGGAATAAGCTTGCTTGTTGGATTATTAAAGGCTTGCTTAGAAAGGTCAGTGCGATATTTGTCGTCAGCCAAACTATAAAAGATTCGTACCAGATAAATGGTGTCCAATGTAAGAGCGGTGTTTTTGTAAGTAATTCGTTCATTCCTCCTTGCCTTGAGCGAGAACACGAAATACTGCATAGCTATCCAAGAGATCTACTCCAGTTCATTACTAATGAGAATGTTATTTTAGTTAGCGGTTACAAACTTAAGTTCTACGATGGTAGAGATCTTTATGGTTTTGACGTTGCTGTCAAAACTCAAAGCCGTTTACTACGTAGTGGGATCAATGCCAGATTATTAATAGTTATTCCTGATTTGGATTCAGATTCGAATCAATACATTAAGCAGTTGCTAGAAATTAATAATATTCCAAGTGATCTTGTTTATATTTTCAGTGGTCAAATTGAGATGTGGCCCCTGTTTAGGAAGATATCACTATTCATAAGACCAACTATCACAGATGGGTTTGGAATTAGTGTAGCTGAAAGTGTGTTTTTAGGCTGTCCAGCTATCGCGTCTAATGTTTGTATAAGATATAACGGAACGATCCTCTACGATGTGGATGACCAATGTGACCTATACAATAAAGCAAAACGTATATTGGAAAAATAT
The DNA here is from genome assembly GCF_002964545.1 of Pseudoalteromonas sp. T1lg10. NCBI lineage: Bacteria > Pseudomonadati > Pseudomonadota > Gammaproteobacteria > Alteromonadales > Pseudoalteromonadaceae > Pseudoalteromonas > Pseudoalteromonas sp. T1lg10. The sequence continues at coordinate 156,169 of NZ_PQBV01000004.1, forward strand.
GAAAGTTAAAGTTGTTGATTTAATTTTTGCGCTTTCCCTGACGTTTGGACTTTTTTTGTCAACTTCTTTGACGTTACATAAGTTTAAATTAGCTGAGCAAAACAACTTTGCTATTAGTTTCGATTTAAGTGATGGTTTTAACTATGGTCAGATAGATGAAGATTTGGTTCTTTACAATGATGAAATTAAGTACTTAACCTGGTTGATTTTTAGAAGTGAATCTATCTCAAAGTTAAGTTCAATTGAGGGGATTGCTAATCTTAATTTGTACGGTTTTTTTGTGTCCAGTGTGTTTATATTTACAGGTGAGTGGAAGGTACTTTTTATAATTGGCTTTTTGTCTTATCTCTATTTTGTTTTTACTATAAAAAATATTTCATTTCACCTTCTTGGTGATCGCATTTCGAAATTAATGAGTTCTTGTTTTTGCTTGCTACCACCTGTAATTGACTTGTCTTCTGGCTTTATGAGAGATTTACTGCTTATTTCTTTTGTGCTTCAAAGCTTGTTTCAACTCTCTAATAAGCGGTACTTTTCATTTTTGGTTTTCTTTTTCTTGGTTTTTTCATTGCGAAGTTTCTACGTGATAATATTATCTCCCTTTGTTTTTTATGTTAAAACTAGAAATTTTCGTTACTCTATTTTTTTCATGATTTTCTCTATATCTTTCTCAATGTTGATTCTTAGACTTTATAAGTTTGGGAATGGTAGTGTAATCGAGGTTATATATCGCTTCATTGAGCTTCTTACCGGAGCCTCGAAAGTTTTGATCTACGACTTTTCTTTCCCTTTTATATCAGCGGGTTCGTTTGAGTTTTATTCTGCTTTGGTTTACTTTTTCGTTCCTTTTTTACTTTATTTTCTATTCGTGGTAAATAGGTTTTTAGTAGATAAGCTTTTTTTCTTGCTTTTTTTAGGGGGGCTGAACTTAAGTATTTTCTATGGTTATACTTTAGGTTTTTTTGTCCCAAGAACCAAGCTTGTTTTTATAGTGGGTGTGATTTTCTTTATTTTTTACAGTCTTCATAAAAGAGAGTTCTCTAGGAGTGGTGGTGGATTTAAATAGAATAAAATACATAGGTCTTAGGGTTGCTCAGTCAACCCCGTCATTTATTTTTCAGAAAATGAAAATAGAGCTTTATAAAATTATCTTATCTAAAATAGATTTCTTTTTGTCGTTTGAAATTAACCGCTACTTCAAATTGATATCGATAAAAAGTTCTGGTGATATCTTTTTTGAATTGAAGGGCGTGAAGTCCGAAGATTTAGACTTTATCCAAAGTAGAGTTATGAATTTAAAAAAAGGGGCGTATCAATGTCTCGGGTATGGTTCTGTCAATGTAATTTCAGGAGGTAATTTTAAATAAGGATTGCATACATGGCTTTGAATGGAGCTCCTCTCAGAGGTCATTCAAGATAGACTTTATAAAACGCGATTCTAAATGTGATGTAAAAATCCCATGGGAAAAGAGCCGACTTCAATGGCTTCTCGAGGCCTCGATTCTTGTTCAATATAACAGAGTTGAAAAGAGCTTTATAATCAACAATCTAAATCATTGGGTTACTAGCAACCCTTATCTAAAGGGAGTGAATTGGATAAGCTCGATGGAAGTCGCCATTAGACTTATAAATTTATACTATTGTTATCGGTTAATATTGCCGACCCTCAACGCTAGCGAGAAAAAAAACTTTTACATACTTTTTGCCCAACATTCTCATTTTTTAAAGCGCTTTCCAGAAATTAGTGATGTTCCTGGTAATCACTATTTGTTCACTGAGGTAGGTGTAATTTTGTCTTGTATCTTACAAGGTGAAAAATATGACAGTGAAAATTTTAATAAGATTATTGAAAATCAGTTTAATTGTGATGGCTTTCACATTGAGCATGCCACGGTATATCATCGGCTGTGCCTTGATGTGTCCTTGCTGGGTTATCTTTTATTAAAAGAATTAAATGGTAGGCACTTGGAGATAGAAGCAACTTTAAAAAAAGCTAAAATAGCTTTGTTATCTATCTGTTCTAGTGAGGGGAAACTCCCTGTTTTTGGAGACTCAGATAGTGGTTTGATTTTTAATTTTGGACAATCTTCTCGTTCCACTTCCCTCTATACAACTGAAGCAAAAAGCAGTGCTGAGAGTATACATCACCTTTTCTATGACTCCATTTCTCCGCTATTTTCTCAAGAGTTCTCTAAACCAGAGATTGTTCGGGATGGTTACATGGAACCATACTTTGTTCTTTCCAAAGGCGAAGTCAAATTGATTGTTCGCGTTGGCAAGTTAGGGCTTTCCGAGAGAGCGCCTCATGATCATGATGATTTCCTTTCATTTTGGCTATTTAAGGGAAACAAGGATATTTTCATCGAGGGTGGGGCTGCACCTTATACTCTTTCCTCAGATGTTCGCGACAAATATGTGGCAGCAGGTATGCATAATTGTATCTCTACTTACGAAGGCTATAGAGCTGGATTTAAAACAGGTTCTATCTTCAATACAGTTGATAAAGATTCATTCGATGCAGCTTATGAGTATGATGGCGATACTCTCGATTGCGAAGTTGTATGTGACCATTTACGACATCGTAGGAAGTTTCGGTTGACTGACGATGCATTAATAATATCAGAAGAAGTTTTAGGTGATGTGTCTACTTTGGTTTCGCGCTTTTTCATATCTGTAGATGCTCATGAACAGTTGAAGATAGAGTCTGCTTCTTCATATGAAAAGAGGCTAATAGATTGGTACGAAGAGTATGGCCATAAAGCCGATGCAGTCGAGCTAAGCTTTAAAACTACTGAGCGAATGGAATACAAGTTTTTTTGGGAATAAAATATGAAAAAAATTATCTTCTTGCGTACATCCAGCAAGCCAATTCCTAGGGTTAAGCGCGTCGCGCATGTTGCTAAAGAACTTGGCTATAAAGGACTTTTCATCGGCGCTCATAGAGAGCAAAACTTAGCAAATACTGATTTATGGGATGGTCTTGAAGTAGAGCGGGTGGGTAAGTTCTATCCAATGCTTAATGGCGCTGGATTGATGACCTATTTGAAAGGCGTAGTGTCATACAATAGAGGGGCATTTAAATTACTTAAGGATAAAAAGCCCGATGTTATACACTTTTCTGATGTAGAGTCCTTTTTCGCGGTTTTTTTCTACCGACTTTTTAATAAGGTATCAACTCTATACAACATCCATGATAACTTCGGTCAAAGGTATCCGCTTCCTAAGCCGGTTAACCAGCTGTTAAATGTTTTTGAGGGACTGATTGTCAGATTTGCATCTGCTACCATGGTTCCCGAGCGGTTTAGAGCTGATGCTTTACCTAAATTTTGTAGGTCTAAAATACATGTTGTGAGAAACACCCCTGTTGACCCAGGTGCTTCAGCCCATGCTGGTTTTGAGGGGGATAAGATAAAGCTCGTTTTTGCAGGTTGGCTTGATGGAGGGCGAGGTATAGATACGCTTTTGGAACTGGCAGATCTAGAACCGCGCATAGAGCTGCACGTGGCTGGAGAAGGGAGCAAAGAATTAGTAGGTAAATTTGAGTCAAAGAGGAATTGTAGATATTATGGCTTTTTAGATCATGAACAGGTCCTTTCTCTTACGAGGGACTGTGATTTTGTCTTCGCTCACTACAGCCCACATCGAATTATTAATATTTACGCTGCGCCAAATAAACTAGCCGAGTCATTGGCTGTATCAAGACCTGTAATTATCAATAATGAAGCATTAGTATCAAAACCCATCCAAAGTATGTCCTGTGGTATAGTCACTAATTATGGCGACGTTCGAGAGTTACACAAGAAAATCTTAGCGCTAGTTTCTGATTATGACGCGTATATATGCGCTTGTAAAAAGGCTAGAGAGCTTTTTGAGATCGAATACAGTTGGGAGTCGGTCAAAGAAAGTACAGTCGCTGTTTTTAAGAAAATTGAGAATTAAAATGGATTACACTAAAGAACCTTTATTATTTAAGATAAAGAAAGTTACCCGATATGTTGGCATGTATGGTTTAGAGCGCACTTTTAAAAAGGTTCGTTCTCAATATCATATGCAATCGAAACAGTCATTTGATAATGAGTGGGTAAATGAAAAGGGAAATACTGATGGCGATGTAGCAATTGTTGGTTGTGGTAACTTTGCTTTTTCTACAATAGCCCATTATGTTTCGAAAAAAACACAGGGCAAAATAAAATATACACTAGATACTGATAGTTCAAAATCTTTATCTTTAGCTAAAGAATACAAAGTTTATAAAGCAACAACGAATTATGAAGAAATATTAAATGATCCTGACGTTAGGGTTGTTTACATAGCTTCAAACCACGCTAGCCATGCTGAGTATGCAATTTTAGCTCTAGAGTATGGTAAAGATGTGCATATAGAGAAGCCGCATGTTGTTAATTATGAACAACTTGTACGCCTAGAAAAGGCAATGCTTGTTAACCCAAATTCGAGAGTTTTTCTTGGCTTTAACAGACCGAAAAGCAAATTGTTCAAGGTACTGATGGAAGAGGTTGAAAAGCAGCCGGGCAGTATAATGATGAACTGGTTTATTGCTGGCCATGAGATAGATGATGGCCACTGGTATTTCTCTGAGGCAGAGGGTGGTCGAGTGATGGGAAACCTTTGTCATTGGTCTGATTTGTGTCTTCACCTAGTTGGTATTGAAAATGCGTTCCCTTGTACTATTAGTCCTGCCGTAGCAACAGAGGCTAAGTCAAACTTCGCTGTCACCGTCACATTTGCTGATGGTTCTCAAGCAGCACTTACATTCTCTGCAAAAGGACATACTTTTGAGGGGGTTCGTGAGTATTTGAATGTACATAAGGGGGACTTACTCGCTTCATTAAGAGATTTCGAAGATCTGAGCCTAGATATAATAGACAGAAAACAATTAAAAAAATTACGTCACCGAGATCATGGCCACTGTGCGAATATTGCCCACTCTTACAATGCCCATAAGAACAATATATCGGGTGAGTCCCTTGACTATGTGAGAGGTAGCGCGCTTTTTGTACTGAAAATTAAAGAAGCTTTGGATACCAATTCAGTAATTATTTGTGAGAATAAATTGTAATGAGACAGATATTTCAAGACCTGAAAAACGGCGAAATGCAGCTTAATGAGATCCCATATCCAAAGGTAAAACGTGGTAATGTGAATATCAAAACAACGAAAACACTTGTCTCAATCGGCACAGAACGGATGTTGGTGGATTTTGGTAAGGCAGGATGGGTTGAAAAAGCACGCTCACAGCCAGATAAAGTAAAAATGGTGTTAGATAAGGTTAAAACCGACGGCCTATCAGCTACCTATGACGCAGTGAAGTCAAAACTTGATCAACCTTTACCACTTGGTTATTGCAATGTCGGTACTGTTTTAGATGGTAGTGATACAGGCTTCGAAAAAGGGGCTCGCGTTGTATCTAATGGCAACCATGCTGAAGTTGTGCGAGTACCTAAAAACCTAGTAGCAGCAATACCTGAAAGTGTTGACGATGAGTCAGCTTCCTTTACTGTTCTGGGTGCTATCGCAATGCAAGGCATTCGCTTAATCAAACCTACATTGGGTGAAACAGTAGTTGTTACAGGTCTTGGTTTAATTGGTCTTCTAGCTGTTCAAATATTAAAAGCAAATGGCTGTCGTGTTCTGGGTATTGATTTCGACACTGCAAAATGTGAGCTTGCCAAACAATTCGGTGCTGAAGTTGTCGACTTGTCAAAGAGTGAAGATGCACTAGTAGCTGCCGACGCATTCTCTCGTGGTAGAGGGGTCGATGCAGTGTTAATAACCGCTAGTTCAAAGAGCAATGACATCATGCACCAGGCCGCGACAATGTGTCGAAAGCGAGGCAGAATTGTATTAGTCGGTGTAGTGGGTCTAGAACTGAGTCGAGCTGACTTCTATGAGAAAGAACTAACTTTCCAAGTATCATGCTCATATGGCCCTGGGCGCTATGATGAGGAGTATGAAGATAAAGGAAAAGATTATCCCTTTGCTTTTGTTCGCTGGACAGAGCAACGTAACTTTGAAGCAATTCTTGATTTAATGGCTGCAGGGGCTATTGACGTTAAACCACTGGTTAGCCATCGCTTCTCAATTGATGATGCGAAAGCAGCATATGAGAAGCTAGATGACCGCTCTTCACTTGGTATCGTTTTAGATTACAGTAAATCAAATGAAGAAAACCTTACAAAAGCTACGGTTGTACTGAACGAAAATAGAAACTTTGAGGCATCAAATGGGAATGTTGCGTTTCTTGGTGGCGGTAACTACGCATCACGCGTTTTAATTCCTGCATTTAAAGAGGCCGGTGCAAATCTTACTTCAATCGTAACCAGTGGCGGAATTAGTGCTGTTCATCACGGTAAAAAGAATGGCTTTGCTAGTGCCTCAACCGATATGGAGCAAGCTCTTGATGCAAACACCGATACGGTAGTAATTGCTACACAACATAACTTACATGCACCTCAGGCAATCGCGGCATTAGAAAATGGTAAACACGTTTTTGTAGAAAAGCCGTTAGCACTAAATCACAGTGAAATTGATGCCATTGAAGCTGCGCAAAAGACGGCCAATACCATTGTAATGGTGGGCTACAATCGTCGTTTCGCACCACAAATACAAAAAATGAAAGAGCTACTTGATAAAAAAGCTGCCCCTAAGACTTTCATTATGACTATGAATGCTGGTGAAATTCCTATGGAGCACTGGACGCAAGACCCCAGTGTGGGTGGTGGTCGTATTATCGGTGAAGCCTGTCATTATATCGATCTGATGCGCTTTTTAGCTGGCTCTAAGATTACGTCATTTAACGCGGTTAAAATGGGTGACAATGATTACGTTGAAGTTACCGAAGACAAGGCTATTATCACGCTCACCTTTGAAGATGGCTCTGTAGGCTCTATCCATTACTTTGCAAATGGTGGCAAAGCCTTCCCTAAAGAACGTGTGGAAGTGTTCTGTGATGACGGAGTTCTTCAGCTTGACAACTTCCGTAAGCTAACTGGTTTTGGCTGGAAGGGCTTTAGCAAAATGAACCTCTGGTCTCAGGATAAGGGCCAGGCAAATTGCTCTCAGGCGTTCATGGACGCAGTGAAGCAGGGGGGGGCTAGCCCGATTCCTCAAGATGAAATCTTTGAAGTGGCACGCATTTCTGTGGATATTGCCGAGCAACTCCGCTCTTAACATTAATCAAGTAGATTGTTTAAGGGGGCCTAGCCCCCTTTGTACTTATGAAAAAGTTTTTATTACTCTTCCACACTCTTAAATATTTGAAGTGGCCTCAGTTTTATTTCCGTATTTATCGTAAATTCGTCAAGCCCAAAGTGACGGATTCATTTACCTATCAGACTCCAGTTCGCAGTGATGCCTGGATCCATGTTCCTTTATATGATGAAAAAATAACATGTGACAATGAAGCTACCTTTTTAAATCATACCAAAAAGCTAAATTTCCCAAGTGATTGGAATGATGAGTCACCTAGTAAGTTATGGGTATACAACTTACATTATTTCGAAGACTTATTGACCTCAAGTGCGTTTCAAAAACAGGCTTTTCATCTTGAGCTTTTAAATAAGTGGATGGAACGAAATCCAATTGGTTTTGGGAATGGCTGGGAGCCTTACCAATTTCGCTTCGTATACCTAACATAATAAAAGCATGGCAAGCCGGGCTTCCGTTAGAAGCTGCCCACTTTGAGAGTCTCTACTCACAAGCTAGTTATCTATCAAATGATTTAGAGAAGCATTTATTAGGTAATCATTATTTTGTGAATTTAAAAGCGCTGCTGTTTGCTGGTGTGGTCTTCAAGAATAAACTCTGGATAAATACTGCTATAAAGGGCTTATTTAAGGAAATTCCAGAACAAATTCTGGAGGATGGTGCAAACTTTGAACTCTCACCTATGTATCATTCCTTAATATTGGTAGATATGCTGGATATGTACAACCTTGTTAATGCGTATCCTGATTGTGTGCCAAATGAGCTAGTGAATTTAATTAGAGAATACACGCAAAAGATGATCGGCTTTATGCATTTTATGGCGCATACCGATGGCGGTGTTAGCTTTTTTAATGATTCTGTTGACGGTATTGCGCCAGTAATGGCGCGTATTGAGGAGTATGCGTTAAAGCTCGGTTTTGCCATTTCACAATTTGATACTAAGAAAACCCAAGTAGTTGATTTAAAAGCTAGCGGTTATATGGTGGCAAGTCATAGTGGTAACAAATTGCAATTCGATGCCGCGGATGTAGGCCCTGATTATATCCCAGGCCATGCTCACGCCGACACGTTGTCATTTGAACTGTCAATTGGCAAAGAGCGAGTTTTCGTAAACACAGGTACTTCACAGTATGGTTTGGGAGAGAGGCGTTTAATCGAGCGTAAAACTGTTTCGCATAATACCGTTGAGGTGGACAAAGTAGACTCTTCTCAAGTATGGAGTGGTTTTCGAGTTGCAAAGCGTGCTCGCGTAATTAAGCGTGATGCGCTGGTATCAGGAGATCATGTTGTTTTACATGCAGTGCATAATGGTTATAAGAAAATTATACGAGGTCCGTTACATAGTCGTACATTAACTCTGAGTGGCAATACCCTTAAAGTTAATGATGTGTTGGAGGGCAAATTTACTCAAGCTGTAGCGCGCTTCTACCTTCATCCCAGCCTTAAAGTTAGAATCCAAAATGAAGAGTTGGTAGTTGTAGGTGAACACTTTCAAATGCAGGCAAATTTAGCCGCCCTAAAAGCAAAGCTTGTGGATAGCACATGGCATCCAAACTTTGGCGTAACTGAAGCTAATAAGTGCCTAGAGCTTTACTTTGCTGGCACTCAAAATATGATCAATTTCACATGGACTACCAAGTAGTATGCACATTCTTTTTTTAACAGATAACTTTCCTCCTGAAGGTAACGCTCCAGCAACTCGAACCTACGAGCACGCCCGAGAATGGGTAAAGAAAGGGCATAAGGTTACAGTGATAACCTGTGCACCTAACTTTCCAGAAGGCAGGGTATTCGATGGCTATAAAAACAAATGGATATCCAAAGAAACGATAGATGGTATTGAGGCATGGCGAGTTAAAACTTATATCACTGCCAATGAGGGCTTTTTGAAACGCACCTTGGACTTTGTGTCTTTCATGCTGAGTAGCTTTTTATTTGGTCTGTTTAGTAAGAAAGTAGACGTTGTGATTGGTACCTCCCCTCAATTTTTTACTGTTATCTCTGCCTGGGCTTTAGCCAAGCTAAAACGTGTCCCCTTTATATTTGAGTTGCGAGATATTTGGCCTGCTTCTATCACTGCGGTGGGCGCTATGAAAAAAAGCAAGATTATAAGCACACTCGAAAGAATAGAGATGTTTTTATACCGCCAGGCTGATTTAATTATTTCGGTGACTCACAGCTTCAAGGAGGAGCTAATTGAGCGAGGGGTTGATGGAAATAAAATAGAGGTGGTGCTCAATGGTGTTGATCTTTCTATGTATCAACCAACCGAGTGTAAGAATAGTGAATTCGCATCAAAATATAACCTCGAAGGTAAGTTTGTTGCTGGGTATATTGGAACTCACGGTTTGGCGCATGCGTTAGACAAGATCGTAGAGGCGGCTTCTTTACTACGAGATGATGATGATATTCGCATTATCTTTGCTGGTGGGGGCGCCGACAGACCCCGAATTGAAAAGCTAGTGTCTGAGTCAGGCCTTACAAATATTGTCATGATTCCTCGGCAGCCCAAAGAGAAAATGCCAGCTTTGTGGAGTTTGTGTGATGTGTCTTTGGTGCACTTAAAAGATACGCCCTTATTTGAAACGGTGATTCCATCGAAGATATTTGAGTCGATGGGAATGGGGTTGCCGATTATCATTTCAGCGCCTTTAGGAGAGGCGACCGAAATAATTAACAGCGCTGACTGTGGTATTGTTTCACCTCCTGAAAACTCTAATGAACTAGCGGCAGCTATTCGGTCAATTAAAGCCCATGGAGTTACTGAATATGCACAAAAAAGTATAAATGCAGCAAAACAATATGACCGAAGGGTGTTGGCAAATAAGATGTTGGGTTACATATTTGCTACTAAAAAGCACACAGGTTAATTGTAATAGCTTAGTCAAAGGTTATAATGTTCCGCTGATTACGGATTAACTCACTCTGAGGGAAACAGGGGATGAATGGAGATTTTGGAGTGGAATTTTTTGTTGCGCTTCTGACAACACTAATTGTTATACCTATCTTAAAGCCTATAGCCATAAAAGTAGGTCTTGTAGACTTACCTAACGCACGCAAACACCATGAAGGAGCAGTTCCTTTAATTGGCGGGATCGCTATTTTTTTGGGGACATTAACCGCTGCACTTATTGCTTTTCCTACCGATGCTACCGTTCGGCTTTTCCTGCTATCTGCTGCTCTTATTGTTTTTCTGGGTATGCTTGATGATAAACAAGACTTGCCAGTAAGTACGCGTATTGTTGCGCAAGTACTGATAGGTGGCATCCTTGTTTATGGGGCAGGTCACTACATTCACAATCTCGGTGATTTGTTCTACTTTGGCAATATTGACTTAGGTGTTGTTGGTACTGTCTTTACAATAATTGCAGTGATAGCTGCTATAAACGCCTTCAATATGACAGATGGTATTGATGGTTTGGCGGGAAGTTTGGCGCTTAACTCTTTCACTGCCATAGCTATTTTGTTCTATATGAGCGGTGACAGTAACCAGGCCATGCTGCCTGTCATTATTGCTTTTTCAGTAATTCCTTTTCTGCTTTTTAACTTATCCCTGCTCCCAGGCAAAGCGCGTAAAATATTTATGGGTGATGCTGGCTCAATGTTTATCGGATTGAGCGTGATTTGGATGTTGACTCTAGGCACGCAAGGAGAAAATCCTTCATTTCGTCCTATAACGGCATTGTGGATTATCGCTGTTCCTTTGATGGATATGGTGGCTATAGTCTTCAGACGTATTAAGAAGGGCCAGTCTCCATTTAAACCTGATAGGGATCACCTTCATCATATTTTTATGCGCGCGGGTTTGACCTCAAGAGGGGCGCTTGCCGTTATTTGTAGTGTCTCTATTATTCTCGCTGCGGTTGGTGTCGTTTGTGACTACTATCAGGTAGCTGAAAGTATCATGTTTTTTGGTTTCTTGGCGCTATTTGCCGTTTATAATTACGCCATAATGCATATTTGGAAGCTCTTGAAGTGGATTCACATTTTACAGCGAAAGAGAAATATCGCGCGCATTAAAAAAAATAGGAAATAAAGCGCCTACTGCCTTTAATCCTGCAGACGGCATTTGCGATCTCGTTTGGCTGGAGCGACAAAAACAGCAATCGCCGACGGCGGATATCGTTAAAATTAAACGTTAATAAACTTGTCATAGTAATCTTGGTAGCGAGTTTGTATGCTAGCTATCAAGGTTGCTCAAATACTTACGTAAAAATCATATGAAAGCTGTTATCCCTGTAGCCGGCCTTGGTACGCGCATGTTGCCGGCGACCAAAGCCATACCAAAAGAAATGCTCCCCTTGGTCGATAAGCCGCTGATTCAATATATAGTGAGCGAGTGCGTGCGTGCGGGCATTAAAGAGATAGTGCTGGTAACGCACTCTTCTAAAAATGCCATTGAAAATCATTTTGATACCAGCTTTGAGTTAGAAGCTACCCTAGAGAAGCGGGTTAAACGCCAGTTGCTTGATGAGGTGCGCTCTATTTGCCCAGAAGATGTGACTGTTATGCATGTGCGTCAGGGTGAAGCAAAAGGTTTGGGCCATGCCATTATGTGTGCCAGACCAATCGTCGGCGATAATCCCTTTGCGGTGATTTTACCGGATGTAATCCTCGATGAATTTAGCGCCGATCAAAGCAGTGAAAACCTGGCCGCCATGATCAAACGCTTTAAAGACACTCAGACCAGCCAAATCATGCTTGAGGCGGTAGCTACGCAGGACGTAAGCAAATACGGTATAGCTGATATAAATGGTGCGCAAATTGAGCCAGGTGAAAGCGCAGTAATTAAACACATGGTGGAAAAGCCTAAGGTGGAAGAAGCGCCTTCAAACCTGGCCGTGGTAGGTCGCTATGTGCTATCTCATAATATCTGGCCGTTATTGAAGAAAACGCCCATTGGCGCAGGTGGAGAAATTCAACTGACAGACGCCATCGATATGCTTATTGAACAAGAGCCGGTTGAGGCGTTTCGCATGAGCGGTATATCTCATGATTGCGGCGATAAGCTGGGTTATCTCAAGGCGTTTGTACGTTACGCACAGCAGCACCCAGATTTAGGTGATGCGTTTACCGCGCATCTAAAAAGCCTCTAAGGCATGGGCTGTAGGCTAAGCTTACAGCCAGCTTAGATAGCTTATACCTGATAAGCTTCCCTTCGCAGAACTTAATCTAACATTCATATCTATACGATAGTGTTTACCTAATACGAAATTATTTTTGAACCTAGTTTTCGCAGAAGATTGTTATGAAAATTACTATAGTTGGTACCGGCTACGTCGGTCTGTCTAATGCAGTGCTTTTGGCGCAACACAATGAAGTGGTTGCCCTGGATATCGACAGTAAAAAAGTTAACCTGCTGAATAAGCAAGAATCCCCCATAGTCGATAACGAAATAAGCCACTTTTTGCAAAATAAGCCGCTCAACCTGGTCGCCACCACGGATAAAGAAATGGCACTGCAAGGGGCTGAGTTCGTAGTGATAGCCACGCCCACCGACTATGACCCAGAGACCAATTACTTTAACACTCAAACCGTGGAAAAGGTGATTGAGGATGTGCTGCACATCAACCCCTCGGCGCTGATTGTTATCAAATCAACCGTGCCAGTAGGTTACACCAAAAGTATCAAGGAAAGGTTTGGCGTCGATAATATTCTGTTCTCGCCTGAGTTTCTGCGTGAGGGCAAGGCGCTACACGATAACCTATATCCATCGCGTATTATTGTTGGTGAGCAAAGTGAGCGCGCAGCGAAGTTTGCGGCCTTGTTACAGCAAGGTGCAGAAAAGCCCGACGTGGATGTATTACTGACAAATTCCACCGAAGCCGAAGCCATTAAGCTGTTCTCCAACACTTATCTAGCAATGCGTGTAGCCTATTTTAATGAGCTAGACAGCTATGCCGAGTCGCACGGTTTGGATGCCCGTCAGGTAATTGAAGGGGTGGGCTTGGACCCGCGTATCGGCAGCCATTATAATAACCCTTCATTTGGTTACGGTGGTTACTGCCTACCAAAAGATACCAAGCAGTTGCTGGCCAACTATAAGGATGTGCCTAACAATATGATCCGCGCCATAGTTGATGCCAATACTACCCGTAAGGATTTTATCGCCGACTCAATCATTAAACGCGCACCTAAGGTTGTGGGTGTGTATCGTCTGGTGATGAAGGCTGGCTCGGACAATTTTAGGGCGTCGGCAATTCAAGGCGTAATGAAGCGTATTAAGGCCAAGGGTATCGAAGTGCTGATATATGAGCCTACACTCGAGTCGGATACCTTTTTCCATTCTAAGGTCACTACCTCGCTTGAGGAACTCAAACAGTGCTCTGATGTCATAATCTCCAATCGGATGACCGATGAATTGAGTGATGTCGCGGATAAGGTGTACACTCGCGACCTGTTTGGCAGTGATTAATAAGGTTAGCTATGAAGTATTTAGTAACGGGCGCCGCGGGTTTTATAGGCGCCGCGGTCAGTGACAAGCTATTGGCACAGGGCCATGAAGTTGTTGGTATAGATAACCTCAATGATTATTATGATGTTGCCCTAAAAACGGCGCGCCTTGAGCACATAAAGCACGAACGTTTTACTTTTGTTGAGTTGGATCTTGTTCAGCAGCAGGCGCTGGCGCAACTGTTCGAGCAGGAAAAGTTTGACCGCGTTATTCACTTGGCGGCGCAGGCCGGTGTGCGTTATTCCATTGATAACCCTCATGCCTACGCTGAAAGTAACCTGGTCGGTCACCTCAATATATTGGAAGCCTGCCGTCATAACCGGATTGGGCACTTAGTCTATGCCTCATCCAGCTCTGTCTATGGTTTAAATGAAACCACGCCTTTTTCTACCAGTGATTCCGTTGACCACCCGGTTTCACTCTATGCGGCCACCAAAAAGTCCAACGAAGTAATGGCTCATAGCTATTCTCATTTATATGGCTTGCCAACTACCGGGCTGCGCTTCTTTACCGTGTATGGCCCCTGGGGTCGCCCGGATATGGCGCCTTATATTTTTACCAAGAAAATCCTCAACGGCGAAACCATAGACGTGAATAACCACGGTGATATGTGGCGCGACTTCACCTATATCGACGATATTGTCGAAGGTGTGGTGCGTATTGCCGATGTGGTGCCCGAGCCGAACCTAGAATGGAAGGTTGAGTCTGGCTCACCGGCCACTAGCTCTGCTCCTTACAAGGTTTACAATATCGGCCATGGCAGCCCGATTAATTTGATGGACTTTATAAAGGCCATTGAAGACGAGCTGGGTATCGAAGCGGTGAAAAAATTCCGCGAAATGCAGCCGGGCGATGTGTATAAAACCTATGCCGATACCGAAGACCTTTTTGCTGCGACCGGTTATCGTCCACAGGTCGATGTTACCTCCGGGGTGAAGCAGTTGGTTAAATGGTACAAAGGCTTTTACGCCTAATTTAAAGCAGGGAAAGGTATGGCTATCTTGGTCACCGGAGGAGCTGGCTATATCGGCTCACACACGGTACTTGAGCTGCTCGATCAGGGCAGTGAAGTGCTGGTGTTCGACAACCTATGCAACAGCTCGCAAGAGTCGCTGCGTCGCGTCGAGTCGCTTACTGGTAAGTCGGTGACCTTTGTTCAGGGCGATATTCGCGATAAAACGGCCTTGGATAAGGTGTTTAGCGAGCATCATATCACCGCCGTGGTCCATTTTGCCGGCCTTAAGGCTGTGGGCGAGTCGGTGAGCAAGCCGGTGATGTATTACCAAAATAATGTTCAGGGGTCGCTTACCCTGATTGAAGCGATGCGAGATGCCGGAGTGTTCTCTTTGGTATTTAGCTCATCCGCCACGGTTTATGGCGACCCGCAAACCTTGCCCATAGATGAAAACGCTCCGGTAGGCGGCACCACCAACCCTTATGGCACCTCCAAACTGATGGTGGAGCAGATTTTAGAAGATGTAGCCAAGTCCGACCCTCGTTGGCGCTTTGCTATTTTGCGCTACTTTAACCCGGTTGGTGCCCACCACTGTGGGCAAATTGGTGAAGACCCCAATGGCATTCCCAATAACCTCTTGCCTTATATCTCACAGGTAGCCGTAGGTAAGCTGGAGAAGCTGGCGGTATTTGGGGATGATTACCCTACCAAAGACGGTACCGGAGTGCGCGATTACATTCATGTTGTCGACCTGGCCTTGGGTCACCTTAAAGCTCTGGACTGGCTTGCTGAACACAGCGGCGTGCATATTTATAACCTGGGAACCGGCAACGGTTACTCGGTATTGGAAATGGTGCAGGCCTTTGAGCAGGCGGCGGATAAACCCGTACCCTATCAAATTGCCCCGCGTCGTGATGGCGATATCGCCACCTGTTATGCCAGTGCGCAAAAAGCTTTGAATGAGCTGGGATGGCAGGCAGAGCGAGGCTTAATGCAAATGATGCAAGACGCCTGGCGCTGGCAAAGCCAAAACCCCAATGGTTATGAGTAATAACCTGTAGGTCGGTGCTCTGCGCCGACAAAGCTAACTATGTGCATATTTGTCGGCCTAAAGGCCGACCTACAACGCCTTAGGTCGCGATTTCTATCTTCACTTCGCCTTTGAGGCTTTCTTTTAGTTTATCCGCCAGCGCTTGCTTTGCCTCTGTATCTCCATGCACTATTTTGATATGCTCGGGCTTCTTCGTCATGCCGCTAACAAATCGCACTAAATTGGCCTGATCCGCATGGGCGCTGTAACCGCTAATGGTGTGTATCTGCGCCTTAATATCGATCCTTTGCTTATTTAACACCACATAACCACCGCGCTGGCCGTATTTTTGAATATCACGTCCGGGAGTTCCCTGGCCCTGATAGCCGACAAAGATCACATCGGTACGGGGATCTCCTAAAAAAGCTTCCAGGTAATTCACTATGCGCCCGCCGCTGCACATGCCACTGGCGGCAATCACAATTGCCGGTTTTTGCCTCTGCTTAAGATAACTCAGAGTTTGTACATGCTCCTGGTGGCTATCCAGGGTATACAAATGTTCAAAGTTAAGAGGATGGCGGCCCTTGGCCACACGTGCCTTGGCTTCTTTATCCCAGAGCGATTTAAAGTGTCTATATTCGCTGGTGAAATTGGCGGCCATGGGGGAGTCGATAATCACCTCAATGTCCCGCCAAAAAGAGCGTCTTGGGGCACTGTGGATGATCTGCTCCAGCTCATACAGCAGCTCCTGAGTTCGGCCTATGCTAAAGGCGGGAATAAGCACCACGCCGTTATCGCGTACCGCCTTTTCAATCACTTCCTTAAGTCGTTTACTGCGGTTTTTACGCCCCTGATGCAGGGTATCGCCATAGGTGGACTCAATCACCAGGGTGTCGGCCTTGTAGGGTGGTTTAGGCGCTGGCAGCAAGGGCGTGTGAGGTGCGCCTAAGTCTCCGGAAAACACCATTCGTTGCGCTTGCTTTCCTTGGCCCACATCGACTTCGATATAGGCGGAGCCGAGAATATGTCCGGCCCGTTGTAGGCGAAAGCGAACTGGTGTCTTAAAGTACTTCAGTGCCTGCCATTGTTTAAAGGCGATGGGTACCAGTTGCTGGCGAATAAGGCGCAGGCAGGTGGCAACCAGTTGCTCATCTTCTGTGACGCCAAGTTTGAGAGCATCTTCTATGACGAGGGGAAGCAGGGCAGCAGTGGCTTCGGAGGCGTAAATCGGCCCGGTGAAACCAGCGGCAAGCAGGTAGGGGATACGACCCACATGGTCGATATGGCAGTGGGTTACTAGTAGTGCCCGCACCGTGCTGATATCAAATTCGATGCCGAGCTCCTGGCGCGCTTCAAGCCCTTGAAACAGGCCGCAGTCGACCAATAAGGACTCGCTCTCGCTCACCTTCAACTGGTGGCAAGAGCCGGTCACGCCATTTACCGCTCCGTGGTGAATGATTTCCATTGCTACTCATAGGCTTAATCGGTACATACCTATTACTATAGGTGAACCGCACACCAGTGCAATGGACTTTTCCTGAGGACACTTAGCGCTAGAGTGCGATTTCCTCTTCGCTCAGGAGGCGATACTCACCCGGGGCGAGATCCGGGTCAAGCTCAATGCCGGCAATGGCTTCGCGGTGCAAGGTCACCACCTTATTACCAACCGCGGCCAGCATGCGTTTAACCTGATGGTATTTGCCTTCGACTATATGCAGGCGAATTTGGTACGGCGCCAACACCTCCACCTTGGCCGGCAGGGTGAGGTCGCGCTCACCATGAAGCTGCACACCTTGCTCAAGTTCACTAACCGCTTGCTCTGAAAGCGGCTCAGCCAGCTCGACCAGATAGGTTTTGAATTTTTGCTTTTTCGGGCTGGTGATCTGGTGGCTCCACTGACCATCATTGCTGATCAACACCAGACCCGTGGTGTCTATGTCTAAGCGTCCGGCGATATGCAACTCGCTCAGGTTGGGCTCATCAAGCAGTTCAAACACAGTGGCGTGGAGCTCATCGCTATTGGCGCACACATAACCTTCCGGCTTATTGAGCATAAAGTAGCGTATCCCTTGATAGGTGAGAACCTCACCATCGAGCATAATTTCATCTTGTTCAGTCACTGCTTGATCAAGCTTCCTAGTGACTTCTCCGTTGACGGTGACACGCTTTTTCTTAATGGCGGCTTTGGCGTGAGTGCGCGGAATTTCCGCCAGGTTGCTAATAAACTTGTCTAATCGGCAGGGGAACTTCATTGGGGACGGGCTTAAACTTGGTTACAATGGCGCGAGTATAGCCCATGCCGCATAGTGAAAACAGCCACCTTGAGTAAAATCCTCGACCAATACAGCCAGCTTATTGGCAATAAAGAGATCCTCGCCGATCCCGTGCAGTTGCGTGCGATCAAGGCGCTGGCAAAGCTGGCGTCGGCTTTGGAGGCAGACCAAGCATCCAATCGCTTTTTCAGGCAGCGCAAACGCCTTATGCACGGACTTTATTTACATGGTCCGGTAGGGCGGGGCAAGTCCATGCTGATGGACTTATTTTATGAGCAGATAGCGATAGCAAATAAACAGCGCCTACACTTTCATCACTTTATGGCCTGGGTGCATGAGCGTTTGCGGGCACTGCAAGGGACTAAAAATCCCATGCGACAACTTGCCAAGGACTATGCGTCGCAGACACGCTTGCTCTGCTTTGATGAATTCTTTGTCAGCGATATCGGTGATGCCATGATCATGGCGCGTTTGTTCGAGGCCTTGTTTGCTGAAGGTGTGGTACTGGTGGCAACCAGTAACAGCCAGCCCCGTGAGTTATACCGCAATGGCCTGCAGCGCGCCCGTTTTGAGCCGACAATTGCCTTAATTGAAGCTCATTGTCAGGTCTGTGATGTTAGCGGAGAGCAAGATTATCGTCTGTACGGGTTTAACGGCTTTCAGCATTTTATCGAGTATCAGCCGGAGCGCCTGTTGCAGCGTTTTAGCAAGGAGCAAAAACAAGCTGCCCACAGCCAAGCCTTATTGATCCACCATAGGGCCGTGCTTTTTCAAGCCATAGGTGAGCGCGCCGCCTGTATCGATTTCCTTGAGCTATGTGGGTTGGGGCGCTCCAGTGCCGATTATATGTTTCTCGCCCAGCGTTTCGATGTGCTCTACGTGGATAAGGTACCTTTGATGGGCGTGGAGAAAGTACAACACTTTACCGCTCAAGGCATTGAAGAGGGCTACATTCGTGAGCGGGAGCAGATCAGCCATGCTCTGTTTGATGATGAGGCAAGAAGGTTTATCGCGCTGGTGGACGAGTTTTACGATACGGGGAAATTGATTGTCATTGCCGCTCAAGGAGAGCTGACGCATTTATACCAGGGCGAGCGTTTGGCGTTTGAATTTGCCCGTACCCAGTCGCGTTTGATCGAGATGCAGCGCTGGCCATTACCCCTGTAGGTCGGGGTTCACCCCGACAAAGATACACCATTTTTTGATATGTCGGCGCAAAGCACCGACCTATAAGGTGCGAGGGGGGAGCTACAACCAGATCTTTTGCAGCTCTTGCCACTGCTTCTCAAACTGAGCACTGGGCTTGGCGGTAAAGTTAGAGCGCACAAACTGGTTCATCTTGCCTTCCACATAGGCAAGGAACAGGTTGGCCAGGGTGGCTTCGTCGCTGGCAAAAGCCTTACCTTCGCGCAGCTTACGTTCACGTAGAACTTGCTTAAACTGGGTTTCCAGCTTTTCAAACAGGCTTTGGATGCGCTCGCGCAGACGCTCATTTTCCCCTTGCAGGGCGTCGCCGGTCAGGATACGGGTGATGCCCGGATTCTTCTCGGCAAAAGCCAACACCAGCATCAGCATGTTATACACGCGGCTTTGCGTTTCTTTTTCGTTTTCTAAAATGATGTTGATGCGTGAGAGCAAGGTGTCTTCGATAAACTCGATTAAGCCTTCGAACATACGTGCCTTGCTTGGAAAGTGACGATACAGCGCCGCTTCCGATACCCCCACCTCAGCTGCCAGCTTGGCGGTGGTAATACGTTGACCCGGGCTAGTCTCTAACATTTGCGCTAGTGATTGGAGAATCTGCTCTTTGCGATTAGTGCGGCGTGTGGCAGCCATGGCGTTCCTTTTTAAAGCTCTTTAGTGGTCTTTGACCTTTATTATGAACGCCATCTTAATGCTTTCTGAAATCCCTTTCCAGTTTTTTACATGCTTTAAATCAACTTTGCAGCAATATTTTCCATGACAGTGAGCGCTAACTTATGCTTGTCGGTTAATGGCAGGCTTAGTTCGCTGTCGGCGCTAAACAAGGTCAGGGCGTTGCTGTCGCTGTTAAAGCCTTGTCCCTGTTTTGCCACGTCGTTGGCACAGATCATATCCAGGTTTTTATTGCGCAATTTGCCTTTGGCATAAGTGGCAACATCCTGAGTTTCGGCGGCAAAGCCAACGGTAAACGGACGCTGTTTGGTTAAGGCGGCCACGTCGGCAATAATGTCCGGGTTTTTCACCAAAGTCAGGGTCAGCTCCTCCCCTTGTTTCTTCATTTTTTGTTCGGCGATATCGGCGGCACGATAATCCGCCACCGCGGCACAGCCGATAAAAATATCCGACTGCGGCGCTAAGGCCAATGCTTGTTGGTGCATCTCCAGTGCGCTTTGAACACCATACACTTGGCATTGTGCCGGTGGCGTCAGGCTCACCGGGCCGGAGATCAAATTCACCTTAGCGCCCAGAGCCAGTGCCGCTTCGGCCAGGGCATAGCCCATTTTCCCCGAACTATGATTGGTAATATAACGCACCGGATCGAGCGCCTCGCGGGTTGGTCCGGCGGTGATGGTGACGGTTTTGCCCGCCAACACCTGCTCGTGCGCGGGTGTGCAGATAAGCTCTACCAATTCCATCGGCTCCAGCATACGTCCGGCACCCACATCGCCACAGGCCTGCTCGCCGCTGCCCGGGCCCCAAATGGCGACACCGCGTTGAGCCAAGGTGGTTAAATTCGCTTTGGTGGCTGGGTGGGCATACATTTGTTGATTCATCGCCGGGGCGATAGCGACCTCGGCATCCGTGGCCAGCAACAAGGTGGTGAGGAGATCATCGGCAATGCCGGCAGCCATTTTGGCAATTATGTTCGCCGTTGCCGGGGCAACTAAAATCAGATCCGCCCATTTGGCAAATTCGATATGGCCCATGGCCGCTTCGGCTTGAGGGTCGAGCAGGGAGTCCGACACCATTTCACCGGATACCGCCTGCATGGTCAGGGGCGTGATAAAGTGTTTGGCACTGTCGGTCATCACCACTTTAACCTCACAACCGCGCTCTTTAAGGCGACGTGTTAATTCGGCACATTTGTAGGCGGCAATGCCGCCGCTGATCCCAAGGACCACTTTTTTGTTTTGCATAGCGAACAATAATTCAGTTGATATTTAAACGGGTATAACGCCCCAAACTGGGGTAAAAGATACCAGATGTCGGCCCCTTGCACTATAGTTTAGCAATTAGCAAAGCAAGGAGTGCTTATGCGTATCACCGACATCCCCCAAGCGCAAAGGCCGCGCGAGAAGCTGCTTGCCAGCGGCGCTCACAGCTTATCCGATGCCGAATTACTGGCCATTTTCTTTCGTACCGGTGTGCCCGGCGCCAATGCCGTGGAGCTGGCGCAGCAGGTGTTAAGCCATAGCCAGGGACTGTCGCCCTTGTTGAGCGCCGAGCATGATGATTTTTGCCGCTGGCGCGGTATGGGCACGGCTAAGTATGTGCAATTACAGGCGGCCATCGAGTTGGCAAGACGACATTTGCTCAGCGCCTTAGAGCGCGACACCTTGTTTGATTCGCCGCAGGCGGTGCGTGATTTTTTGCTGCTTGAGCTAAAAACTCAGCAGCGGGAGCAGTTTTTAGTGCTGTTTTTAGATGCGCAGCACCGCTTAATCACCAGGGAAGTCTTGTTTCAGGGCACCATAGATGCAGCGTCCGTCTATCCGCGCGAGGTGGTAAAGGCGGCACTGAAGCACAATGCGGCAGCGGTTATCTTGGCTCATAATCATCCCAGCGGCGTGGCCGAGCCCAGCCAGGCGGATAAACTGATCACCCATAAACTTACTCAGGGGTTGGCGCTGGTGGATATTCGGGTGCTGGATCACCTGGTTGTAGGCGGCAGTCAATGCGTGTCTTTTGCCGAGCAGGGACTGCTCTAAACGCTTTCCGTTATTTGTTGTTCGTTTCAGAGTATGTAGTTAGTTCACACCGCGAGCAGAAGGCGTTTAGATGGTGCTCAGAGTAAAGCGCAAAAATAAACGCCTTTAGTGCAATTTAAATGCAGTTTTTGCTTTCCCTTTGCCGCCTAGATCTCTATAATTGGCCGCTATCAAAATTCATACATGAGCTGATTCTGAGATCAGGTTTCTTGATCTTTGCCTGTCTATGCTGTATAAAGAGCGCCCTTCGATTTATCCCGGGGCAGTATACAAAAAGGCCATAAGGGAAAATTAAGCTCGAGCGAAGTTATTGGAGATAAATAGACATGTCTAAAGTCTGTCAAGTTACAGGTAAGCGCCCAGTGGTAGGTAATCACCGCTCACACGCGCGCAATGCGACTAAGCGTCGTTTCCTACCTAACCTACAAACTCACCGTTTTTGGGTTGAAAGCGAAAAACGCTTTGTATCACTACGTACTACTACTAAAGGTATGCGTATTATCGATAAGAAAGGCATCGACGCGGTTCTAGCAGAAGTCCGTGCTCGCGGCGAAAAAGTTTAAGGAACCTAAGTCATGCGCGATAAGATTCGTCTAGTTTCAACTGCCGGTACTGGTTACTTCTACACTACCGACAAAAACAAGCGTAACATGCCTGAAAAAATGGAGATCAAAAAATACGATCCTAAAGTTCGTAAGCACGTGATCTTCAAAGAAGCGAAAATCAAGTAATTTGATTCTTAGCTTTTACAGCATATGCTAAAAAACCCGACTTTATGTCGGGTTTTTTGTTATCTGATTTTTATTCCTTTAATTCGGATTCTTCGTTGCCTGCAACTGCGGATTTTTGCTTGAACCGTTTTGTTGAGCATCTTTGATCAGCGACATTTTCGGCGGCTGCAACGCGACAATTTTCTCCCCTTGCTCCGGCGGTCGCTCCATATCCTCGGTAATGATACGCACAGATTTCTCGGCACCAATAATAAATAAGGGAATGGCCTCGGCATTAAATTCCTGGTATTGCTGCCAGTCAAATTCTTCACTTAAGCGTGTTGCACTGACCTTGCCGCCCTTGGCTATCAGGCTGCTGAGCTTGGCGTAGGAGCCATTATCGCCAAAGAGGATCTGCCGTGATAAGAAGGTGGCACTGTCTTTATTGGCTTTGGCGTGGTTTTGCGAAGACTTTAGAGAGAACACCTTATTCTCCCCCAGTAAATGGCTAAAGTATTGAATACCCAAGGCATTGTGATGGCGGTTTGGCGACAGGGCCAATACCTTATTGAGGTTGCCAAGAGGGAGGTAACGCTCGGCATGCTCGGATTGCGGGTTGCCGTAGTAGCAGGGCAGGCCATCCATGCGTGCCATTTTGCAGTTTTCCCAGGCCGGATCGGAGAGATGCACATCTATGTCCTGATCTTTTAAGCCACGGGCAATGGCGCGAGAAACATGGTTGGCACCAATAAACAGCAGGGTTGATGGCGCCGGTTGGCGCACTTCCAGCAGTTTTGCTAAGGGTACGGCACTGAGACTGTTAAGCACGACTGTCACTATGATCACGGTAAAGATCAGCGGCACCATTTTATCGGCATCGAGGATACCGGCTTCGGCCATACTGAGGGCGAATACCGAGCCCACGGCTGCGGCGACTATGCCTCGTGGTGCTATCCAGGCCAACATAATACGGGACTTTATCGGCAAGTCGCTGCCATAGGTGGAAAGCAAGATATTCAAAGGACGCGCTACAAACAGCACTATGGCGAGGAAGAAAAACACCTGCGCATCCAGAGCCATTAAATCTTCGATCTGCAGGCGCGCCGCCAAGAGAATAAACAGGGTGGAGATAAGGATCATGGATAAGTCTTCTTTAAACTCCAGCACCGAGTCTATTTCCAAGTCATCCTGATTTGCCAACCAGATCCCAAATACTGTCACTGCCAGCAGGCCCGACTCATGACTGAGATGATTGGATACAGTGAAGCTGATCAGCACCAAAGCAAGGGTAAAGAATTTATGTAGATCGTAGGGCAGCCATTCACGACGAATAAGCTGAGTGGTGATCCAACCTGCGGCGGCGCCAAGTGAGAAGCCAACGCCTAAGGTGGTCACCAGGGCGCCCAAAGTATGGCTAAATACATCGCTTTGACCAACCAGCATTACGGCCTCAAACACCAAGACAGCAAATAAGGCGCCAATGGGATCAATCACTATGCCTTCCCAGCGCAGCACTCGGTCAATATCCTGGGTTGGGCGCATGGCATTGAGCAGCGGCGCAATCACGGTCGGCCCGGTTACCACTAATACGGCACCCAGTACCGCGGCCACCCGCCAGTCCAGCTCAAGCAGTAAGTAAGCGCTGGTGCTGATCACCGCAAAGGTCACCAGCATGCCCACAGAGCACAGGTTTCGTACTACTTTGCCTATGCCTTTTAGCTCTCGAAAGTGCAGGGTTAATGCGCCTTCGAACAGGATCACCGCCACCGATAAGGAGACCACGGGGAAAAGCAGTTCACCCAATAGCTCATCGGGTTTGAGTAAGGAAGTGGCAGGTCCGAGTAGAAGACCGGTAAGAAGGAGGAATAAAATCGCGGGAACGCGAAAGGCCCAGGCGAGCCACTGTGCAATAACGCTGCATAGCGCAATTCCTGCAATATAAACAGCTGACATAAAAACCCTTTTAATCTATCCGTGAAATTTAAGTATGAGGTAAGTGAGCATCGATGACAATGTCGCTCGGCAAAATCCTAACCTTCAGCTGAGCCTTTTCAGCTGTTTATCGTTTGAGTGGAAATTGGTATCAGGTCTAACGTTTTTGTTTCTGTTTTAAATTCTACCCTTTCATTGCAAGGTGATGGTGCTACGTAATATAAATAGGCTTTATGTTCTTTATTGCCCCGTTATCCTTGATATTTAGTGACAGATCCGCATAATAACCTTCGTACATAAAATATTAGAGTGCTAATTAATTGTGGTTTTGTGCTTTATGGAGCCAAGCAAACCACAACTGTTAGTGCTTTTTCTTAACTCCCTTGGGTTGTGGCTAAGCCTTATGCGTCAGTCGCTGTGCTGGCCAACCCTAGTTACTCACGGCCCGCTCCATAGCGGCTTTTTTATTGTTTAAATTAGGCCCTTTTTTCTTCGTGATATCGCCACGGCGATAGGCGAGGCTATGAGTTGGTTTATCACCTAAAACCCTGTTGGTAAGGATGTGAAGCACATGCAAACGTTTAAATGGCAACGTATCGTACTTAAAGTGGGCAGTGCCTTAATTGCGCCGGAGCAAAATGGTTGCAGCTCCCGCTATCTGCTCAGCATTGCGCAGTTTATTGTTCGTTGTCGGGCGCAAGGCATTGAGGTGATCTTGGTCTCCTCCGGCTCGGTAGCCGCCGGCTCACACCTGTTTCCGGCCGATAAAGCGCGCTCAGTGGCGATGAAAAAAGCCATGGCCGCGGCGGGACAAACTGAGATGATGGCAGCCTGGGACCGATTTTTCGATTTTCCTTCGGCGCAAATCTTACTGACTCATGGTGACTTGCGTGACCGTGAGCGCTATAAAAGTATTCGTGAAACCATCTTTACCCTGCTTGATCACGGTGTGCTGCCTATTATTAATGAGAACGACACTGTGACCACGGACGATCTTAGGGTGGGCGACAACGATAACCTGTCCGCCATGGTTGCGGCCGCCGCCGATGCGGATGCCCTGATGATTTGCTCTGACGTCGATGGCTTATTCGATAAAAACCCGAATTTACACAGTGATGCTGTGTTGTTGCCCGAGATAAGCAAGATCGACGATTCGATTTATGCTATGGCCGGCTGTGCTACCAGTGCCGTGGGCACAGGAGGCATGAAAACCAAAATTGAAGCGGCAGAGAAGGCAACTTCGCACGGGATCACCACCTTTATTCTAAATGGTTTTAAGGAACAAACTTTTAATCGTTTACTTGAGGGGGAGAATCCGGGCACTATCTTTATGCCGTATGAAAAGCCGATGCAAGAAGCGATTCACTGGCGCACACACACCGCCAGCGAGCAGGGTGAACTTGTGGTTGAAGGGAGTTTTACCGAGCCTCTGGATAAAAATAGCGAACAGCTTAATCCCCATGAGATAGTTGAGGTGCGGGGCGAGTTTGCGGTTGGCGACACCATTTTAGTGCGCAGCGACGATGGCACTAAGCTGGCCAAGGCCAGGGCTAACTACAGCAGTTGTTTGCTGAACTTTATAGCCGAGAACGAAAGCACAGAATTCAGCGATGAGGTGCAAGATTCAATCGGCCCGATTATTTCAGATGAAGACATCGCAGTATTGGAGAAATCATGAGTTTAGTTAAGGATATTTCCGCCCAAGCAGCCAAGGCCGCCAAAGTACTGGCCTTGCTTGATACCGAGAGTAAAAATACCGTATTGCGCGATATGGCCAAGGCGCTGCGCGACAATAAAGAGCAGATTAAAACGCGCAATGAACAAGACCTTGCCCAGGCCCGTGACAATAACCTGGCCGCGGCCATGGTTGACCGTCTGACCCTGACCGATGACCGTATCGAAGATATGGCCGTTGGTATTGAAACCATTGCCGAGCTTGACGATCCTGTGGGCCAATTACGCTCGTTAGGCGAGCGTCCCAATGGCATCAAAATTACCAAGATGCGGGTGCCGCTTGGGGTGATCTGCATGATTTATGAGGCGCGCCCGAACGTCACCGCCGATGCCGGTGCCTTGTGTTTTAAATCAGGTAACGCGGTAATTTTACGTGGTGGTAAAGAGGCACTGGCCTCAAGCATGGCCATCGCCGAGGTGCTGCATCAGGTATTAGAGCAGCATAATTTACCAACGGCGCTGATCTCGGTGATCCCAGATCCAGACCGTGGTCTGCTGATGGAGCTGATGCGCCAGCGCGAGACCATTGACCTTATTATTCCTCGCGGTGGTGAAGGCCTGATTAACTTTGTCACCGAAAACAGCACCATTCCGGTGATCCAGCACTTTAAGGGCGTATGTCACCTTTATGTGGATAAGGACGCAGATTTGGATATTGCCCTAAATCTGCTGTTGAACGGTAAAACGCAGCGCACTGGGGTATGTAATGCCCTGGAAGGCCTAGTGGTGCATCAGGCTATTGCCCCGCAATTTTTACCTATGGCTGCCAAGGCCTTGGCCGAAAAAGGCGTGCGTATTAACGCCGACAGCCAGGCGGCACAGTACTTTGATGGCGCCAAGGTGATAGGTGAAGACGAGTTCGGTGAGGAATACCTGGACTTAGAAATTGCCGTGTGCATGGTAGAAGACTTTAACGCCGCGGTGGCCCATATAGATCGTTTTGGCAGCTTTCATACCGAGGTGATCTGCACCCAAAATGAGCAAACGGCGGCGCTGTTCCAACGCAGTGTGGATGCGTCTGTGGTTATGGTGAATGCATCATCACGCTTCTCAGATGGTTCACAGTTAGGCTTAGGTGCCGAAATTGGTATTGCCACTACCAAATTGCATGCTTACGGTCCTATGGGGCTGGAATCCCTTACCACGGAAAAATACCTGGTCAATGGTATTGGTCAGGTGCGTGACTAATAAGGATTCCTCTTAAATAAGAAGCCGCTTGATAGCGGCTTTTTTTATGCATGTTGCGACTCGGCTGACAAAGCTTAGCTGACAAAGCGCTTTAAGCCATGCCTGCTTGGTTTTCTCCATGCTGTGCCAAGACTTTCTTGGTATTGCATGGGAAGTTGGTAAAGACGCCATCTACCCCCAGTGCCTGCATGGTTAAAATATCTTCGTCTTTATCTACCGTGTAGGCATAGACCTCCAGCCCCCGCGCCTTTGCATCGGCGACAAACTGATGATTAACAAAGTTTTTATCCAAGTGCAGGCTATAGGCATTAAGACGCTGAGCAAATTCCGCATAGCCTAGGGGAATAGACGATGTTAATGCGCCAATTTTGACCCAGGGCAGATGTTGCTTCAACCATTGCAGTTGGTGGTGATCAAAAGAAGAAACAATAAGTTGATCGCGGTTGAGTCGGCCTTGGTCGACATTGTGCTCCAAGGTGCTGACCAGCTTATCGAGGGAAAAGGTGTGTTTTAACTCCAGGTTCAGCAGGGTCTTATTGCCTACCCAGTCAATCACATCTTGTAAGCCCGGCACCTTTTGTCCATTTCCGGCATCCACCCGCCTAATATCGGCAAAGGCGGTGGCATTAACCTTGCCTTGCCCCGAGGTGGTTCTGTCCAACCAGGAGTCGTGGATGATAACGTAGTCATCCAAACAGCTTTGCAGATCTAATTCAATGCCATCGACACCTATGTCTAACGCCGAGTTAATGGCGATTTCGGTGTTTTCCGGGTGGTTGCCGCTGGCTCCGCGGTGTGCAAAAACCTTCATTTTGGTTGCCTCGAGACTGACCAGGTTTCAAAAAGGGCAGCGCTGACTATCATCAGACCGCCGATTAACGTCGCCGTATCGGGACGCTCTTGCAGCAGCATAAACGCCAAAATGGTTGCGTACAAGGGCTGTAAACAAGAGATAAGCCCGGCGGTGGTGGCGCTGAGCCCTCGCAGAGAAGCTGCAAATAAGGCATGGGGCGCGGCGGTAAATACAATGGCTACTAGGAGCAAGAGGGTAATGTCACGCTCGGGGATGTCCGTCACCGGCACCTCGACAAAAGCGCACAGCATCAGCGCCGCAACCAGGGTTTGGTAAAACATGGTTTGCGGGCCACTGTAATGGGTGAAATAACGCTTTTGGAAAATATTGCGCAGGGCAAAGCACAGCGCCGAAAACACCCCGGTAACTATCCCCAAAGTGACATCGTTGCCTAAATTCGCTTCGGGCACCAAGAGGTAAATTCCTAGGCTGACCACCAGGGCGCTGACTATATCCTTGGCTTTTGGCCATTGACGATGAAACAGGGGTTCTATTAAGACGGTCAGTACCGGATAACTGAAAAACGCGATTATGCCTATGGTGATCCCCGCCAGCTGCATGCCGGCAAAGTAAGTGACCCAATGTATGCCAACTATCATGCCTAGCCCAATGGCAATAGCATAATCTTTACGGCTGCTTAAACGTATACGCTGACCCTGAAAACCAAGCAGCAAGGCCAGGACGGCTGCGGCCACCGCGGTGCGATAGACGGTGATGTCTAAGGCCGAGAGATTGATCAACTTGGCAAACAGGGCGGTGCCGCCAAATAAGAGTACGGCAACGTGCAGATAAATAAGGCTTTGTTTATGGGGATTCATAACGGCAAGGCTGAATTTTTTGTCAGCATATCATGGCAATTAAGGCAGAGAAATGAAGGAGTCGGGCATTTTCGTGTAAATGCGACCAAGGGCTAATCTAGGGGGATAATTAGCTAGGGATGGGCTTGGGTGCCAGGCTAACACAAAAGTCTATTTAGAAAGAAAGTGGTGGAGCTAAGCAGGGTGAAAAACGCCCGAAAAAAGCACTGCTTTTTTAGTTTTGAACGCGAGGTAAGGATACCGAGCTGGGTGGTCGCAGGGATGCTAACCAATAAATTAGATATAGAAAGAAAGTGGTGGAGCTAAGCAGGATCGAACTGCTGACCTCCTGCGTGCAAGGCAGGCGCTCTCCCAGCTGAGCTATAGCCCCACTTCTTAGGTGGACTCCCGAAGGAATGCTGATCATTTTATAAATTATTAGATGCTGGTCAAGCATGGGAACAGAAAAAACTGCGATAAATTGACCAAATGTGTGCGGGCTTTGTTACAGTAGCGGATAAGTATAAGAACAACAGTCGAAGTTATGAAAAGCGCTCTGTCCCTTTTATTATTTACCGCCTTGTTACTGGGCTGCTCGTCCGCCCCGGATGAGCGTCAATATGAAATTCATAGTCAGGATTTTTACGCCAAGCTTGATGATCAGGGGCGCAAGATTTTTGCCTATGTGATGACGGTTAAAGCCAGTAAGCGTGCCGCCTTGGATCTCAACAAGCCCATCAGTCGCAAGCAAATGAAAACTTATATCGAACGCGAGCATTTTGATGAATCTAGGGTGCTTAAGTTACAACTTGAAGATGAAGCAGCAGCGGCGCTGAAAAAAGAGTTAAAAGAGCGCGATTATTGCCCCGATGCCTATGAGATAAACCAGGTTCTCTGGCGCGACTTTAGCGTGCAGTTGCGTGGCGTTTGTTTGTAATGGCGGCAAGTATAGAAGAGTTGGCTGCGCTGTTGTCGCAACTGAATATCGATTGTGAAAAGATCACCCATCCGCCGCTGGCCACCGCCAGTGCCGCCGATGAAATAGCCCTGCACCGACCCGGCGTGCGTTTGAAAAACCTGTTTTTGCGCGACAATTACGGCCGTCGTCACTTTTTGCTGATCACCGCCCATGATGCGCTGGTGGATCTTAAGGCGCTGTCGAAGGCGCAGCAGGTGTCTCGTTTAGGTTTTGCTTCCGATGATCGCTTACTGCGCTATCTGGGTGTGCGCCCCGGTTGTGTATCCATGCTGGCCCTGATGAACGACCCTCAGCAGGAGGTGGAGTTATGGCTGGATGCGGCTATTTGGGATGATTCCCAAAACATTAACCAAGACGAAACCTTGTACCATTGTCACCCCTTCGATAATGAGCAAACCTGGCTGATGCCCAAGGCCGGGCTCAACAGTTTGTTTAAGCACTGGCAGCGTCAGCCCTTGGTGTTGCCCGTGGCTAAGCGTTGCGGCAGCACTATCAAGCCATAACCCATTAAGCAGACAAGCAAAATACAGGTCAAAAATGCATACTCGCCATATTCCTGATAAAGCAGCCCGGGTAAAAATGAGCCCAGGGCGCCGCCGCTGTAATAAAACGACACATAGACACCATTGGTCAGGCTGGCACTGGCGCTACTGAGGCGATTCACCAGCGGTGCGGCACTGGCATGAATAATAAACATGGCGGCGCAGAAGCAGGTAAAGGCGATAAGGAACACGCTCAGGTGCTGATAGAACATCAGTACTATGGTGGCACAATAGAATATAAATACGCCGCCGAGCAAGGCAAACACATTCCTAAAGCGCCTGTGCAGATAGGGGGTGATCAAGGTCGCTAAGGCGCCAAGTAAATAGCCGCTATAGACTAAGCCAATATTTTTGGTGCTGCTCATGGCATAGGTGCTGCGCAGAATAAAGGGCAGGTAATTCAGCAGTGCGGCAAAGCAAAAGAACATGCAAAACACCGCCCCATAGAGGCTGATAATGCGCGTTGTGGCCAGCGCCTTGATATTCCCCCGCCAAGGCGTGTGGGCCTGATAGACGGGCTCGGTCTTGGCGCGAATCAGTAAAGCCAACAAGAGCAAGAGTAAGGAATTTAGCCAAAAGAAGCTCTGCCAGCTCAGGTATTCGGCAAAACCCGCCGCTAGGGCGCGACCTAAAAAGCCGCCGGCAATGGTACTGCCGATATAGCCACTCATTTTGGTGTTGATATCTTCCCCTTTAAAGCGCAAAGCTATGCTGGCGGTCATGGCCGTGAGGGCGGCGGGTAGTGCCAGGCCTTGTAACAGGCGCAGGGATTGTAACTGCCAAAACTCGGTGCACAGGGGTACTAGGGCATTGCTAAAGGCAAGCACCAGCATCACAATTTGCAGCACCCGATAGAGGTTACGACGATTGAGAAAAACGCCATAAAACAAAGGGGCTATGGCTAAGGGAAGCATGGTTAAGGTCATTAGCGACCCGGCACTGGCGGGGCTGACCTGATATTGCTGGGCAAAAAGCGCAAGCAGAGGCTGCACCGCATACAGCACAAAAAATATCACCACAGAGCAACAGAGCAACAACCAATAGGGCATAATAACGGACGTCAGAGACCAGGCGCGAGGGAGTGTATCATAGCCTCAAAGAGAGGGATAAAGCTTGCGATTAATCAAAGTGGCATCAGTTCGGCCATGCTACTGTCATTTCGTCAAAGGATGGGTAAAATAACCTTATTAAGTTAGTTTGTTGAAAGTGACAATTATGGGTTCTTTACAAGATCAACTGCTAAAAGCAGGCTTAACCACCGAGCACAAGGCCAAGGTGGCAAAAACAGAAAAGCGCAAAGCGCAAAAGAAAAAGAAGAAAAAAGGTGCCACGAGCGATCAAAGCGATTTGCAAAAGCATATCGAGCAAACCAAAAAGGCGCAGCAGGAAAAAGCGACACAACTTAATGAGCAACGCCAGGAAGAGCTCAAAGAGCGTGAACAGGTAGCCCGTGTGAAGCAGATTTTAGAGCATCACAACCAGGACGAAATTCGCGGTCCACTGACCTTTAACTTCACCTATGAAAACAAGGTGAAGGAAATTGAGGTGAATGCACAAACGCAAAAAGCCCTGGCCAATGGTCGCTTGGCCATTTGTGTGCTGGAAGGAAAATTTTATGTATTGCAGGATGAACCTGCGCGTAAAATCGCTGAAGTAGATGAAAAATATATTGTTTTCCATGTTGAAAGCGATGATAAAGATGTCGATGAGGACGATCCTTATGCAGGCTACGAAGTTCCTGATGATCTGATGTGGTAATGCGCCATTTTTTGATTGCCGGATGCTCAGCGTCTGTTAATTCTTAGTTGCTACAGTAAAGAACAAGGGTCTACACTCATTGCTAGTGGGGGGGGAACCTCCCCAAATTTTACCGTCAATTATAAGAGTAAATATTATGAAAAAGTTCACTAAAGTACTTATGGGAGCCGGTGCGATTGCTGTTTCTGCAATGGCGATGAATGCGCAAGCGGCAGACGGCAAGGCGTTATACACAGAGAAAAACTGTCACACCTGTCATGGTGCCGACGGCAACGCGCCAATTATGCCGCTTTATCCTAAGCTGGCTGGCCAGAACAAAGAATACCTAGTGGCGCAAATGAAAGACATCAAGTCTGGCGCTCGTGCCAACGGCATGTCAATGGCGATGAAAGCCATGGTAGCGACCGTTTCTGACGAAGAATTTGCTGCGATTGCCGAGTACCTTGCTGGCGTTAAATAACGTCAGGTACAAATTTAGATAAAAAACCACCGTATGAGTTTTACTCTGCGGTGGTTTTTTGTTGAATGGCAGTTGATAAGTGTTTAGACTTCTATCCATCTATAAATTGTGCGGAGTAGTGCATGACCCTGATCCCCCAGTTACCTAAATTAAACCTTAAAGATAAGGTCAGCGAACAAGAATGGCGCCTGCGCGTCGACCTGGCGGCCTGTTACCGCTTGGTTGACCATATGCGTTGGGGCGATCTGATTTACACTCATATGTCGGCGCGTATTGCTGGCACCGACGAGTATCTGGTTAATGCCTTTGGGCTGAGTTTTGATGAGGTGACCGCCTCGAATCTGGTGAAGGTAAATCTTAACGGCGAGATCTTAGATGATACCCCGCATGAGATTAACCCTGCCGGTTTCACCATTCACAGCGCCATTCATGAAGTGCGTGACGATGCCCATTGCGTGATCCATCTGCACACCAAGGAAACCATTGCCGTGGCCAGCGTTGAAGGTGGGCTTCAGCCTTATTCACAACATTCTATGTTCTCCCTGCCATCCTTGTCGTATCACGACTATGAAGGGTTGGCGGTGAACGAGGATGAAAAGGCGCGTTTGCAGCGTGATTTAGGCACCACCAACCATATGCTGCTGGTGAATCATGGCGGCTTAACCGTCGGCCCTACGGTGGGTGATGCTTTTATGCGTTTTTATGACTTGCAACGTGCCTGCGAAATTCAGGTGGCGATGCAAAGCATGAAGCAGAACCCGATTCGGGTGCCGCAAGCCATTATCGACAACAGTTATCATCAAGCCAATGTGGTACACAGCGGCAGTACTGGCGGGCAGTTAGCATGGCCTGCAATGTTACGTAAAGCGTATCGTTTAGACCTGGGTTTTGCCGAGTAAGAAGGAAAGAATATGAAAGTTAATCGCGTTGAAGTTTTCGACATTCACTGCCCAGACCGTCCGGCGTGGACACCCGTTTTTGTTCGTATTCACACCGATGAAGGGATCAGTGGTGTTGGTGAGGCTGGTCTAGCTTATGATCTAGGCCACAGCGCTGCGGCGGCCATGATTAAGGAAATGGCCGAGGCCTTCTTGATCGGTCACGACCCGTTTCAAACTGAGCTACTGTGGTCGCGCATGTTGCGTGAGAGCTTCTGGGGCTTGGGCGGCGGCCCGGTAGTCTATGCAGCCATGAGCGCCATAGATACGGCGCTTTGGGATATCAAGGGCAAGGCCTTGGGCTTACCTGTGTATCAGCTGCTCGGTGGTAAGGTAAACGATGAGCTGCGTACCTATGCGTCGCAACTGCAGTTTGACTGGGACAGCGAGTTTAAAGCCCTGGTGCAGCCGCAAGAATATGCCGAGGCAGCACTTAAGGCCATAGCCGAAGGCTATGATGCGGTGAAGGTGGATCCCATTCAATACGATAAGCACGGCAACACCTATTATGATCGCACCAAGATAATTTCCCGCGCGGAAATGAAGCTGTATCGCGCTCGTATGCAGGCAATCCGCGAAGCCGTGGGCGATGAGGTAGATATTATTTTTGAATGTCATAGCCTGCCCGGTGCTACGTCTGCGATTCAAATCGGTGAAATTGCCGAGGAATTCGACTGCATGTATTACGAAGAGCCGGTGAATTACTTGAATCATTCCTTGCATGCCAAGGTGGCCGACAAGGTTGCCGTGCCCATTGCCGGTGGCGAGCGCTTGTATAACCGTTGGGGCGTACGCCCTTATCTGGAAGATCAGAGTATCGACGTATTACAGCCGGATATCGGTCTGTGTGGTGGTTTTACCGAAACCAAAAAGGTGTGTGATTACGCCGATATTTTCGACGTGCGTATTCAGGCTCATGTCTGCGGCGGCCCGGTAGCGACCGCGGCGTCATTGCACCTGGAGACGGCGATCCCCAACTTCTTAATCCATGAACACCACACCTATGCCATTAAAAAATGGAACCGCGAGTTGTGTATTCAAGACCCGCAACCGGTCAACGGCAAGTTTAAGGTCAGTGAAGAGCCGGGTATAGGTATCGAGCTAAATGATGAGGTGGTGATGCGCTCGGCTCGGGTAGAGATAAAATAGATATTAATAAATGGGTAAGAAAAAAGCGCCGACATTAGCCGGCGCTTTTTTCTTAACGACAAGTCAGGGTCGGGGCGGGCAATATCTGCTCGCTATTAAGGTGCTGCAAGTAGCACAACTGACCATCGGTGAGCAGCATAAAGCGCTGTGGCATTTCCAGTTGCTTGCCTATTAAGGGATTACCCTGCGCATCGCTAAAGGGTGGTGACTCCAGCACCAATGAGCTTTTTTGCATAAACACGTCTTCGCGCACCTTCACTTCCTTGATGTTAAGGGCCTGGGCAACCAGGGTTGCAACCTCTTGCTGGTTTGGTTCGCTCAGCAGCGCCGGGCGCAAGTCGTCCTGATTCACCGTACTGTTACAGCCACTGCTGGTGGCCAGTGTGAGCGCCGCCAGCAGGCTGTGAGACCAAAACTTACGCATTAGTTAAGCTCCTTGGGTAAGGGGGTTACTACGCGGTTGTTTTTCAACTGGGTTTGCCAGCGGTTGTCGCTAATACTCAGTCCCACCTCTGAAACAGTGCTTTGCACCGCATAACCTTTTAAGCCTGCTGCCGTAGTGGGGGCCGGGCAAAAGCCTGTGGTGCGATAGTTTAACGCCGCTGCCAGCATGGCTTCGTTTTGATCACCCAAGAGGTGGGTGAAGTCATCGGCCACCGCACATCCTTCTACATAGACGGGGGCCAGTTCGACGTTCGGTGTGTTTTCTGGAGCAAAACCATCAGAGTACTCACCAAAGCCGGCATGGTTTACGCCGGTAAACTGAATGGTGAAGAAGGTGGTGTCACAGTTATCAGTGGGGTAAAAGCCGTAGGGCTTACCACAGGTATTACCGCCAATGAGGATAACTTTAAAACCGCGCGCGGCAGGGATGCCGTTTAAGCCGTTGATCAGCGCCTCACTGGCCGAACAGGTACTGCTGGATGACAGGACAAAAACGCGATCCAGGTTGAGGCTTGGCAACTTGGTGCCCTTGCGGATCCCTGAGTCGGGATCGAAAGCCAGGTACTCATCAATAAAGGGGATGGGCGTGAGCGCTCTGCCGGTCACCGGGTTGGTGTTTGGATATTTGTCATTGAAAATGGTTTTTTCAAAAATAAGGCCGTCTGTATTATATGGCCCCGCGACCATATAACCCAGCTGCGCCGCCATGTTTAAATAGCCGCCGCCGTTATAGCGCATATCGATTACCAGATCGCTAATGTTGCTTCCTGCCAACTGATTAAAGGCAT
Source organism: Pseudoalteromonas sp. T1lg10 (assembly GCF_002964545.1). Classification (NCBI taxonomy): domain Bacteria; kingdom Pseudomonadati; phylum Pseudomonadota; class Gammaproteobacteria; order Alteromonadales; family Pseudoalteromonadaceae; genus Pseudoalteromonas; species Pseudoalteromonas sp. T1lg10. The sequence goes on from NZ_PQBV01000004.1 coordinate 192,288, forward strand.
CATACAATTGGCGCTCCGCCGGGGCATTGTGATCGTTAAACTGAACATAACCGACATTACCACTGTTGGTGGCTATGGTGCTCACATTCATCACAGGATCTTGGATAAATTCACCTGTGGTCAGGGTGATGTTGCGCTCCTCGTTTGAACCGACCAATTTAAAGGTAAAGGTGTTTTGTACGCCCTTAACACTTGGGAATAGGGCACTATTGAGCGTCTCTACGTCGTCGCTGTTGATCATATCGACGCCATTTACGGCAATGATTTCCCAGCCGCGTCTCACTCCTGCTGCACTTGCAGGGGTATCAGGGTCGGTGTAGCTAACCACCACTTCGCGAGGTGGTGCACTGCGAATTAACTTGAAATTAAAGCCATAGCCCATCACGGCGCCGCTTTCCTGCATTTTCTGGTATTCGTCGGTGGGCAAGCTGAAGTGAAAGTTATCCTTAGCCGCGCCGGAGGCGGTGGTGGCATTGGTCTTTAAGGTATTAAAGTAGTCGATAACTCCGGCAACGGAAGCCGGGTTTCGGTCGATGATTTCGTCATACCATAAATAGGTTTCATTGCTCCAAGAACGCAGCCAGTTTTTCTCGTTGATGGCGCTGCATTGTCCTTTGAACTGACTAGACGGCGCAAAAACGCCTTGGGTCCAACTGGATGGGGTGTCGCCACCATTGTCATCTGTGCTACCACCACCACAGGCCAGAAGCGAAGCGCTCAGGGCGCTAATAAGTAAAGGTTTTATAAGCTGGGTCGTCATGTCGAAATCCATTTTTTAGGTGCTCTGTTACTAACTCTATACTAAAGCGTATGTGGGTGTAAAAAGGAAGTTAAAAGTTAAGTTTTATGGCACTTTATTAAGTCGTTATCGGTGCAAATTTACTGTCTTTGCTTTAGCATTGAGGGCATTAGCAGCTGTGAGTTCAAGGTCACAAGGGTGAGAAAGAATTTAATATTGGCGATGGTGTTAATAACCGGATTAACGGCTTGTGCCGCACAAGATCAGCGCACAGCCGATGCACTCAAATTTCAACACTGGTATTTAACCAGCATAGATGGGCAAGCGGTAAAAACCGATAATACCTATGTGGGTTTTATCGACGCACTGCAGTTAAACGGCCACACCGGTTGCAATCACTTTTTCGCCAGCAGCAAGGTGGAAGAACAAAGGTTGCAGGTCACTAATCTGGGCATGACTTACAGGGTCTGTGAGGGGGAAGTGCAGCGCAATGAAAGTGCCTTGCTAAGCACCCTAAAGTCATCGCCACTGCTACAGATGGATAAAGAGACCCTGACCTTAACAGGGGCTCATACCCTTACCTTTGTCGTTGGTGTTGCGCCTGGAACCTGAGTCCTAGGCCGCAAATAAACGCTCTAACTGCGCTGGCAAGAAGGGACGTCCTTCGGCATTGACCGAGGTGCCGATAACTTTGGCTTTAAGCACCAGTCTGTCGTCGCTGGCGCGGTAAATATTCTGAATAAAGGCAAACTTAAGGCGGCTTTCGCGCACCATCTCAACGCCAATATAAAACTTATCGCCGGGTACCAAGGAAGCCTTATAATCCATTTCGCTGCGCACTACCACCAGGTTGATACCCTCTTTGGCCAAAGCCACAAAGTCAACATCCTGCTCTAACAGGTACTCATGGCGGGCATGTTCCAAGTAGTTGAAGTACACGCTGTTATTAACTATCCCTTGCAAATCGCATTCGTAGTCACGCACTTTCATATCAAGACGAAATGTCATTATTTTTAATCCTATATTTTTATTTAGCGCTGATGCTAGTATTAGCTGATATGTACATCAAGGCGTAAATGAATATGAGTGAAGTCGCTATTGTAACGGGTGGCAGCAAGGGAATTGGTCTGGCCATTGTAGAAAAGTTAGCAAACCAGGGATATAAAGTTTACAACTTGGATATTGTCACTTCCGATATAGGCGAGTATCGCCATTGTGATGTGCGCGATGTGGCCAGTGTGCAGCGGGTGATCGCCGACATCTGTGAGCGCGAAGAGCGTGTGGATGTCTTGGTCTGCAACGCCGGTATTCACCGCAGTGCCAATATTGAGCAAACCTCTGAGGCCATGCTCGATGAAGTGATTGCCCTGAACATCAAGGGTGCCTTTGCCGCGACGCAATCCGTGTTGCCCTTGATGCGTGAGGCCAAACGAGGTTCTATTGTGTATATTTCTTCCGATCAGGCCTTGGTGGGTAAACGCAATTCCTTCGCCTATAACCTGTCGAAGGCGGCACTGGCCTCGATGACGAAAACCACAGCGCTGGATTATGCCGAGTTTGGCATTCGTGCCAATGCCGTGTGTCCGGGTACCATAGAAACGCCATTGTTCCACAGTGCAATCGACAACTTCTGCGCCAATACAGGTGCCGATAAGGATACAGTGGTGGCCGAGGAGTCGGCACTGCAGCCTCTTGGTCGCTTAGGGCAGCCAGAAGATGTGGCTAATCTGGTAGCCTTTTTGGTCAGCGAAGAAGCCAGCTTTATCACCGGCTCCCTGCAGGTGATTGATGGTGGTTATACGGCGCAGTAATGAGTCCGTGGCAGCCTTAATGGAGAAGCCTTTGGCAACACCCATGGCTAAGTCCATGACTACGCCCGTGTTTGATCCCCATGTGCATTTTTTCGCTTATGGCCGTGGGGATTATTATTGGCTTAAGCAGCAAGGGCCGCCGTTTTGGCCGCAAAAGCAGTGCATTCAGCGTGACTTTTCCATGGCTGACTTACACCTAAGTGAGGGCCTGACCTTACAGGGCGTTGCCCATATTGAGGCGGGGTTTGACAATCAACACCCAGCCAAAGAGCTGGACTGGCTGCAAGAGCTGGGCTTTAGAGGCCCGGCAATCAGTTATGCGGCCATAGACCAAGCACCTGAGCAGTTCGCCGCTTCTTTGCAGCGGTTAAAATTCCCCTTGTTACGCGGAATTCGCGATATCACCGAAGACCTTGATGGAGAGCGCCTGTTAAGCCCTAATGTAGGTAAAAATCTTACCTTGCTTTGTGAGCAGGGCTTGCTTTTTGAGGCCCAGTTTAGTCTGTGTGAGCCCGAGCTAGCGGCCGCTGTGGTGGCCCATGCCAAGGCCAATCCAAGGCTGAATATAGTGATCAATCATGCCGGCTTGGTGACCCCTGCTACCTGGGATACCTGGTTGGAGGGTTTAAGCTTGTGCGCAGGGTGCGACAATATTTATCTTAAGTGTTGCGGCTGGGAAATTACTCACCCGGATGGCGATATAAACTGGCAGCAAAAGGTGATCCACACGGCCGTATCGCACTTGGGCTACCAGCGGGTAATGCTCGCCAGCAATTTCCCCTTATGCTTATTTAAAACCAGCTATCAGCAGCTGTGGCTGGACTATCAAGCCATGGATTTACCCCATTTTAGCTCTTTAGCCTGCGACAATGCGCAGCGTCTATATGGTACCGAGACACGGACTCCCGACGCTTAGCACTTCAGATAGATCTCTGGATCTAAATCACGCACATCCACGCTTAAACAATCTGAACGGCGGCAGTAGGTGCTAAGGCACTCCAGCAGTTGGCTGCTCAGTTGCTGCTTTTGCTCGCGAGTGCGCCCAGCCATAATGTAGGCGCATATATGGATAAAGCCGTCCTTACCATCCCCCAATTCATAATGTTGGTAGGCAATGGCACGCGTCTTAATGGTGGCTAGTTCGAATAGGCCGCTGGCATAGGTGGCCTGGTGCACCTTGTCCACTAATACTTGTGGTAACACCGGCAGGTCTTCGGAATGTTCTATGATGATATGGGGCATGGTCACACTCGTTAACATTACATAAGTAGCGCCAGTGAGTAAAAAGACCAATTTTATTAAAACCATGCTCAATCTAACGAGCACTTTTTAATGTAATTGGTATATCTGGTTTAGCACATTTTTAGAAAAATGCCAGTTCCTCTGCGCAAAGCCTATAGAGCCAAGTCTTGGTGCCTTGTTCACCGAGCGTGTGTCGTCGCACCCGGCTGTTATTTTCTATTTGAATTGGTATGCTTGGCGGTAAGAACCTAAGTTGCAATAAAAATGACTATGTTAAGCTGGTTAAAACCTTCGCCTTTACTTGAAGAGCAAGAGCAGCAATGGCTGCTGGATACCTTTTTATGGGCCTATGAACACTTTGATGGTGATTATTTTCGCCAGCAAAGCCAATTGGTCCTGCCCACCAACGCGTTTTTTGCCGGTCAGAGCCATAGCGTGGCGCAAATGGCGGAACAGGTTTTTACCCAGGTAAAACGTACGCTGGTCTTGAAAAATGGCCCCTGGTGTTGGTCGCACCTGAGCTGAGTCAGCCGCAGCGCTTCCCGCGTATGGAGTTTGCGAATTGTTTACGCGGCCCAGAGGCTCAATTACTGAGTAGTGATGGCCAGGTACAACTCTCATACAACCCGCAACAGATCAATCAGCCACAGGATCTGATTGCCAGCTTTGCGCAGGGTATGGCGCGGGTCATGATTTATCAGGGCGGTCACTTGCCTCCTGGTGGTGAACAATACCTGGATGCCGCCACAGAGGTGGTGGCCAGCTTCTTTGGTTTTGGCGTGATGCTGAGTAACACCGTGTATCAATTCCGCGGCGGTTGCGGCAAGTGTTATAACCCCTATGCCAATCGCTCCAGTGAGCTGTCCGAGCAGCAACAGGTGTTTCTATTGGCGCTGTTTTGTCATATTAAGGGCATAGACAAAGGGGCGGCGCATCTAAAAGGGCACCTGCGCAGCTATTTTAAAAAGGCGACAAAAACATTGCGCGCCTTAGGACAAACCAGTGCCGATCCCTTGTTGCTCTCTCTGCTCACCAAGGAGCAGGCATGAGTTATTGGCCCGAGTTCGCCGCCATAGCCATTGCCCACTTTTTTGCCGTTGCCAGCCCAGGCCCGGACTTTGCCGTGGTACTTAAACACAGCGTCAGTTATGGTCGCGCTAATGGTTTGGCTACCAGTGCCGGGGTGGGCGCCGGGATTCTGGTGCATATCTTTTATTGTTTGCTCGGTGTTGCCTTATTGATCTCTCAGGCGCCGACCTTGTTTATGGTGCTGAAATACTTGGCCGCTCTCTACCTTGGTTATTTAGGCGTGCAGGCGCTGCGTAGTAAGCCTGCGGCGGGTGAGTCTGAGCAGGCCCAGCCGCAACCGCAGCTGCATCAGAACTTGCTGGTGGCCTTTCGCCGCGGCTTTTTAACCAATGCCCTGAACCCCAAGGCGACCTTGTTTTTTCTCTCGCTCTTTACCCTGGTAGTATCGGTACAAACGCCAAAAATGGTGCAATTAGGCTATGGTCTCTATATGGCCTTGGCAACCTGGGCCTGGTTTTCTCTGTTGTCGCTGTTGCTTTCTAAGCAGCGGGTTCGGGGCTTTTTTAATGCCAAGGGGTTCTGGTTTGACCGCGCCATCGGCGTGGTGTTAATAGTATTAGCGATTCAGGTGGTGTTGTTATGACACAATATTATTTTGCTTTCGGCTCCAATATGTCGGCGCATCGTCTTGGCGAGCGCTTGCCCAATGCTCGGCGCGTCGGGGTGGCCCATTTACCCGACTATCGTCTAAGCTTCGATATGCTTAGCCTCGACGGCTCGGGAAAGTGCACCATTCACCGTGAAACTGGTGCCAGCGTGTATGGCGTGGTGTGGATACTCGATGTTGAGCAGCAGGAATACCTGCATAAAATCGAGGGGCCGCGTTATGACGTCGCGCATATTGAGGTGACCTTAGTCGACCAGCAAGAGCAGGTCCGAGCCTATTGTTATATCGCCAATACCCTAGATCGGGTGGCCTTGCCGTTCGATTGGTATGTCCAGCATGTGTATCGCGGTGCCCAAGAGGCGAGCTTGCCACAGCACTATATTGCTGAAATCGCCCGCCAAGCCAGTATTGAAGATCTCAATCGCGAGCGGCACCTGAGGGAGATGCAGATCCACGCCGGCCAGCCCCAGAAGGGTGACTGTTAGGGCGAAATGGGCGCTGCTGGAAGATCAGGATTCAGAAGTAACTCAAAAGGAATAATAACAATGAAATTTAAAACGCTGCTGCTGTGCAGCGCTGTGCTGCTGGGGTTGAATAGCCCGGCGCAAGCCAAGCTGGAAGAACAAAAAATTACCGCTGCCATTGAGCAATCCATGGCCCGTTTCGATGTGCCCGGTATGGCCGTCGCCGTGGTCGCCGAGGGTGAAATCGTTTATGCCAAGGGTTTTGGTGTGCGTCACCTCGATACCAAGGAGCCGGTAACCGCCGACACCCTGTTTGGGATAGCTTCAAATACCAAGGCCTTTACCAGTGCGGCCTTGGCCATGCTGGTGGATCAAGGCAAGTTAAACTGGGATGACAAGGTCATTGACCATCTTCCGGAGTTTCGCCTGTATGACGCGTACGCCACGCGGGAGATGACCATTCGCGATCTGCTTAGCCATCGCAGTGGTCTGGGATTGGGGCAGGGCGATCTGATGATTTGGCCGGACACGGATAAATCGGTGGACGATATCATCCAGAGCCTGCAGTATCTTAAGCCTCAGTCCAGTTTCCGCAGTACCTATGCCTACAATAACCTGATGTTTGTCACCGCCGGTGAGGTGGTCGCCCGTGTCAGCGGCATGAGTTGGCAGGACTTTATCGAGCAAAAGATGCTAATGCCTTTGGGCATGGAGCAGTCACGCGCCGGTTTTTCCCGTATCGCTGAAGACAATAATAACTATGCCACCGGCCATATTCCCTTTAACGGCAAGCTGAACCCCTTCTTCGTCAATTATCTTGAAGACTTCCGTGGTGCCGGTGCCATTGCCTCGAACGTGAAGGAAATGAGTCTGTGGTTGAATACCCAGCTTAACGCCGGGGTTATGGCCAATGGCGAGACCCTGTTTAGCGCCAAGCAGCAAGAGCAAATGTGGCAGCCGCATATTAATCGCGCCGTTTCTAAAGCGGCCTTTACGGCGACCAGACAACAGTTCAGTGGCTACGGCTTAGGCTGGTCTATTGTTGATTACCATGGCTATAAACGCGTCGGCCACGGCGGCGGTATTCTTGGCATGGTGTCGCAGGTTTCTCTGCTGCCGGAGAAAAAGCTCGGTGTAGTGGTGCTGTCGAATCAGCAGGCCTTTGCGGCGCTTTCGGCGGTGACCGAAGAAATCTTTGAGCAGGCGCTGGAGCTTGAGGATCAAGATTATGTTGAGCGTTTTGCCGAGCGTCATTTTAAAAACAAGGAGCAGGCCTACGCCAATGCCAAGCCGGGTTTAGTCGAAGATTATCAAAGCGCCTTACCGCCTATCTACTATACCGGCACGCTTCATGATGCCTGGTATGGCGACGTGGTTATCGAGCAACTTGATGGCAAGCTGCGTATTGATTTTACCCACACCAAGCGCTTAAAGGGCGAACTGCAGCATCACAGTGGCAACAGCTTTATTGTTAAGTGGGATGAGCCCATGCTCGAAGCGGATGCCTTTATCCACTTTACCCTGAATGAGCAGAATAAGGTAAGCAGCGCCAGGATGCATGCCGTTTCCACCGAGGTCACAGATTTCAGCTTCGATTTCCGCAACCTGGATTTACGTCCGAAGAAGTAGGCCAGTCCTGAAAGCATACAAGCTAACACCAAAGTCGCAGGGTCAAGGCACTGCGACTTTGTTAAGCTCTTGATTAAAGTGTTTAATGCAGCCAGCTTATGTCCCGTATCGCCGTTATCACTCACCCCGCCTGTCGCCGCCACCAAATGGGCAGCGATCATCCAGACTCGCCCGCTCGCCTGGATGTAATTCAAGACCGCCTGCTTGCCAGTGGCTTAGATTTAGAGCTAGCACAATTACAGGCGCGCAAGGCCGATCGTCAGGACTTTCTTAGTGTCCATTCCGAGCAGTTGGTGTCCTTAGTGGAGCAACGTATTCCGGATCTTGGCTATGCGGATCTCGATGGTGATACGCGCTTGTGCCCCGAGTCACTGCAGGCTATAGAGCGTGCTGTTGGTGCCGGTTTAACGGCCGTGGATGAGGTGTTAGCGGGAAACATAGATGCTGGCTTTTGTGCGGTGCGCCCGCCCGGTCACCATGCCAGCCGAGAGCACAGCGCCGGTTTCTGCGTTTATAACAATCTCGCTATCGCCGTGCGTTATGCGCAGCAGCAAGGGATACAGCGTATAGCCATTTTGGATATAGACGTGCACCACGGCGATGGCACCCAAAGCATTTTTGCCGATGAGCGCAATGTCTTGCTGTGCTCCTTGTTTCAAAATCCTCTTTATCCCAACCCCGAGCCGGTCGACAGAGCCAACCTGATCCAATCACCCCTACCACCGGCCAGCGATGGTAATGACTTACGCCGTCTGGTTGAAAGCCAATGGTTACCGGCCTTGACCCATTTTGCTCCACAATTGATATTTGTATCTGCTGGCTTTGACGGGCATCTGGAAGACGATATGTCGGCACTCAAATTTGTCGAGCAGGATTATGCCTGGTTTAGTCAGCGCCTCGGCGAATTTGCCAAGGCCCATGGGGTGCTGGGCATAGTGTCATTTTTAGAAGGGGGCTACCATTTATCGGCCCTGGCCCGCGGTGTTGAGCATTATCTGCGTGGGCAACTGGCGGCCTATGAAGGGCAATAGCAGCCCGTTACCCATTTAGTCGTTGAGCAAAGGCCAGATCTGACTCTCATCCTGAAGCTGTAACTTAGCCACACAGCAGTGTCCCTCGGCGCTTAAATAATCTTGCAGGGCGGTACACAGTAGCGACCATTGACGATCAATGGGCTGGCCCTCGGCATCAAAGTAGTGATGACGGCTATCGAGGACAAAGAGCAGGTGGCCGTTATCCGCGGCCTTAAGCTCACTGGCATCGCTGCACAGGGTGATAAAGTCTGACTCAACGGCCAGTACCGGAAAATCTAAGTTGGGCATATTTTGTCCTAGGTCAGCAGGATAAGGCCGGTACTCATTAGTATCTTTAGGTTACAAGCAGCAGCGCCGAATTTGCTAGGCGCTATAGTCTACCTCAACCTCATAAGCTCCAAACTTACGAATGTTGATTACGCCGGTATCAAAGATCAGGTATTGCCCCTTGATGCCGAGCAGCACACCGCTGACCTTGGGCTCTTTATCAAAATTAAAGGAGCTGATTTTGCTTGGGTAGGTGTCCACTGGGTAGTTGATCTCGACCACTTTTTCGTCCAGCACTTCCACCGCGGTGGCGCCAAACAGTTCGGCCAGTTCATCCAGTTTAGCCTGGATCTGCGGCAAGAGTTCATCGCGGGCGGCAAGCAAGTCCACTTCAACCTGAGTGCCCTTGAGCATATTGCGCCAATTGGTTTTATCGGCAATAAACTCCGCCAGGGCGACTTCCACCAGGCCGGATTGCAGACGAGTCTGCACCCTGATAATAGGCAAGGCCGCCGTGGCGCCCTGATCTATCCAACGGGTTGGGATCTGGGTATGACGGGTAATGCCCACCTTTAGTCCAGAGGTGTTTGCCAGATACACATAGTGGGGGATCATGCAGTTTTCTTCGCCCCACAGCGGCTCGCGACAGGTGCCCTGATCATAGTGGCAGGTTTCCGGCTTCATAATGCACATATCACAGCTGGCAAGCTTACGCATACAGACAAAGCAATGGCCCTGAGAGTAGCTCTTTTTGGTTTTCTTGCCGCAGCTGGAACAAAAGATGTTACCGCTGTAGGTCAGGGTCAGGGTTTTGCCTATCAGCTCATTTAGCGGTAATAGTTCGTCGCCAACGGGAAGCTGGTATTGCACCGCCGGGTTGTGCTCATCACCGAGCTGGGTTTTCATTTTCTTTAGTGTGCCTTGCATATTGCGTCCCAATGGCAAAAGTATGGGCTTATGGTATCAGACCACCGCGGCACTGTCTTCGGCTAGCTGGGTTTGCAGCGATTGGGCGGATAAACTTCAGGCAATAAAAAAGCGAAGCCGGAGCTTCGCTTTCTCAATGGGCCTTGTGGCCTGACTAGCTTTCGCGAGCAATGGCGCGATAAGCGATATCGGTACGGTACTCAACGCCGTCCCAATCTATGGCTTTTACCAGCTCGTAGGCACGTTGTTGTGCCGCGGTCACGGTTTCACCTAGAGCGGTGGCACAGAGTACGCGACCACCTGCGGTCACTACCTTGTCACCGTCTTGCTTGGTACCGGCGTGGAAGACTTTCTCACCTTCCGGGTACTCAACAAGTAGGCCCGAGATGGCGTCGCCTTTAGGGTAGGAGCCTGGGTAGCCTTTGGCTGCAAGAACGACACCTACCGCTGCACGCGGGTCGAACTGAATGTCTGTCTTATCCAGCTCTTCACGGTTAGCGGCTTCAATCAGCTCAACCAAGTCCGACTGTAGACGCAGCATTATAGGCTGAGTTTCAGGGTCGCCAAAGCGGCAGTTGTACTCAATTACCTTAGGCGTGCCGTCTGCAGCAATCATAAGACCGGCGTATAGGAAACCCGTGTAAGGGTGACCTTCCGCGGCCATGCCAGCAACGGTCGGGTTGATCACTTCATTCATGATGCGCTCATGAATTTCCGCAGTTACCACAGGCGCCGGAGAGTAGGCACCCATACCACCGGTATTAGGGCCCTGATCGCCGTTGTAGGCGCGCTTATGATCCTGACTGGTAGCAAATGGCAATACATTCTTACCGTCGACCATAACGATGAAAGAGGCTTCTTCACCCTCAAGGAACTCTTCGATAACCACGCGGCTACCGGCTTCACCAAAGGCATTACCGGCTAGCATATCGCGTACCGCTTCTTCCGCTTCCGCTTCGGTCATGGCCACGATCACGCCTTTACCTGCCGCCAGGCCATCGGCCTTAACTACGATAGGAGCGCCTTGCTCTTTGATGTACTCAAGCGCTGGCTCAATTTGCTCAAAGGTTTTGTAAAACGCAGTGGGGATATCGTGGCGTGCCAAGAAGTCCTTAGTGAAGGACTTAGAGCCTTCAAGTTGCGCCGCACCTTGCGTTGGGCCGAAAATTGCCAGGCCTTGCTCGCGGAAAGCATCAACAACACCAATAACCAGCGGTGCTTCAGGGCCAACAATAGTCAGTTCAACGTTATTTTCTTTCGCGAACGTGATAAGTGCATCAATATCTTCAACACCAATGGCCACATTTTCTAACTTTGGCTCAAGTGCGGTGCCGGCGTTACCCGGAGCAACAAATACTTTTTCTACTTTGTTTGATTGAGCGGCCTTAAACGCAAGTGCGTGTTCGCGGCCGCCACTGCCAATGACTAGTACATTCATGGCTTATAAATCCTATAGGGGTTTGATGAATTTCAGCGTCATCCGGTCACTTTCGCCGATCGCTTCGTATTTAGCGCGATCTTCTTCACCCAAGCTCAGGCTTGGTGGCAATGTCCACACGCCTTTTGGATGGTTGGCGAAGTCTTTCGGATTGGCATTGATTTCACTTTTCGCAACCAGTTCAAATCCAGCTTCTTGTGCCAGCGCAATCACCCAGCTCTCTTTAACATAACCCGAACGTTTGGCCTTACCGCTATCACGGGTTTCCGGCAAACGGTGATCCACTATACCTAGTACGCCACCGGGTTTAAGGGCGGTATAAAAGGCGCGCATGGCATCTTTAACACCTTGCTCGTCGGCATTCATATACCAGTTATGCAGATTACGGAATGTCAGCACCATATCGGCACTGCCTTCCGGGGCGATATTATGGTGGGTGCCGGGGTAGAACTCGGTGAGTCGGATGTCGGAATAGGCACGAGTATTGGCCATCTTTTCCTTAAAGCCAGCCAATGAGCGCTGGTAATACTTCACGTCCGAGTCGGCCGGGAAGTGGGCGGCATACAAGGTGCCTTCGTCTTTAAGTAAAGGAGCGAGAATATCCGTGTACCAACCACCGCCTGGAGAGACTTCAACCACTGTCATATTCGGCTCGATGCCGAAAAAGGTCAGAGTTTCTACCGGGTGACGATATTGATCTCTGGCTTGTGCTTGTGCACTTCTTAGCTCGCCTTGGCTGGCTTCAGTCAGTTGTTCACTGGTGCTGGTGCTTACGCAGGCGCTTAGTGAAAGCGCGATGGCCGCGGTTAGCGCGGTTTTAAAGCCAAATTTCATAATCGAATCCTTGTGACATTTATTATGTGTTAACACAAAATAGCAGATTGATTTGAATAGTCTACGAAAACACGCCAGAGCCTAAATGGCCCTGGCGGTGAGTTTCTTAGTGGCGGAAATGGCGCATACCGGTGAAGACCATTGCCATGCCAGCTTCGTCAGCGGCAGCAATCACTTCTTCATCACGCATTGAACCACCCGGCTGAATTACCGCAGTAATGCCTGCTTCGGCCGCAGCATCGATACCGTCACGGAATGGGAAGAAGGCATCAGAAGCCATAACCGAACCTTTAACCTCAAGGTTTTCATCGGCGGCTTTAATACCGGCGATTTTCGCCGAGTATACGCGGCTCATCTGGCCGGCGCCCACACCGATAGTCATGCCGTCTTTGGCGTATACGATGGCGTTTGATTTAACAAACTTGGCTACTTTCCAGCAGAACATAAGATCTTTCAGTTCTTGCTCGGTCGGTTGACGCTTAGAAACCACTTTAAGGTCGCCCATGGAAACCATGCCTTGGTCACGGTCTTGTACCAGGATACCGCCGTTTACGCGCTTGATATCAACACCTGTGGTTTGCGCTTGCCATTGACCACACTCAAGTAGGCGCACGTTTTGTTTAGCAGAGACGATTTGTGCCGCTTCTTCGCTGATGCTAGGGGCGATGATCACTTCTACGAACTGACGGGCGATGATGGCTTCTGCGGTATCCGCATCCAATTCACGGTTGAAGGCGATAATGCCACCAAATGCCGATGTTGGGTCGGTTTTAAAGGCACGGTCATAGGCTTCAAGGATGTTTTCACCTACAGACACACCACAAGGGTTTGCGTGCTTAACAATAACACAGGCCGGCGCATCGAATTCTTTTACGCACTCAAGGGCTGCATCGGTGTCGGCGATATTGTTGTAAGACAGCGCCTTACCTTGAATTTGCTTAGCCGTGGCAACCGAGGCTTCTTCAATGTCGTTTTCAACATAGAAGGCTGCATCCTGGTGCGAGTTCTCACCGTAGCGCATGTCTTGCTTCTTGGTGAACTGCATGTTGATGGTGCGTGGGAACTTAGTATCGGTTGCCGCTTCTTCGGTGTAGTCAGGCACCATTTTACCGAAGTAGTTGGCGATCATGCCGTCGTACTGAGCCGTATGCTCGAATGCGGCAATGGCCAGGTCAAAACGGGTGGCGTGTGAGGTAGAACCTTCATTGGCCTTCATTTCGTCGATAACGCGGCCGTAGTCGGCGGCATTAACGATAATGGTCACGTCTTTGTGGTTTTTAGCCGCGGCACGAACCATGGTTGGGCCACCGATATCTATGTTCTCAATCGCGTCTTCAAGCGAGCAGTCTTCTTTTGCGACCGTTTGTGCGAATGGGTATAGGTTTACAACTACCATGTCGATTGCATCTATGTTGTTTTCAGCCATAACGCCTTCGTCTTGGCCGCGACGGGCTAGGATGCCGCCGTGAATTTTTGGATGCAATGTTTTAACGCGGCCATCCATGATCTCAGGGTGACCGGTGTGATCAGATACTTCAGTTACCTTGATGCCGTTGTCTGCAAGTAGCTTGCAGGTGCCACCGGTAGAAAGAATTTCGACGCCTTGAGCGGCTAGCTCACGAGCGAAGTCAACGATACCCGTTTTATCAGATACGCTCAGGAGCGCGCGACGAATTGGACGATGTGTATCCATGGTAGTTTTTGTTACCTCAGTTGAGTAGATAATCTTGTCTTAGGTGGCACCAGTTATTGGTGAATTCGACCTAGGGGTTAGACAAGGGGTTTGCTTAGAAACCCTATTTTAAACAATGATGATGTTTTTGTATAACACAGTGACCGACGCATCGGTCATTTTCGCGTATGGGCGAAAATAAAAAAGCACCCTAGGGTGCTTTTCGGTGCAGCTCAAGGCTGCGAATAAATTAGTTCATGCCGTACTTTTTCAGCTTCTTACGTAAAGTACCACGGTTGATACCCAGTAAGATGGCTGCACGGGTTTGGTTACCGCGTGTATAGGTCATTACTTCTTCTAGAAGCGGCGCTTCCAGCTCAGAAAGAACAAGTTCATAAACGTCTTGTACGTCCTGGCCGTTAAGCTGCTTAAGGTAGTGGTGAACAGCTTTTTTAACAGCGTCGCGAAGAGGCTGTGGTTTCTCTTGTGACTGAACGTGAGCGTTAGTAATAAAAGGAGAAGTCACATTTTGTTCAAACATCGTTGTATTGTCTCTTTCTTTCTGGATTAGCAATAAGTTTCAAAGTATTCATTCAGTGCATCCACCTGAGTCTCAGGTGTTTCTAGCGCATTAAATACTCGCCTAAACTGACGGTCTTCGTCGTGGGCTTGCAAATACCATCCAACATGCTTTCGAGCAATCCGCGGCCCCATGGCCTCACCGTAGAATTGATGGAGATTGATTAAATGCTCCATCAGAATACTGCGCACCTCGGTAATGGCCGGGGGCGGGAGTATTTCTCCAGTTTTTAAATAATGGTCAATTTCCCGGAAAATCCAGGGGCGACCTTGAGCGGCTCGTCCAATCATGATGGCATCTGCGCCCGTATACTCTAATACCTGTTTCGCCTTTTGCGGTGAGCTGATATCACCGTTGGCAACCACAGGAATCGACACTGAACTCTTGATCGCTTTGATCGTGTCGTATTCGGCATAGCCTTTGTACATACAGGCGCGAGTACGCCCATGTACGGCTAATGACTGAATACCATTGTGTTCAGCAATCGCTGCAATCTCGACGCCGTTGCGGTTGTCCACATCCCAGCCGGTACGGATTTTTAATGTGACGGGCACATCTACCGCTTCCACCACAGCTTTCACTATGGCTTCGACTAAGTCCGGATACTGCAACAAGGCAGAGCCTGCGAGCTTTTTATTCACTTTTTTGGCAGGGCAGCCCATATTTATATCTATGATCTGCGCGCCGTTGGAAACGTTAAACTGCGCCGCTTGCGCCATTAGCTCAGGGTCAGCCCCCGCAATTTGCACGGAGCGAATACCCGATTCGCCGCTATGATCCATACGTCCCATGGATTTGGCGGTTTGCCATACCTTGGGATTGCAAGACAACATTTCAGAGACGGCCAGTCCGGCGCCTAAGCGACGACACAACTGCCGAAAGGGGCGATCTGTGATCCCCGCCATCGGTGCAACCATCAAATTGTTTTCTAACTGGTAAGGACCAATTTGCACAGCGTTACAATTTACCTCGTTTCAAGGGGCGCTAAGTTTACGGTTTTTTGAGGCAAAATCAAAGGCTAGAAATTGAACAAAAGTGCTTTTTTTTTAAACTTTTTGTATTGACATTTTATAACGAGTGAGGGCAATAAGGTTTTTGCCTGTTTTATGAACACCGGCTTGACAGGGCTTATATGGCGGGGTGTTGATGGAGCGTAAACAGTGTAAAAAGAGTGAGAAATGGCCTGCACAGGGACTTTTGTTCACTGTGCAGGGTAGGATCAAAAGCGGTTACTTTTTAATCCCGCTGATCCGCACCCATTCACCTTCCTGGGCTATGGGATCTAGAGTCGCTTGATGCTCGTAGCAAGCGGCCACGGATTCGGCTTGTTCTTCAAGTACTCCGGAAAGAGCAAGCTCGCCTCCTGATTTCAACAGGCCAAGAATCACCTCGTTTAACTCGCGTAGCGGCTGGGCAAGAATATTGGCAACGACCACATCGGCTTCAAAGCTCGGCTGATTCTCCGGAAGGTAAACTTCAAGCTGGTCGGCAACGCCATTGCGCTCGGCATTATCGATACTGGCATCGAGTGCTTGCTGATCGATATCTATACCTATAACGCGTGCGGCGCCAAGTTTAATGGCGGCGATACCTAAAATGCCTGAACCACAGCCGAAGTCGACCACGGTTTTACCGCTTAAATCCAGGCTCTCAAGCCAACGTAAACACAAGGCCGTAGTGGCATGCGTGCCGGTACCGAAGGCCAGACCCGGGTCGAGCATGACGTTGACCGCAGAGGGATCCGGAACATCTAACCAGCTTGGGCAAATCCATAGGCGTTCGCCAAACTGAATCGGCTGGAAATTTTTCATCCATTCCCGTTCCCAATCTTTATCTTCCAGCTGTTCTATTTTGTAGTGGAACTGCTCTTGTAGCTCGGGCTGAACCTTAAGGTAGTCGACCACCGCCTGCATATCATGTGTGGCTTCAAACAGGCCGATCACTGTGGTTTCTGCCCAGTATCTTACTTCGCCTGGTTGCGGTTCGAAGATGGGTGTGTCTTTGGTGTCCATAAAGGTGACCGATGGACAGCCGACATCCATAAGATGGTCACTGATTGCGTCCGCCGTTGATTCGGTGGCACGAATGCGAATTTGAATCCAAGCCATGTTAGTCCCCATGTTGGATGAATATTGTAAATGATACGCAAAGGCCGCTAAAAAGCGGCCTTTGTAATGCTTTAATAAGACGCCTGTTATTTGTTCGCGTCTAGGAAGCTTTTCAGTAGATCAGAGCGTGAAGGGTGACGCAATTTGCGCAGAGCCTTGGCTTCGATCTGACGGATACGCTCACGGGTTACGTCGAACTGTTTACCTACCTCTTCCAAGGTGTGGTCGGTGTTCATATCGATACCAAAACGCATACGTAGTACTTTCGCTTCACGAGCAGTTAGGCCAGCAAGCACTTCGTGGGTTGCACCCTTGAGGCTTTCCATGGTCGCCGAGTCGATTGGCGATTCAATGGTGGTATCCTCAATGAAGTCACCAAGATGCGAATCTTCATCGTCACCGATTGGGGTTTCCATCGAGATCGGCTCTTTGGCAATTTTCAGTACCTTGCGGATCTTATCTTCCGGCATCATCATGCGCTCGGCAAGTTCTTCCGGATTCGGTTCACGACCCATTTCCTGCAACATTTGGCGAGAAATACGGTTTAGCTTGTTGATGGTCTCAATCATGTGTACCGGAATACGTATGGTACGGGCTTGGTCAGCGATTGAACGCGTGATAGCCTGACGGATCCACCAAGTCGCGTAAGTCGAGAACTTGTAACCACGACGGTATTCAAACTTATCAACCGCCTTCATCAGGCCTATGTTACCTTCCTGGATTAGATCCAAGAACTGCAGACCACGGTTGGTGTATTTTTTGGCGATTGAAATTACAAGACGTAAGTTGGCTTCAACCATCTCTTTCTTGGCACGGCGGGCTTTCGCTTCACCGATACTCATGCGACGGTTGATGTCTTTAATACGCTCGATTGATAAACCTGTGCTTTGCTCAATATGCTTAAGCTTATTGATGCAGCGCTCAATTTCTGGCTTCAATTCTGCCAGCATAGTTGAGTAGTTTTCACCGGCTGCGATTTCAAGGTCTAGCCAGGCGCTGTCGGTTTCATTGTTAGCAAAGTGCTTAACGAAGGTTTTCTTCGGCATCTTCGCAACCTGTACCGCCTGCTTCATGATGATGCGCTCTTGTACACGCACTTTATCCATCATATCGCGCATGTTATTAACCATGCGGTCGAATTGCTTAGGCACTAGTTTAAAGGTGCGGAATAGCTCACCGATCTCAACAATAGCTGCTTTCGCATCCGGGTGTGAGCGACCTTTTTCTTCGAAAATTACACGAGCACCGTTGTACAGGGTACGTAGATTTTCGAAGTGGATACGTGCTTCTTCCGGATCTGGACCGTTATCCGTTTCTTCTTCCGAGCTATCGTCGTCGCTGTCATCGCCATCGTCGTCTTCGTCATCTAAGTCATCGTCACTTAGTTCTGAACCGATATGGGTGGCTGAGATCTGTGTATCTTCTTCATTAGGATCGAAAAAGCCAGTAATAATGTCGCTCAGGCGGATCTCTTCCGCTTCGAACATATCCCATTGCTCAAGCAGGTGAGAAATGGCTTCCGGATATTCGGCTACAGAAATCTGTACCTGGTTGATACCTTCTTCGATACGCTTGGCGATATCGATCTCACCTTCGCGCGTTAAAAGCTCGACTGTGCCCATTTCGCGCATATACATGCGCACCGGATCCGTGGTACGGCCGATTTCTTTTTCTACGGTGGCAAGTGCCGCAGCGGCAGCTTCTGCCGCATCCTCATCGGTGGTGGTCTCGGCCATCATCAATTCATCAGCATCTGGTGCGCTTTCGCAAACCTTGATACCCATGTCATTGATCATGCTAATGATATCTTCGACCTGATCCGAATCTATGATGTCTTGTGGAAGGTGATCATTCACTTCAGCGAATGTCAGATAACCTTGCTCTTTACCTTTCTGAATCAGAAGTTTTAGTTGTGACTGAGGAGTTGGATCCATAGAGATTTGCTCTTCCACCCTGATAAATTAATACAACAGGCGTCAGCTTAAGTACCTAAGCTGGGTGCCCCAAGCCGGTTTGACGCGGTGAATAGCGTAGTATAACAGACCGTGAAATTTCTGGCTAGCTTTCGAGCACTTCACTGCCTTTAAGTGCTTGAGTCAGCAGGGCGTATTCACGCCGCTCTGTCACGCTTAGACCTTGAGTCTTGTCCTTTATTAATAAGGACTCTAAACGGTGATTTAAACACTGATCTTCAATGAATTTGACCGTTTGTTGGAAATGAGGTTCCAACACCTCATCGTTTATTTGGTGAGGCCAAGCGGCTAGCTTGGTCAAAGCGCCGTATTCCGGGCGATCGCGGTAGTGTTCCAGCAGGTGCGCGGTGCGCGCTCCTGGGTTATCGAGACAATGCTTTTGTATGGTCAAAAATAATTCCAGACCGGGCAGGCCGAGGCTGGCCAGCTCTGGCATATAGTCAACGCTGGCCGCCAGTTGCGGGTGCTGCAGCATAAGGGCGATGGCGGTGCGCATCGGCGTCATCTTAAACTGACTTTCCACCCTGTGCTGTTGGCGCGGAGTTTTAAGCTTGGCATTAAGTTGCTCTCGGGTGCGACCGATAAAGCGGGCCAGACGCTCCAGCAGGTTTTCCTGATAGAATTCACTGGGGATCTTCTCAATCAGAGGCAGAGCCAGGCTCAGCAGTTTGGCTTTGCCGGCATCCTGAGTAAGATCTATGTCGTCACTCAAACGGCTAAAGAAAACGTCGCTAAAATCTCTGGCATCGACCAGGCGTTGTTCAAACGCAGCCTTGCCCTCTTGCTGCACCAAGGAATCCGGGTCTTCGCCATCGGGCAGAAATACAAACTTCAGTGCCTTACCGTCTTTTAAATGGGGCAGAGCATTTTCTAAGGCTCGCCAGGCGGCATCACGACCGGCGCGGTCGCCATCGTAGCAACACACGACCTTGTCGGTTGCCCGTAGCAGCATCTGCATATGTTCGTTGGTGGTCGCCGTACCCAGGGCCGCTACCGCGTATTTAATATCGTGCTCCGCCAGCGCCACCACATCCATATAGCCTTCAACAATCAGTAGTTGCTCAAGCTTTTTATGGGCCTGTTTGGCTTCATAAAAGCCATATAACTCAAAACCCTTATGGAAGATTCTGGTTTCCGGCGAGTTCAGGTATTTAGGACCATTATCGTCCTGGCCCATAATGCGTCCGCCAAAGGCGATAACACGACCACGACGATCGCGAATAGGAAACATAAGACGATCGCGAAAGAAATCAAAGGTGCGGCCATTGTCTTTTTGCGTTGCCAGCTTGAGCTCGATCAGCTGTTGCTTTTGTTTCGGATTTTTCCCCAAGGTTTGGCACAGGGCTTCCCATTCGCTGGGTGCATAGCCGATACCGAAGTCTTTTACCGTTTGTCCGCTTAAGCCTCGGCCTTTAAGGTAGTCAATCACCAGTTGGGCATTGGCATGATGGCGCAGTTGCTGCTGATAATAGCGCGCGGTTTGCTCCATTAAATCGTAGTCGGATCGCTTTTGCTCCTGGGAGACCGGCGGACGATCGCTTTGGTTGGGGTTGCCTTGCTCTCTGGGAACTTCCAGGTGCAACAGGCTGGCCAGCTCTTCGATGGCGTCAACAAAGTCGAGTTTGTCGTACTCCATTACAAAGCTGATGGCGTTGCCGTTGGCACCGCAGCCAAAGCAGTGATAAAACTGTTTATCCTGAGAAACGGTGAAGGATGGGCTCTTTTCATTGTGAAATGGGCAGCAAGCCTGGTAATCCTTGCCTGCTTTTTTCAGGTTTACGCGCGAGTCGATCAACTCGACTATGTCGGTACGCGCTAAAAGATCGTCGATAAATTGTCGGGGGATCTTACCTGCCATTCGCAACACCTAAGAAGAAAAGAGAATCACACTAGTATATCAAGGGCGATAGGAAAAGGGGTTATAAATTTACGCCTTGATTTTTACAGACTCTAAAAACGAAGAAACCGAGCACTAGGCTCGGTTTGCTTGAATTTGCTTTCGCGAATTAGGCGTTAAGACGCTGTTTAATAAGGCCTGAGAGTTTGCCCATATCGGCACGGCCTTCAGCTTGACTCTTAATTACGCCCATCACTTTACCCATGTCCTGCATGCCTTGTGCACCAGTATCGGCGATGGCTTTATCAATCAGTTGACTGATTTCATCTTCGCTCAGCTGCTTTGGTAGAAACTCTTCCAAAACACTCATTTCCGCTGCTTCTACATCGGCAAGATCGTCGCGACCGGCATCCTTATACTGAGTATAAGAATCGCGGCGTTGCTTCACTAGTTTAACCACAACCGACGTAATATCGGCTTCGTTTAACGTGATTTGCTCGTCGATCTCACGCTGTTTAACCGCAGCGAGTACTGAACGAATAGCACCAAGGCGTAATTTATCCTTGGCACGCATCGCGTCTTTTTGTGCATCTTTTAACGAATCTAATAGACTCATGACAACAAGACCGGACAGTGATTAGTATAATTTAACGCGACGTGCGTTTTCGCGAGAAAGCTTTTTCATGTGACGCTTAACAGCAGCCGCTTTTTTACGCTTACGCGCAGCGGTTGGCTTTTCATAGTGCTCGCGACGACGAACTTCTGAAAGGATACCTGCTTTTTCACATGAACGCTTGAAGCGGCGTAGGGCTACGTCAAACGGCTCGTTTTCTCTTACTTTAATTACTGGCATTAAAATCTCACCTACCTAACTTAATGAGCTGCACTCATTCGATCAAATAATGATCATGTGGTTCAAAAATGGTGCGGCATTGTAATCCGAGTTACCCCGGTGTGTAAAGAATAAATATCACAATACTGGTAAAATTGCAGCAAGGGAGTAGAATATGCGGCCTTATCAGCCACATCGCCCTGCGAGGAGACAGACATTGCGCATTTTGGGGATTGAATCATCCTGTGACGAGACCGGGATCGCCATCTATGATGACGAACAAGGTTTGTTGGCCCACCAACTCTATAGCCAAGTAAAAATGCACGCCGACTACGGTGGTGTGGTGCCTGAGCTGGCGTCGCGAGATCATGTGCGTAAGACTCTGCCCCTGATTGAAGCGGCCTTTGCCGAGGCGAACTGTGGTCCTGAGGATCTCGATGGCGTGGCCTATACAGCTGGCCCGGGCCTGGTAGGTGCGCTCTTGGTAGGATCGTCGATCGCCCGATCCCTGGCTTATGGCTGGAAGCTGCCCACCGTGGCCGTACACCATATGGAAGGTCACTTGCTTGCGCCTATGCTGGAAGAAAAGGTACCCGAATTTCCATTCGTGGCCTTGCTGGTTTCTGGCGGCCATACCTTGCTGGTCAAGGTAAGCGCCATTGGCGAGTACGAAGTATTAGGTGAGTCGGTGGATGATGCCGCCGGTGAGGCCTTCGATAAAACCGCTAAATTACTGGGCCTGGATTACCCAGGCGGCCCTTTGTTGGCGAAACTGGCCGAGCAGGGCACCCCGGATCGTTTTAAATTCCCCCGTCCCATGACCGACAGGCCGGGTCTGGACTTTAGCTTCAGTGGTTTGAAAACCTTTGCCGCCAATACCATTCGCAGTGAAGGCGACGATCTGCAAACCAAGGCGGACATTGCTCATGCTTTCCAAACCGCGGTGATCGACACCCTGGCTATCAAGTGTAAGCGCGCCCTTAAGGAAACCGGTATCAAGCGTTTGGTTATTGCCGGTGGTGTAAGTGCCAATACCTATTTGCGTGAGCAATTAGAGCAGGTGATGCAGGGCATGCAGGGTGAAGTATTTTATCCGCGTCCGGCATTTTGTACGGATAACGGCGCGATGATCGCCTATGCGGGGATGCAGCGTCTTAAAGCGGGGCAAACGGCTACCTTGGATACCCGAGTTCAGCCTCGCTGGCCTATAGATACCCTGCCTAGCATTCGCTAGTAGGTCCTAAAGCGCCGGCGATTATTTCTCTGGCGCTACCTCTTCTTTTTCTTTCTTTTTCCCTACCTTAGGCTCTTTGCCCTTGAGCAAGCGTACCATGTTGGTGCGATGGCGAAAGATGATCAGCACGGTTAAAAACAGCACTGGCTCAGTGTACAAGGGTTTAATCCACCAAGTATATAAGGGAGCCAGGGAAACGGTTACCAAGGCGGCCAGGGATGAATAGCGGGTCAGGGCGACAACGCAGGCCCAGGTGAGGATCAGCAAGCCGCCAAGGGATAAACCTATGGGTAATAAGGCGCCAAAGGCTGTGGCCACGGCCTTGCCGCCCTTAAAACCGAAAAACAGCGGATAGATATGCCCTAAGCAGGCGGCCACGGCGACCAGTCCCAGGTGAATAGGATCTATGCCCATAAAATAGGCGCTCCACACCGGGATGGTGCCTTTGAGAATATCGAATACCAGTACCAGGATCGCGGGAAGCTTACCGCCAATGCGCAAGACGTTGGTGGCGCCGGGGTTTTTCGAGCCGGCTTGGCGAGGATCGGGCAGCGCAAAAAGGTGGCAGATCAGTACTGCCGAAGAGACCGAACCGAGAAGGTAGGCAAAAATGCACATTAACGCCGCTAACACTGTCATCCTTATTTTTTAATTGTACGTTTTAAGCTATTATCGCCGCTCATTATAAGTGTGCGCCGAGCTATTTCATGCCGGGCGCAGCGAGGTAAATCGCGGTTACGCCAGGTCAGGGTACTTATTCTAATCCTTTTTGGGTATCCGACCAGCTGACATTGGAGCTTCAAACATGGACAAAGTCTATATATCACAGCTTAGAGTGGACACCATTATTGGAGTGTACGACTTTGAGAAAGAAAGTAAACAAAGCCTTTATTTCGATATCGAAATGGACTGCGATTTACGCCAGGCCGCCCAGAGTGACGATCTCTCTTATACTATAGACTATGCCTTGGTCAGTCAGCGCGTCACCGAGCATTGCTTGGCAAAACCGGTGGAATTGCTGGAGACTCTGGTAGAGCAATTGGCGGCGCTTATTCTTAATGAATTCAACACGCCCAAGGTGGCCATTACCGTCAGCAAGCCCGCTGCGGTGCCAGCGGCGCAAACCGTTGGCGTTAAAATCGTACGTAGTAAAAACTAGTTATGGCCCGCATTTATATTAGCCTAGGCTCCAATATCAATAAGCGCGAAAACCTTCTGAATGGGTTAAGTGCGCTGCGCCAACATTTCGGCGTACTGCAACACTCCAATGTGTATGAAAGCGAAGCCGTGGGTTTTAACGGCAGTAATTTTTATAATTCTGTGGCTGGGGCCGACACGGATATGAGCCTGGCTCAGGTCTGTAGCCTGCTCAAGCAGATTGAGCGTGATAACGGCCGCACCCCCGACGATAAAAAGTTTAGCCCCCGTACTCTGGATCTGGATCTGTTGTTTTATGATGACGTGATCTGTGACTCTCCGGCGCAGTTGCCCCGTGATGAGATCACCAAAAATGCCTTTGTGCTCTGGCCCTTGTTTGAACTGGCCCCAGAGCTGGTGCACCCGGTTACTCAAACCACCATTGCCACACTCTGGCAAGATTATGATAAATCAAAACAAAACCTATGGAAGGTCACTATCGAATGAGTATTCTCGCTATTGTTGTATTGGCAGTGATTCAAGGACTGACAGAATTTCTCCCCATTTCGAGCTCCGCCCACCTGATTTTACCTTCGCAGCTGTTGGGCTGGCAGGATCAGGGTCTGGCCTTTGATGTGGCCGTGCATGTCGGCTCCTTAATGGCGGTGATGATTTATTTTCGCAGGGAAATAGGCGATATCCTGGTGGCCTGGTTTAAATCCTTCGGTTCTCAGGGCGCCACCGACGACAGCAAACTGGGCTGGTATATCTTATTGGCAACCATTCCTGCAGGCCTGGCCGGCAAGCTCTTTGAAGATCTGATTGAGCAGCATCTACGCGCGGCCATAGTGATCGCCATTACCACTATCTTTTTTGGCCTAGTGCTATGGCTGGCGGATATTAAGGCCAAACAAACAAAGAACATCTATCAACTGAATTGGAAATCGGCCTTGCTGATCGGCTGTGCCCAGGCCGTTGCGCTTATTCCCGGTACTTCACGTTCGGGTATCACCATGACGGCAGGTTTGTTTTTAGGTTTGACTAAGGAAAGTGCGGCGCGTTTTTCGTTTTTGCTGTCTGTGCCCGTGATTGGCGGCATGGGGCTTATTAAAACTATAGAGCTGGCCACGGGTGAGCAAGCGGTAGACTGGCAAGCTCTGATCCTTGGCGCCGGTTTATCCTTTATGGCCGCTTATGCCTGTATCTTCTTATTCCTTAAGTTTATCGAGCGCATGGGCATGTTCCCCTTTGTGATTTACCGCTTACTTCTGGGCTTCGGCTTACTGGCGTTTTTGCTTTATCAATAGCCCGCGCTTTTCTCTTATCTTCTCGTAAAGTGAGAAATAAACTTGGCCCCTACTTTCATGGGGTCAAGACGTTTTCAATAGCTTCAAGTCGCCCCTGGGCCAGTGCCGTTTTAATGGCAGCCCCTTCTATACCCTGACCAATATAGGTTTGCGCGTTCACCTGCTGCGCCGCCTCGGCAGCCTTAAGCAATAGGGGGTGGCGGCTAAAA
This sequence comes from Pseudoalteromonas sp. T1lg10, assembly GCF_002964545.1. Taxonomy (NCBI): domain Bacteria; kingdom Pseudomonadati; phylum Pseudomonadota; class Gammaproteobacteria; order Alteromonadales; family Pseudoalteromonadaceae; genus Pseudoalteromonas; species Pseudoalteromonas sp. T1lg10. The sequence continues at coordinate 217,258 of NZ_PQBV01000004.1, forward strand.
TCACCGAGCTGGGCACACGTATACGCCTGTACCAAATCGTCCAGTCGTTGTGGGCGACGCCAAATATCCAACTCATTAAAAAGCGTCACCAGTTCCTTGGCCTGCCAGTTCTCTTGGCTGAGCAGGGCGCCATGCTTGGCCAGCGCTTCGCTGATCTCCATATATTGCTTTGGCACCCGGTAGTGCTGATAAAACGTCTGGCGCGCCTTGGTATCGAGCGCTTGCATCACCTGTGCAAACTGACAAGGTGGGGTGTAATCATGGCTGCGGCCATAGTCGATTTTCGCTTCCAGGCCCTGCTTTTCATTCGCCCATATGTTTGCTAATTCGGGGCAGAGTACGCTCAGGGCATCGCACTTAGCCAGAGCATCGATAAAGATATGAATATAACCGTCATCCAGAGCCTTTTGCCATTCCATCCAAACACGTTCCGGGGTCAGTGCCTGAAGCTCACCGCTATGGGCTATGTCGCGCATCAGGGCCAGAGTTTCTTCGGCTATATGAAAGCCGAGATAGTGATAGCGGGCGCGGAAGCGGGCTACGCGTAATACCCGCAAAGGGTCTTCGCTAAAGGCGGCGCTAACATGGCGCAACAAACGTTTTTCAATGTCGTCCTGGCCATAAAAAGGGTCGATAAGCTGGCCATCTTCACCTTGGGCTATGGCGTTGACGGTCAGGTCGCGGCGTTCTAAATCCTGCTCTAGGGTAATATCCGGATTAAAGTCGCAAATAAAGCCGGTGTAACCCTGGCCTTGTTTGCGCTCGGTACGCGCCAGGGCGTATTCTTCCTTGCTGCGTGGATGCAAAAATACCGGGAAATCCTTGCCAACCTGGGTGTAACCAAGTCGCTTCATTTCTTCTATAGTCGCGCCCACTACCACGTAGTCGCGCTCTTTGATGACTCGCCCTAATAACTGGTCGCGTACCGCGCCACCGACTAAATATGTTTGCATCCGTTTTCCCGAGCGGCTAAAAAGATGATTGTAACAGAGTTTTATCATGGCGGTTTTTTTGCCATTATAAGAAGTGCGAGTGATAATTTAATTAAACCGCAGCGCTTAGTGCCTACCAGGGAAGTTTTCCGGGTAAGGCCTGTGGCAAAAACTAAGGACCTATTTGTGTATCTAGATTACTTTGGCTTAACCGAAAAACCCTTTTCCATCGCCCCGAACCCCGAGTACCTTTATCTCAGTGAACGCCATAATGAAGCCTTGGCACACCTGACGCATGGGTTGGGTGAGTCCGGCGGCTTTGTGTTGCTAACCGGCGAGGTGGGCACCGGCAAAACCACGGTAACCCGGTGCATGCTTGAGCAGGTACCAGATTCGACCCAGGTGGCCTTTATTCTTAATCCCACCTTGTCCGAGTTGGAATTGTTGGCGAGTATCTGCGATGAGCTGGAGATCGAGTATGATCACCAAAACGCCACCTTGAAGACGCTGACCGACCGCATTAAGGGGCGTTTGCTAAGCAACCATGTTAATGGTCGTCATACCATGCTGATCATCGATGAGGCACAGCATTTGGCGCCTCAGGTATTGGAACAGCTGCGTTTACTTACCAACTTAGAAACCAACCATAAAAAGCTGTTGCAGATTATTTTGGTTGGCCAGCCGGAATTGCAGGCCTTACTGCGTCGCAATGAGCTGCGCCAGCTTGCACAGCGTATTACCGCCCGCTATCACCTGTTGCCACTGACGCTGGCCCAGGTCGATGCGTACGTTAAGCACCGCTTAAAAATTGCCGGTGGCAGGCAGATCCTCTTTGATCGTGCTGCGGTAAAGCAAATTCACCAACTGACTGGCGGTATCCCGCGATTGATTAACCTCTTATGCGAACGCGCCTTACTCGGTGCCTATTCGGCCCAGGTTAATCAGGTCAGCAAAAAATTAGTGACTCAGGCGGCCAAAGAAGCCTTGCCGGAAACCTTACCGAGTCAAAAAAATAACGGCACAGAGAGCCGAGGCAAACGTTTTGTTTTTACCCTGGGCGGGGTTATGATGCTGTTCGCCGTGGGCATTGGCTTATCTTACTTTATTTAGGGCTCTACTATGTCGCTGTTATTAGACGCATTAAAACAATCACAAAATCAATCGAGTGCCCTAGAATCTGAGCCCGATACATCGCAGCAAGAGGCGTTAGACTTTTATCGCCGCCTAAGCTGGGGCCTAGTCGCCCTGGTGGTGATTGCCGTGGTTCTGGTGGTGGGCTATTTCGCCGGTAAATGGTGGCAGGATAATAGCAATGAATTGTTAGTACAGGCCAAGGCCCAGATGCAAGCGCAGATGCAAGCACAGGAGCAGCAGTCTACCAAGGTAAACGTGACCGCCACCCAAACTGCTTCACCGGCTCAGGTGAATGCCGAGCTGGCTACAAATCAAGCACAGCCAGTTAATAATCCGCAGAATCAAGTGACAGGCCAGCAGGTTGGTCAATCCGTAGCGCAGGGGCTACCTCAGGGGCAGGTTAACTTGAATGCCCTTCAGGTGCCGGTGCAATTTGCCCAGCCTTATCAACAAATGGTGCCCGTTTATGTGATGGGACAAATGCCCCAGGCCTATGGCCCTGGCACCTATATGCAATGGGTTCCCGCTTATGGTAATCCTATGATGGCCAATGCTGGCCAATATCCGCAAACCTTTAATCCTGGGGCGCAGCCGGTTGATAGCAGTCAATATAAGGTGGTGGGTAAGCCAATGGAGCAGGGCAACAATGCTTATCAGCAACCTCAGCAGGGTTACTCTTCGACACCCAGTTATAACGATGCTGAGTTACAAGGAGTTTCCAGCGACTTAAAACGTGCCTTTGCCGATGCCGTAGCCGCTACCGCAGGCATGCAGAATGATGATTCCGTCACTACCGCATCGCGCAGCAGCGCCATGGTAGAGCCCATCGAATTATTGCCGGAGGCGATTCAGAGCCGCATTCCATCCTTGGTCTATCAAGCCCATATTTATGCCACCGCGCAGGATAGACGTTGGATTAAACTCAATGGTTATGAGCTGTATGAGGGTGACAATGTGGGTCGCATACGGGTTGTGGAGATCACCCCGGAGCAGACAATTTTAAGCATTGATAACTATGAGTTTTCCCTTGAGGCAATGCAAGACTGGCCTTAATAAGAGGCATAGGTTTATCGGCGTTTAGACGTTGAGAGAGTAATAAAAAAGGCGCCAATTGGCGCCTTTTTCAGTAGCTTACGACTTATTCTTCGTCTTCTACCAGGGTCATCAATGAGGTGTTACCACCGGATGCCGTGGTATCGATACTGATGGTCTTTTCCGTCAATAGACGGTTGATCAGGGTATCGTAGTACTCGGCACTGATCACCGGCAGGATAGCACCCTTACGGTTTGCTAACTGCTGTGCGAAGTAGCCCAAGCGAGACGAGCGTGCAGCAACAACCGCACCGGCAAGGTGAGAGTGTGCCAAAATAGCTTGTAGCTGGTTCGGCTTAGCCACCTGTAATACGCCCTCGGCTACACCGGTCGCGATGAACTTATCGCGGAACGCCAGAGCTTCTTCATAGAATAGCTCAGAGGCAACTGTGATAACCGTGTTACCCGCTGCCAGCGCAGTGATAATCGAAATCGCCCAGAAGTTGAACGAGGTACTCTTATCTGCGTAACAAACCACACAGCCGCGCGGCTCAAGATACAGGATGTTTGATTCACCCGTTGGCCCAGGCAATACCTTAGGACGCTTCATACGCTTTTCAATGCGGTTAAGCTGAGTACGCGCATCGCTCAGAGTTTTTGCCAGGTCATCGGCTAGTTCGTCGATGATCTCAACCGTAGCCACTTTCGCCAATAGCTGACGAAGTGCCGATACACGGTCATTCAGCGCCGTTGCACGCCAGATCTTCTCATCGCGCATTGAGGCACTCATCAGTGCTTCTACCTTTTCAGCAGCACCCGAGTAGTGGTGTTGATCCGCTTCATCCGCTGGTAAGTTGGTCATCTGCACGTTCTCTGGAGAGGCTTTCTCTTTAACCAGGCGAAGTAGGTAGTTAGGACCACCTGCTTTAGGACCGGTACCAGAAAGACCACGACCACCGAACGGCTGCACACCAACGATAGCACCGATCATATTACGGTTAACGTAGACGTTACCGGCACGAGATTGACGGGCAACGTACTCGCAACGCTCTTCAATACGTGAGTGAACACCCATAGTCAGGCCGTAACCCGTGTTATTGATTTGATCAATCACGTTATCAAGTTCACCCGCTTTAAAGCGAACGATATGCACGATAGGACCAAATACTTCGCGCTTAAGCACAGACAAGTCTTTGATTTCATACAGGCGCGGTGCAAAGAAGAAGGCACCATTTTCGCTGTTGTCAGGGATATCACATTGATAATGTAAGGTGCCATTGCCTTTTAGGTATTCAACGTGAGCGGTCAGCGCTTTCAGTGCTTTTTCGTCGATTACCGGACCTATATCCGTAGACAAGTAAGCCGGATCGCCAATGTGAAGCTCGGCCATAGCACCTTTAAGCATCTCGATAATGCCGTCGGCTACGTCGTCTTGTAGGAACAATACGCGCAGTGCAGAACAGCGTTGACCGGCACTTTGGAAGCCAGACTTAACCACATCGTCTACTACCTGCTCAGGCAGAGCGGTAGAGTCCACGATCATACAGTTCTGACCACCGGTTTCAGCGATAAGCGGAACCTGGATGTCGTTACGAGCGGCCAGAGTTTGTGAAATAAGCGTACCTGTTTCCGTTGAACCGGTGAACATCACTGCTTGAATGCGCTCATCAGGCACTATGTGCTTACCTACTTCGCTACCGCGAGCGATAACCGGCTGCACCACGTGCTCAGGCAGACCTACATATTGCATTAGCTCGATGGCGCGTAATGCGATAAGACTGGTTTGCTCTGCTGGCTTGGCGATGACCGTGTTACCGGTCACAATGGCAGCTACAACCTGACCTAGGAAGATGGCAAGTGGGAAGTTCCACGGGCTGATGCACAGTACTACACCGCGGGCTTCAAAACGCTCGTCCTGTGATAACTCTTCCGCACGTGCGGCATAGTAACGACAGAAATCCACCGCTTCACGTACTTCATCGATACCATCTTGAGTGATCTTACCGGCTTCTTTAATACAAAGAGCCACTAGTTCGTCATTATGACGCTCTAGGATATCTGCGATGCGACGTAATAGATCCGCACGCTCTTTAACAGGCGTTGCCGACCAAGAGGTAAAGGCATTTTCTGCGTTTGCCAGCAGGGTTTGCATCTCATCGCCTGTGTGTAGGCGGTGCTGACCGATAATCTCTTTGTGGTTCGCAGGGTTGCGTACCGCCAGGTTACCTTCAGCAACTTGCTCTTCCGAGATAAGGTGCTCGGCAAACCAGGCATCCATATTGGCTTTTAGTGGGGTGATCACATTGATGTCGGTTAAGTCCATACCCTTTGAGTTTGGACGCTCGTCACCATAAAGCTCAATCGGTAGCTTAATTTGCTTGTTGTACTTGTTACGCAGACCTTGCAGGGTTTCTACCGGATCCGGCAGTAACTCTTCAACAGGCTTAGTGGTATCAACGATGGCGTTAACAAACGATGAGTTAGCACCGTTTTCAAGCAGGCGACGTACCAAGTAAGCAAGCAGGTCTTCGTGTTGACCAACAGGCGCATACACACGACACTGAATCTTTTCTTGAGTTACAACCTGATCGAACAGTGACTCACCCATGCCGTGCAGACGCTGGAATTCAAAGCCCTGGTTGTCACCCTTGGCCACTTCCAGAATGGTTGCAGCCGTGTAGGCATTGTGCGTTGCAAACTGTGGGTAAATCGCATCGCGTGCATCCATTAATTTAATGGCACAGGCTTTGTAAGATACGTCTGTGGTCGCTTTACGAGTAAATACCGGGAAGTGGCTTAAACCATCTTGCTGTGTGGTTTTGATTTCGGTATCCCAGTAGGCACCTTTAACCAAACGCACCATTAGCTTGCGGCCAACGCGGCGAGCCAGGTTGGTTAGCCATTCAATAACGAAAATTGCACGTTTTTGGTAAGCCTGAACCGCCAGACCAAAACCTTGCCAGTCGCCAAGCTCGGCGTCGCTGAATACGGCTTCGATAATGTCTAGTGAGATATCAAGACGGTCTGCTTCTTCGGCATCAACGGTCAGGCCGATGTCGTATTGCTTGGCAAGTAGTGCCAGGTCTTTTAGCTTAGGTACAATCTCTTCCATGACGCGGTCACGGTGAGTGAACTCATAGCGCGGGTGGATAGCCGAAAGTTTTACCGAGATACCAGGGCTTTTCACCGGGCCACGGCCATTGGCCGCTTTACCTATGGCATGAATCGCCATAACGTAGCTGTTGTAGTAACGCTCAGCATCACGCATGGTGCGTGCGCCTTCACCTAGCATGTCGTAAGAGTAAACGTAACCCTTGCTTTCAGCTTCTGCAGCACGCTCAATCGCTTCGTCAATGGTTTGACCCATAACGAACTGCTTACCCATGATCTTCATGGCGAAGTTTACAGACTTACGAATAACCGGCTCACCCAGGCGACCTACGGTACGTTTTAGCAGGCCGAACTGGTCTTCTTTATTCTTGTCACTGTAGTTAACCATTTTACCGGTTACTAATAGGCCCCAAGAAGATGCATTTACAAACAGTGAGTCACTTGCACCTAAGTGTGAGCTCCAGTCGCCCTTGGCTAGTTTGTCGCGAATAAGTTGTTCTTGTGTTGCTTTATCTGGCACGCGCAGTAGCGCTTCGGCCAAACACATTAACACCACGCCTTCTTCACTGGACAGAGAGAATTCGTTTAATAGCGCGTCAACACCGCTTTGACCATCTTGGTCTTTACGGATATTCAATACCATTTGACGGGCGCGCTCCCAAGCGCGGCTTCGTGCCGTAACACCTACTTCAGCCAATGGAAGAATGTGATCAATTACTTCATTTTCGTCAATGCGATAGAAGTCACGGATCTTCTGGCGGATGGGGCATTCTGTAATCAAATTGCCTTCAAATAACATAAGCAACCCTCAAAATAACGGAGTCTAAACATAGCAACTGTACCCAACACCATAAGGTGGGATGGTGGGGCCTCGGTTACGACAATTACTACATTGTAGGTTCTAACTGCGAGAGTGTAGATTTTTACCTACGTGGATATTCAGTATGTGGTTAAGATTGTGCTCTTAATGACTACACATTCGCGGGCATTCTAAAGAAAATACCGCAGAATATGCTGGTTTAATTTTGGCAATTACGATAATTTACAGGGTATATTTGTAGCTTGCCCGTATAAAATTCTGTTATGTCTCTAATAGCCAAGTCTCGTGTCCTAGATAGGATCGATTTAGCCATCCTTGATGAGCTGCAAAAAAATGGTCGCATCTCCAATGTAAACCTGGCTAAACAGGTAAACCTGAGTCCAAGCCCATGCTTGGACAGGGTTAAACGCCTTGAAGCTGAGGGTTTTATCGAAGGCTATTTTGCTAAGCTCAGTGAGCAGAAGCTCAACCAGAGCCTCTTGGCCCATGTACAGGTGTCACTGGTCACTTCTAACACCTCTGTGTTTAAAACATTTAAAGAGCACATAGTTAAAACCCCGCAAGTGGTGGAGTGCGATATGGTGGCCGGGGGCTATGATTACCTGCTCAAGGTGCGTGTAAGTGATATGAACGAGTACCGTCAGGTGCTTGGTGATCTGGTCGATATACCCGGGGTGGGCACGCACCATACCTATATGGTGATTGAAAAGGTGAAAGAAGATACCGGTCTGCGTATCGACTTATAACAGCTTCCCTTTGCTACAAAAAAGAGCGCCTAGGCGCTCTTTTTTTGGTAACTCATGTAAAAGTGAGTTTACGCCCAACCATCGTAGCGCTTTCGGCGCGACAGAAAGATGGTCAAAATAATACCTAAGAATAAACCGATAAAGGCAATGGCACCGCCATAGGTCAGTAACTGGCGCTTTTCTTTTGCCCGCAGATTCTGCTGTTTGGTTTGAATGGCATCGCGTTCGGCAATGGCTTGATCAAGCTGGGCCTGCAACTGCTCGGTTTGTGTGCTCAAATCGCTGTTCATGCTTTGCAGCTGTGGCACCTGTGCCTGCACATCACGTAGTTTTTGCTGGGTGCTGGCCAGCTCTTCCGCAAGGTTCTCGTGTTTAACCTTGAGGCTCTGCTCCTGATTAATAAACTTGCTTTCTACCCAGCCTTGGCGTTCTTTGTCGTCAACAACCTCAAAAAAGCCGTTATTTTCAGTGCCGGTAACCAGCTTGATTTCGGTGCCAGCGTTTACTGAGCCGATAATGCGGTAGTTTTTACCTGCCCCCGAGTGCATGAAAATATAGAGATCATCACTGATATAAGCGGTGCTGGGGGCGGCAATGGCCATTTTGGTGATTAGTGCGCTGGAAATAAAAAGCAGCGCAACACACAGGTGTTTTAGCATGCAACTAAACCTTGTTTACGTAAATAAGATGTTGATTGGGGCATATTATTGGCTGGCGTGGCGAATGGCAAGGCCGATTTTGTAACCCAACCCCGCGGCTAAGGGCTTAAATTACTGGGAAATGAATGCAAAAAGTTTGCATTCATTGACGGCTTTGTTTATGTTGTCTTCTTGTCAATTTCATTGGTCTTCTAGAACGTATGGACACTGAAATAGAGCTGAAATTTTTAGTTTCTGAGGCGGTCATCCCGTCGATTCCAGCACTTATCACACAGTTTGCAAAAACCGTTACCAACAAGCCTTCGCGTAATCTGCAAAATGCCTATTTTGATACTCCCAGCCGTGAATTACGGGCCCTGGATATAGGTTTGCGCACGCGCTGCAGCGATGGTCAATGCGAGCAAACCATTAAGCTTGCCGGCGAGAATGTCGGGGGGCTGCATCAGCGTCCAGAGTATAATTTGCCCATCGAAGGCAACCGCCCCGAGCTCAGTCAATTCGACGCCAGTATTTGGCCGCACGGGGTGCAGGTTGAAGCCATTGCCGACAATTTATATCCACTGTTTAGCACTAACTTTATTCGCCGTACCTGGCTGTTAGAGACTCAAGCCGGCACCTTGATTGAAGTGGTGTTGGATAAAGGAGAGGTGGCCGCTAATGCCAGCGTTGAGACTATTTGCGAATTGGAAATCGAGCTGGTTAAAGGCGAGCGCAGCGAGCTCTTTTCCCTGGCGGAAAAGCTGATCGAAAACCTGCCGCTGCGCATGGGACTCTACTCAAAGGCGGCGCGCGGTTATCGCTTGGCCGATGACCAACCGCTGGTGGCGAGCAAGGAAATCGATATGGTTGCACTGAGCAACGCCGACTCGCAGGAGCGGGCGCTGGAGAAGTGTTTAAACCATGGCATTACCTTTGTGCAAAAGCACGAAGAGTGCTATTTCCAAAAGCCGAGCTTAAAAACCCTGAAGCGTATTACCGATGGTGTCAGCCTTATTCGTCACAGCCTGTGGTTGTTTAGCGACATCGTTGAAAAGCAGGACACAGAGCGTTTGCGCTCGGAACTGAAGTGGCTACTAAGCGAATTAAGCTGGGTGGAAACCGCCATCCAACTGAAAACCTTTACCTCGAAAAAGCACGCCTACTACAAAAAAATCAATGCGGCGCCAGAGCTGGCGCAGGTGATTGAAGATTTAAAAGCGGTTCAGCCGAGCATAGACGAAGTGCAAAAGGTCTTTACCAGCAAGCGCTATAACCTCTTGCTGCTGGATCTGACCATTTGGCTGACCGAGCGCGGCTGGCGACAGTCATGGGGGCAGTCTCAGTTCCAGGCGGCGGAGAAAAATATCCATGATATTGCTGCTCACTTGCTGGAGTTTGACTGGCATGAAATGCGCGCCTTGGTCGACAATGACTCGCAGTTGTCGAGTGATGAATACTTAAGCCTAAAACACCGTCTTGAGCGTAACTTATTGAGCGGGTGCTGTTTAGGGGCCTTGTTCGATGAAAACGCACGGATGAATTTCCGTGCTCCCTGGCTGGATATCATCCACGGCACCTTCGAACTGTTTACCCTTAATTATCTTGGCCAGTTATGTCAGGGCAAGGACAGCGAAGAGCTGGCAAAAATCCAGGCCTGGCTCGCACAGAAAACGGACAGTCTACTCGGTGCCATGGAGCAAAGTCGTGAAGCGACCCGTAATATTCAGCCTTATTGGCGCGATTAGCCTCTTTAGCGCGCAAGCATATGCCTTTGCCGCGCAAGAAAATTGGCGCACCTGGAAGCACTCGCAGCAATACCAGGTGCAGTATTATCAAACGGCGCAAGGTCACTATGCTATTAAGGCCAAGTTGTTTGTTGCTAAGGCCACTAAGGCGCAATTTATCAGCCTGTTGCACGATACCGAGCATGCGTCCGATTGGCTTGAGGGCGTTAAGCGGGTCAATCTGCTAGACAGTCCCAGCGCCAATCGCACCCTGGTTTTTACTCACCTGAATTCGCCCTGGCCGGTGGCCGACAGGGAGCTGTATACCGAGTCCTGCTATGAAGCCCTCGACGAACAAAGTTCGCGATTATTAATTCGCAGTGTTGACCCGGATAGGGATGTGGGCAAGGGAAGAGTAAGGATAAAGGAATTAGAAGCGCTGTGGGTACTAACGTCACGAACAGATGGTTTGGTGTTGGAATATCAGGTCGAGGCCGACCCCGGTGGCGCCATTCCTACCTGGCTCAGTAATAAGGTGTCGTTAAAAAGCGTGTATAAGACGCTAATGAATTTACGCCGAGTGCTGCCTAAGACCCAGGTCATGTCACCCTTGCCATTGCAAGAGGGCGATTGCTCCTCCTTTTAGACAGGCATAAAAAAAGCGCTCAATGAGCGCTTTTTTCTAAGCTATTGCAGTCTTAAAAACCTGCGTCTGCTTTTAATGCTTCTACTTTGTCTGTCGCTTCCCATGGGAATTCGTCGCGACCGAAGTGACCGTAAGCAGCGGTAGGCTGATAAATAGGACGCTCAAGGTCAAGCATCTGGATCAGGCCGTAAGGACGTAGGTCGAAGTGCTTGCGGATAAGTGCAATTAGGTGCTCTTCGTCTAGTTTACCTGTGCCGAAGGTTTCAACGCTGATAGAGGTAGGCTCGGCCACACCGATAGCGTAAGAAACTTGGATTTCACAACGATCTGCAAGACCGGCAGCAACAATGTTCTTAGCAACATAACGAGCTGCGTAGGCTGCTGAACGGTCAACCTTTGATGGATCCTTACCAGAGAAGGCACCACCACCGTGACGAGCCATACCACCGTATGTATCAACGATGATCTTACGACCAGTCAGACCACAGTCACCCATAGGGCCACCGATTACGAAACGGCCTGTTGGGTTGATAAAGAACTTAGTCGCTGAAGTGATAAGCTCAGCCGGAAGCGTTGGTTTGATGATGGTTTCCATCACGGCTTCTACTAAAGCGTCCTGTGAAATGGTGTCACAGTGCTGCGTTGATAGTACAACTGCGTCGATACCAACTGCTTTGCCATTTTCATAAGCAAAAGTTACCTGAGACTTTGCATCCGGACGAAGCCAAGGAAGCTCGCCGTTTTTACGTACGTGCGCTTGACGCTGTACCAGGCGGTGTGAATAGGTAATAGGAGCAGGCATCAATACGTCTGTTTCGTTACACGCGTAACCGAACATTAGACCCTGGTCACCGGCGCCTTGATCTTCAGGGCGAGCACGGTCAACACCTTGGTTGATGTCAGGAGACTGTTTACCAATGGTGTTTAGGATGGCACATGAATCGGCATCGAAACCCATGTCTGAGTGGGTGTAGCCAATTTCACGTACTGTTTTACGCGTAAGCTCTTCGATATCAACCCAAGCGCTGGTGGTGATCTCACCGCCAACCATAACCATGCCGGTCTTTACATAGGTTTCACAAGCGACACGGGCGTGCGGGTCTTGCTCCAAAATAGCATCTAATACCGCATCTGAAATTTGGTCAGCGATTTTATCCGGGTGTCCCTCAGATACTGACTCAGAAGTAAATAAATGTTTTGCCATTGGCTTCTTCTCACAAGTCTCGCGCTTCCCAAACTCGTCACCAACCTCTGGGCGCAGCGCAGCATAAAATAAGGCGCATATTCTAGCTAAATGATCACACCTTGCATAGCAATTTTACGCCTAGACGTCCAAAATACTTCTTTTCACTCGCCAAACTCGCCAACTGCCCGAAATCAGCTGAAGTAATTACTCTAGTTGATGAGTAATTCTAAAGTCGCTCACTTTGGCCGCAAGTTTTATTTGCAGGGGGCGTATGAATAAGTAAAAATGGGCACCTATTTTGCCTTCGCTAGCTTGAGCAAAGGCGAATCTTCCAGCGCAAATACATATAAAGGTAGGAGAATTCATGCCATCTCGCAAAGAACTCGCTAACGCCATTCGCGTCTTGTCTATGGACGCCGTTCAACAAGCTAAATCAGGTCACCCGGGTGCCCCTATGGGCATGGCCGATATCGCCGAAGTCCTTTGGCGCGACTATTTGAAGCACAACCCAACGAATCCTGATTGGGCTGATCGCGACCGATTTATCCTGTCCAATGGCCACGGTTCAATGCTGATTTATTCGCTGTTACACCTAAGCGGCTATGACCTGCCTATGGAAGAAATCAAAAACTTCCGTCAATTGCATTCAAAAACACCGGGTCACCCTGAGTATGGTTATGCGCCGGGCGTAGAAACCACTACCGGCCCACTAGGCCAAGGTATTACCAATGCCGTGGGTATGGCTATCGCCGAGAAAGCCCTGGCTGCGCAATTTAACCGCGAAGGTCACGATATCGTTGATCACTACACTTACACCTTCTTGGGTGATGGCTGCTTGATGGAAGGTATCTCTCACGAAGCCTGTTCATTGGCCGGCACTTTAGGTCTTGGTAAGTTGATCGCGTTTTGGGATGACAACGGCATTTCAATCGACGGTGAAGTAGAAGGCTGGTTCAGCGATGATACGCCTGCTCGTTTCGAAGCATACGGCTGGCACGTAGTTCGTGGCGTTGATGGTCACGACAGCGAAGCGATTCGTGCGGCCATCGAAGAAGGTCGTGCTAATGGCGACAAGCCAACCCTTATCTGTTGTAAAACCGTTATCGGTTACGGCTCACCGAATAAATCGGGCAGCCATGACTGTCACGGCGCGCCTCTAGGTGATGAAGAAATCAAAGCTGCACGTGAATTCCTGGGCTGGAGCCATGACGCTTTCGTAATTCCACAAGAGGTTTACAGCCAGTGGGATGCTAAAGAAGCGGGTCAGCAAAAAGAACAAAACTGGAAAGACAAGTTCGCTGCTTATAAAGCTGAGTTTCCTGAACTAGCGGCGGAATTTGAGCGTCGTCAAAACAATGAACTACCTGCGGATTGGGCGGAAAAATCACAAGCCTATATCGAGCAGTTACAAGCAAACCCGGATAACCCGGCAACGCGTAAAGCATCACAAAATGCCCTGAATGCCTTTGGCCCTATGCTGCCTGAGTTTATGGGTGGTTCTGCGGACCTGGCCGGCTCAAACCTAACGCTTTGGAGTGGTTCTAAAGGCTTGACCAGCGATGATGCCAACGGTAACTACATCTTCTACGGTGTGCGTGAGTTCGGTATGTCGGCGATCATGAACGGTATTGCGTTGCACAAGGGCTTTATCCCTTACGGTGCTACCTTCCTGATGTTTATGGAATATGCCCGTAACGCGGTACGTATGGCGGCGCTGATGAAAACGCCAAGCATCTTCGTTTATACCCATGACTCAATCGGTCTGGGTGAAGACGGTCCAACGCACCAGCCAGTAGAGCAAATGGCGAGCTTGCGTTATACCCCTAACCTAGTTAACTGGCGTCCTTGTGATCAGGTTGAGTCGGCCATCGCCTGGCAACAAGCTATCGAGCGTAAAGACGGTCCAACGTCACTGGTATTTACCCGTCAGGGTCTGGCGCAGCAAGCGCGTACTGCAGAGCAGTTGGCCAACGTTAAGAAAGGCGGCTATGTACTAAGCTGTGACGGCAACCCTGAAGTGATCCTGATCGCTACCGGTTCAGAAGTTCAACTGACCATGGATGCAGCCGCTGAATTACGTGCTCAAGGCAAACAGGTACGTGTGGTCTCTATGCCGTCAACGGATCTATTCGATGAGCAAGATGCGGCTTATAAAGAATCTGTACTACCGGCTGCTGTGACTCGTCGAGTTGCCGTTGAAGCTGGTATTGCCGACTTCTGGTACAAGTATGTAGGCCTTAACGGCAAGGTGATCGGCATGACTACCTTTGGTGAGTCGGCGCCGGCGGATGAGCTGTTCAAGCTGTTCGGTTTCACCGTGGACAATGTGGTAGCAGCGGCCAACAGCCAATTCTAATCGCTTGTTTAAAGACATAAGAAAAAACCGCGCATGGCGCGGTTTTTTTATGTCCTTAGAAAAACGAGCTATTGTTATTCGCTGGTCTTGGTGCTTTTAGCTTGAGCCAAACGTAAGGTGCGCTCTTGTACCAGCTGTGACAGGGGCACCAACTCAATGCCTTCCGCTTTCAGCTCATCTAGGGCACTTTGCAAAAAGGCAAAGGTTTCCGGGTAAGGGTGGGCAATGGCCACCGCATAATCATGTCGTTTGGCGATGCGCTTGAGCTGATCAAAGCGAAAACGTAGCTGTTTTTCACTGGTGATATTATCTAAAAATACATGTCGCGCTATGTTCTCGACGCCATAAAGGGTGGCAATACTTTGTGCTTTGGAGTGCGGGGTGGTTTTGCTGTCGAGAAAATACAGGTCCTGCTCCTTCAGCACTTCCATGGTCCAGTTCATCGGCATGTTTTGCTGCGTTAAGAGCGAGCCCATATGATTGTTCACCCCTTTAATATTTGGCAGGCTATTTAACGCCTCGCGTAAACGGCTTTGAAAGTCTTCCTTGGGCATATTCATGGTCAGGGCGCCGGGTCCAAGGGCTAGATCATTGAGCGATTGCATGGGCGCATGAAGCATAATTTCTTTTTGTTGCTCATTGGCTTGAGTCGCAAACCGCGCGGCATAGGGAGTGAAGGGCAAGATGGCAAACGTAAGCTGTCCAGGTATGTTTAAGGCGGACAAATCATTACGTTGATAACCAATATCGTCGATAACGATGGCCACCTGTTTTGCTTGTACCGATGGACTTGCCAGCAGACAAGCCAAGAGCACAACCACAGCAATCCATTTTAGTATGTGCACAGTAATATTTATTCTTCTGTTGATGTTATTAACCAAGGCATTAATGCTATTGGTTTTATTCGAGCCAATGTTTTGCGCACTGGCTCACTATTATTATTTTTTAATATTCTTCTAGCAGTTGCTGGGCTTTTATTAACTGCGTGTCCAATAATGCAGTCAAATTACTATTGGCGCTTTTTCCAGCCGCTAAATTGATTATAACCTCTTTATTTGATTGGGAAAGGTCTGGTTGCAAAATAGCGACATCCGGGGTGATCCCAGTTCCCTCGATAGAGATACCGGCCGGCGTATAGTATTTAGCAGTAGTCAGTTTTAAGGCGCTGCGACCATCGCCTAATGGGATAAGCGATTGCACCGAACCCTTGCCGTAAGAGCGGGTTCCCACCACCTTGGCTCTGTGGTTGTCTTTTAAGGCACCGGCTACAATTTCTGCCGCCGACGCCGAACCTTGGTTGATCAACACCACTATGGGCGCGCCTTCTAAGATATCCCCCGGCTGGGCATCAAACCTTTGATTGGCTTCGATAAAGCGTCCTCGGGTCGAGACTATGGTGCCGGTGGAGAGAAACAGGTCGGCGATATTGATGGCACTGTCGAAGGTGCCGCCCGGATTATCGCGCAAATCAATGAGCAGGCCTTTGAGTGCCGTGCCGCTTTGCTGCTGCATCTTGGTAATATGGCGGGCGACATCATGAAAACTGTGGTTATTAAAGCTGTTGATGCGCAGGTATCCGGTGCGATTGGCTTGCAGCTCGCTGTTTACGCTTTCTATATGTATGGGTTGGCGGGTGAGGTGAAAATCGAGTCGTTGTGAATGGCCTGCACGGGCAATGGCCAAAGTCACTTCACCATTTTCGCGGCTGTTGATCAGCTTGGAGACATCTTCCAGGGACTTATCTATCACAGCTACATTGTTGATAGCCAATAAAATATCACCGCCTAATAAGCCGGCAGCCTGAGCCGGAGAATTGGGCAGTGCCGAGACGATGACCACATGATCCTGGCGTTTTTCGACCTCGATCCCCAGGCCCTTATATTCGCCATTGGTAACATCAAACAGGCGTTTTAATTCCTGCTCATCCAGGTATTCGCTGTAGGGGTCAAGCTCGCTAAGCAGGCTGCTCAGCACATGTTGATCCAGCTTGGCACGGTCCACTTCCTCGACATAAAAGTGGTTTATATGAAATAAAACTTCTTCGAGCTGGCTTTCCTGCGCCGCTGCTGAAGCACTGCAAATGCTTAGCGCTATGGCTAGGCACCAGTTTAAAAAGTGCCTAAAAATGAGTGCGTTATATGCAAACATAGGCTGCCCCTTGTGGCGCAGCCGCTATTCAATTATGAGGACCTGCACCAAGTGGTTGGATTAACGGCACGTCCTTTGTGACGTATCTCGAAGTATAGACCAGGATCAACCTGGCCGCCGCTCTGACCAACCAGGGCTATTGCTTCGCCTTGGTAAACCTGATCGCCCACTTCCTTAAGCAGGGCTTGGGCGTGACCGTAAAGACTCATATAACCTTTGCCGTGATCAACCACCATGACCCAGCCAAAGCCCTTAAGCCAGTCGGCAAATACCACCTGACCGTCTTCGATGCTATTAATATTGCTGCCTTCTTTAGCATCGATCACCACGCCTTTCCAATTAAAGCCAGGGCGTTTGCGGGTGCCAAAACGGTGTTTTAACGGCCCTCGTGTCGGCCAGGCCAGTTTGCCCTTGCTGCTGGCCAGGCCAAGCATAGCCACCTGACGAGCCTTGGAGTCTTCAAGCTCTTCTAGGGTGGTGATCAGGGTTTGTTCGTTGTCTTTGAGGTAAGCGATGGAGCTTTGCAGTTGATTCAATTCGCCTTGCAGCGCCTTTACCTGAGACTGACGCTCGGTCTTGGCGGCCAATAATTGCTGTCTTTGCTCTTCTTCCTGGCTCCGCAGTTGCTCAAGCTGTTCGCGGTTTTGCGCCAGCGCCAATTGGTTTTGTTCTATTTCTTCTAGGGTTTCTCTAAGCTCATCAAGTTGTTCTAAACGCGCCTTATTGAGGTAATCGTAATAACTGATGGTGCGTTCTAATTTTGCGGTGTTTTGCTGATTGAGTAACAACTTGGAGTAATCGTGACCGCCGACCATGTAGGCGCTTTTAAGCTGCGCCGCCAAAGCTGTGTCTAAGGTTTTTCTGTGCTGTTCTAATTCTTGCGCCTGCGTTTGTAATTCGTTGTGTTGCTGGCGGTTGGTATTTATTTGGCCATCGAGTTCTCTTAACTTTTTGGCGTTGTTGGCAATGGCCTTCTCTGATTTTTTTAATTGCTGTTGCAGCGAGCCCAGAGATTGTTTCTGGCTTGAGAGGTTATTCTGGTTTTTCTTTATCTCCTGCTGAACCTCGGTTAAGTCTTGCTTGGTGCGGTTTTCATTGCTGCTGGCGGGCAGGGCACACAAGGACAAGAGCGCCGCGCTTAGCAGCGACACTCTTGTTTGCGAGCCTAGGTGGATAAACCTAAACATATGCAATGATTAACGCAGCAGCATGATTGGCGAGCCTGTCATTTCCGCAGGCTGCTCCATGCCTAGTAGATGCAACATGGTTGGCGCCACGTCGCTCAAGGTTTTACCCGCTACCGGCTCGGCATCGCGACCGATATAGATAAAGGGCACCGGCTCACTGGTGTGGGCGGTATGGGCCTGACCGGTTTGTGCATTTTGCATCTGCTCGGCATTACCATGGTCGGCGGTGATCAGTGCTTCGCCACCGCTTTGCTCAAGGGCTTCAAGCACGCGGCCAATACAATGGTCAACCGCTTCACAGGCCTTCACAGCCGCTTCGAATACACCCGAGTGACCCACCATGTCGCCATTAGGGTAGTTACAGATGATCACGTCATACTTGCCGCTGTGAATGGCTTCAACCAGCTTGTCGGTCAGAAGCTCAGAGTTCATTTCCGGTTGTAAGTCATAGGTGGCTACATCCGGAGAAGGAATAAGCTCGCGACTCTCACCTGCAAATTCCTGCTCGCGACCACCACTGAAGAAGAAGGTAACGTGTGCATATTTTTCCGTTTCGGAAATACGCAGCTGAGTTTTATTATGTTTGGCCAGCCATTCACCGAGTACATTGTTAAGCGGCTCAGGCGGGAAGGCCACAGGCGCATCGATATCCGCAGCATATTCGGTAAGCATGACAAAGGCGGCCAGTTGTGGCGTTTTCTTTTTGTTGAAACCCTTAAAGTCGGCATCGACAAAGGTGCGGGTCATTTGACGGGCACGGTCGGCGCGGAAGTTCATAAACAACACTGCATCGCCATCATTAATGGTGGCGGCGGTCTCGCCAATCACGGTCGCTTTTACGAATTCGTCGTTTTCACCGCGCTCATAGGCGGCCTGTAATCCGCTTACGGCATCGGCGGCGTGATATTCGGCTTCGCCCAAGACCATCAGGTCGTAGGCGCTTTCGATGCGCTCCCAACGGTTGTCTCGGTCCATGGAATAGTAGCGGCCGATCAGGCTGGCAATACGGCCTTTACCTACGCGCGCAAAGGCGGCGTCGATATTCTTCAAAGTGGCTTCGGCGCTGCGTGGCGGCGTATCGCGGCCATCTAAGAAGGCATGAACATAAATTTCTTGTGCGCCGCGCTCAGCTGCAAGCTCGATGGCGGCAATAATATGGTCTTCATGGCTGTGTACGCCGCCTGGGCTCATCAGGCCCATTAGGTGTACTGCCTTGCCTGCATTTACGGCAGCATCAATGGCGTTAACCAGGGCAGGGTTAGTGGCAAAGGTGCCATCTTCAATAGCCTTGGTGATACGGGTAAAGTCCTGGTACACAACGCGACCGGCACCGAGATTCACATGACCCACTTCGGAGTTACCCATTTGCCCATCGGGAAGACCTACGTCCATACCGGAACCGGAAATTAACGTATGTGGGCATTGTTGCCAAAGTTTGTCTAAAACCGGGGTGTTAGCGGCTAAAATGGCGTTACTTTCGCTTTCTTCACGATAACCCCATCCGTCTAGAATCATCAAAACGAGCGGCTTTTTGGGCTGTGTCATTGTATCTCCTGGGTAATGTGCACGTGCTGTTAATATCCTACCGTTTTTTGCACAATATCGCAGTAGAAAATATCTCACTAATTGGTAAGTGCAAGGCAAATGTGTATACTTGTGCCGCCCTCAAGGTTTGAATTAACAAAGTAAAACGTATGGAACAATACATAGAATTTATCGGTAATCATCCGATTTTAAGCATTATCTGGTTGGTTATCGTGTTTATGCTTATTTCGGGATGGTTTAAAAGTAAGTTTTCGGCCATTAAGCAGATCAATCCACAACAACTCACCTTGTTAGTGAATCGTGAAAACGCTGTAGTGGTTGATATTCGCGCCCAGAAAGATTTTACGGCGGGGCGTATTGCCAATGCCGTTCACCTAAGCGCGGAAAAAGCGAAACAAAGTGACTTTGCAGAGCTTGAAAAGCATAAAAGCCAACCCATTATATTGGTATGCGCTACGGGTATGACGGCCTCGGGTATTGCCAACAACCTAGGTAAAGCCGGGTTTGAGAGTGTCTTTATCCTTTCTGGTGGTATGCAGTCTTGGCAAAGTGCCGGTCTACCTCAGGTATCGGGCCGCTAATTAATAGTAAGAGCAAGTTATGAGCGATGTAGTTTTATACAGCAAAGATTATTGTCCCTTTTGTCAGCGTGCCAAGGCATTGCTGGATAAAAAAGGTGTAACTTATACCGAGTATGATATCGGCCTTCAGCCTGAGCTACGCGATGAAATGATCAAGCGTGCCAATGGTGGTTACACCGTGCCGCAAATCTTTATCGGCGACCAGCACATAGGTGGCTGCGACGATATGATGGCACTCGAAGCTCGTGGCGAATTAAACGCGTTACTTAACGTATAACAACTTATTAGGTATCGGGCCGCAGCGACTGTGGCTCGTTACCACCAACAGATTGAAAGGAACGACAATGGAAGAGCAAAATCAAGGCGCAGCACAAGAGCAACAACAAGCGCAATTCTCAATTCAACGTATTTACACTAAAGATGTGTCTTTCGAGACGCCAAACTCGCCGGCTATTTTCCAAAAAGAGTGGAAGCCGGAAGTTAAACTAGACATAGATACGCGTTCAAACAAGCTAGAAAACGGCATCTACGAAGTAGTGCTGGCACTAACAGTAACCGCGACTATCGGCGAAGAAACGGCTTTCCTATGCGAAATCCAACAGGCTGGTATCTTCACTATCGGTGAACTAGAAGAGTTACAAACGGCGCATATGCTAGGTGCTTTCTGCCCGAACGTACTTTTCCCTTACGCTCGTGAAGCCGTATCTAACCTGGTTAACCGTGGTACTTTCCCGCAGTTGAACCTGGCTCCGGTTAACTTTGACGCGCTATTTGCCCAATACATGCAGCAACGCGCTGCAGAGCAAGCACAGCAAGCTGACGCATAAGTTATGAGCACAACAGCACCTTCAGCTGTAACTGTTCTGGGGGCGGGGTCGTATGGCACCGCCCTTGCTATTTGTTTCGCCCGTAACGGCCACCCGGTAACCTTATGGGGTCGCGATGCCGAGCAAGTAGAAAAGCTCGCTCGCGAACGCAAAAACGAACAGTACCTCGGCGATATTCCTTTTCCCGAAACCCTGACCCTGGAAAGCTCGCTAGAAAAAGCGGTACAAAGCAGCGACATCATTTTAGTGGTGGTGCCGAGCCATGCTTTTGCCGGGCTATTGGAAACGATTGCACCCATGTTGCGCAGCGATGCCAAGGTGGCGTGGGCAACCAAGGGCTTAGAGCCGGAAACTGGGCGCTTATTACAGGATGTGGCGACGCAAAAACTGGGCGATAAGGTGGAACTGGCGGTATTGTCGGGCCCGACCTTTGCCAAAGAAATGGCGGCGGGACTACCGACAGCAATTTCGGTGTCGGCGACCAGCGACAGCTTCTGTGAGCGCTTATCTAGTCTGCTTCATTGCGGCCGCTCATTTAGGGTGTATCGCAATAATGACTTTATTGGTATTCAACTCGGTGGTGCGGTTAAGAACGTTATCGCCATAGGCGCTGGTATCTCAGATGGTTTTGGCTTTGGCGCCAATGCCCGTACCGCGCTTATCACCCGAGGTTTGGCGGAATTGTGTCGCCTGGGCTGTGCCCTAGGCGCCAAGTCAGAAACCTTTATGGGGATGGCCGGACTGGGTGATTTGATCCTCACCTGCACCGATAACCAGTCGCGTAACCGCCGTTTTGGCTTAGCCTTGGGGCAGGGACTGGACGTGGAAGCGGCGCAGCAACAGATTGGCCAGGTGGTTGAAGGCTACAGAAACACCAAAGAAGTCTATATGCTGGCTAAACGCAGTGGTATAGAGATGCCGATCACCGAGCAAATCTATAAGGTGCTGTATGAAAACAAAGACGTGAAAGAGGCCGCCATGGCACTACTGGGGCGCGAACAGCGCGCCGAGTAAGCTTGTGAGCAAGCTCTGTCAGTCACAAAAAAGCACGGTTTTTGCCCGTGCTTTTTTTATGCTCTAAGCTATAAGATCCGGAGAACACCTAAAGGGTGGATATCATGGCATCAACAAAGCAGGTGGACACTGAGCGCCGCCACGGCAAAAGGACTTTCAACCAACATTACGCCAGGCTGACAGGTGAGCAGGTTGACAAGGTGTACAGCCTGACAAAATTAGGTTACGAGCTGGATTTTGTGCGCACCTATTGTCCGCCACCCCGGTTGGCGGTATTGCACCGCAACCATGAACTCGTGGCTATCGACGCTCAGGGTGAATGTGACTTTTATCCCGAAGTGCCCTTGCGCCATCAGTCCTAGGCTTTTACCATGACGGCAAAGTGATGGGAGAGCTTATGGCAATTAATGATCAAGGGATTTACGCCGGCGCGCAGCAGTATTCCTGCCCGCATTTCGATGTGCGACCACAGCAGGAAGTTTCACTGCTGGTGATCCACTGCATTTCCTTGCCCGAGGGGCACTACGGCACCCCTTATATCGATGATTTGTTTGCCGGGTGCCTCGATTGCGATGCTCATCCTAGCTTTAGTTCATTGCAAGGGGTTCGGGTGTCAGCCCATTGCTTAATTGACCGCGAAGGCCTAGTACGCCAATACGTGCCCTTCAGTGAGCGCGCCTGGCATGCCGGGTTATCACAATTTGCCGGGCGCGAGCGCTGTAACGATTTCAGCATAGGGATTGAGCTCGAAGGCACAGACCGCAGTGAGTACACTCAAGCTCAATATCAGAGCCTGGCGCAACTGACCCTGGCCATCATGGAACGCTACCCAGAGATCACCCGTGAGCGCATTGTCGGGCACAGTGATATTGCCCCAGGTCGTAAAACTGATCCGGGGGAAGCGTTTGATTGGACATACTTTTTTGACCTTACATTTACCAGTAATTGCGATAGACTAAAGGAAATCTAAGTTAATTTATTTGCCACTATGACCCTGATCGCCATAATTTTTGCGCTTATTGCCGAACGCCTCGGAGCGCGCTCTAAAACCTGGCAAATCGCCACCTATGCCCACTGGTATCAAGGGCAAAGTTTGACGCTGTTAAAACGCTTTAGCGGCCTAGGCAAAGAAGCCGGGATGATCCTCTGGTTATTGCTCCCCAGTCTGTTGGTTTTTGCGCTCGCTAATCTCAGTGACTTTGTTCTGTGGCAACTGCTTATTAATACCACTGTGGTTTTGACCTGCTTTGGTTGTGCCACCCTGCGCGGCTATTACAAAGGGTATTTGAACGCCCTGACTCGGGATGACGGCGAAGCCGCCACCCTCTATGCCTTGCAAATGGGACAAAAACGCACCGAAGATGAAGAAGGGGGCGAAACCTTTGCGCAAACCCTGGCTTGGGTAAACTTTCGTTTTTATTGTACGGTTATTTTTTGGTTTGTATTTTTAGGTGCGGCGGGCGCCTTGTTTTATTCTTTGGTGCGCAGTTTCCTCGATTTCAGTGAAGAAACCGAACATGAATTGTCACCCTGGCATCAGGCTCTGGGCAAGATTATCTACTGGCTTGAGTGGCCGGTGGCGCGGGTGGCCAGCCTAGGCTACCTGGTGATAGGTAACTTTTCCAAGGGCACTCAGTGCTGGCTGCGCCACGTGCTTGATTTTTCGGTGTCAAACCGTCAGGTGATCACAGAAACTGCCTTGGCCGCGGAACAAATTGAAATAGAACATTATGGCTGCACCATTGAAGCCCAATGCATGATGCGTTTGGTTAAGCGTAATGTACTCTTCTTCTTAGCCCTTATCGCCTTACTTACTCTGTTCGGTGGTTTGTCTTAGAACCCATGCTAAGCTTGGGCCTCCTACCTAGGGGGCTCGGCGGTTTTTATTTATACTCCCCCCTTACACTTGAGCCCCATGTCTATTACAATAGCGGCCATTCTTTTAAGACCTGCATATAGGCAACTTTTCAAGGCGGTAGTCTGTAGTTATGGCAATTAAGCTGGCAATTAATGGCTTTGGCCGCATCGGCCGTAATATTTTACGTGCTTTATATGAGAGCGGACGCCGCAACGAATTTGAAATTGTTGCAATCAACGAGTTAGCCAAGCCAGAAGGTATAGCTCATTTACTCAAATATGATACCGCCCATGGGCGTTTTGCCTTTCCCGTGGAGCTAGGCGAGCAGGCCTTGATCGTTGATGGCGACAGCATTGCCTTGTACTGTGAGCAAGATGCCAGCGCCTTGCCTTGGCAAGAGCACGAGGTTGATATCGTACTTGAGTGTACCGGGGTGTACCACTCTCGCCTAGATGCGCAAAAACATTTGCAGGCCGGCGCCAAAAAGGTGCTGTTTTCGCAGCCCGCCGATGCCGATGTTGATGCCACCATAGTCTTTGGCATTAACGACCACGAATTAAACGCTCAGCAGACAATTGTTTCCAATGGTTCCTGCACCACCAACTGTATTGTCCCTGTGATCCAGGTGCTTGACGATGCCTTTGGTATCGAGTCTGGTGCCATTACCACCATACATGCTTCCATGCACGATCAGCAGGTCATCGATGCTTATCCTG
This sequence comes from Pseudoalteromonas sp. T1lg10, assembly GCF_002964545.1. Lineage (NCBI taxonomy): Bacteria > Pseudomonadati > Pseudomonadota > Gammaproteobacteria > Alteromonadales > Pseudoalteromonadaceae > Pseudoalteromonas > Pseudoalteromonas sp. T1lg10. Next base: position 241,459 of record NZ_PQBV01000004.1, read on the forward strand.
ATGATTTGCGCCGCACCCGTGCCGCAAGTCAGTCTATAATTCCGGTGGATACTAAATTAGCGCGTGGCATAGAGCGCATTTTACCTAAATTCCATGGCCGCTTTGAGGCCATTGCTGTGCGCGTGCCAACCATTAATGTGACCGCCATGGACCTGAGCGTAACCGTCAACAGCGATGTTTCGCTCAGTGATGTTAACCAGGCCATTGCCAAGGCGGTACACGGGCGCCTTGCGGGCATTTTAGACTATACCGAAGAACCTCTGGTGTCGGTCGATTTTAATCATGATGCACATTCTTGTATCATCGACGGTACACAGACACGGGTTAGTCATAAACGTTTGATAAAACTATTAGTATGGTGTGACAACGAGTGGGGGTTCGCTCATCGAATGCTCGATACCTCGGCTGCGTGGATGCAACAATAAGCATCTAACTTTGTATAAAACGTATAACTAAGGAGATGAGAATGTCGGTCATTAAGATGGCGGATTTAGATTTAGCAGGCAAACGAGTATTGATCCGTGAAGATCTAAACGTGCCTATTAAAGATGGTAAGGTAAGTTCTGATGCGCGTTTGCGTGCTGCCTTGCCGACCATTCAATTGGCGTTAGACAAGGGCGCTAAGGTGATGATTATGTCGCACCTGGGCCGTCCTACCGAAGGTCAATATGACGATGCATTCTCACTGGCTCCTGTGGTTGATTACCTGAACGACAAGCTGTCACAAGATGTACGTTTAGCGAAAGATTATCTAAACGGCGTAGAAGTTGCTGACAACGAAGTTGTGGTATTCGAGAACGTGCGTTTTAATCCGGGCGAAAAAGCCAACGACGAAGCGCTGGCGAAGCAACTAGCCGCCTTGTGTGACGTATACGTAATGGATGCCTTCGGTACCGCGCACCGCGCTCAGGCTTCAACTCATGGTGTCGGCATGCATGCTCCTGTAGCCTGTGCCGGTCCTTTGCTTGCTGCGGAACTAGACGCGCTAGGCAAAGCCCTTGATAACCCAAGACGTCCTTTGGTTGCCATTGTTGGTGGCTCTAAGGTATCAACCAAGCTAACCGTGCTTGATTCACTATCAAACGTGGTTGACCAACTGGTAACTGGTGGCGGTATTGCCAACACCTTTATCGCAGCGGCCGGTCACCCGGTAGGTAAGTCTTTATACGAGCAGGATCTTATCGGCGAAGCGCAAAAGCTAACCGAGAAAGCCCGTGCTAACGGCGGCGACATTCCGGTGCCTGTTGATGTGGTTGTTGGTAGCGAATTCTCTGAGTCGGCGGTAGCCCAGCTTAAAGACGTGCAGGAAGTAACCGACGAAGACATGATCTTCGATATTGGCCCAGATACGGCGAAAGAGCTTGGTGAGATTATTGCTAAAGCCGGCACTATCGTATGGAATGGCCCGGTTGGCGTATTCGAGTTTGACCAATTTGGTAACGGCACACAAAGCATAGCTAAAGCGATTGCCGAGTCGGATGCCTTCTCGATTGCCGGTGGTGGTGACACCCTAGCTGCCATTGATAAATATCATGTGGCTGATAAGATTTCATACATCTCTACCGGTGGTGGTGCCTTCTTGGAGTTCCTGGAAGGGAAAAAACTACCTGCGGTTGCTATGCTAGAAGAGCGAGCAAAGCAATAAAATACTATAAGGCCGGCCTCTCACTTTTGCCGGCCTTGTGTTTGGAGCCAATAGGCTCTTGTTTGAAATAATTCAAACATCATCCCGTTCAAAAAACCCGATAGTCTGGTGCTATCAAAAATTGGAGATAAGCGAAATGGCTTTGATCAGTATGCGTCAACTTCTCGACCATGCGGCGGAATTTGGTTACGGCGTACCAGCCTTCAATGTAAATAACCAAGAGCAAATGCGTGCCATCATGGAAGCGGCCGACAAAACAAACAGCCCGGTTATTGTGCAAGGTTCTGCCGGCGCGCGTGCATACGCAGGTGCCCCTTTTATTCGTCATATGATTTTGGCGGCAATCGAAGAGTGGCCACACATCCCGGTAGTAATGCACCAAGACCACGGTACTTCACCGGCGGTATGTCAGCGTTCTATCCAGCTTGGCTTCTCATCGGTCATGATGGATGGCTCATTGCTTGACGATGGTAAAACGCCTTCATCTTATGAGTACAACGTAGACGTAACTCGTCGCACAGTAGAAATGGCCCACGCTTGTGGTGTTTCTGTTGAGGGTGAGCTAGGTGTTCTAGGTTCACTTGAAACCGGTGAAGCGGGTGAAGAAGATGGTATCGGTGCGGTAGGTAAACTATCTCACGATCAGCTACTTACAGACCCAGAAGAAGCGGCGGACTTCGTTGCTAAAACCGGTGTTGATGCCCTGGCAATCGCCTGTGGTACTTCGCACGGTGCCTACAAGTTTACTCGTCCACCAACGGGCGATATTCTTGCTATCGATCGCATCAAAGAAATCCACAGCCGTATTCCTGATACGCACCTGGTAATGCACGGTTCGTCATCGGTACCACAAGAGTGGCTAGCTGTGATCAACGAGTTCGGCGGTGAAATCCCTGAAACTTACGGTGTGCCGGTAGAGCAGATCGTTGAAGGTATCAAGCACGGTGTACGTAAGGTAAACATCGACACGGATCTACGTTTGGCGTCAACCGGTGCCGTTCGTCGTCACCTGGCGCAGAACCCTGCGAACTTCGATCCTCGTAAGTTCCTTGCTGAAGCAACTAAGGCGATGACAGAGATCTGTGTAGCGCGTTATGAAGCCTTCGGTACTGCCGGTCAGGCAAGCAAGATCAAGCCTATCTCGCTTGATGACATGCACCTGCGTTACCTAAGCGGTGAGTTAAGCCCTAAAGTTAAATAATTTTAGCGACTTAGCCCGATAAAAAGCCTCGTATTTCACGGGGCTTTTTTGGATCAGTCTTTTATCAAGAATCGATCTTTGGGATCAGGTTTTTATCAACCCAACGATGTTTTCGGATCAATATCTTACCTATTGCCCGCTAAGGGCCGCAAACCCTGATTAAGAAGTGAACAATTATCAGTCGGTTAGTTAAAGAGGGCTTAGCCATACTTGGTATAAAACTGATCCCGGCCGGGATCAATTAGTAAAATATTGATCCCTTATGGCCTGCTTAGTACAAATCTGATCCTGCCAAGGTCGCTTAGTAAAACGCTGATCCCTGCGGATCAAAAGGATTTTTGCGAGATCCCCGTTATGGGTGTAGTCTTTCATAAAACTGTCACAAAAAGTCATAATAATGACATCAGTCCAATAAAACTGATTAGAGATAAATGGAATGTCACGTAAAGTTCTTGTTGTTGATGATGAAGCACCCATCCGCGAGATGCTGGTGTTTGTATTAGAACAGAATGGTTTTCAGGCTATCGAAGCTGAAGATTACGACTCTGCGATAGCGGCCATGGTTGAGCCTTACCCAGATATGGTGCTACTGGATTGGATGCTTCCCGGTGGCAGTGGTATTCAAATTGCCAAAAAGTTTAAGCAAAATGAGCATACCCGTCAGATCCCCATTATAATGCTGACCGCTCGTGGTGAAGAAGAAGACAAGGTTCGTGGTCTTGAGGTTGGTGCCGACGATTATGTAACCAAGCCGTTCTCACCAAAAGAGTTAATGGCACGTATTAAAGCCGTGATCCGCCGCGTGGCGCCTACTTCTTTGGAAGAGGCCATTGAGGTACATGGCCTACGTCTGGATCCTATTTCACACCGCGTTACCTCGCAGGGCAGTGAATTGGATATGGGTCCTACCGAGTTCCGTTTATTGCACTTCTTTATGACCCATCCTGAGCGCGTGTACAGTCGCGAACAGTTACTGGATCATGTGTGGGGCACAAACGTGTATGTGGAAGACAGAACAGTGGATGTGCATATTCGTCGCTTACGTAAAGCCATCTCACCTAAGGGTCATGATCGTTTAGTACAGACCGTACGTGGCGCCGGTTATCGTTTTTCAAGTAAGGTTTAGCCTGCCATCAATTACTTTCATGGATGAGTGGGTTTATGCCTAGCCAGGCATAAAGCAGAGATATTTTATGTATCGAGTAGTTAATAAACGAACCCTAACCAAGCGTTTGTTTATGTATTTTTTACCATTGGTGCTGATAGGCGTGCTTGTAGGCGCGCCTTTTTTGCTTCTCTTCCTCGGCGCCTTTACCCTCTTGTTGTGGCATTATCGCCAACTGTATCGTCTCAGCGACTGGTTGATAAACCAGCGTAGCTTTAATCCCCCCGAGGGAGAGGGGGCCTGGGAGCAGGTCTTCGAAGGGATCTACCATCTGCAGCAACGCAATCGCAAAAAGCGCAATGAACTGGCCGACTTAATTCGCCGTTTTCGCGAGGGTGCGGAAGCTGTGCCCGATGCGGTTATCGTGCTGCAGCGAGATCTCAGCATAGGCTGGTGTAACCAATTGGCGCTGCGATTATTAGGACTGCAATGGCCTACCGATCATGGCCAGCGCATCGACAACCTGATCCGCCACCCTAAATTCAGCAGCTATATGGCCGATGGCGACTATGAGGAAGCCCTGGAGCTGGACATAGCCCACAATGGTGAGCAGGTGCTGGAGTTCCGGGTGATGCCTTATGCTCAGTCGCAGATCATGATGGTGGTGCGCGATATTACCCGTTTAAAACAGCTTGAGCAGATGCGCAAAGACTTTGTCGCCAACGTTTCCCATGAGCTACGTACGCCGCTGACCGTGGTAACCGGTTATCTGGAAATGATGGATAGCGATAATATGCCACCGCCAGCGATGTGGAATAAGGCGCATGGCACCATGATAGAGCAGTGTCAACGCATGGACTCTCTGGTCAATCAGCTGTTGTCTTTGTCCCGCATCGAAGGGGCGCGTAAACATGACAATGATAAGCCGGTGCATGTACCACAGATGCTGGAAATTATTCATACCGAGGCGCAGTCGCTCAATCAGGACAAACAGCACAAGTTGATCTTTGAGGTGGATGCAGATCTCGATATTCTCGGTGCCGCCGATGAATTACGCAGTGCGTTTTCGAACTTGGTTTTCAATGCCGTGCATTACACCCCGGAAGGCGGTGAAATCACCGTGCGCTGGCAGCGTAAGGATGGTTCTGCCCACTTTAGCGTTAACGACAACGGCGAGGGCATAGCACCTGAGCATCTTAATCGTTTGACCGAACGTTTTTATCGCGTTGATAAGGCTCGCAGCCGCAAAACCGGCGGTTCAGGCCTGGGTCTGGCTATTACCAAGCATGTGCTTTCGCGCCACGATTCTCAGTTGCACATAGAAAGCACAGTGGGCGAGGGCTCGTGTTTTTGGTTTACTTTCGCGCCGAGCTGGATAGTGACCAATAATCCAAATTCAGCACTTTCGGCAAAGTCATAAAATTGTCATTTTCGAGTAATCTAACTGTCATTTTGTCACTGCACAATGGTCACAGTTGAAACATGGGACGATAAATTGGAGAACCCAATGAAATTTAAAAACTTAGTTGCTGCAATGGGCGTTGCTGTTAGTGCCCTAACTGCAGGTCAGGCGATGGCCACAGATCAAGCTATCGCAGAATATGAAAAAACAAGCGGCATCTCTGGTAACTTTTCATCAGTAGGTTCTGATACCTTAGCCAACATGATGACTTTCTGGGCAGAAGAATATAAGCGTATTTACCCTAACGTAAATATCCAGATCCAAGCGGCTGGTTCATCTACTGCGCCACCGGCATTGACTGAAGGCACAGCGAACTTTGGCCCTATGAGCCGTAAGATGAAGTCGAAAGAAATCGAAGCTTTCGAAAAGCGTCACGGTTACAAGCCTACTGAAATCCGCGTAGCGATTGATGCTCTAGCTGTATTCGTACACAAGGACAACCCAATTGAAGGTCTACGTATCGACCAGGTAGATGCTATTTTCTCATCTACTCGTAAATGTGGTGCAGCAGAAGAAGTTAACCGTTGGGGCGATATCGGCCTAGAGGGCGACTGGGCTGCTAAAGACATCCAGCTTTACGGTCGTAACTCGGTATCTGGTACTTACGGTTACTTCAAGAAAAAAGCACTTTGTAAAGGTGACTTCCGTAACAACGTAAACGAGCAACCAGGTTCTGCTTCTGTAGTACAGTCAATCTCATCATCAGTTAACGCTATCGGTTACTCTGGTATCGGTTACAAAACTTCTGGTGTTCGTACCGTACCTCTAGCGAAGAAAGGCGACAAGTTCGTAGATGCAACTCTAGAGAATGTTGCTACTGGTAAGTACCCACTATCACGTTTCCTATACGTTTACGTGAACAAGCATCCAAATAAACCGCTTGCGCCTATCGAAGCTGAGTTTATTAAAATGGTACTTTCACAAACAGGTCAAACAATTGTTGAGAAAGACGGTTATGTGCCACTTTCTAATACAATGGTTGAAGCTGAGCTTAAAAAGCTAGGCTTGATGTAATCCTTTGAATCTTGTTGATTAGATAACAAAGCCCCTCACATAGAGGGGCTTTTTTTATGCCTGTTTACCAGCAGCTTTGATAGATAAGCTCTTTTATGATCTGCTGTGAAGGGGCGATACGCTCCATGGCCAAATATTCATTAGGCTGATGCGCCTGCTCGATAGATCCCGGCCCCATGACTATGGTTTCACAGCCCAGCTGTTGGATAAAGGGCGCTTCGGTGCAGTAGTTAACCGCCACCGCCTGCTGTTGCGAAAGCTTTTCTGCCAGTTTTACCAGGGCGCTGTCCTTGGTGCCGGCGAAGGCTGGAATGGGCTCGTGCATATCCCAAACCTCCACAGAGCCTGGATAGCGAGCATTGATATCCTTGGTAGCATCAAGCAGCATGGCCTGCAGCTCGGCGATGCTAAGCCCGGGCAGTGGGCGCATATCCAGTTGTAATTCACAGCAGCCACAAATGCGATTGGCATTATCGCCACCATGGATATGACCCAGGTTCAGGGTTGGGTAGGGAATAGCAAAATCGGTAACTGAATATTTATTCTTTAACTCTTCTTTTAACTTCAGCAGGTTTTGAATCACCAAATGCATCACTTCAATGGCATTTATGCCGCGTTCTGGATCTGAGCTGTGGCCGCTTTTACCAACAATGCGAATCGCCGAGGTCATATGCCCCTTATGAGTAAATACCGGCACCATGTCGGTGGGCTCGCCGATAATACAGCGCTCGGGTTTAAGGTCCGGATAACGGGCCACCTCTTGAGCTCCGGCCATGGTGGTTTCTTCATCGGCGGTGGCCAACAACAATAAGGGGCGTTGTTGCTTGCTGCTATCGAGCTCGGCAATAGCATTGAGCACAAAAGCAAAGAAACCTTTCATATCAATACTGCCTAAGCCATAGAGCTTGTTGTCTTCGGCTATAAGCTTAAAGGGATCCCGCTGCCAGCGGCCTTGGTCGAAGGGCACGGTATCCGTATGCCCGGCCAGCATTAAACCACCGGCGCCGCTGCCGCGTTTGGCCAGCAGATTGTATTTCCCGGGGGCGCTTTGCAGTTCAATAACTTCACAGTGAAAACCCAGGGACTCGCACCAGGTTGCCAGCAGTTCAATAACGCCACGGTTACTCTGGCTAAGCGCAGGATCGAGGGAGCTTATCGAGGGGGCGGCGATAAGCTGCTGGTAGCGCGTCAGAAAGTCTGGGTTCGACATATAAATTCCAAATATTTATTCACAAAGATTGCATAACAATATAAATGTCTTTATAGTGAATATCAATTCACATTTTAAGCATAAATATTGGTTTGGTTTAATGTTTCACTACCTCTTTAGCATAACGTCACGACGATAGTTCGAGTACACATATCTCCCTTGTGTACTCGATTTTTTTCGTCGGGCGTCTCGCCCGTTACTTACTGTCTGATTTTGAGTGTTATTAATGAATATTGTAATTATTGGCGCGAGTGGCTACAGCGGTGCAGAGCTAGCCAAATTAGTCGCAACACATCCTCACTTTGAACTTGTTGGCTGTTATGTTTCGGCCGGCAGTGCGGATCTTCATAAGCCCTTAAGTGCCCTGTATCCAGAGCATAAGGGCATAGTGGATCTGCCGCTGCAAGGCATGGACGATAATGCGATTGCCAGCATAGCTGCGCAGGCCGACGCTGTGTGTCTGTGTACAGATCATAAAGTCAGTGTAGATCTAGCTCCTCAGTTTCTTGCCCATGGCCTGAAAGTGTTTGATCTATCCGGTGGCTTTCGTCTTGCCGATGCCCATTTGTATGAAGAATTCTATGGTTTCACCCATCAACATCCCGAGCTGTTAGCGCAGGCCGTGTATGGTCTGGCGGAATGGCACAGCGAAGCGCTTAAGACCGCGCGGCTGGTGGCTGTGGCTGGTTGTTACCCGACCGCCAGTTTAAATGCCCTTAAACCTTTGCAGCAGGCTGGCTTGTTGGCTGGCGATCAGCAGGTGATCATCAATGCGGTATCCGGGGTAACAGGAGCCGGGCGCAAAGCCGCTATCGGCACCCACTTCTGTGAAGTCTCTTTGGCTCCTTATGGTTTGTTTAACCATCGTCATACACCGGAAATCGAGCAGTCTTTGCAGCATCCTGTGCTCTTTACGCCGCATCTGGGTAATTTTAAACGCGGCATTTTGGCCACTATTTACGCCACCTTAAATGCCGGTGTGACCCTGGATGATGTCAGCAGTGCCTACCAGGTACTGGCCGACGAACCTCTAATTCGCCTGTTGGGCGCCAATCAGGTGGCCTCCATTAAGGGCATAGAAAATCAACCCTATGTCGACCTTGGTTGGCATGTAAAAGGGCAGCAGCTGATTGTCAGCGCCGCCATAGACAACCTACTGAAAGGCGCCTCGGGTCAAGCACTGCAGTGTATGAACCTGAATGCGGGCCTGGCCATTAACACCGGTTTGGTATGAGGAACACATGATGACTACTAAGAAAACTTGGGTAATCAAACTCGGTGGTGCGGTATTAAATAATCCCGCGGCGCTTGATGCGCTCTTTGTGGCTTTGGGCTCGCAGCAACAGGCGAATTTCGTGGTTGTCCATGGCGGCGGTGCTCTTGTTGACAGCTGGCTGCAAGACGCAGGTTTTGCTACCGCCAAACATCAGGGCTTACGCATTAGCCCGGTGGAGCAAATGCCTTATATCGTCGGCGCCCTGGCCGGTTGTGCGAACAAGCAATTACTCGGTGCAGCGCTGAAAAACAAGTTACAGCCAGTGGGCTTGAGCCTGTTTGAGGCGGGTATTAATGCCGAGCAAAAGCTAAAGGCACTGGGCCAGGTCGGTGAGTGTATCCCCACTGCGGACTCTATTTTACCCCTGCTTATTGAAGCCGGACGCTTGGCGTTAGTGAGCTCTATCGGTTTTGATGAGCAAGGACACTGGTACAATGTTAACGCCGATGAAGCAGCGGCGGCCATCGCCAAGCTACTTGGCGCCGAACTTATTTTTATGACGGATGTGGAAGCCGTGCTGGACCAACAAGGTCAAGCCCTGCATCAACTAGATAAAGCACAAATCGAAGACCTGATAGCACAAGGAGTTATCTCGGGCGGGATGGAGGTCAAAGTAAAGACCAGCCTTCTTGCTGCCCAGCATTTACGACGTGGTGTGTATATCTCCAGCTGGCAAAAGCCAGAAAACCTTATTGCATTGCTCCAAGGAGAGCATGTTGGCACCCAAATTAGTATGTAGATAACACCATGAAACAAGATTTTATTACCGGCCTTGAGCTGGACGAAAAAAAGATTTTAACGCTTTTATCCCTGGCGCAAAAAATGAAGGCGCACCCCCAGGACTATGCTCAGGCACTGGCTGGCAAGTCTATCGTCACTTTATTTGAAAAGCAGAGCCTGCGTACAAGGCTGAGCTTTGATATTGGCATTAACAAACTCGGCGGCCATGCGGTGTATCTTGACCAGCAAAACGGTGCCATGGGTTCGCGGGAGTCGGTGAAAGACTTTGCCTTGAATATCAGCACCTGGGCCGATGCCATTGTGGCTCGGGTTAACCAGCATAAAACGCTTGAAGAGCTGAGCGAGTTTTCTTCCAAGCCAGTGGTGAACTCTTTGTGTGACCTTTACCACCCTTGTCAGGCACTAGCCGACTTTTTGACGCTGCAGGAAGTGTATGGCGATGTCAGTCAACTTAAGCTGGCCTATTTAGGTGAAGGCAACAATGTCACCCACTCCCTGATGTTGCTGGCGGCCACCCTGGGCACCGACTTTGTCGCCGTATGCCCTAAAGGTAGCAGCCCGGATGCGCAGATTGTGAAGCAGGCGGAGCAGATCGCCGCCAGCAAGGGCGCCTCTATCCTGGTCAGTGACAGAGTGGAAGCGGCTGCGGGCGCCAATGCTCTGTATGCCGATACCTGGGTCTCCATGGGCGATAACACCCCACTTGATCAGGTAAAAGAAAAATATATGCCATATCAGCTTAACAAACAGCTGCTAGATATGACCGGAGCACAAACGGTTTTGCATTGTCAGCCCGCGCATCGTGAGTTTGAAATTACTTCCGAAGTGATGGACAGCGACTATTCTAAGATTATTCAACAGGCGGAAAACCGCATGCATGCACAAAACGCCCTGTTAGTTACATTATTAAACCCAAATTTTTAAGGACTTGAGATGAGCACTATTAAAAAAGTTGTATTGGCCTACTCGGGTGGTTTGGACACCTCGGCGATTGTGCCTTGGTTAAAAGAAAACTACGGCTGTGAAGTGGTTGCCTTTGTGGCCGATGTGGGCCAGGGCGCAGAAGAGCTTGCAGGGGTGGAAGAAAAGGCCATTGCCTCGGGTGCTTCCGAGTGCCATATCGTTGACCTTAAAGAAGAAATGGTTGCCGATTATATCTACCCAACATTGAAAACCGGCTCTATTTATGAAGGCACCTATCTGCTTGGCACCTCTATGGCTCGTCCTATTATTGCCAAGGCCCAGGTTGAAGTAGCCCGTAAGGTTGGCGCCGATGCCTTGTCGCACGGTTGTACCGGTAAGGGTAATGATCAGGTGCGTTTCGAATCTTGTTTTGCCGCCCTGGCGCCGGATCTTAAAGTGATCGCCCCTTGGCGTGAGTGGGATCTTTCCAGCCGTGAATCCCTGCTCGATTACCTGGCCGAGCGCAATATTCCTTGTGCCGCATCAGCGACCAAGATTTACAGCCGTGACGCCAATGCCTGGCATATTTCTCATGAAGGCGGCGAGTTGGAAGACCCTTGGTGTCAGCCAAGCGATCAGGTATGGACCTGGACCAATTCACCAGAGCAAGCACCAGATAAGCCAGAAATGGTCAGCATCAGCGTCGAAAAAGGCGAGATCGTTGCCGTAAATGGCGAGCAACTCAGCCCGTATCAGTGTCTGGTGAAGCTGAATGAACTGGCGTCGCCTCATGGTGTTGGCCGTGTCGATATCGTCGAAAACCGTCTGGTGGGTATGAAGTCGCGCGGTTGTTACGAAACTCCGGGAGGCACAGTAATGATGGCGGCGCTGCAGGCCATTGACGAACTGGTTCTGGATAAGGCCAGTCGTAAGTGGAAAGAAACCCTGGGCGGTGAGTTTGCACACCTGGTCTATGACGGCCGTTGGTTTACGCCATTAAAAGACAGCATTCTGGCAGCGGCCGAGGCATTTGCCGAGTTTGCCAGTGGTGAAGTGGTGTTGAAAATGTATAAAGGTCAGGTTGTGGCGGTGCAGAAGAAATCACCAAACAGCCTATACAGCGAAGATTTCGCTACCTTTGGCGCCGATGATGTATATGACCAATCACACGCCGAAGGCTTTATTCGCTTGTTCTCGCTATCAAGCAGAATAGCGGCGTTGAAGAAGTAAGGTAGGAGAAGGCAATGGCACTTTGGGGCGGACGGTTTTCATCGGGTCCGGATGAAGCATTTAAACAGTTTAACGATTCTTTGCCGTTTGATTATGTGATGGCGGAGCAAGACATTATCGGCTCTGTGGCATGGGCGGGGGCGTTAAACCGCGTTAACGTGTTAACCGATGACGAGCACCAGCGTTTGGTGGCGGCATTGTATGAACTGCTTGAAGAGGTTCAGGCAAACCCAGATAGTGTTGCCCTCAGCGGCGAAGAAGATATTCACTCGCATGTTGAGGCGGCGCTGATCAATAAGGTAGGCGACCTGGGTAAGAAGTTGCACACCGGACGTAGCCGGAATGATCAGGTGGCCACCGACTTCCGCCTCTGGTGTAAGCAAACCGCGAGCACCATTGCCGATGCCCTTATTGCCACCAAGCAGTCGCTGCTGGCCTTAGCCGAGCGCGAGTTCGGTACGGTTCTACCTGGCTATACCCATTTGCAACGGGCCCAGCCGGTGCTCTTTAGCCACTGGTGTATGGCCTATGTGGAAATGCTTGAGCGTGATGCCAGCCGTCTACAAGATGCGGTTAAGCGTATGGATCAATGTCCACTGGGCAGCGGTGCTTTAGCCGGTACTGCTTATGCCATCGACCGTGAGTTGTTGGCTCAGGATCTTGGCTTTGCTCAGGCAACGCGCAATAGTTTGGATGCAGTGTCGGACAGGGACTTTGTGGTTGAACTGTTAAGCACGGCGTCGATTTCCATGCTGCATCTGTCGCGTTTTGCTGAAGATTTGATCTTCTATAACTCAGGTGAGGCGGGTTTTGTGGAGCTGGCGGATAACGTCACGTCCGGCTCGTCCTTGATGCCGCAAAAGAAAAACCCCGATGCCCTGGAGCTTATCCGTGGTAAAACCGGACGGGTTTTTGGCGCCATGAGTGCCATGATGATGACACTTAAATCTTTGCCCTTGGCCTATAACAAGGACATGCAAGAGGACAAGGAAGGCCTGTTTGATGCGCTGCCAACCTGGTTGGCCTGTTTGCATATGGCGCAGTCCTGCATCAACGGCATTAAGGTCAATGGTGAGAGAACCAGAGCAGCGGCCCAAGGCGGCCATGCCAATGCTACCGAGCTGGCGGACTACCTGGTTGCTAAGGGGATCCCTTTCCGTGAAGGACATCATATCGTCGGTCAATTGGTACAGGTCGCCATAGGCGAGGGTAAAAACCTGGAACAGCTTACCCTTGAGCAATTCCAGGCGGTGAGCAGTGTTATCGAAGAAGATGTGTATCCGGTACTTGAATTGGATGCGTGCCTGCAGGCACGTAAGGCCTTGGGCGGTACCTCGCCGCAGCAGGTTGCCCATGCCATTAAGCATGCACAGCAACAGCACACTATTACCGTGCGTGACGCCAACTTGCATGATGTCGAAGCCATTAGCGAGCTGATCCAGTATTGGGCCAAGGTCGGTGAAAATTTGCCGCGTGCCAAAAGCGATATGGTGCACTCGATCAATGAATTTGCCGTTACCGAGGTCAATGGTAAGGTCACCGGCTGTGCTTCGCTTTATATCTATGATACCGGCTTGGCGGAGATTCGCTCGCTGGGAGTCAATCCGGATTGTGGCGTCAAAGGACAGGGGCGTATGCTGGTGGATCACTTGCTTGTAAAAGCCAAAAAATTGGCGCTGAAAAGGGTGATAGTCTTAACTCGTGTCCCCAACTTCTTCGCTAAACTTGGATTCGAGCAAAGCAGTAAGGACAGCTTACCTGAGAAGGTAATGAAAGACTGTGAACTTTGTCTGCGCAAGGCGAATTGCGATGAGGTGGCCATGGACTTCTACCTCCAGCATGTTCCCATAGGCGAGATACCTTGTAAGCTAATTGCTTAAAATTTAGAACGCGCTGCCAGCTTTGGCGCGCGTTCCTCTCTCACTATATCAATCGCTAAATCAGTTAATACCAGCACACAAGTTCAAATCTGAGTTTAAAAAATTACACCAGAAAATTCAAAAGCATACAACGCAAACCACTAGCGTTTAGGCACAGCAATCTGATACAGTGACTTGCTCAACTAGTGCGCTAATCCTAAGCGAAGCTAATATCCAGCGCTGTGGTGCTGATGTGGTTCTCGGTCCACCGAAGAAAGAGAACTAAGAGTGAGATGACGGATGTTCTTTGAAAAAAGCTTAGTTATTTTTATGGGAGGCTTCGTGGTTTGGGGCTTTCTGATGGCTATGTTTTTCAATTTAATGCTAATAGCTTTTAAGGCTAAGGAAGATTTTAAACTTCTTTTTGTTAGCATCGTCATGTTTTCGTCTTATTTTACGAGTGATCACTTTAATAGCGTTTTTAGCGGTTCAGAAGTGTACAAAACCTGGCTTATTTACGATCTAGTCACTTTGCTTGTTATCTTGCCTGTGTTTTTCTTTAAAAAAGCCAAGCCTTCTCCTGGAGTTATCTATGCCGTAGCGGGCTTGATATTTAACTCAATCCTACTCCTACTGATGCATTTGGATATTGTGGTGTTAGACAATCGAGAAAAATGGTGGTTGTGGGGATTTTACTCTATAGGCATAAACTTATCAGACTTGTTAATGATAGTTGCGCTAATCGTTGATCGAGATATTCTTGGTTTTATTACGCTTAAAGACTATGTGAAAAGACAAGTTTCAAGCCAAAAAATCGTCACTTCTAAATAAATTCCCTCGAACCTTTGAGATGCAATAGAGTGCACCATTGCTCTAATTCGTTATCAGCGAGAATCATCACAATGACTCTTCCATTAAAAGATATTCTCGCAATGAAGACATAACAAAAAATGTAATGCCCTGATTTATAGGGATAATCCATAATCAATACGGTTGACACTGTTCCTGCCCCCAACAACTTATAAATTGATATTTAATAGCCTTGCTACCACTTATGCTTGAGGTATTCGCAATAATCGATGCGGTGTTTCTAGTTGTTCTGTTAATAAGGTGTTATATTTCTCAACCCTTTGATTTGTGCATCCAACTCGAATGCAGCGACTAGAGTCTTAGACTTCTTAAGTTGTGTGATATCAGATCTTATCGTTTGGGCTGGGGCTAAAAGCCTATGTAGGGCGAGATAATAATTAAAATAAAGGCCTGGATTAGATGTTTTTTGCCAGTGGAGAATTAGCTCAGCTACTAAGTACCTTCGTAAATTGGGGGTTTATGATGGCGCTGCTGTTTAACCTTGTCAGTTACTCCGAGGTTAGTTATCGCGCGCGCTCGCCCTTATGGCTCTGCCTGACCATTAACCTTTCTTATTTCATCACTTCTGTTATTGATGTGACTTACGTATATCCCTTCTGGGCTAGTGCCGATTTGTTGACCTTGGTCGCTTTGTTTGTGGTGCAAAGAAAGCGGGAGAAAATTCCTGCCTTATATTATTGTGCTGTGGGCTTGGTGCTCAATGCAATTTTGCATATAGCAATGTATTTAGATCTGGGCGTAGCGGGTAACTACGAACCCTGGTGGCTGTGGACTCTGTATTCGTTAGGCATCAATTTGAATGATGCCTTGATGATAATAGTGCTGGTGGTTAACCGGGACTTTCTCGGCCTGTGCCGCGCTGGCCGTTTGTTAAAAACGGTATTCCAGCGCCAGGCTCACGGCTGAGTGGGTATCGGAGTCAGGGTCGTTCGACTCTCGCCATAGGTGGCCGGTGATATTGACCAAAGCGCCTAATACGCCTTGCTGATAGCCGATCTCAAGGCGAGAAATATCCGTATCCAGATACTCCTTTTCGATGCGACCAAGCTTTAAATGCGC
This sequence comes from Pseudoalteromonas sp. T1lg10, assembly GCF_002964545.1. NCBI lineage: Bacteria > Pseudomonadati > Pseudomonadota > Gammaproteobacteria > Alteromonadales > Pseudoalteromonadaceae > Pseudoalteromonas > Pseudoalteromonas sp. T1lg10. The sequence goes on from NZ_PQBV01000004.1 coordinate 257,034, forward strand.
ACCATAGCCGCCAATACGATGATAAGTGGCGCCCAGCGTCAGCGCTTCGGCGTCCGCTCCTATGGCCGGTCCCAGGTTCTGCTCTCTATGCTGGTAGCCTTGGGCTATGTCCAGATTGCCATAGTTACAGTTGTACTCGGGTAACTGCGACACACACTCGCTGCCGGTATCCGTGTATTCGATATAACCGCTAAGCAGTGCCTGCTCCGTGCCATAATGGGTTTGCGCTCCTAAGGTCAGGGCACCGTCTTCGGCTATCAGAGCCGATTCGATATGACCGGCATATTCGCCATAGATGGACAGAGGCAGTGTGCCAAGCAAGGTGGAGTATTTAATATCCAGGCTACTGAGCTTTTGCTCATCGGCGAGCTCATCAATAACTTGGTCGCCAATAGACTCGGGATAGTGTAACCATTCAGTCTTGGTTTGACTTAGGCCAAGCTCAAGACCTTGAATAGGAGTTGCGCTTAAACGCCAGCCCCAAAAGTCGCCGTCTTCGACTTTTTCTTCATCAATTTTACTCACCTGACTTTGCTGCTTAGCGGCTAGGGCGGTGAAGTTCCAGGGACCGATAAAGGCCAGCCAGCTTGGGCCATAATAATTGGTATCGTGGCGAGTCAGGCGCACGCCTGTCATGGCCTGGGCATTGTTTGACAGCGCCAGGGCATTTTCCTGTCCGGGTCCCCACCAGTGGTTAATTTTCTCGGCGCTTACGGACCAATTGCCCAACAGGGCGGCGACGTAACTGCCATCATAATTAACATATTCGCCGTCGTTGCTGTCGTCACGATAGGTGACGCTGACCTTGGCGCTGGCGGTTTTACCCGTGAGGCTGCCACTGGATTCAATACCGCTTTTAGCCTGATTGCGCGGGCCAAAGCCCTGAATTGTGTGCGGCTCAGAATTGGTAAAGACACGCACTCGGGAAACCGTGCCTTGCTGGGCGTATTTAAGCGCATGTTGTACATGTTGATAGGCAAATTGCGCCTGCGGCGTTAAATCCTGTATCGACACGCTTTGTAAATCGCCGGCAATGCCTTTCCACATCAGCGGATAAGTATTAACGGGGCGCTTGATCACGCCTTGATTTATCAGCATATCAATGGAGCTGCGTAGCAGCGCCGAGTCGGGTTCAATCCAGGGACTTGCCTGCACCTGGGCAGCACAAAACAGGGCGCTAAGAGCTAGCGCACAGCGAGATAGGGTCATTTTGATAATTTTTCCTTTAATGCCGCCGCCACTTCGGGGGCAACAAATTCTGATACATTGCCGCCATGCAATGCGACTTCCTTGACTAGGGTTGAGGAAATAAAGGTATTTTCCTCTGCTGGGGTAAGAAACACGCTTTCTAAGTCGGGGTTCAATCTGCGATTCATATTGGCGAGCTGAAACTCGTATTCGAAATCGGATACGGCGCGAATACCCCGTACCAACACATTAGCGTTCTGGGTTTTGGCCAAATCCGCTAGCAGGCCGGTAAAACCAATAACCTTAACATTATCTAAATGGGCAACGATTTTTTGTGCCAGGTCGACTCTTTCATCTAGGCTAAAACAGGGTTTTTTGTTCGGGTTGTGGGCGATTGCCACTATCACGCTGTCAAACATTTTTGCTGCGCGTTCAATCAGATCCAAATGGCCATTGGTCAAAGGATCAAAGGTGCCAGGATAGAGTGCGGTTACCTTCATTATCGTTCTCATTCTTTTAAGGTGCTGGGCGCATTTTAACAATCTTTGCCCATGTTGCCAGCCCCAAATCGGCGACAAATAAGGAGTCATTGTTCAGCCAAGCCAAGATTGTTTATACTGCTAAGGATAAAAAGCTGGGTAGAAGTAAACATGAGTACTAAGGAACGCATTATTCAGGCGAGCATTGAATTGTTTAATCGCCACGGTGAACGCGCCATCACCACCAATCATATCGCCGCCCATTTGGGCATAAGCCCGGGTAATCTTTACTATCACTTTAAAAATAAAGAAGATATTTTAAGGCATATTTTTGTGCTTTATCGTCAGCACCTGGACACTCAGTTCAAGCCGCTACAAGACGATGTCGAAGTCCTGAGTCAGTTAACCCATTATTTTGATGCCTTGTTCGAGCTGATGTGGAACTTCCATTTCTTCTACGACAATATGACCGACATTCTCGCCCGCGATGCGGAATTAAAGGCCGACTATATTCAATTTCAACAACGCTTGTTTGAGCAGGTAAAAGACATAGTTCTGGTGCTTAACAGCAAGGGTATTATTGCCATTGCCGATGAAGATGCGGCTGAGCTGACCCATATGTTGAAACTGACGGTGAGCTTTTGGACGCCCTATATCAAGGCCAGACGCCAAAGTGGCGAGCTTAATCGCGGCGATATTTATCAGGGCCTGCTCAAGGTTATTACCCTGTTTTCTGCCTTTGCGACCGATGCCGGCCGTGAACAATTAGCGGCATTAAAGCAAACCTATCAGCAGCGTCAGGATAACCTCTAGCGGCGCAAGGCCGCATTTGCGTAACATCTTCGCTATTATTTCCGTAAGCGCGTGGTTTTGCTATAATCGCGCGCTTTGAATCCAGGGTCGCGGAAATGGGCATTTTCCCCGTTAGCCGTTGGCCGATATTGAGCCGCTACGAGTAAGTCATGATCAAGTTTATTGTTAAGTTGCACCCAGAGATTGCGATCAAGAGTAAGTCTGTTCGCAAGCGTTTTACCAAGGTTTTGGAAAACAACATTAAGATCATGATGCGTCGCATTGATGAGCAGGTAAAGGTGCGCAACAACTGGGATAACCTCACGGTAGAATCGCTGAGCGCTGATGATGCGGTGCGTGCCGAGATGGCGGACGCCCTGGGTCGTATTCCCGGTATCGTGCTGTTTAACGAGGTCACCGAGGTGGAATTTACCACCCTGGATGATATCTATCAGCAGGCCCAGCTGTTACTTGCCGACCAAATCGCCGGTAAAACCTTCTGCGTGCGCTGTAAGCGCCAGGGTCAGCATGACTTTACCTCTACCGATGTGGAGCGATATGTAGGCGGCGGCTTAAACCAGCACGTTGAAGGGGCTAGGGTAAAACTGAGTCGCCCGGAAGTAACGGTTAAGATTGAAATCAAGGACCAGCGCGCTTACATAGTAACTCACGCCCACAAGGGCATGGGTGGCTTCCCGTTGCCAACGCAAGAAGACGTGTTGTCGCTGATGTCCGGCGGCTTCGACTCGGGAGTGGCCAGCTACCAAATGATCCGCAAAGGTGCCCGTACTCACTTCCTGTTCTTTAACCTAGGTGGTGCGGCTCACGAAATCGGTGTAAAGCAAGCCAGCCATTATATCTGGTCACGTTTTAGCTCTACCCATAAGGTGAAGTTTATTACCGTGGATTTTGAGCCCGTGGTGGCTGAAATCTTGGAAAATATCGAAGACTCGCAAATGGGTGTGGTGCTTAAACGCATGATGATGCGCGCCGGCAGTCAGGTGGCCGAAAAGCTGGGTGTTCAAGCTCTGGTAACCGGGGAAAGCATAGGTCAGGTTTCAAGCCAAACCCTGGCTAACCTGAGCGTGATTGACCGTGTAACCGATACCCTGATCCTGCGTCCGCTTATTCAGCATGATAAGCAGGAGATCATCGATATCGCCCGTGCCATAGGCACGGCGGAAATGGCCGAAGCCATGCCCGAATACTGTGGTGTGATTTCACGCAAGCCTACGGTTAAAGCCAAGCTTGATGTGATTGAAAAACAAGAGCAAAACTTCGACTTTGAGATACTTGATACGGTTGTCGCCAATGCCACCATTATGGACGTGCGCGATATTGAAACCCAGGCCAAGGAAGAGGTGAAAGAAGCTGAGTCCGTATCTCAGTTGCCTGCAGATGCCGTGGTGGTCGATATTCGTTCACCTGAGGAAGAAGATGCCAACCCACTTGAGCTTGATGGCATTGAGGTAGTACACCTGCCGTTTTTCCGTCTAGCCACCAAGTTCGGCGACTTGCCACAGGATAAGGAATATTACCTTTACTGTGCCAAGGGCGTGATGAGCCAGTTGCAGGCGCTGATCCTGCATGAAAATGGCTTTAAAACCGTTAAGGTGTATCGCCCTTAATACGCTGATAATAAAGCTGATTAACCGGCGCAGCCAAGCCTAATTGCTGCGCCGTTTTATATACATAGCCGCACATGGCGTCTATTTCCGTTTCCCTTCCCAACAGCTTGTCTTGCAGCATGGAACAGCGGTTCTCCGCTGTCTGCGCCATCACCTTATAGGCCAAATTAAGCGCCTGAACTAACGAAAAATCCAAGCCCTGAGCCTTGGCTACAGTGATGGCTTCATGCACCAGCGCCATAATATCGCTGGCGTACTCGGGTGCACGCAGGGCGCCATTGCGCTGCTGTCGCCAGGTGGCCACCGGATTAATAGCTAAATTAACCAGCAGTTTCTGCCAGCGGGCGTGGTGAATATTATCGCAACCAAGCAGGTTCGGTATTTGTTGTTGCCACAGGGGTAACTGGCGCGCTAAAGATTTTTCAGCAGCCTTGTTGGCGGCGCCAAGTGTGCTTAGACCTTGGCTTACATGCACCACTTTATCCGCCGCTGGTTTATAGGCCGCTTGTTGCGTAAGCATAAAATACAGTGACTGATTTGGCCCCAGAAGTTGATTTAGCGCTCTTAAATCACTCATGCCGTTATGGCTGATAACTATTTTTGCATCACTTTTTAATGCCGGCAGCAGTGGGGTAAGCGCCTCAAGAACCTGATGCGCCTTGGTAAAAAGCCACAGCTCGCCTATTTGTTGTTGTGGCGCCTGCTCCCCTGAGGGAGAGGGGATACACTGCACCTGTAAGTGCTCGCTATGTGCTTGATAAGTATATTGATACTGGTGTGGGTGGTGAGTCTTAGTCAATAGCGTGACTGGGCGGTGATCACTAAAAAGCTTGGCAAAGGCCAGGCCCAGAGCGCCCGGGCCTAGGATATACACTGGCGTTAACTGTTCTTTTTTTGCCATTGTGTTTGCCAAATATAATGCAGAACAAAGTAGCTGGCGGCACCGCAGGCACGGCGATAAAGTCGGCGACAGAGGCCTGACGATGGGGCAGTACACCTTGCATCCATTCGATAGCGGCACCGTAGAGACAAAGCAGAATGACTTGGATGATAAAGGGAATTTTAAAGGCTTTATCCATAATAAAGGCGAGGATAAAGAAAATACCAAAATGGGCGACCTTATCAATATGCGGAAACAGGTTTACTGCCGCGCCTTTAACTTCTTTAGTAAACAGCAAAGTAAATACAACAAGGCTAATTAAAAACAAACCCTTATAGACACGGCGCGTCACTATTACTACCTTAAAATCTGGTGAAAACGCAGGCAGTATAACAAACTAAAAACTGAATTCACCGTGTACTAGCGCACAAAATTGTAAATCTCAGGGTATAATCACAAAAATTTAAGTTTAGGAGAGCCCCATGCCTTCATTTGATATCGTCTCTGAAATTGATATGAGCGAAGCCAAAAATGCCGTTGAGAATGCCAAGCGTGAATTGGAAACGCGTTTTGATTTTCGTGGTGTTGACGCCAAAATTGAGCTTGATAACGAGCAAATAGAACTGACTGCCGAAGCCGAGCAACAAGTCATGCAGCTGTTTGATATTTTCGCCAGCAAAGCATCTAAGCGTGGTCTTGATGTGAACAGCTTTGAGATTCAAAAAGCCGACCTGCATGGTAAATACGTGACCCGCAAGGTGGTTATGAAGCAGGGCATCTCCAAAGAAGTGGCCAAAAAGCTGGTAAAAGCCATTAAAGACAGCAAGATCAAGGTGCAAGCCGCTATCCAAGGCGAAGAAGTTCGCGTAACGGGTAAAAAGCGCGACGACCTTCAGGCCGCCATGCAAGTCGTGCGCGGAGCCGATCTAGGCCAGCCGTTCCAGTTCAAAAACTTCCGCGACTAAAACAGCCCAATTCTAGGCTTGTAATTATTTCGTCAATGGATGTATAGACGTCCATTGACTTTCCCCTCCTTACTACGCACAATAACACCGCCTTGTTATGGTGCCTTGCAGATCTCGCCTAGTGGGAATGTGCTCAGGGATAATCGGGAAGTAGGTGTGAATCCTACGCTGCCCCCGCAACGGTGATTTTGGCACTCGCCAATCAGTCCGGAGACCGGCCATAACGCTTATCTAACCAAGAATAATCCTGTGCGGTGGGCGCGGGTTAAGGGATCTACATGTATAGCAAAACCCCTGTGGCGTTGTCTTTGGCGGCACTTTTTTCTGCATCTGTGGCGGCTCAGTCACAGACAATCGAACATATCACGGTCACGGCCAACAAGTTTGAACAGCCGCTTGAGCAGGTGCTCGCCAGCGTTAATGTGATCACCCGTGATGATATTGAACGTACCGCTGTGCGCGACTTGCCCGCATTGCTTTCCAACTATGCCGGGATCGATATTGTCCGCAGCGGCGGTCAAGGGCAAACCAGCAGCTTATTTATTCGCGGTGCTGCCAGTCGTCACTCTCTGGTAGTTGTTGACGGTGTCCGCGTTGGCTCCGCAAGCCTAGGCTACAAGGCCTTGGAAACCCTGCCGCTTAACAGCATAGAGCGGGTGGAAATAATCCGTGGTGCCCGTGCAGCCTGGTACGGCTCAGATGCTCTGGCCGGGGTGATCAACATCATCACCCGCAATGGCGACAGCAAAACTCTGTCGGTATCGAGCGGCAGCGATAACTATGTGAATGTTCAAGGTGCCTATGCCTTGACCCAAGGTGCTTTTAAGGGCGCTATTAACCTGGGTTATGAACAAACCGATGGCTATAATGTGACCACAGGCCAAGACCCGGATCGCGACGGTTATGAAAACCAAAATATCGGTGCTCGCTTGAGTTATGACTTTGATACCTTAGGTAAGCTGGAGTTTGTTGGTCAATACAGCGATGCGGAAGTAGAGTATGACGGCACCAGCAGTGATTTCAGTAAGTTTGAAAACTACCATCTGCAACTGGGCTGGCAAAAAGCCCACGGCCGTTATGCCCATACCTTAAAAACCGCCTTGGTGAAGGATGACAACTTCAACACCCTGAAAAACCCGTACCCGGGTTATAAGGCCAATCAGTACATTACCGAGCGTGACGAGCTGGGTTATCAGCTAAATATCGCCCTAAATGACGCCCTGACTATCAGCTCGGGTCTGGATTATTACTATGAGGATGTGGGCGATTCCATCAATGCCTACGCCCTTGAGGGTCAACCGCAGTCCGGTTTTGTCAACGAAACACAGAGCAACAAGGGTGTGTATGTGGGGGCCTACTATCTTCATGACGCCTTTAGCACCAATGCCGTGGTACGTAACGACGATCACAGCGAGTTTGGTGGCGAGTCGACCTATAATCTGGCACTTGGCGTCCCTTTCGCCGATATCGCTACCTTACGCGCCAGCTACGGCACAGGCTTTAAGGCCCCGACCTTTAACGATGCCAGCTCAATTTGGGGTGCTAACCCAGACTTGCAGCCGGAAGAGTCGACCAATGCCGAACTTGGCCTGCGCCTGAATGTCGCCGGCGGCCAGTACGATGTGGCTGTGTATAAAAATACCTTCGATAACCTTATCGACTGGGGCTTTAATGGCCCGGAAAACATCAATAAAGCCAGTTTTGAAGGCGTTGAGTTGAGCGCCGAAGTTGAGGACTGGTTTGGCATTAACCATACGCTGAACTTCAGCTATGTGGATGCCCAGGACGACAACACAGGTGAAGACCTGGTATTGCGTGCCAAGCGCACCTTTAACTGGGGTCTGGGGAAGGAATTTGATAAGTGGTATGTGGGCGCCCAGCTGCAGTACCGCTCGGATCGCGTAAGCTATTACCGTACTCATTTGCCAAGCTACACCTTGCTTAATGTGAATGCGCGTTATCAGCTGGTGGACAATATCAGCTTCGATTTTGCCATTGAAAACCTGACCGATAAGGAATACGTCACCAATGTTGCCGCCACGGACTGGACCACGGGTGCCGTTACTTCTGAATATATCGGCGCCGAGCGCAAGGTATATGCAGGGGTGAGTTTATCGCTGTAACGGGTGAGTGTCTTCGGAGTCGGGCCGTCGACAGCGGTTCTAACCGATATCTTTTGTCGAGCCGCCGACAGTAGCGGTAACTGATAGATCTTGTCGCGTTGGCGACGAGCGACCGAAGAGGGACAAATTAACTTGGCTACAAGTAATTCGTCCCTGAAGCTGCAGTCCTGTCGGCATCCATGCCTCCACCTCCTCGCGCTGCGAAGCGATGCTTCGGTCACTCGTCGCCCCTCTTTGGAAACCCCGCGAACCCGTGATTCGCTAATGCTTACGAACTCGGTTTTTTGTTAAGCGCTCCGCTTAGTCCCTGATACGATTTAACAGCACATCCATGTACTGATAAATCTAGCTCGGCATCGTGCCTCGCTATCAACTCCACGCTCCACAACAAAAGCCGATTTCTCCAGCGCGAATCTAAACGGGGAGATTGGTACCTGTAGGTCAGGTTTCAACCTGACAATTGTATTGGGCCGCCGACATTTGCTTTAACTGATAGATCTTGTCGCGTTGGCGACTACAACCAAAGAGGGAGTGATTCGACTCCCTCTTTGGAAACTCCGCGAACCCGTGATTCGCTATTGCTTGCGAACTCGGTTTTTTGTTAAGCGTTCCGCTTAGCTTCGACACGGTTTAACGAGGTGTCCTACCTCGGTAAACCTAACTTCGCATCCATGCTCCGTTGTCTCAAGCACGCTCCACAACAAAAGCCGATTTCTCCAGCGCGAATCCAAACGGGAAGATCGATACCTGTTAGTATTGAGTTGGTAGTTGAGAAGATAAAAAACAGAACGAGTTATTTATACCACCTCGTTAACGAATCTCTCTTGAACGTATTGTTTTACGCAATTTACATATTTAAATATGGTTCTAACTTCTTACTTAGCTCTTTAATTGCGTGGTTGCTCCAGGTGACGACGTTGTTAGATTCCTTTACTAACTCAGCATAAAGCTCAGGTGAATTCTTGAACTCTTTGTTTTCTTTGTACGCTTTAACTTTGAAGGATTTTTCATGGAGCTCATCTAACAGTAGGTAAATTGAAGGGTTTTGAGAGAAAAGGAATTTTGCAGCCTCTTTTTGCTCAATAAATGATTTGTGAGTTTCGCTTGAAACCCCATCAGAAATTAATTCTTGGTAGAACTTCAAAGTTGTGGTGTAGACATCGAACCTTTTGTTGTATAAATCTAGCCGCAATTTATCTCGATTTATTACCATTTGCTGATATGCAACATAAGCTAGTACCAAGGCTAGAATTATCGCAAATACATAGTCTTTAAATAATCCAAGTAACTCCAATTTTATACCTCAAAGCTTCATTGCATATAACAACTTAATAAATGGAAAGCTTTGCATTCGTTTGCTTGCAAATTTCCCTACTCGTTTATTTATCTATTGATAACAAATCCCCTAGGTTTTTGCTAGCACAGGCTTTTTATCTTCCGCACCTAACAGCTTGAGCGAGACTTAATGTGAAATGCGATGTTTCAGCATATTCCCCGTGCATTTGTGCTGAGCTTGGTGGAGTTGGTAGTACAACTTGACCTGGGATGGTCAAGTTAGGCGAATCGAGGCAGGGATAGCCGAGTTTCGCCGGGTGCGTAGGCAACACCGACAAGCGAAGAATAAAGCAAATGCTGGGGTGTCCTAGGAGTCCTTAGAGGAAATGGACAAGCATTTCCTCTAAGTTGTCGTCGCCAACGCGACAAGATCGATACTATGAAAACTAAAACTTATTCTATCCATCGAGGGTTATAGGGAAAACAGTGCCTCCGTGTTAGGTCAAAACGGGTTTGTAAGGCTCGCGCCTTACCTCAGACCCTTACACCAAATATGCATCAAATTCCTTCTCAAATTTGGCTATTTTCGGAGCAATAAGCAGATTGCAATACGGCTGTCGTGGGTTGGCGCTAAAGTAATCCTGATGATAGCTTTCGGCAGGGTAAAACTCCTTGGCCGGAAGAAGCTCGGTGACTATGGCATCGTCCAGGTGCTCTTGCAGACGCTCCATAACCAGCTCGGCCTGGTGTTTTTGCTGGTCGCCATGATAGAAGATCACGCTGCGATACTGGGGGCCTATATCATTGCCCTGACGGTTTAAGGTGGTGGGGTCGTGCAGGGCGAAAAACATCTTTAATAGCGTGGGGTAGTCAACCTTTTGCTCGTCATAGACGAGCTGCACCACCTCGGCGTGGCCTGTGTCTTCGGCACAAATTTGATGATAGGTGGGGTGTTCAACATGGCCGCCGCTGTAGCCGGAAGTAACCTGCTGCACGCCTTTGACCCGCCTAAAGGCGGCGTCGATACACCAAAAGCAGCCACCACCTAAGGTGGCCGTGCGTAGCTCACTCATTGCGTTTTGTCCTGTTTGCAATACCTAGTTCAAGTGTAGCGCGATTAGGTGCTAATAATAGCAAAAAGGCAGATTGCTCTGCCTTTTTAGGGATTACTCTTCCTGCAGCGGATGCTGTTGCACCTGCTTGTTGAGGCGGTGCTGCAGGAACTCCGGCGATTGGGTTTTACGCGCCAGGGCATAATAGGCACTGGGCACCACAAACAGGGTCAGTAAGGTGGCCACGGTAACACCGGTGAAGATCACCACACCTATTACCATGCGGCTCTCCGCCCCTGGACCACTGGCCAGTACCAGAGGGACTGAGCTCATGACCGTGGTCAGTGAGGTCATAATAATAGGGCGCAAGCGTTGCTTGGAGGCTTGCAACAAGGCGGCACTAAACTCCATGCCCTTATCGCGCAACTGGTTGGCGAATTCCACTATCAGGATACCGTTCTTCGCGCTCAGACCAATCAGCATAACTATCCCTATCTGGCTGTAGATATTCAGGGTGAGCCCTGTGACATACAGTCCAAACAGCGAGCCGGCTATGCCCAAAGGCACGGTCAGCATGATCACAAAGGGGTGCACAAAGCTTTCAAACTGCGCCGCTAACACTAGGAAGGTAACCGTCAGCGCCAGAACAAAGACATACACCATGGCCGAGGCGCCTTCGTAGAAGAGTTGCGATTCGCCCTTGTAGTCGATGGCGCCATCTATGTCGTTTTCTTCCATCGCCACCTGGTTTAGGAAGTTCAGCGCTTCTTCCAGGGTGTAGCCGTCGGCTAGGTTGGCACTTAGGGTAATGGCACGCATGCGGTTATAGCGGTTAAGCTGTGAAGCGGTGGCCTCTTCGGATACCGTGATTAAACTGTCCAAGGGCACCAGCTCGCCGGAGCGGGAATTAACATAGATGTTCGACACGTCCTGTGGGCTGGCAAAGTCTTGTTTCTCACCCTTTAAGATCACGTCGTACTCTTCACCACGGTCGATAAAGGTGGTAACACGGCGCTGGCCGAGCATGGTTTCCAAGGTGCGGCCTATATCCGACACCGAAACCCCTAAATCGGCGGCCTTGTTTTTATCTATGCTCACCAAAAATTGCGGGAAGGTTTCTTTATAATCATGGTCGATACGCACTAGCCCCGGGTTTTGCTGGGCACGGGCTATGATGCGATCGCGCCAGTCAGCCAGTTCGTCATAATCATTGCCTTGCAGTACAAACTCGATGGGGCGCGACGAGCCGCCACCGCCTATGCCGCGGCGCATAATGGCAAAGGCACGTACATCGGTCACTTCACGCATCTTGCCACTGATCTCGCCCATTACCGACCAGGTATCGCGCTTACGCTCGTCCCAGTCGGCCATGCCGATAATGGCCACGCCGCCTTGACCGCCCCAGCCGGGTACACGCACCAGTACGCGGTTAAGCTCGCCGGACTCCACATAAGGCAGCAGGCGCTCTTCAATTTTTGCCATGTTTTCGGCGTTGTTTTCGTAACTGGCGCCTTCAGGGCCATTCATCATCACGAAGAAGGTGCCGCGGTCTTCTTTAGGCGTTAATTCCGAAGGAATTTTCTGGAACAGGCCGTAACAGGCAGCACCTGCCAGCAACAACATGATGGTGAGCATGCCGGAGCGGCGAATGTTGCCGGCCAGGGTGCGCTCGTAGGCATTTTCTAAGCGAGCAAACTGACGGTCCATCCACTGGCTAAAGCGTCCCGAGTTGGCGCTTTGTTTAAGCACCTTGGAGCACAGTGCCGGGGAGAGGGTCAGTGCGGTTACGCTGGAGAAAAACACCGCGGCACTGACCGCCATGGCAAATTCCGTGAACAGGGCGCCAATGCGACCGTCCATAAAGACCAGGGGCACAAATACCGCTATAAGCACGAGCGTGGTGGCGACAATAGCAAAGCCCACCTCGCGGGCACCGCGATAGGCGGCAAGCAGTCGTGGCTCACCAAGCTCGATACGACGGTGAATGTTTTCCAGCATAACTATGGTGTCATCCACCACCAGGCCGATGGCCAGAACCAATGCCAACAGGGTAAGCAAGTTTATGGAGTAACCCATGGCCAGCAGGAACATAAAGCTGCCGATCAGCGCTACAGGTACCGTCACCGCCGGGATCAGGGTAGCGCGAATATTGCCAAGGAATAGGAAGATGACTAACACCACCAGACCCATGGAAATGGCCAGGGTACGATATACCTCGTTGATCGATTCCTTGATAAAGATGGAGGAGTCGTAGCTGTCTTCTATGGTAGTGCCAGGAGGCAGGTTACGCTTAATGTTTTCAATCTCTTTACGGGCGTTTTCCACCACGGTCAGGGTGTTGGCCTTGGCCTGTTTAACTATCCCCAGGCCTATCATATTGCGGCCGTTACCACGGAACATACTTTCTTCGTCCGCAGCTTCCAGTTGTACATCGGCTACTTCGTTAAGGCGTACCAGATAACCGCCTTCGCCACGGGCCACCACAAGGTTGCGAAAATCCTTCGGGTCGAGGTAACTACGGGCTGTACGTACCGAGAAGTCGCGGTCTTTCGACTCGATTTCACCGGCCGGAAGCTCAACGTTTTCGGCGCGCAGTACGCGCTCGATATCGGCGGCGGTAATGCCTCGGGCGGCCATGGCCTGGCGGTTAAGCCAGATTTTCATGGCGTACTGGCGCTGACCACCAACGCGGACATTGGACACGCCGTCCACCACCGCCAGACGGTCGACGATATAACGCTGGGCATAGTCTGAAAGTTGCAGAGTATCCATGGTGCCGCTGTTAAGCACAAACCAGGCGATGGGGCTTTCATCCGAGTCAGACTTAGACACTTCCGGTGGACGCACCTGATCCGGCAGGCTGTCTAAAGCGCGGGAAACGCGCTCGCGCACATCGTTGGCGGCGGCATCGATATCACGGTCGATATTAAATTCTATGGTGATATTGGAGCGGCCATTACGGCTCGACGAGGTGATGCTTTTAATACCCTCGATACCGGAAATACGGTTTTCGATTACCTGGGTGATCTTGGTTTCAATAATCTCCGACGAAGCACCTGTGTAGCTGGTACTGACACTGACAATGGGGCTTTCTATGTCTGGGTATTCACGCAGTGGCAACAGCGAGAAGGCCACTAAACCAAAGGTAAGCAACAGCAGGTTGATTACTATGGCGAAGACGGGGCGTTTTACCGCGGTATCTGTGATCTTCACTGTTCACTCTCCTGTGCATTCACAGGCGAGCCGGAGCGAATTTTAATCACGCCTTCGGTCACTACCTGGGCGCCCGCTTGCAGACCTGAGCTGATGCCAACCCAGCCGTCGTAGCGTTTATCTACCTTCACTTCCACTTCTTGGGCTATGCCGTCTACTACCTGAAACACAAAATGCTTGTCCTGACGCGGGATAATGGCTTTTTCCGGCACCAGCAGGGCCTCGTAGGTTTTAAGCTCCAGGGTCGTATTGAGTAACATGCCCGGACGTAGCAGGGCTTCGTTATTGGTAAAACTGGCACTAATGGGCACGCTGCGGGTGTTCATATCGACACGCGAGCTCACATGGGTGACCTTGCCGTTAAAGGTGCGCGCCGGGTAGGCGTCGCTGCGGGCGCTCACCGACATGCCGACACGCAGTTGCGCCAGGTATTTTTCCGGCACATTAAAGTCGACCTTGATCACGCTGAGGTCATCCAAGGTGGTAATTTCCGTGCTATTGGAGACAAAGGCGCCTTTAGAAATCATGCGTTTGCCCAGGGTGCCGGCAAAAGGAGCGCGCACCTGCATTTCTGCCAGCTTAGTTTTTGCAGCCTCAAGTTGCGCCTGAGTGGCTTCAAATTTGGCTCTTTGCTCTTCCAGTAAAGACTTGGCGGCGGCTTGCGAGCGGGCCAGCTCGGTGAGGCGGTTTAATTGGCGTTCTACCTCGGAGAGATTGGCTTCTAATTCTTTTACTCTAAGCTTTTCTTCGGTGTCGCGTAATTGCACCAGCAGTTGCTCTGCCTTAACCAGATCGCCATCGTCAAAGTAGATATCATCCACATAGTCGCTCTGGGCGCTTTTAATAAAAATAGCCTGGTTGGCACGGCTGCTGCCGATGCCATCAACGCTAACGGCGCGCTGTTGTTGCTCGACGGTATGCACCTGCACCTTGGTTGCTTGCATTTGCATGGTATTTTGTTGCGATTGGCCATTAGGTAGGTACAAATAAACGCACAGCCCTAAAAAGATAATAATAAAAACGGGAAACAGTGCCTTGCCCGAGTGTTTACTGTGGTTCATTGATGATGCCTTTTGTTGTTTTAGCCCGAAGATAGTTTACGAATTTGTCGGCATACACATAGACCGCCAATCCTGTATTTTTGTGTGTTAACCGAAAATAACGATTTTGTGATGAAAAATTACAGTTTTTGTTCACAAAACAAGAACAACAAAGGCAACTAGCCATTGCCGCGCATCTTTATACCAATTCTGTTAAGTATGTGATCATATATAGCGCTGGATAAATGATGTGATAACAAGGCGGAGTTTTTCTTATGTAGTTATGCTACAAAGAAAAATTCCAACGCGGTTAGCACGATATTTAGCCCGCTAGAATGATTAGCTATTTAAGTGAATTGGTATTATCTACACTCAAGGTAGAGTATAGAAGTAGGGGCGAGTTATGACGCACAATTCTTCGCCACAACATCAAGGTGAGCGCAGGGGGGAAAATAATTGCTATCAGGGCGCCAAGATAAGAGCCCAGGGGGCACGTTATGGTGCGCAAACCTTGCTGATCAGCGCTGGTGTATTACTTGTGCTGGTGGCGGTGATCAAGTTTCGCCCCGGAGAGGTCTTGCTGGCGGAGATCTTTATTCTCAGCGCCTCCTTAGTCGGCGTGCTGGTGGGCTTTTTGAAATTACGCGAGCCCTTTTACAGCATTTATCTCGATAAGGATAAGCTCAGTTATAACCATAAATACGGTTGCTGGCAGTTGGCTGTGAGTAATCTGGCCCGGGTCGGGGTGGTGCAGGTGCACCGCCAGGGCGAAGTGTTAGATCTCAATGTGATAGGCATTTGCCTGCGTGATGAAGACAAATTCTTACAGCGGTTGTCGCCGCGTCTGGCCGGGCGTTTGCTGGTAGAGCAGCGCCACTTTTTGATGCAGGCGATCAAGGCTTATTGCCAGGATGGCAAGGAATGTCCACCGCACTGGCTGGTGGAAGACACCGACTATGTGAGCGAGGCTGGCTGCAAATATACTGGGTTATTGGCCATGTTTGCGAATAGGATGAACAACCTAAAGCTATTGACCGGATACCATCTCCTGCTGCCAGCGGCGGCATTAGACCGGGATATTTGGACTTTCAGTTATATGTTACACCGTTGGCAACAAGACCCGGAGCTTACCGTGTCCCGGTTGCGGCAGGAGCTGTCTGCGGCCAGTGGTAGTGACTAGAAGGGGAGCTGGTTGTTAACGGTGAGGCCCATACGAACATCAGGGTAACTCAGCAACCTCTCCTGGTAATACATGCTTACACTTTTATGTTGCACAATTCTTGTTCAATATCGCTAAGTTAGATAGCCTAAGACCATCAACTAGATAGGGATTGGGCGATGAGTGTACGTAAATACCTTTGGCTATGGGCCTTGCCGCTGGCACTGATTTGTTATGCCATAGGCGCCGAAAAAGGAGTGTTGGCCTTATTGATCGTCGGCGCATTTTTAGAAGGCGCATTTTGGTTAGGCCTGTTTAAACGCACCAAGAAAAAGCAAAACAAGTCTTAATGCACACTGTTGGGGGTAAAGTCGTCTAACTTGGCCTGAATCGTCCTTTGTAGCTCGGGGACCAAGGGGTCGAGCCGGCGATTAACCACATGATTAAGGCGAAACCGCCGCAACGGCAAGATATTAAAGTCATTCGCGTATTGCTGGCCATCACCAAACACAGTAGAAAATATCGCATATTCAAATTCATAGCGTTTTAACAATTCGGGCGTACGCCTGAGCTTTTCGTTAAACATCAGCTTGGCCTTGATATCAAAGTTGGTCAGGGACTCTAAGGCTCCCCGAGTCACCAGTATTTTGTTGCTCGGCTTATTCAAGGCCGCCAAATTACAAGGGACCGCCTTGTCACACAACAAAATGTGCTCTCCAAGTGCCAGCGTGGGCTCAACCACACGCACATTCTTAAACCTGGCCATGTTGGCCGCTACTCGCACTACATCAAGATCACTCAGTCCGGCATTGAGCAGTACCAAACCACGGCGAGCCGGAACCGCCTCCAGTTTTAAACTGATGCCAAGCTCGGCGTAGATCTGTTCAATAAAATGGATAAAGGGCTCAACGCCTGGGGTATTGATATAGGTGCCAACCAGATGCGTTGGCCGGGTAAAGGCGGTATTGCTATGCAGGTGACGCTGGAGCAGGTCATCCAAGAAGTCCTTGCGAGCGCGATTGGTGTCGTTTTGTTTAAGTGCCAACACTAGGGGGATATCGGCAAACTGGGTGACCATTTTGAGTTTTTTTGCCCGTTTGCTTGGCGAGAAGTGACCTACAACTTCCGGGCTTGCCAGGATTAAATCGACGCTGCCCCTGTCGAGCATATTCACCAATTCCCGCTCCGAGCTGGCGTAGTGCAGGGTTTCTCCGTAGGCGTCGAGTACATTTTGTATGTTGGTGGGATACACATAGCTGGCAACTACCCCCACCTTATATTGCTCAAACAGGTGGATAAGGTTGCGATAATCCAGGTCGTTGTCGCTTTTACCGAGTATGCCAAGGTGAGAAAAACCAAGCGGTGCAGAAGCCATAAAACCGCTGCGTACCTCAGAGGGCCAGGCCGGGAAATAGCCGACGTATTCGCCTGCAGCCGCCCTTAGCTGGGCCTGCTCCCAAGGCAGATAATCAACTTCGATGGCAATATCATGAGGCGCCAGCAGGTCGCGCAGTGAGGCAATGGCATCGCCGCCATTGTCCATATGCTCGCTGGCATAGGGAGGCCATTCCAGCGAGGCAATCTTCCAGGTTGATGTGGCGGTAAATCCAGTTAGAGGCAGGGCGACAAGAAGTGCGACCCAAGCCCAGTGTAAGACACGTTTTAACATAGCTGCCACTCCTTCCAAAAGCGTGAAGATGATTGGCCATGGCGGTGCTGACAATACCCAGTGTAAGGGGCGTGTCCACACCCTTATTATCTATTGCATTAAGTATAACAGTTGTGCCGGGAGTCACCGATTTTCTAATGGATGTATGAAGGTTGTTATTTGAACAATTAGGTGAAGGGAATCCCAATATGAATACCTGTTTTACCTTCATTGTTACTGAAGAAAATTATCTAATCAGGAAGGAGGGAGTCGCGAATAATTTCATTTCATCGATAAGATGGGTTTTACAATTAGTTACATCCCTGTAACAATATCCGGCTTACAACAATAATAAAGGGAGTTAACATGAAATATCCACTTATCGCATTAACTGCATTAGCCCTAAGCGGCTGTAATTCGACCGATAATAACACCACTGCAAGCCCATCTAACCTGCAAACTAACAATGCCGCAGTGAGCAGTGCTGAAGCGAGCAAGGCAACAACACATACAGCCCCGGCTGCTGCGCCAGCTTCTGCTCAAGCACCTCAACAGGACTCGGTTAGCAAAGCGAACCTTGCCAAGGCACCAAAGTCTGCGCAAGGTGATGAGGTGATCTATATCCTAGCCAATGTGCCTTATTCACAGCCCAATGTTATTGCCGACAACGTTAGAAACGAGTGTTACCAGTTGGGTAATCAGTTTTCAGATTCTTTGCTGAAGTATGCCAAGGCGCAGCGTCTGGCAATTAAGCAAGTTCAAGGGGAATTGCCACAAAGCGGTAAGGTACTGCAACTGAGCATAGACAATGTGTACAGTGGTGGTAATGCCTTTATTGGTCACCGTAAATCGGCCTCGGTATCGGCAAAACTGATGATCGATGGCAAGGTGGTCGACAGCACCAGCAAAACGCGTAATTCGGCCGGTGGTTTCTTAGGTGGCTTTAAGGGCTCTTGCTCTGTGTTAGCACACACAGTAAATACTCTTGGCAGTGATATTGCCAAGTGGGCCAAGTCTAGTAAGCATTTCTAAGCTGAGACAACGAGTATAAGAACCGGCCCTGGCCGGTTTTTTTATGCCAACCTAAAATCTTAGTTGAAACGTAACGCTATTCATTAGTTCATACAGTATTTTATACAGTATTTTGTGGCCTTATAATTTCATATCTGCGAAGATAGGCAAAACAATCTTCTTCTCTTATGGTCATGAAGAAATTTATCCATATCGATATGGATTGCTTTTAAACTCAGCAGTGGAAATGCGCGATAACCCTAAGCTTGCCACAGTGCCTTTGGCTATTGGTGGCAAGAGTCGTCGTGGGGTGCTGTCCACCGCCAATTATATCGCCCGCCAATACGGGGTGCGTTCGGCCATGTCCAACTATCATGCCAAGCAGCTTTGCCCTGAGCTGGTAATAGTGCCCGGGCGCATGCAGGTGTACAAAGAGGTGTCGCAGCAGATTCGCACGATTTTTCGCCGTTACACCGAGCTGATTGAGCCCCTGTCGTTGGACGAGGCTTATCTCGATGTCACCGACGCTCAGGCTTGCCAGGGCAGTGCCACCTTGATTGCCGAACGAATCAGGCGGGAAATTCAGGCCGAAACCGGGCTGACGGCATCTGCGGGCATAGCACCCATCAAGTTTATTGCCAAAATTGCCAGCGACGAAAACAAACCCAATGGCCAATGTGTGATCACCCCGGATCAGGTGCCGGCGTTTTTAGCGGCGCTAGACCTTAAAAAAATCCCCGGAGTGGGCAAGGTCACCATAGAAAAACTGCACGCCCAGGGGTTGTTTAAAGGTCAGGATGTGCTGGATAAGGGTATGACCTGGATGCAGCAACATTTGGGGAATTTCGGTGCTTCCTTATATCAAAAATGTGCCGGTCAGGTCATCGGCGCAGTGAGCACCGAGCGGGTGCGCAAATCCCTCAGCGTGGAACACACTTACGAATACAACAAAATAACCTTGGCCCAGTGCCAGCAAGCCCTGCCTGCCTTGCTCGAAGAACTCATCATGCGATTGGACAGGCAGCAGCTACACCAGCGCATCAATAAACTTTCGGTTAAGGTGAAGTTCGCCGACTTTCATGTCACCACGGCGGATCAGAGCGGTCGCAGCCTGAGTATAGAGGTATTCAATGCCTTGCTGGCCAAGGCCTATGAAAGGGGCGTAACCCCGGAAGTGAGGCTGCTGGGATTAGGCGTGGGCATAGACAGCGAGCAAGCCGATGTGCAGCAACTGAGCATCTTAGACTAAAGCGCTAGTGAATTTTTACACTATGCTGATAAGGTGAATCTGGGCTTTTGCGTAAACGCGCTCGTGCGTTGCAATACTTAATGACTACAAAAACAAAGAGAGAAGACTATGCAATCGGTTGTTATTGTCTTGCTTGGCATCGTCGGCATGTTATTTGGCTGGCTGGTGTATTCCAAGTTTATCGCTGAAAAAATATTTCGCATGGATGACAGGTTTGTAACGCCAGCTCACGAGCTAGAGGACGGTGTAGATTATGTGCCCACCAACAAGGTGGTTCTTTGGGGGCACCATTTTACCTCGGTAGCCGGGGCGGCGCCCATAGTGGGTCCGGCCATCGCCGTGTACTGGGGCTGGGTGCCGGCGGTGCTCTGGGTGGTATTTGGTACCATCTTCTTCGCCGGGGTGCACGATATGGGCGCCCTGTGGGCCAGTGCCCGCCATAAGGGTAAGTCCATGGGCGCGCTGTCGGAGTCGGTGATCGGTAAGCGTACCCGCTCATTATTTATGATAGTGGTGTTCCTGGTGCTGCTGATGGTGAATGCGGTATTTGGGGTGGTGATCGCCAACTCTTTTGTGGCACAACCCAACGCTGTGTTCCCGGCCTGGTCGGCCATAGTTGTGGCGCTGATCATAGGTCAGCTGCTGCACCGTAAGGTGCCGCTTATTCCCCTGTGCGCCATAGGTGTGGGGGTGCTTTATGCCACCATCTATATGGGCAGCTCTATGCCACTGGCGCTGCCTACGGAAATGTTTGGTCTGGCCGATAAGGCCAACTGGATCATCATTCTCTTTATCTATGCCGCCATTGCTTCTTTGCTGCCGGTGTGGGTGTTGCTGCAACCGCGCGACTTTATCAACGGCATGCAATTGCTGGTGGGTCTGGTGCTGCTTTACGGTGCGGTGTTTGTTTCCATGCCGGATATCACGGCGCCGGCCTTTAACACCCAAACCGCGGTCGATACCCCGAGTATTATTCCGTTGTTATTTGTGACCATAGCCTGTGGTGCCGTGTCTGGCTTCCACGGCATCGTCTCCTCGGGAACCAGCTCTAAACAACTGGATAAGGAAACCGATGGTCGCTTTGTTGGTTATCTCGGCGCCGTGGGCGAGGGCTGTTTGGCGCTGATCACCTTAGTGGCGGTCAGTGGCGTAGCCTTGGCGGTGTCGCCCGAGGAATGGCATGAGATCTACAGTCACCTAGGGGCCGGTAGCGTGAATGCCTTTATTACCGGCGGTGCCAATCTAATCGAAAGCGGCTGGGGGATCTCCACCGAGGTGGCCTCGACCCTGTTGGCTGTGATGGTGGTGCTCTTTGCCGGTACCACCATGGACTCTGGGGTGCGCCTGCAACGCTACATTATTCAGGAGTGGGGCGAAATCTATAACCTTGGTCTGCTGAAAAACGGCATTATTGCCACCTTGGTCGCCGTGGCTTGCTGTTTGCTGCTGGCCTTTGGCGCCGGTGGTTCATCGGGCAGCGGTGGCATGATCATCTGGCCCTTATTTGGTTCAACCAACCAGATCCTTGCCAGCCTTACTCTATTGGTGATTTCTGTGATGCTGATCAAGGCGGGACGCCCGGCCATTTATACCCTGATCCCCATGGTCTTTGTACTCACCATGGCCTTCTTTGCCGGCTTGATTAAACTGGTCGAATACTATGAGCAGGGCAACTGGCTGCTGGTCAGCCTGGATGCCATAGTGCTGGTGGTCAGTGTGCTGGTTATGCTTGAAGCCTGGTCGGTCATAGTCACCCACAGGCGCGATGAACGGGCAAATAAAGCCTCGTCGTAAGCTAAGCTTGCCAAGCTCCTTTACAGGCCGAGCTGCTAAGCCTTGCACTCGGTAGTAAAGGGGCGCTAAATCACCGATAATAAAGGTCCTTTGTTTAAATTTAGGACCTTTTTTTATGTCTTATGCCCACGCTATCGCCTGCGCCGGTCTTGATGCCGCAAACGCCCAAGGCCAGTTCGATGCGCTTATCATTATCAGTGCCAATCTGGACTCAGTACCTCAGCCTTACCTTGACCAAGTGCGTCAAAGTAGTGCCGTAGACAGCCGCATTGGTAAGCAATGTACGCTTTTGGTATCTGAAGCGGCACCGGGCCAGCGTCTTATTATTGCTCCGACCGGGCCTTTGACTCGTGACTATGATGATGTTCGCCGCGTATTTGCCGCCGCCAAGGCCGGTATTGAGCTGGCGAAGCAGGCCGGTGCCGCAAAGCCTGCCTTGTATGTGTCTGGTATCAGCGAGCTAGCTGGGTATGAGTTTGCCAGCGAAGTGGCCTTTTTGGGTGCTAATCAGGCGCTATGGCAGCCTCTTGAAGCGCGTGAGTATCACGGCGAAGCCATCTCTCCAATTCAAGCCATAGGCGTTGTTGGCGCCGATGACGAGCAGCTGAAGCAGATGAATGCCGTTGCCGCCGGTCAGTATGCCGCCCGTGACCTGTGCGGTACCGAGCCTGAGCGCATGGCACCACCGCGTTTTGCCGATTACTGTGTGGAGCTATTTAAAAATACTAAGGTAACCACCGAGGTGATCAGCGATATCGCCACTATAGACAAGGATTACCCTCTGCTGAGCACGGTAGCCCGCGCCTCTTACGCGGTCGAGCGCCATCATCCGCGCGTGGTGAAACTGGCCTATGTGCCAGAGGGCGACGTTGAACGTACCCTTATCTTCGTGGGTAAAGGCCTGGTCTATGACACAGGTGGTGCCGATCTGAAGGTGGGCGGTTTTATGGCCGGTATGAGCCGTGATAAGGGCGGTGCCGCATCGGTAGCTGGTTTTATGAAGGCGGTGGCCGAAGCGCAGCCTAAAGGCGTTAAGGTTATAGCTTACCTGGCCGTGGTGCGTAACTCCATCGGCTCTGATTGTTTCGTTCCCGATGAGATCATCACCGGCCGTGAAGGCGTGCGTGTACGCATAGGTAACACGGATGCCGAAGGGCGTCTGGCCATGGGTGATCTGTTAAGCGAAGCCAAAGACCTGGCGAAAAACGAAGTGAATCCGGAGATTTTCACCGTGGCTACGCTAACCGGCCATGCCGCCCGTGCGGTAGGTCCTTACAGCGCTTATGTTGAAAATGGTCCGGCACGCGCCGCCAAGGTATCGCAGCAGCTGGTTGAGCATGGCGATTTATGGGCCGATTGTGCCGAGGTGTCTCGTTCGCGTCGTGAAGACTATGACTTTGTGCAGCCGCGCACTCAGGCCGACGATCTGCTTTCCAGCAACAATGCCCCGTCGGCGGTTACCGCTCGTGGTCACCAGTTTCCTATGGCCTTCCTCGCCATAGTGTCGGGCTTGGATAAGCACGGCCTGGATAGCGATCAGCCATTGCCTTATGTGCATATGGATATTGCTGGCAGCGGCGTTGAAGGCGGCGACTGGCAGCATGGTAAGCCGACGGCACCGACCGTGGCGGCATTGTTCGCCAAGTACTGCCGTTAATAGCGGTTAAAAACTACTTGGCTCACAATTGCGGTGTTAAATATTGCCTAGCACTTGTTTCGCCCGTGACGTTTTTAAGATGAGGTTGTGAGTCGGTGCTGTGAGCGAGGCTTTAGCCTTGCAAGCTTGTAGGTCGGTGCTCTGCGCCGACAAAGAAAGAATGACGCTCTATTGTCGGGGTTCACCCCGACCTACAGACATAAAAAAGGCTGGGAATTCCCAGCCTTTTTACGTTTAAACTCGATTATTTTTCTTCCATGTCGAAGTGACGGTTGAAGAAGTCGGTAATGGTTTGATGCAGGTGGGTTTGCACCTTTTTACCGCGCAAGCTGTGTTTTGAGCCCGGGTAGGTCATCATTTCAAACGGCAGGGCCTTATCCTGCAACTGTTTAAACAGCTTGGTGGCATGAGTGAACAGCACGTTGTCATCGGCCATACCGTGATAAATCATCAGTGGGCCTTTGAGACCATCCACATAGGGGAACACAGCGCTTTGCTCATAACCCTTGGCATTGGTTTTCGGGTGGCTCAGGTAGCGCTCCGTGTAGTGGGTGTCGTACAGGGCCCAGTCGGTCACAGGTGCACCGGAAACACCGGCCTTGAAGTAGTCACCGGCTTTAAACATGGTCATCAGCGCCATATAGCCGCCGTAGCTATGGCCATAAATACCGATACGTTCCGGGTCGACGTAATCCAGGGTACGTAAGAATTCGACGCCCTTGATTTGATCACGCACTTCGGCCTCACCCAGGTGCTTGTAGATCACATCTTCAAAGCGTTTGCCGCGGTTATACGAGCCACGGTTATCAAGCTGGAAGACCACATAACCCTGTTGCACCATGTATTGGAAATACAGGTTCTTACTGCGCCAGCTGTTGGTCACGCGCTGGGCATGCGGGCCGCCGTAAACATTCACCATCACAGGGTGCTTTTGCTTTTTGTTCAACTTGCGTGGCTTGAACAGACGATAGTGCATAATTTGCCCATCTTCCGCCTCAATGGTGCCGTATTCCGGCTCCACCAGGTCGCTCAGATAAGGCGTAAGCGGGTGCATCTTGTTTAGCTCGTTTTGCTCCAGCCAGGTAATAAAGTCGCCATTGGCTTTGCGCAGCGCCACATAAGGAGGGCGATTAACCGCAGAAGCGCTGTCGATAAAGGTTTGCTGATCGTCCGCCATCACCACATTGTGGTATTCACCGCTTTCGGTGATCCGGCTGATCTCGCCTTGCTCAAACAGCGGCGTGCTGTAGAGGTGGCTTTCAAGTGGGGTGTCTTTGCGACCGGCAAAGTAAATCAGGCCCTTTTTCTCATCGATGCCTTTAATGGCTTCAACAATCCACTCACCCGAGGTGATCTGGCGTACCAAGGTGCCATCGTTTTTGTACAGATACAGGTGCTTGAAGCCATCGCGCTCCGAGGCCCAGACAAAGTGTTGCTTGTCTTTTAAGAAATTAAGGTCGAAGTGCAGGTTGATCCAGGTCTCGCTGGTTTCTGTAAGCGCTACTTTTTGTGTTTTCGTTTCGCTGTTATAAAAACGCAGTTCCAGATTGTGCTGAGCACGGTCTTGCCACTGATAGGCCAGGGTCTTGCTGTCTTTTAACCAGTCGGCACGGGCAATATAAATGTCTTTTTCTTCACCCAGGTCAACCCAGTCGATTTGCTGGTCGTTAAGGCTGACAACACCCAGCTCAATTTCAACATTGTCGGTGCCGGTAAAGGGGTAGCGCTGATTGAACAGCTTTACTTCTTCGGCATAGATTTCGTTACGGATCGCCTCGGCAACCGGCGTTTCATCGATGCGGGTAAAGGCAATCTTGCTTTCATCACCGGCCCACCAGTAGCCTGTCATGCGGCTCATTTCTTCCTGGGCCACAAACTCGGCCATGCCGTTTTTGATTACGCCGCCGCCGTCCTTGGTTAGCTGGACTTCTTTGCCACTGTCCAGTGCCAGAGCATACAGGTTTTGCTCACGAATAAAGGACACATAATTGCCCTTGGGTGAGAAGCGGGCATCGGTTTCAAAGGCTTCGGTATCGGTCAGCTTACGGCTTTTGCCTGTGGCCAACTGGTAGTAGTAAAGATCGCCATTGAGCGGGAACAACAGCGCCTGGCCGTCTTTCGACCAGGTGTATTCTAAAATACCGCGGCCAAAAATACGCTGGCGCTCACGGCGTGCCTTTTCTTCATCGGACAGGGTTTCCGGGCCGGAAAACAGCGCCTGGGAATCAACTAACAGGCGATTGCTGTTGTCTTTGAGGTTGTATTCCCATAAATCGTAGCGGTTGTAGTCGTCTTTTTTGCCCTGCAAATAGGTCACGCGGCTGCCATCGGGAGAAAACTTTAATTGCACTGGCGCCGTGCCGGCAAGGTTAGGGTCGTCGAAGATACGCTCCAGGCTAAGCTCTTTGGCGCTGGCGGCACTGCACGCCAAGCCACTGGCTAGCGCCAGAGATAAGTATTTGGTTGTTTTAGACACGGGTAAACCTTATTGTTGTAATCCTATGCCCGATGGTACTCATGCACCCTGGGCAGCGCAACTTATTGCCACCAAACGCAGCCGATGGCTATATCAAGAGGAGTAGATATGTTTTCTTTGGCGCCCGAATTACAAAAAGACTGTATTGAACTGGCCGACTGGCCTTTGTGTAAGCTGTTGCTGATGAATGACAGTCAGTATCCCTGGTTTATCCTGGTGCCGCGCAAAGAAGGGGTGACGGAGATCATCGACCTAACGGAGCAGGAGCAGCTTATGCTGATGCAGGAGTCGGCGCGGTTGAGTCAGTTGCTAAAGTCGGTGTTTAACCCGGACAAACTCAATATAGCGGCGCTGGGCAACATGGTGCCACAGTTGCATATTCATCATATTGCCCGTTATCGCGGTGATATCGCCTGGCCTAAGCCGGTGTGGGGACTGCATCCGAGTCAGCCATACAGCGAACAGCAAATTGCCGAGCTAAAGCAGGCCTTGCAACTGCCTTAAAACGAAAAACGGCATCCAATGGATGCCGTATCAAGGGATAGAGTTACTTCACGTCGCCGAGCTTCTCGGCCTGCTCCTTACAGCGGTTATACATTTCCTGGCACTGTGCCACACAAACCTGATTGGTCATGCTTTCATCTATGCTGCTGTTATTACAGCTGTTCTCACATTGGAAGTTTTGTTGCGCACATTGATTGAGCTCAGGGTTGTTAACACCGTTTTGACAGCCACCCAGTACCAGCATTAGTGCGCCCGCAAAAGCCGCAGAAGTTATCGCTTTGTTCATCCTATCACCTTGTTTATTCTTCTATTCTACTTGCAGTCTAGCGGCAAATTGTCGATAAGTCTTACTTTACCAACAAAAGCGGCGGCTAAAATAACCAGCTCACCGTCCTGCTGCTCGGCGCGACGCAAGGTATTGCGCTCGGCAATATTGAAGTAATCAACAACCAGGCCTGTGCCAGCGATACGCTCCTTGGCGCGCTGCTCCAGATCGGCAAAGTCTTTGATGCCGTCCTCGATCTGCTCTTTGACCCAGTTCAGGGTTGAAAACAGTACTGTAGCCTGCTGCTTTTGCTCGTCGCTCAGATAACCATTACGCGAGCTTAGGGCCAGGCCGCTGACGTCACGCTTGGTTGGTACACCCACCACTTCCACTGGCATGGAAAGGTCGCGCACCATGGTTTTGATCACTTGCAACTGTTGAAAGTCTTTCTCGCCAAAACAGGCAAAATCCGGTTGTACCAGGTTAAACAACTTGGTCACCACTGTGGCTACACCGCGGAAGTGGCCAGGGCGCGAGCCGCCACAGTAACCCATGGATACTTCGGGGACATCGACATAGCTTTGGCTGCCCAGGCCATTGGGGTAGATGGTCTCTACCGTGGGCGTAAACAGATAATCGGCACCGCGCTCGCTAAGGCCCTGTTGGTCTTGCTGTAGGGTACGCGGATAGGCATCCAGGTCTTCATTGGCACCAAATTGCATGGGGTTAACAAAGATGCTGACCACCACCTTGTCGGCCAGGGTCTTGGCTTTATCGACCAAGGAAAAATGGCCTTCATGAAGGTTGCCCATGGTAGGTACAAAGGCGACGCTTAGCCCCGCCTGGCGCCAGGCCTTTACCTGACTACGAAGAGAACGGATTTCGCTGGTTGTTTGCATGCACTAATTTCGCTTAATTGAACTCGTGGTCAGGCCCTGGGAAGGCGCCACTTTTTACATCGTCACAATACTTCTTCACCGCCGCCGGCATATTGCCGGTTTCCGCCAGGAAGTTTTTTGAGAACTTGGGGATATAACCGGCAGAAATACCCACAAGATCATGCATTACTAAAATCTGACCATCCGTGTCTTTACCTGCACCTATGCCGATAGTCGGAATGCTGACCGCTTCGGTAATGGCTTTGGCAAGTACGCTGGGAATACACTCAAGTACCAGCAGCTGAGCGCCTGCTGCTTCGAGAGCCCGGGCGTCGGCAATCATTTTATCGGCCTGCTCTTTATCGCGCCCCTGAATTTTAAAGCCGCCAAAAACATGCACTGACTGCGGCGTTAAGCCGAGGTGACCACAAACAGGCACACCTTGTTGAGTCAGGGCGCGAATGCTGTCGTGCAGCCACTGACCGCCTTCGAGTTTTACCATGTTGGCACCGGCACGCATTAGCGTTGCAGCGTTGGCACAGCTCTGCTCGACATTGTTATAGGTCATAAAGGGCATGTCGGCAATAACGAAAAGCTCTCGGCTGCCGGCGCGCACGCACTTGGTGTGATAGGCAATATCATCAATGGTGACCGCCAGAGTGTCGTCGCCGCCTTGCAGTACCATGCCCAGAGAGTCGCCTACCAGCACGGCATCAACGCCATTGTCGGCAAACAGCTTGGCAAAACTGGCGTCATAGGCGGTTAAAGAAGTGATTTTTTCACCGGCTTGCTTCTTTTTGAGCAAGGTGGATACAGAGATCTTCGCCATTAGCTTTCCTTATTGGAGTTGTTCTAGGCCATTGCGAGGCACTTGTGTTGTCAGGCTGCGTACCGAGCTGCCATCGGGCAACTCGAGTTCCGGCGCCAGTTCACACAGGGGGTAGAGTACAAATTCACGCACCTTCATGCCGTAATGGGGCACGGTTAAACGTTCATCGTCTATGCTTTGGTCGCCGAACAGCAGTATATCTATGTCCAGGGTGCGTGGCCCCCAGCGCTCGGCCTTACGAACGCGGCCGAGGTTTAATTCAATGGCCTGAGTGGCGTCGAGCAGTTCATGCGGGGCGAGCTCACATTGCAGCTCCATCACCGCATTCACATAATCGGGCTGGTCTTGCGGGCCCATGGGCTTGCTGGCATAAAATGCCGAGCAGCGGTGCGCCCGGGTGCCGGGCAGCTGCGTTAAGGCATTGACCGCCTGTTGCAACTGCGCGATGGGATCATTGAGATTGGCTCCCAGCCCCAGGTACACGGTGTGATAACTCATGATGACTCGCCCGCGGCCTTATCGCCTTTGCGCTTTGAGCCGCCACTGCGACGTCTACGGGGGCGACCACTGCCTCGGGTGGTGCCACCGAGTGATTTTACCATCATCTTCTGGCCGTTCACGTCGGCGTTCAGGTAGGCGGTCCACCAGTCACAGAGTTCTTTTAAGTCGTCCTGTCCGCTGTCGACCAACAAGAGCATAAAGTCATAGGCGGCCTTAAAGCGCGGCTGCTGGCTTAAGCGATAGGCACGTTGGCCGCCACGCTTATCAAAGCGATGTTGAATATGCCAGATATCGCGGGCACCCAGGGTAAAGCGTTTTGGCACAGCAACCTGTTGGGCGCTTTCGCTTAATACCTGATTCATGGCCGCCGCCAAGGCATCGAAATGAGGCAGTTGTTCACGCTGCATCAGTTCCTGACAACGTTGCAGCAGCGGGAACCATAGCAAGGCCGCAAAGATAAATGCCGGGGTGACCTTTTTATCATTATTGATGCGCGCATCGGTATTGATAAACATCTGGGTAATAAAGCGTTCTTGCATCGAGTCCGGATTGGCATCAAGGATCTTATCCAAAGCCGGGAACAGATGTTTAAACAAACCAAATTCACGCAGGGCCTTAAAATTGGCCTCGGCCTTGCCGCTCAAAAACAGCTTTAAGCATTCTTCGAACAAACGTGCCGGCGGAATATTGGAAAGCAAGTCCGCCAGTTCCTTGATTGGCTTGGCCGTGGCTGGAGAAATAGACATATCCAGCTTGGTGGCAAAGCGGATGGCGCGCAGCATACGCACTGGGTCTTCGCGGTAGCGGGTTTCCGGATCACCAATTAGCTCAATGCGACGATTTTTAATGGCTTTAACGCCATTGGCATAATCGTAAATGCAAAAATCTTTAATCGAGTAATAGAGCGCATTAATGGTGAAGTCGCGGCGTTCTGCGTCTTCATCTATGGTGCCATAAACATTGTCGCGCAATAACTGACCGTGTTCCGAGGCGTGGCTGATATTGTTTTTACCGCCGCCGTCACCACCGTGGTGGCCACGCATGGTGGCTACTTCGATAACTTCGCGACCAAAAACGATATGAGCCAGACGAAAACGACGGCCGATTAAGCGACAGTTGCGGAACAGTTTTTTGACCTGCTCCGGAGTGGCATTAGTGACCACGTCGAAGTCTTTCGGTTGTAGGCCTAACAGGAGATCGCGCACACAGCCACCAACCAGATACGCCTCATAACCGCCGTCTTTTAGGCGGTACAACACCTTCAGGGCGTTGGGGCTAAACTGGCTACGGGAAATTCCGTGCTCACTTCGAGGAATGATCACCGGCTCGTTTAAGGTGGTGATTTGCCCATGCTCGGCATCACTTGCGTCTTTAGCTGACAACACCTGCCGGCATAGCTGAAACAGTTTAGAAATGATAATCGCTCTCCTAGGCTACAGTTATGGCGATTGTGAAAGTGGCTTATAATATACCAGCACGGCAGAAAAATTAAGCGAGCGCGGATAAAAATCGCAGCGCCAAGCCCATGGCACTGGTTATAGCTGCTGAATTAGGGTCTTGCCATTGGCGTCTTCGCTGACTTGGACTTCCAGAGCGCGGCGCAAGGCCTGGCGTTGATATGCTTGATGCGCCCAATCAAGAATATCGGCAACCGGGTAGCTGAGCAATTCCGGTGGCGGCGCAAAGCCAAGAAAGTGCAGTGCATCTACCAAGGCGGGTTGCGGGTTCTGCCTGTCTATGGCCGGGGCGTAGTTTTGTTTTGACAGT
The DNA here is from genome assembly GCF_002964545.1 of Pseudoalteromonas sp. T1lg10. Taxonomy (NCBI): domain Bacteria; kingdom Pseudomonadati; phylum Pseudomonadota; class Gammaproteobacteria; order Alteromonadales; family Pseudoalteromonadaceae; genus Pseudoalteromonas; species Pseudoalteromonas sp. T1lg10. The sequence continues at coordinate 287,407 of NZ_PQBV01000004.1, forward strand.
TTAAAGCCCGGGCTGGCCACCGCCAGTGGCAGATGCAGATACTCTGGCGCTTTGTGCCCTAACTGCTGAAACAAGCCGATTTGTCGGGCCGTGGGAATAAGCAAGTCGGCGCCGCGCACCACATGGGTTATGCCCTGGTCGATATCATCGATGACCACCACGAGTTGATAGGCGAACAAGCCATCGCGGCGTTTAATTATGTAGTCTTCTTCGGCCTCAGCGGCGGTAATATCAACCCAACCTTGCAGTGCATCCAGATAATGATACATGGGCTGCTCTTGCTTGAGGCGCAGCGCCAGGTGCTCACCACTTAATGCTAAGTTGCGGCAATGGCCGTTATAGATGCCACCCAAGGCTTTAATTTCTTTGCGAGTGCATTGGCACGCATAGACCAGGCCTTGTTGTGTCAGCTGCTCGCTTACCTCGGCATAACGTTTTAATCGTTGGCTTTGCCAGATCACTTCGCCATGCCAGTGCAGGCCATAGGCTTCTAAGGTGTGGAGAATATCGCTGTCGGCGCCGGGGCGCACACGGGGGGTGTCTATATCTTCAATACGAACTAGCCACTGTCCTTGATGCGCGTGTGCGTCAAGGTAGCTGCCGAGGGCGGCAACCAATGAACCAAAATGCAGTGGGCCTGAAGGGGAAGGGGCAAAGCGGCCGACATAGGCTGTGGCGCCCTGATCCCCATCCAAATGGGTCATGGTGTATTAACCGCGACCCGATTGTTTCTCTTTGATTTCCGCCAATGCTTTACAGTCAACACACAGGTCGGCCGTAGGGCGTGCTTCAAGACGGCGGATACCGATTTCGATACCGCACGATTCACAATAACCAAAATCGTCTTCGTCGATCAGGTTTAGGGTTTTTTCGATTTTCTTAATCAGTTTACGCTCGCGGTCACGAGTACGCAGCTCTAATGAGAACTCTTCTTCTTGGGCTGCACGGTCGACCGGATCAGGGAAGTTCGCAGCTTCATCTTGCATGTGCGTTTTAGTGCGATCAACTTCATTTCTTAGATCGTTACGCCACGTTTCCAGAATTTTGCGAAAGTGAGCACGTTGCTTTTCATTCATGTACTCTTCGCCTGGCTGTTCCTGATACGGCTCTAAACCCGCCTGAGCGATCAAACCTAATTTACGCTGCTCTGGCATAACTATCTCCTAAATCCTTAATACCAAGTCCCCGGTAAATACCGGCGGCTATAAATAGCAAAATACCACCCCCTTAGCAAACACTTTTTATTTTAGTACCTTGCCTTGGCTTGGCTGCGGCTCTTGCCTTCAGGCGAGCCTTCAGCCGGGTGCTGATTTTTTAATTCGCCTTGATATTGGGCCATCTGAGTTTATTTCAAGGGTGTGCTGATGTAAAAAAAAACGTTTAGGGGAGAGGTAAAACCAGCGTTTAAATGCCCGTTGCAGCGCACTTTGCTCGGAAAACCCCAGTTTATTAGTTACCTCAAGGGCGCTGTAGCCGGACTCGAACAGCTGTAAGGCCAGGTGCTGGCGGCACTCATCAAGCAATTTGGCGTAGCTGGTATCTTGCCGGGCCAATTGTCGTTGCAGGGAGCGTGCCGGTAGCCCAAAAAGGGCGGCCAGTTGCTCTATGCGCATGATCTCCGGCAGGTGGGCATTGATATGCAATTTAACCGCATCGCTCAAACTGTAATGACTATTTAGCTGTTGTTGCGCCTGATGCAGTAAGACTTGCTCCAAGGTTTTATCCGGCTGTTTGAGTGGTCGGTTAATCAGCTCCCTGGGTATGCTGAGTGTGTTGCTGGGTGCCTCAAACTGCAGCGGACAGCGAAAGAGATTGTCGTAGATACGGCGCTCTTTGAGATCCTGAGGAGCGGCACGCATTAGCTGAATTTGCAACGGCGCCAGGGTTTCGGCATCGACCATATAGGTGCGGGCAAAACTAAGCCAGCTGGCAAAGAGTTCATCAATTACATAGTAGCAGCCGTCTTGAGTTGGTCCGAGGTCTAAAGTCAGAGTCTTGGGCTGCTGATGTAGGGTGAGACTTTGGGTGTGCCGAACCAGGGGATGAAAGCGGCGGCCATAGTCGATAACGCGGCGTAAATCCGGACTCACGCTGGCTAAATGACCCAGCACACCCCAGCGATCGAGATCGAATTGGGCGCCAAAAGACAAGCCTATGTAGGGGCAATTTAATTGTTTATGGGCCCAGCGCATCAGCCGCTGATAGTGGTTGAGGCTAAAGGCGCTGTTGTGCGCGTGTAGTTCCTGTTCGCTACACCCAAGCTGAGTGAGACAGGCAGTACGACTTAAGCCCTTACTCTCAAGGAATAACACCAATGAGCGAAGCAATTGATAACTCACATAGGAAGCGCGCATAGGAACCCAATTTATTATTTTTTTATACTTTTAAAACTGGAGCAGGTGGCGCCCAAAGTCAATATTTGGCGTTAAACGTCAAGATTTAGTAGGGCACTTAGGGCAAGGTGGATAAGTGAGCGATGTTGAATAGAAAGTTAAGAATAACAAAAAGGACGCTTTATGAAGATGCAACTTAACCCCGTACTGGTGGCCTTGCTGACGGCGCTGACCCTCAGTGCCTGCGGCTCAGACGATAACGACGATGCACAAGTTGTCACCACCCCCGAGCCCGTACAACCCAGCCCCCAGCCCAAACCCTTGGTGTTGTTTGATGACGATGGTGTGCTGGAAGCGGATATCCGTTGGACCACGTACGGGGTGCCGCATATAAAAGCGGACAATATCGAAAGTTTGGCCTTTGGCAGCGGCTATGCGTATGCCAAGGACAATGCCTGCATCATGATGGATCAAATCGTTAAGGTGCGAGGTCATCGCAGTCTTTACTTTGGTCCGGATAAGGTGCCTGGCAGTGGTGATAGCGAACATCTTATTTCCGACTTCGGATACAAGGCCCTGGGCGTCAATGACTATGCGCAGGCCCATTATATGGAACTGGACGAACAAAGCCGTGCGCATTACCAAGGGTTCGTGGCCGGTTTCAATAAATATGTGGCCGATACTGGTGTCGCCAATTTGGCGCCGGAGTGCGCAGGTCAGCCCTGGGCCGTGACTATAACTAAAGAAGACATGCTGGCCTATGCCATGGCCACGGTGCAACTGGCCAGCTCTGCTAACTTCCTCGATCTGGCCTTTTTCGCCAATCCCGGCGATGGCGACGAATATCTGCCGGTAATGACCCAGGCGGGTGTCCAGGCTCAGGCCTTTGCCAAGGAGCTCAATAGCAAAACCAGTACCTTGCAGCTGCAGAAAAAGTATGAACATTTAGGTTCTAATGGCTGGGGTCTGGGTAAGGATAAAATGGAAAACGGTAAGGGCGGCCTGCTAGCTAACCCGCACTTCCCGCACCAGGGGAACTTACGCTTTTGGCAATCACACCTCACCATTCCCGAGTCACTGAATGTCATGGGCGGCAGTTTGCAGGGCATGCCCGGGGTGATCAATATCGGCTTTAACGAGAATGTGGCCTGGACCCATACCTTCTCCACCGCGCGCCACTTTATTATTTATCAGTTGGCGCTAAGCGAGGGCGATCGCCTGACCTACACCCTGGACGGCGAACCCATGCCTATAACCAGCAAAAACATCAGTGTCGATGTGGCGGTAGGGCCGGGCCAGTTTATTACCCTGAATAAAGAGTATTACTACTCGCATCAGGGCCTGATGATAGAGACGCCGGCGGCCTTTGGTCTGGGGTGGAGCGACAGCAATGCCTTTACCATCAAGGATGCCAACGAATTCAATATGGACGTGGTTGGCTTTTGGTCGCGCATGAACGCGGCTCATTCCCTCGATGATATGAAAAAGGCATTTCAAGAATTCGATGGTGTTTCCTTCAATAACACCATGGCCTCGGATAAAGAAGGCAATGTGTTTTATATCGATGACTCTACCGTGTTACAGGTCGGGGATACCGCCAATCTGGCCATGCGTTTAGAACCACAACTGGTGGCGCTGCGCCAACAAACCGGTTTTGATCTGGTTCCGGGCGACACCTCCTTGTTTGAATCGAGCGGCGTGGTTGCATACGAACATGCGCCCAAGCTAGAGCGCACCGACTATGTGCAAAACTCCAACGACAGCTTTTGGCTTACCAACCCGGCCGAGCCTTTGTTGGGCTATGCGGCGCAATACGGCGAGGTACAGTACCCACAGTCTCTGCGCACTCGTATGGGCTTAAAGTTATTGCGCGAAGGCGGTGGCGCCGATGGCAAATTCTCTCTTGCAGAGCTGGAGCAGGCGCTGCTCGGTAATGATATTTATCTTTATGATCTTGTGCTCCCGGCGCTGGTTAAGCAATGCCAGGCACAAGGCAGCGCGCCCGTCTCGGTTGGTGGTCGCGATGTTGACCTCAGTGCGGCCTGCGCCCTGTTGGCTGATTTCGATGGCAAGATGAACCTCGATACCAAGGGCGCGGCGCTTATCCGAGAATTTGCGCACTTGTTTGACCCGCAAGTACACCTGTTTGATAACTTTTCTGTGACCGATGCGGCCAATACACCTAACACCTTGAAGCTCGACGGTTCGGCATTGCAGGCTTTGGCCCATGCGGTCTTGAACGTGACCGACAATGGCTTTGCCCTTGATGCGACTTTGGGCGAACTGCAATTTGTCGAGAAAACCCTGGCCGGTGGTATGGGCTCGGGTGAAAAGCTGCCGTGGGCTGGGCCTATGCATGTGGAAGGGGGCTTTAATGTCTTCCGTTTTGACCGCCGGGCGCTGTCGAACTCGACGGTCATTCCCTATAAGATCTTTGACCGCTTGCCGGATGCCATTACGGGACAGCCCTTGGCTTCGGGTTTAAGTGCCGATGGTTACCCGGTTAACTATGGTTCGAGCTGGATGTTTGTGATGAACTTTACCGACAATGGTCCGGTGGCCAAGGGGTTGTTGACCATGTCGCAAAGCTCGCACTCGGACTCGGATCACTTCGACGACCAAAGTCGTTATTACTCACAGAGTGCGGCATTACGGCCGCTGTATTTCAGTGAAGGGGATATTACCAACAACCTGATAGCCGAAATGTCGCTGAGTTACGCCAAGCCCAGCGAGTAATTAAAGCAACATCAGAGGGAACCGGTACGTGCGTCGGTTCCCGCTTTCCCAACTAAAACGGTCTACCTGAGGTAAGCCGTTTTTTTAATTTCAAATAGGCCAGGGGCCTCGGGCAAAAGGCAGGGCTTGGGTTAAAACCACTTTCTCGGCGCTGATCTCCGCCTTATACGCCAGCACTTCGACACCGGCCGTCACCGCTTCTTCAAGCAATTGTGCATACTTAGGGTCGATATGTGCCGCTGCGCTCACGCCTTCAATACCCGTATGCAATACCGCAAACAAGAGTACCGCTCTATGGCCTTGCGCCTTCATCGCCATCAGCTCGCGTAGGTGTTTTTGCCCGCGCAGGGTTTGCGCATCGGGGAAGTAACCCTGGCCGTTTTCTTCCAGTAAGGTCACCGACTTCACTTCGATATAGCAATCGGCTTTGTTGGCATCGCGCAGCAAAATATCGATACGGCTGTTTTCATCGCCGTATTTCACTTCGCTCAGCAGCTCATTGTATCCTTGCAGCTCTGTAATCACGCCTTGTTCAATGGCTTCGATGGCCACCTTGTTGGCCACGGCGGTGTTTACGCAGATCAAGTCGCCGGCTTGATTGCTGGAGAGCTCCAAGGAATGCGCATATTTGCGTTTGGCGTTATCGCTGGTGGAGTAGTAGGCGGTTACACCGGGTTCGGCGCAGCCGGTCATCTTGCCGGTATTGGCGCAGTGCACGGTAAATTCATGGCCGTTGGGATGGTGTAAATCCACTAAAAAACGCTTGTAGCGTTTTAACAGGGTGGCGGTTTGAAGAGGCGGTTGAAATAACATTAATCGTACTTCGCTTTAGAACTGCATGGCCCTAGTGTAAACTGCTGGTAATTGTAATCCCAGTCCAAGAGGACCCCTATGAGTCAACAATTTTTAGTACAACTAAGCGAGCAGGCTGCCCCAGGTCATTGGGGTGAGGCGGCAAACCTGTCTTTCAATGAGCAAGGTGCAATCGTGCACCTAAGCGAAACCGATACCCTGGTGAATGTGCAAAAGGCCGGTCGCGCCGTTGCCAACCAAGGCGTAAAAGCGGTCACCTTAACCGGTGATGCCTGGTGCACAGAGAGCCAGTGGGCTTTCTATCAAGGTTTTGTGAGCCCTAAAGTACTAGATGGCGTTGAATTCGTTGATAATGAGCAAAGTGATTTAAAAGAGCTGGCGGCGCTTAAGCAGTCGGCTATTTGGATGCGTCAGATGATCAACGGCACCGCCGAAGATATCTACCCGGAAAGCCTGGCCGAGAAAGCCGGTGAGTTTATCCAGTCTTTGGCTCCTGAGCACGTAAGCTACCAAATCATCAAGGGCGAAGCGTTAAAAGAGCAGCAGTGGATTGGTATCTACGAGGTAGGTCGTGGCAGTGAGCGCCCACCTGTTTTGCTTGAGCTCGACTTTAACCCAACTGGCGATGATAACGCCCCAGTGGCCTCGGCGCTTGTGGGTAAGGGTATCACCTTCGATTCCGGCGGCTATTCAATCAAGCCAAGTGAAGGCATGCTGACCATGAAGTGCGATATGGGCGGTGCAGCTACTGTGACAGCGGGTCTGGCACTGGCGATTAATCGCGGTCTGGACAAGCGTGTAAAGCTGTTCCTATGCTGTGCCGAGAACCTGATCTCGGGCCATGCCTACAAGCTGGGCGACATTCTTACCTACAAAAATGGCACCACTGTTGAAATCGTTAATACCGATGCCGAAGGTCGTTTGGTATTGGCCGACGGCCTGATTGGCTGCTAGCGAAACGGGCGCCGCTACTATTATCAACGCGGCAACCCTAACCGGTGCAGCCTTGGTTGCGGTAGGTCAGGAATACAATGCGTTATTCGGTTTGGATAAAGACATGGTGCGTGACGTTGAAAGCTTCGCTAAGGAAGAGTTCGAAGGCGCCTGGCCACTGCCGTTGGAGAAATTCCACCAGAACAACTGTCCGTCACCTTATGCCGACACAGCAAACAGTCGTCCGCAAAAAGGCGGTGGCTTTGGTGGCGCCTCTAACGCGGCTGGTTTCTTATCACGCTTTGTTCGTGACGAAGGCAAGGGATGGGTGCATATGGATCTGGCAGCGGCCTTCCAAAACAGCCCAACCAGCCTATGGTCTGCCGGTGCAACCACCTTGGGTATGCGTACCGTAGCTCGCACACTACAAGAAAAGTCGTAATCGACCCAGAGGTAGCGGCTCAGTGAGTCGTTACCTCACTTAAATTTACTCTCCTTGCCCTCATTGCGCATCAACAAGATGGTCAGATAGATCTTAGTCGGCAAAGACATGATCAAGCCCACCGCAATACAGACAGCGCCAATCATAAAGCTGTAAATGCCAAAATAACACGAAACGAGTCCGTCACCAGCAAGGTATGACCGCCGATGATCAGCAGTACGCCAAAAACAATAATAACCTTGAGTAGGGTTAAGGTGGAAAGCCTGGGCATGAGTTTCTCCCGAGTCTGCTCCTACAGTTAGTTAACCAAAAAACCGACTTTATGGGTTTGATCCAGCGCAGTAGTCGCGTCGATTGCAAAAATGTGTGCGGCCGAGCTCAGGTGCTTGCGATGGTGCAAGCAGCGCCATACACTGAGGAAAAATCCAAAACGAGATAAAAATATGGCAACAAAACCCGGAAAAATCACCTGTATAGGCCGTAACTATGTCGAGCATATCAAGGAGCTGGATAATGCCATGCCCGATGCCATGGTGATTTTCAACAAGCCGCCCTCGGTGCTTGCCGATGTGTTGCTGTCGCAGCATCAAAATGAGGCTCTGCATTATGAAGGGGAGCTGTGTTTTGTCATCAAAAACAATCGCCCCGTTGCCGTGGCCTTTGCTTTGGATCTCACCAAGCGGGCGCTGCAAGTTGAATTAAAAGCCAAGGGGTTGCCCTGGGAGCGAGCAAAAAGTTTCGATGGTGCCGTGCTGGCAAGTGACTTTGCTGCCATCGATGAGGCGGACATCGCCAGGCTGTCGTTGCGTTTGTATATCGACGGCGAACTTGTGCAGCAGGGCCAGACCAGGCAGATGTTGTATCCGGTGCAAACGGCCATTGATGAGTTGGCCAATTGGCAGCACTTGCAAGATGGTGATTGGTTGTTAACGGGGACACCTAAAGGAGTGGGGCAGGTGCGCACGGGGCAGGTATTCGAGGGACAGGTGTTACTTGACGAGCAGGTCCTGGTTACAAAACAATGGCAAGCGCTTTAGGGTCTTAGAATTCAAAAGTTTACTGTATAAATAAACAGTGGTAATCTCACGGTTAGTTTTATCTAACTGTGTGCTTGCATGGAAAAGAAAGTCCTACCGCCACGCTATTACCTGGCGCATTTTAAAGAGTTTCTCAATTATCATCAGCAACATGCCTGGCATCTGTGCGCGGATGCCGAGCGCGGCTATATCAATGAATTTCTGAGCCTGCCCGAGCATGCTCAGTGTGTGCTGGTGCGCATGTACAATCGCAAGTCCGACTTTGTTGAGCAAAGCAGCCTACATTACGAGGAAATCGACCATGTGCCGCTGGCGTTGGCGCTGCTTAAGCGTCGGCAGTGGGTGCGCCATGTGCAGGAGCATGAGTTTGCCGCCTGGCTAGAATCCCTTACTAAGCTGGAGCTGATCAACCTGTGCAAGGAGCTTGAGCTGCCCGGCATTGCCCTCTCCGCGAAAAAGCCGATGTGGCTGGCGTATTGCCAGCAAACCCTGTGCTTTGGTCATGTGCGTCACAGCCAGCTTTTTTTAAGCTATTTAGTGCACAGTTATAATTCGGTGCTGCACTACCTCTTGTTTGTTTTCTTTGGTCGTATCAATAGCTCGATGACACAGTTTTCATTGCGCGATCTGGGTATTCGCCGCACCAACAAGGGGGAGATTGGGGCTCGCTTTAACCAGCTCGATGAGGCTAAAAGTGCGTTTTTTTACGGTGAGGTGCGCGCTCAGGCGAAAGCCCTGGAGGAAGAACCCCAGTTGCTGGTCTTGGCGTCTGGCTTAACCCAGGCGCCGCTGGCACAGGGAGCGCTGGCGACGCGTTATCGCCATGAGTCCTTGTATGTGCTGGGTAAGAAGCTGTTGGCCCTGGGGGTGTGTGATGAGCAATTAGCCTTGGATTTGCTGGTCGAGAGCGAACACCCTCAGGCGGTGGAGCTGGTGGTGCGCCAGCGCTATAAGCGCGGTGACAAAGATTGGGTCGAGGCTCGGTTGTTGGCCTTAATCGAGGATCCCAGCTGCGAGCAGGTGTTGTTTTTTGCCCAGGACTTTTATGCCCTTAAATTTCAGGGCAAGCGCACCAGCACCTTGACCGATTTATTGCGCCATGGCGAGCCTTTGGCCATAGACGAGGCCTATTCTCACCACGTAGAGCAGGGTGTCATCGATTTATATCGGCAACAGGGTAGCGAGGCGCTGCATTGCGAGAACCAATTGTGGCTTCATCTCTTTGCCCTGTGTTTTTGGGATGAGCTCTTTACCAGCGCCCAGGGCGGCGTGTGCACCGAGTTTGATGTATTTCCAAGCAGTTTGCGCGACGGGCGTTTCTATCACATGTACCGGGACAATATCGCGGCGCTGTTTGCACACTGTGATACCAAGTCCAAGCTGGTGCATCATATTACCGCCAATGCTACCCGGCATTATCAGCAGCCTAATGCCTTTATTCGCTGGCATGAAAACTTGCTTGATCCCTTGTTGCTTCTGATTGAACATGCCTCGCTGTCGGCCATTTATGCGCAATTAACCGTGATGGCCAAGGACTTCATCAATGCCAAAGACGGCTACCCGGATCTGATGGTGATAGCGCAAGGCAAGCTGCGCTTTGAAGAGATAAAGGCACCGGGCGATAGCCTGCGCCGCAATCAGCTGCTCGCCATACGTCAGTTGCAGCGAGCCGGGTTCGAGGTACAAGTGCAAAGCGTAAGCTGGCAGGTCAACCCGGAGCAGCCCTATGTGGTGGTGGATATTGAAACCACGGGAGGGCAAAAGAATAGCCACAGGGTGACCGAAGTCGCCGCGGTCAAGTTGGTGAACGGCGAGGAGGTTGCGCGCTGGCATTCACTGATCAACCCCGAGCGCCATATTCCGCGCTACATTACCGAGCTGACCGGCATAGACAATGCCATGGTGGCCGATGCCCCGACCTTTGCGCAGATTGCCCCGTCGCTGTGGCAGTTTTTACAAGGGGCCATTTTTGTCGCCCATAATGTCAATTTTGACTATGGCTTTTTACGCGCCGAGTTTGCCCGTACCGACAAAAACCTGATCCTACCTAAGCTGTGCACCGTGCGCTTGGCACGCAAGCACCTGCCGGGATATGCCTCTTATTCCCTGGGTAAGCTGTGCAAGGAGTTGGGGATTGATTTACAAGGGCATCACCGCGCTATCAATGACACCCTGGCCACGGTACAATTATTTGAATTAATACAAGAACAAAGGCAAAAATAATGGAGTTAACAAATTGGCTGGCCTTGGTGGGCATTTGTTTAATGGGGGCCATGTCTCCGGGTCCTAGTCTGGCCGTGGTTTTAAAACACTGCCTGCAAAGTGGTCGCTCCGGCGGTATTGCCTGCGCCCTAAGTCACGGTTTCGGTGTGGGTGTGTATGCGCTGCTAGCCATTTTAGGTCTGGGAACCTTGCAGCAACAGGTGCCCTTGTTGTATCAGATCCTGATCTATGCCGGCGCCCTGTATTTGTTGTATCTGGCCTTTAACAGCTGGCGCAGTGGGGCTACCAAACTTAAGATAGAAGCAGCGGGCAGCAAGCGTCGCGGTGCCATTCAAGACGGCTTTGCCATTGCCTTTTTAAACCCCAAGTTGGCGATTTTCTTTGTCGCCCTGTTTTCGCCCTTTATTCCCGCCGAGCCGATGCAATGGCAACAGCAGGCGGTGATGGTGGCAACGCCGACCGTTATCGATGCGCTCTGGTATTGTGTGGTGGCCATGCTTTGCAGTCACCCGCGTTTCTATCCCTGGCTGGAGCGCAACCAGTTAATTATCAATAAATTACTGGCCGTGGCCTTTACCTTATTGGCGCTGACCGTGTTGCTGCGTCAATGGCTCTAAGAGTTAAAAAAGGCTTGCGTGTTGCAAGCCTTTTTTATGTCGCTAGGGGGCTTTTGTCAGCACTAGTAGGGCGCCGGATACTCCCTAAATACCGCATCGATTTGCGCCAAGGTCTCCTCGTCGAGGGTAAGCGCAAAGGCGTCAATATTTTCCTGCAGTTGGGCCATGCTGGTGGCGCCGATAATGGTCGAAGTGACGCCCTGCACCTGGTTACACCAGGCCAGTGCCAGCTGCGCCGCAGTGATCCCTTGCTGCTTGGCAATTTCCTGATAGCGGGCCACCGCTTGCTGGCCTTGCTCGGTATCGCGAAACAGGCCATTGCGCTGGGCTATGGTCCAGCGTGACCCTGCCGGGCGCGCACCACCTAGATACTTGCCGCTAAGCATACCGCCGGCCAGTGGTGACCAGGGCAGGTAGGCTACGTCTTCATGATGGCACTGCTCGATTAAATAAGGCCAATCCTTGCCATGCACCAGGCTAAACTCGTTTTGCATCGACACCATGGCCGGCAGCGAATACTGCTTGGCGAGGTCCAGGTACTGGCTCAGCCCCCAGGGGGTTTCGTTGGAAAGTCCGCAATGGCGGATTTTACCGGCGCGAACACAAGTATCTAAACCCTCTAAAATGGCATGCATTTGCGCGCGCTCGGTGCTTTTATCCACGCTCTTGATATCCACCATGCCCGGCCATTGCTTGGCAAAATGCGGTGAAGTGCGATTAGGCCAGTGCAACTGGAAAAGATCGATATAGTCGGTCTGCAAACGCTTAAGGGATTGGTCGACGGCTGTTATCACCGCTTCTTTGTTGATGTCGCCGCCACCGCGGACCCAGCTTAAGCCGTTGCCGGCTATCTTGGTCGCCAGCACCAGCTCCTTGCGTTTTTCTTGATGACGAGAGAGCCAGTCGCCGATAATGGTTTCGGTCTTACCATAGGTATCGGGACTCGGTGGCACGGCATACATTTCGGCGGTGTCGATAAAATTAACGCCTTGAGCAAGCGCATAATTGAGTTGCTCATCGGCATCGCTTTGAGTGTTTTGTTTGCCCCAGGTCATGGTACCAAGACAGACGCGTGATACCTTTAAGCCGCTGCGGCCGAGCTTTGCATAGTCCATGATTAGCCCTTTAGGTTTAAGTGCAGGAATGATAACAAGCTATCATTCAATGGCGCTTTTTGCATTGTTTTGAAGTCAAACATCACCAACTTTGCCTGACCTTCGGTCACTACGCATTGCTGCGCACTGGAAAACACGCTGTAGTGGGTGGTAAAGCTGCTGTTGCCTATGTCACTGATACTGACGCCGATCAGCAGGGTGTCGGGAAAGGTCACCGGGCGCTTATATTTGGCGTAATTGTCGGCCAGGACAGGGCCGACCTGCTCAGCGGCAAGGTGTTCAAGTATGCCGGCCTGATTTAAAAAATCGATACGGGCAATTTCAAAGTATTTGAAGTAGAGGGTGTTATTTACATGCTGCAGCGCATCCATATCACCCCAGGCCACCTTGATTTCGCAGGCCTTGGGAAAACGTTCTAAAAATGCATCTTGATTGGACATCTCTCGGCTCCTTAGAGTTTTTACTCGGCCTAGCATGCGTCAAGCCGGTAAAAAAAGAAAGGGGATGGCGATAAGTGGCAACATCACATGCTCGTTAGGGCAGCGGAATAAACTCCTGCTCATCGTCGGGAACCTTGGCAAAGCGCCCGTTTTGCCAGTCGTCCTTGGCCTGCTCAATGCGCTCCTTGCGACTGGAAACAAAATTCCAATCGATAAAACGTTTGCCCAGCGGCTCGCCGCCGATAAGGGCGATGCGCGAGTCTTGGCTGGCGGTGACCGTAACGCCAGCGCTTATGTCATGGGTATCGGAAAACACCGCCATGCAGTGCTCGGGGATGTCGGTGTCTTTCGCTTTTAAATGACCGCGCACCACATACAGGCCGAGATCCGCGCATGGTGGCAGGGTTAATGACTCGCCGGGTTTAAGCACGGCTTCCAAATACAGGGTATTGGAAAAGGTGTGCACTGGCGACTCGACGCCATAGGCGCTGCCCATCATGACTCGCACAGGCACGCCATCAATATTGACCAGGGGCACGCTGCTGGCCGGGTAGTGATAGAAGGCCGGATCCATTTCTTCTTGCTCCTTAGGCAGGGCAAGCCAGAGTTGCAGGCCGTTAAGGTTGCGTGCGTGAGCGGTTGCCTCGGGGCGCTCGCGCTCGGAGTGGACTATGCCGCTGCCGCTGACCATCAGGTTGATATCCCCCGGCTTAATGGGCTGCACACTGGCCAAAGAATCGCGATGAAGGATCTCACCTGCAAACAAATAAGTGACGGTGGCAATGCCGATATGGGGATGGGGGCGAACATTGATGCCTGGGCCAGGGGCAAAGCTGGCCGGGCCCATATGATCGAAAAAGATCCACGGGCCTATCATTTTTAATTGCGCCGTTGGTAACAAACGACGCACGGAAAAACCGCCCAGATCTGTGTCCTTGGGCTTTAACACCATTTTCACCGCGCCGCAGGCGTCCATTAGCTCACAGTCATTGCGGGTGTCATTGGTTAGATTGCTCATATGGGTTCCTATTTACAGTCCGTGGTGATGATGGTTTCTACCTGGGTCATAAGTTTATGGATTGGGCATTTATCGGCTATTTGCGCCAGCTTCTCCCGCTGCGCCGCATCCAGCTCACCGCCCAGCATAAGGTCTAGGTGCAACTGGTAGCGTCCCTGGCGTTCCTCACTGGCATCCCGGGTGATGTCAACGGCCACATCCGTTAATGGGATCCCCGCTCTCTGTGCATACATAAGCAGGGTAATGGCTTTACATGCTGCCAGGGCCGAGTCGTAAATATCATGGGGATCCGGCGCGCTGTCGCTCTGGGTATCGATACGGGCATCGGCAAAGAGCCGATGTGGGCCGATTTGTACTTGCTGGCGATATTGACCGTCGGCCGTTTTAGTGAGTTTGATGCTCATGGTCTGGCTCCTCGTTCGGTGATGGAAATAGCCCGGAGTTCAGCGCATGGTTTTTAGCGCTTTGGCCCATTTTTCCAGCTCTTCTAACAGGGATTTGCCGGAGGCGGTGTGGTGTTCATTGGCAACAAAATGTTTATCCTCATCGAGCAGGTTCCAGGGCATTTGTACCATTACGCTCTCCATCATGGGCATCATCTTTAAGGTGGTCACTAACTGTTTGGCTACCTGGGTTGAACGCAAGCCGCCGGAGACGCCGCCATAACTGACGAAGCCACAGGGTTTGTAATTCCATTCGTTATAAACATAATCCAGAGCGTTGGTGAAGGACGAGGGTGGGCAAAAGTTGTATTCGGGCAGCACGAACACATAGGCATCGGCCCGGGCCACACTGCGCGACCAGGCCTTGGTATGTTCATGCTGGTATTCCTGCAGGCGCGGATGCTTGGGTTCGTCGTACATGGGCAGGTTAAAGGCGGCAATATCCACCAGGGAAACATCAAAGTTGCTTTGCTCCTTGGCAAACTCGTAAAACCAGTTGGCGACGGATGGGCCGACTCTGCCGGGTCGGACGCTGCAAATAATGACGTGAAGATTCAGGGCCATGGCTTTGCTCCTGTGAAGGTTACAAACTATCAGTATGGTGGATGCACACGAGAATGAGTAAAAAGTTTGGCGCGCCCAGCGGCAGACGGGGGGGAAGTCTTGCGCTCCCCTAGCTAAGCATGAGCTTGGCATAGAGGACTAAAGCCAACAGCAGCAAGAGCCAGTTCATCACCCGTAAAAAATGCTGGGGATTGAACTTTTGCTGAATTTTCACTCCCAACCAATTGCCTAGCAGGGCTAATGGCGCAAAGGCTAAGGCGCTGAACAGCAGATCCAGGGTGAGCAGTCCCTGGGCGCTAAAGGCCGCGAGTTTAACGCCATTCATCAGTGCAAATAGCGCCGCCGCGGTGGCCACATACTGGCGCGGGGCCAGAGCCTTGGCGGTGAAGTAAATGATCAACGGCGGTCCGCCGGCATGGACCAAGGTGCTGGCCAGTCCGGATAAGGTAGCCATAACGCGTCCGCCCCAATCGCTTGCCAAAAAGCCGTAACGTATCTTGGCAAAAAATAAGCTGCGCAGGGCAAACAGCAGGCTCAGGGTGGCGATGGCGGCACTGAGCCAGGCGGCGGGAATAATTTGAATCAGCCATTGCGCTATCAAGACCCCGACAACAACGCCGGGCAGCAGCAGGCGGATCAGCTCGTTTTGCCATTGGCGCCAATAGCTTTTTAAGCTAAAGACATCGGCAATGATGAGAATCGGCAACATCAAGGCGATGGCATCAAGGGCGGGCATCACCAGCAGTAGTAAGGGGACGGCAAAAACACCCAGGGCGCCGGCAAATCCCGATTTGGAAATGCCGGTGAGCATCACCACTGCGGCGATAACGAGAAGCGTGGTGAGCGTCATTAGGGCAACTCAAACCAAAGCGCTTCAAGGGCCGAATCGGCATAAATAGTCACTGTTTCATCCTTCTCTGTTGCAAAGGCATCGCCGGCATTTAAGGCCAACTCCTGGCTGTGGGCGTGGCCACTAACCAGGTGCAAATAACCCGTACCGGCGCTAGTCAACTTGTATTGCGCTCCCGGTTTTAGCTGCAGCCGCGAGATGCGTGCATCCTGATTTATGCTCAGGGTGCCCGGCTCCCCGGTCGGCGTCACCAGTGGCGTCATTGCACCGTGCTGATGAACTTGCATCTGCTCATAGCTGGGTGTAATGCCACGGAATTTTGGCTGGATCCAAATTTGTAAAAAGTGCACCGGTTCACTGTCCGAAGCGTTATATTCACTGTGCATAATGCCGCTGCCGGCACTCATACGCTGCACTTCTCCAGCAGGAACAATAAATTCATTGCCCTGGCTGTCCTTATGCTTCAAGGCTCCACTGATCACATAGGAGATAATTTCCATATCGCGATGGCCATGGGTGTCGAAGCCTTGCCCTGGCTGAACCCTGTCTTCGTTAATCACCCTGAGCGCCGAGATGCCCATATGGGCGGGGTCGTAATAATGGCCAAATGAAAAGCTATGTTGGCTTTTTAGCCAACCGAGATCAACCGTTCCGCGTTCAGTGGCTTTGCGAAAATATTTCATAAGATGTGCTCCAAACTTGAGGTGTTGAAGCCAGTCTAATATCCCGCTAAAGAGATTAAAATGAGTATAAAAAGCACATATCGTTCGTTTTAAGCGAACGCTTGTTGGGCCTGCGATTTATACCCGGCTGCGTAACTCGCCGATAAAAGTCCGTGCCGCCGGCCCCAGGTTATCGCCGTCTTTAAACAAGAGATACAGCGGATGGGTGCGCTGTGCGCCGCTACTTAACGGCAGGGGTTTTAAGGTGCCATCGGCAAGGGCATGGGTAATGGCATGCTTGGGTAACCACGCAAAGCCCAGGCCATTGCCTATCATGTCGATGGAGGTGTTGATCTGGCTAACCGTCCAACGCTGATCGGCACCCAGCCAGCCGGCATCTTGTTTCCCCTGAAGGGCTGAGTCGCGAATAACTATTTGGCGGTGGGCTTTTAAATCTTCACGGGTCAGCGCTCGACCCAGATGATGCAGTGCATGCCGCGGGTGCGCCACGGCGATAAAGTCGATGCTGCAAAGCTGCTCGCTAAAGCCATCGCCAGAGTAGGGGGAAACAGCCAGTTCTACCTGATCGTTTTGCACTAACTCCAAGGCGCCGGTCAAAATGGACTCAAACAACTCAATGCGTAATAACGGATACTGGCTGCTGGTGGCTTCGAGCACGGCATAGAGAAGATGCTGTGGCAGGGTTTGGTCGACGGCGATACGCAGACGCGACTCTATGCCGTCGCCCAAGGTGTGGCCTATGGCTTCGACCTTGGCCGCTTCTTCCAACAAATATTCGGCGCGTCTGAGCAGCATTTTTCCGGCGTCGGTGAGTACGGTGCGCCGCCCCTCTATATGAAAGAGCTTAACGCCGAAGGCGGCCTCAATTTTTGCGACCGCACTGTGTACGCTTGATTGGCTTTTGTGCACGCTCTGTGCGGCCTGGTTAAAGCCGCCAGATTCGACGACGGCGCGAAACATCCGCCACTGTTCTAAGGTGATCCTGAGCATGAGCTAAAAAGGACGATTAATCATAGCCTAACCCTAACATGCGCTGGGTAAAAAGAAAGGTCTCACCCGGCTGATAAGCGGCAAAAAGGCCCGCAGGGTGCGGGCCGTTGATTCGTTTGCGGTTATTTGGCCTGACGGCGACTTAGCAGCGCATCCAGGCTGTATTTGCCCGCTCCCGAGGCCGCTAGGGCAAGGAAGCCACCGGCAATGGCGATGTTCTTATAGAACATTAAAAACTGCGTTTGGTCGTCAAGCTGAAAGTGGAACAGCAGGGCGCTCACCACACTAAAGAGTGCAAAGGCCAAGGCGGTTAAGCGAGTCAGCAGGCCGGCAATAATCATGATGCCGCCAACGACCTCCAATAAAATAACCAGCGGCAGTAACATGCCGGGGACGCCAACCGAGGCCATGTACTGGGCCGTGGCATCGTAGAATTCAATTTTACTTAAGCCGGTAAGCACAAAGAGTGCGGTTAAACCAAAGCGCGCGAATAGGGCACTGACGTTGTTGAGAGTCTCGTTGCTGTTAATAAGTGTGTGTAAGTTCATCTTCGTTTCCTTAATTAGGTCTCTGTGTTGCGATAAGGAAATAATAGACTCAATTTATAAGAACGAAAATTAGTAAAATTAGCGCTTACCATTCTAAAAAAACGAATGGTTGCTGGGGCGGCGTTTGCCGGGCTAGAGCAGGGCTAATCTGGGTGAGCCAAGATTAACCCTGAACTGTGTGCCTGGGTTCAGGAATCCTTGTTTGCCGAGGCGCGGATACTGCCTTCGATAAGAGGGCGAATGGTGGACGCCTGAACAATAATGGAGAAGATCACCACCACGTAGGTTAAGGTCACCAACAGGGTTTTAATATCCGTGCCATTAATTATGGCCTGGCCCGCGGGAATGGAGGCCGCCATCGCCAACGCAAGTCCGCCTCGCAAACCACCCCAGGTGAGAATGCGCACCGCGTTGACGTCGTACTGGCGGAAACGGCGAAAAGCGAGGTAGGGCAGCGACACACTGATAAAACGCGCCAGCAAGACAATGGGTATCATGAGTAAGCCTATGCTTATTTCTTCCCAGGTAAAGGGCAGGGTGACCAGCAGCAGGCCAATCAAGAGGAACAAGAGCGCATTTAGGGCGCCCTCGATGGCATGCCAGAAGTTACGAACATTGCGAACGCTGGTGTAGCGCGACATGGTCGCCGCTTTTCCTCGGGTTACATTACCAATAAAGATACCACTGACCACCATGGCTAAGGCCCCGGATATTCCGAGCAGATTTGCGGTGGCAAAGCCGGCGGTGGGAATACAGATGGTGAGCAGCAGGCGAATATTGGCTTCACGACTTTTTATGATCAGTACATGGGAGACGAAGGCGAGCACCAGGCCAAAGGCGATGCCGCCAATAGCGTCGACCAAAAACAGGTGGGCAACCCCGGCTGCGGTCGGCGCGGTGCCCGACAAGGCCACGGCTAAAATGGTGGTAAACAGCACCAGGCCGACACCGTCATTAAACAGCGACTCGCCTTCTACCTGAATGGAAATATTTTCCGGCGCCTTCATCTGCTTGATGATGGCCAGCACGGCGATGGGGTCGGTTGGGCTGATCAGCGCCCCAAAAAGCAAGCAGTAGATAAAGGGCACGGGCCAACCCATAAAGCCCAGTAACTGATAGCTGAGATAAGCCACGATAAAGGTAGAGACCAGGGTTGAAAACAGCACCAGAACGGCTATTTCTTTGCGTTGCTTTTTCATCACCCTAAGGTCAATTTCCAGCGCTCCGGCAAAGAGTAACACCCCCAGGACGCCATCCAGTAGAAATTGCTTAAAATCTATTTCGGCAACCAAGTTAAAGAGTTCCTGTGTGGCTTCGGTGCCAAAGACCTTACCGGCAAGAATAAGCAACATCGACATCAACAAGGAGCCTGCCGTGATGGCAATGGTGGGCTGAGTTTTCACCAGAAACTGGTTACTGAAGGCGATTAATACTGCCAAGGTCGACAGCAGGCAAAGTAGGTACCAGATACTCATAACGCATTGCTCGCAACTAGAGTAATAAAATAGAGGGGGTATTCTAGTTTTAAAACTAGAAGGTGTCATCTAATTTTCTTGTTTTTCATCGCCTGGTTGTGCTCAAATGTTTTTAATGTCCAGCAGGACCCAAGTCAGTAAAAGAGTCTATGACAAATTCGAATGCTAAAAGCACAGCCCCACGCACTCCCCAGCAGGAAAGGGGATTTCGCCGTGTGCAAATGTTACTAGATGCCGCCGCCAAAATAATTGAAGCGGATGGATTGGCAAACTTGACCATGCAAAACCTGGCGAAAATGGCACACACCTCTATCGGCTCCCTTTATCATTTCTTCTCCGACCGGGATGCGGTACTCAAGGCCTTGTTCGAGCGACACGAAGAGTCTATCGGCGATATTGTGCGTACCCTGGAAGAGGTGGATGATCAGCTGTGGTTAACCCTGTCTCCCTATGAGCTGGTTGATAAGTTGTTGCTGCCCTTTGCCAATTATGTGTGGCAGCACGGCGATTATTTACCGGTTGTGCAAGAAGTGCGTCAGCCTCATAAAAACTCCGAATTTATTCTCTTTATGACCAAGATAGTGGCCTTGCGTAACCCGGATTTATCGCCACAAGACAGTCAATTTCTGGCGATTATGGTCCAGAACATCACCGCCGGTACCATGCAGCAAGCATATTTGCTCGAGCCGAGCAGCGTCGAGGCAACGGTAAATGAACTGCGTTTAGTGCTGGGGAGTTATCTGGCGGAAAAGGAACGAGGTTAAGGGGAATGGTGGCTGGGGCAGGAAAGATTTCTTAAGATAAAAAAAGGGCCTAGTGGCCCTTTTTTTAGGTGAATTGTTCACGCACTCTTATCTCATGGTAACAAATTCTTCAGAGCCTGTTGGGTGTATCGCCACCACCGCATCAAAGTCGGCCTTGGTTGCGCCCATCTTCATCGCCACGGCAAAGCCCTGGATCATCTCGTCCACGGCAAAGCCGATGCCGTGCAGGCCGATTATCTTCTCTTCCTTGCCCAGGCATACCAACTTCATGGCACAGGGCTGACGGTGCTGGGTCACGGCGGTATACATGGCGGCAAAGTTTGAGGTGTACACCTTGATATTTTCCTCACCGTGCTCGGCAATGGCTTGCTCTTCGCTAAGACCTATGGTGCCGATGGGCGGGTGGCTAAAGACCACGGTAGGAACCAGGTTATAGTCCATCTTCATATCATTCGGCAGCTCGTCATTAAACAGGCGCTCGGAAAGAATACGGCCGGCCTTAACCGCCACCGGCGTCAGCTCGATGCCGCCTTCGATAATATCGCCCACCGCATACACGCCTTCGGCCGTGGTGTTTTGATATTCATCGACTTTCACATAACCAGACTCGGTCACTTCCACACCCGCCGCGGCAATATTAATGGCATCCGTGGTCGGCGTGCGGCCAATGGCCCAGATCACCTGGTCGACATTCTGGCTGTGACCATTTTCGAAGTGCAGACTCAGGCTGCCATCCGCTTCTTTAACCACTTCTTTCGGTGAGCACTCGGTGTGCAGGGTCGGGCCTTCTTTTTTCATTACCTCGACCAGGGTGTCAACCAGCATGCCATCAAAGGTGCGCAGCGGCGAATGGCGACGAACAAAGAGGTGAGTCTCTGTGCCCAAGCTACTTAATACACCGGCAATTTCTACGGCGATATAGCCGGCGCCCACGACCGCAACGCGTTTTGGCTGCTCGTTTAATTCAAAGAAGCCGTTAGAGTCGATGCCATACTCGGCGCCGGGGATATTAGGAATGGTCGGGCGACCACCGACGGCCACAAGAATATGGTCGGCGCTGTAGTGCTCGCCGTTCACTTCTACGGTTTTGTTATCGACAAACTTGGCAAAGCCATTGATCACGGTAACGCCATTGCTGGCCAGGTATTTGTTATAGCCCTGGTGGATGCGGCCGATATAGGCCTCGCGGCTTTCTACCAGTTTTTGCCAGTTAAAGTCTTTTAGCTCAACATCAAAGCCATAATCCGGTGCGTAGAGTTTAATGGCTTCGGCAATTTGGGCGCCGTGCCACATTACTTTTTTCGGTACGCAACCTACGTTTACGCAGGTGCCGCCCAGGTGAGTGGCTTCAATCAGGGCCACCTTGGCACCGCGCATGGCGGCACGGTTAGCCGAGGCGATACCACCACTGCCGCCACCGATGCAAATATAATCAAAGTGTTGAGACATGTTGTTTATTCCTATGAACTTTTACTGTCATATTTGGTTTGCCATACCATAGCAGAAATGAAGGCGCTGATCTGCACTTGTATTTTGCTGTATTGCCCCAAGAATGTAGGTATTAATCGTATTATGAGACTCAGTTATGACTAACCCCTTGATCGCCCTCGAAGGCTTGCCGCCGTTTTCAAAAATTAAGCCCGAGCATGTGCAACCGGCCGTCGAACATGGCATCAAAGAATGTAAAGACACCATAGCCCAGGTTCTTGAAGCACAGGATTTTACCTGGCAAGGCCTGGTGATGCCTCTGGAAGAGGCCGATGACAAACTGGGCCGATTGTTTTCACCTGTCTCCCATATGCACTCGGTGGTAAACACCCCTGAGCTGCGCGAAGCGTACGACGCGGTATTGCCACTGTTGAGCGAATACAGCACCTTTGTGGGTCAACATCAGGGTCTGTTCGATGCCTATACGGCACTGGCCAACAGCGATGAATACACTCGCCTAAGCAAGGCGCAAAAGAAGGTCATAGATAACGCCCTGCGCGACTTTAAACTCTCGGGCATTGCTTTGAATGACGAAGATAAAAAGCGCTATGGCGAAATCGTCAGTCGCCTGAGTGAGCTGAGCGCCAAGTTTGGCAATAATGTAATGGATGCCACCTTGGCCTGGCAAAAGCATATCACCGATGAGAGTGAGCTGGCCGGTTTGCCCGAGTCGGCAAAAGACCTGGCGGCACACACCGCCCAAAGCAAAGAATTAGAAGGCTGGTTGTTTACCCTGGATATTCCCTCGTACCTGCCGATCATGACCTATGCGGATAACCGCGAACTACGTGAAGAAGCCTACACCGTCTTTGTTACCCGCGCCTCGGATCAGGGCCCTAACGCCGGCGAATATGACAACAGTGCCATTATGGATGAAGAGCTGAAACTACGTCATGAACTGGCGCAGTTGTTAGGCTTTGAGAATTATGCCCAAAAGTCACTGGCAACCAAGATGGCTGACTCAACGGAGCAGGTATTTGGCTTCTTAAATGACCTGGCCGCCAAGTCTAAACCGCAGGCGCAGCAAGACTTAGAGGAGCTGCGCACCTATGCCGAGCAAACGCACGGTGTAACGGCGCTGGAAGCCTGGGATTATGCCTATTACAGCGAGAAGCTAAAGCAGGAAAAATATGCCATCAGCGACGAGCAGTTGCGTCCTTATTTCCCCGAAGACAGGGTTCTGAGCGGCTTGTTTAAAACCGTTGAAAAGCTGTTTGCCATTCGTGTTGAAGAGCAAAAAGAATTTGATACTTATCATAAAGACGTACGCTTTTTCGAGATTTACGACAGCAGCGATACCCTGCGTGGTCGCTTCTACCTCGACCTCTATGCCCGTGAGCACAAACGTGGCGGCGCCTGGATGGACGACTGCATGGGCCGCAAGGTGCGTTTAGGCGGACAATTGCAAACTCCGGTGGCCTACTTAGTGTGTAATTTTAACCGTCCGGTGGGCGATAAGCCGGCGCTGTTTACCCATGACGAAGTGGTCACTCTGTTCCATGAGTTTGGCCATGGTCTGCACCATATGCTGACTCAGGTAGATGCCGCCGCCGTTGCCGGCATTAACGGTGTCGCCTGGGATGCGGTGGAGCTGCCAAGTCAGTTTTTAGAAAACTGGTGTTACGAGCAGGAGGCGCTGGCCTTTATCTCGGGCCATTATGAAACTCATGAGCCTTTGCCGAAGGAGCTGTTGGATAAGCTATTGGCGGCGAAGAACTACCAGTCGGCGATGCAGATGGTGCGTCAGCTTGAGTTCTCCTTGTTTGATTTTCATATTCATGCGGATTACGACCCCAGCAAGGGCAGTGAAATCCAGGCCATTCTCGATCGCGTGCGTGAGCAGGTGTCGGTCGTTAAGGCGCCAAGCTTTAATCGTTTCCAGCATAGCTTTAGCCACATTTTTGCGGGTGGCTACAGCGCCGGTTATTACTCTTACAAATGGGCGGAAGTGCTCTCGGCCGATGCCTTCTCTAAATTTGAGGAAGAAGGGATCTTTAACGCCGACACCGGCCGTGCCTTCTTAACCCATATCCTTGAGCAGGGTGGCTCGGAAGAGCCGGCGGTGTTGTTTGAGCGTTTCCGTGGCCGTGCGCCAAGCGTGGATGCCCTGCTGCGTCATAGTGGCATTGCCGCTTAAGGCTATGCCGAAAGCATTGCCAATGGCGTAGCCAAATATTTAGCCGCACTTTTCACTGTATTTAAGTGATCGGTGCGGCTAAAAATCCTGATATCATACTCCCACAACAGCCATTTCCACGGAGAAAGTCGTGCACATCTATTGCCGTATCGATACCGCGCAAGCCTATTGCGATACCCTAAGCCAGCGCTTTAAGTTGGATGAATGTCCACTCGATGAGCAATTTTACCTGCAATACGATGAGTTGGGATTGGCCTTATGCAAGCGTGACGAGCCCAAGCTCACGCCCATTCGTGTCGACTTTGTCGAAGGTGCCGCGGCTCACCGCCGTAAGTTTGGTGGCGGCAAAGGCCAGGCCATTGCCAAGGCCGTCGGCCTGAATAAGGGCGCCACGCCCCATGTGCTCGACGCCACCGCCGGACTTGGCCGTGATGCTTTTGTACTGGCTTCGCTCGGCTGCAAGGTCACCCTTTTTGAACGCCACCCAGTGGTTGCGGCCTTGCTGTATGATGGCCTGGAACGCGCCTACCTGGATGCGGAAATCGGCCCCTGGATGAAGGAGCGCATGCACCTGCATCATGGCAGCAGCCATGTGCTGTTAGAGAAGCAACCCCTTTCCGAGGGGGAAGTTGATGTGGTGTATCTTGATCCTATGTTCCCGCATCGGGAAAAATCCGCTTTGGTCAAAAAGGAAATGCGGGTGTTCCAATCCCTGGTGGGGGATGACGGCGATGCCGATGATCTGCTGACGCCGGCGCTGCAACTGGCGAGCAAAAGGGTGGTGGTTAAACGCCCGGATTATGCGCCGTTTTTAAACGAACGCACCCCCAGCACTCAGATCAAGACCAAGAAAAACCGTTTCGATGTGTACGTGAATGCGGCCATGAAATAACGACTTCACAGACCCGGGAATATCCGGGTTTTGTTTTTTCATTCTCTTGCCATAAAGACTTAATATTCTGCGTGCATTAATATTGATCTAAGAGATAAGCAGACGCGTCTCTATATTTACGCAACAGCCACCCGGTAAAGCTTGCAGCAAATTCGTCTTAGTCTGGGTTTAAAAGCGTAAGAATGGCCCAAGATATACCCTGATTCTATAACCAAAAAGGAAGTCATTATGATTGCCCAAGGTCAAAAAATTCCAGCCGCAAGCCTGACACAACTAGGCGAGCAGGGGCTGAACCATTTCACTACCGACGAGTTGTTCGCCAATAAAAAAGTGGTACTGTTTGCCGTACCCGGCGCTTTTACACCGACCTGCTCGGCGGCGCATTTGCCAGGCTTTGTTGTGCTGCGCGAAGAGTTTACTGCAAAAGGCGTTGACGAAGTCATGTGTGTGTCGGTGAACGATGCCTTTGTTATGAAGGCCTGGGGCGAGAGCCAGAATGCCGATCGTATTCGCATGTTGGCCGATGGCGATGCCAGCTTTACCAAGGCCCTGGGGCTGGATAAAGACACCGGTGACTTCGGTGGCGTGCGTTCAACACGCTATGCCATGGTGGTAGACAATGGCGTGGTTACCCAGCTGTTTGTGGAAGAAGACAAGCAGTTTGAAGTATCTAAAGCCGAGCATGTACTGGCGAACCTTTAATAAGGGTTAGTTTTGCTTGCATAAAAAAGGCCGCATCACGCGGCCTTTTTGCTGGGTAGGAGAATATCCTAAGGGTTATATTGCGCGTTTAATGTCACACCAGAGAAGGTCTGGTAAGCATTAAGGCTAATATGCCAGGTACCCGCTTGTGGGTTGCTAAAGCTACAGCTTTCGTTGTTGCCTCCTTTATAAGGACGACAGTCATAGCTGCTTGCCGTAGGCTGTGCGCCAAAGCGAACAAATAGGTCGGCATCACCTGTACCACCGGAGATATTTACATCCAAGGTGCTCATGCCCGCAGGCACTTCTAATGTGTAGTGTTTCCACTGACCCGCAGATGCTGAAATATCGGCTACGGTACCGCCACCGCCAGTGCCCGTGCCGCCACCTGAGGTGGTTAGCTCACCCAATAGCGATGCATTGCTGTAGGCGCTGTAACCGCGCAGCATCACGTAGTAGGTGCCCGCCGTTGGGTTGTCGATGCTACAGGTTTCGTTGTTACCGTTTTGGTAAGGTCGGCAATCATAGCTTGATGTGGTTGGAGCGCTGCCCGCCTTAACATACATGTCTAGGTCGCCGCTGCCACCGCTGGTGGTGAAGGTTACGTTAGTGGCGCCCGAAGGTACCGTCATGGTGTAAGTTGTTTCAGAGCCGGCTGCGCCGCTTAAACCAGTTTCTGCCGTGCCTGGTGTCAGCTCATTACCACCGCTTGGTGGTGGCGTTGTACCGCCGCTTGCCTGAGCAACCGCAGCCGCCGCATCAACGATACCGGTACCACAGCTGGTACAGGTTGCGCTAAAGCCCTTGGTGGTCGACTTCAGGATGCTTTCGATTTCATCCGGTGTCGCCGTGGGTTTGGCTTGTTTGATAAGTGCAGCCACACCCGCTACGTGAGGTGCCGCCATAGAGGTGCCTTGCGAGTAGTGGTAGCTGTCGCTTGAAGGTGAGGTTGAGCCCGAGTTATGGGTAGACAAGATACCTTCAGGGTCGTTAGCGAAGCTTTGTGCGCCACCCGGTGCCGCCACATCGATGTTTGAACCATAGTTTGAGTAGTAGGCTCGACCACCGTTACGGCCAACCGAGGCCACGTTGATTACGCCGCTACAGTTACCCGGGTTGTAGTTTGCCGAGTTGTCGTTGTCGTTACCGGCGGCGATAACAATCGCGGTGCCGTTGGCACGTGCCTGGTTGATGGCGTTTTGTGTAGTAGAGCTACATGAACCACTGCCACCTAGACTCATGTTGATCACATCGGCAGGGTTAGCGTTGGCCGGTACGCCCGATACCGAACCACCTGAGGCCCATACGATGGCATCGGCGATATCAGATGTTAAACCACCACATTTACCCAGTACACGAACCGGCACAACTTTGGCGTCATAGGCAACACCGGTTACCCCTTCGCCGTTGTTGGCAACGGCCGCTACCGTACCCGCTACGTGAGTGCCGTGCCAGCTAGAGCTGCTGGCATTATGGCTGTAACCACATTCGTTCGCAGTTACCGCATCACCTGGGTCTTTAGCATCGCTATCACGACCGCCGCCATCGTTGGCAACGAAGGTGTCGGAGATCATGTCATAACCAGGGAGGATATTGGCGTTTAAGTCGGCGTGTGGGCGGTAACCCGTATCAAGCACGGCCACGGTTACACCAGCACCGGTTGCAAAGTCCCATGCCGCTGGTGCGTTAATGCCAGCAGCCGCTTCATAGTAGTGCCACTGATCGCCGTAGCGCGGGTCGTTCGGTGTAGCGAACGGCTTTAACATCTGGTCGATTTCGATGTATTCCACTTCGCCGCTGGCAACCATGTCTTGCATGAACTGCTGTGCTTCTTGCGCCGATAATTTCTTATCTGTACGGATCACGTGGTGGTTCTGCAGGGCCATTTCTCGCACGTATTGAGCGCGAGCCTGGCCACGATTGGTTTTAAAGCCATCAACAAACTTTTTCGCGCGGGCCTTGCCATTACCCGGCATGGTCGCAGCACTGGCGCCTAGCTCGGCGTTGTCTTTGTACTTGATGATAAAGCGCGTGGTTAATGGCGATTGGCCTTTTAGCTTGGCCTGAGTTTGTGTCAGTGTTGCCTGTTGCGGCGCCGTCACTTCTTGAATGTCATTCGCGTAGAGGGCCGATGAGCTAAGAGCCATCGGGATTGCTAGCGCGAGGAGTGTTTTTCTAGTTGTCATAAGAGTCCCCATTTATTTTTAGTTTGTACCCAAATGGTACACTTCGCAGAGGATGGTAAATTATTTGTTAATATTTTTGCAATAACTTTTGGATATAAAAAGGGTACTTGTTGTTATATCTGGCCGTATATACGTTTAAAATTAATCTGTTAGTATCTTTATTTCTGATTTTATTGGTTCTTTTGTATTGGTTTTTGCTGGTTGATTCTTGCTCTATTGTTGCCTTGGCTGCAATTTAGACCGAGGCATTTAGGCGTTTTTTTATCGCGCAGCCAGGCTAGTCTTTAATTAGCAAATATCTTTGTCGGCCCTGGCTTGGTAGAATAGCGGCGGTTTTTCTAGGGGTGATGCTGTGATTAAAAAAGATGTGGTGATTATTGGTGCCGGTGCTGCGGGTTTAATGTGTGCAGCGCAAGCGGGTTACCGTGGCCGCGATGTAGTGGTGGTCGATATGGGCAAAAAGCCAGGCCGTAAGATCCTGATCAGCGGCGGTGGTCGTTGTAACTTTACCAACGAAAATGCCAGCCCCGAAAATTACCTCTGTGCCAACCCGCACTTCGTAAAATCTTGCTTGAGCCGTTACACCCAGCGCGACTTTATCGACCTGGTCGACCGCCACGGCCTGCAATACCACCACAAAACCCTCGGCCAATTGTTCTGTGATAACAGCGCCCAAGACATAGTCGATATTCTTATGACCGAATGTGAATGGGCGGGCGTAAGCGTTCAATTGCGCAGCGAAGTCATCAGTGTGGAAAAAACCGAGCAAGGCTACATAGTCAACACAGGCACGCACACCTATGAATGTGAATCCCTGGTGGTGGCATCCGGTGGCCTCACCATGCCAAAACTCGGCGCCACGCCAATCGGTTATAAAATTGCCGAGCAGTTCGGCTTAAAGGTGTTGCCTACCATGGCTGCCTTGGTGCCATTTACTCTGCACCAGCATGATAAAGACCGTTTTGATGGCCTCTCGGGGATCAGCGTCGATTGCCTGGTGACAAGTGAATGTGGCACCCAATTTCGCGAGAATATTCTCTTTACTCACCGCGGCTTATCGGGTCCTGCAATTTTGCAAATCAGCTCATTTTGGCGCGCAGGACAGGCAGTGAGTATTAACTTACTTCCTGCGCTAAACATCACCGAATGGTTAGAACAACAACGCCAGCAAAGCGCACAAAAGTCATTGAAAAATGCCTTGGCGACTATTTTACCTAAACGCTTTGTGGAAATGCTACACGATACCAAAGCCATCCCAGATGCCAACATCAATCAGCTGACTCACGGCCAAATTGCCGCGTTGCATGACTACCTGCATAACTGGCAAATCAAACCCAATGGCACCGAAGGCTATCGCACTGCCGAAGTGACATTAGGCGGCGTGGATACCGATGAGCTCAGCTCAAAAACCTTTGAAGCGAAAAAAGCCCTGGGCCTGTACTTTATCGGTGAAGTCACCGACGTCACCGGCTGGCTCGGCGGCTACAACTTTCAATATGCGTGGAGCTGCGGCTTCGCCTGCGGGCAGTATTGTTAGGCTTTCCCACAAAAGACAAGATTAATAAAAAGGGTGACCTAAGCGTCACCCTTTTTAATTCAATCCTAGCTACTTACGCCGCCTGGGTGATCCTGCCGTTTTGGCACAGCGGATGTTGGCGCACATAGTCGAGGATGCGCTGCTCCATGGTGGTAAAGCAGGGGCCGCCATAGTAGACGATGGTTTCGTGATGGGTGCTGCTGTGGCAATTGCGTTTGCCGCTGTGGGCCAGCAGGGTTTCAACCTCGGCGAGCACATCGTTGATATCGTGTTGCTCGTAAATGGTCTCGGGCAAGGTGAGGTTATCGAAATGCAGGGCCAGCACCTCATGATTGCCGATGGCAAATTCGTCGCGGTCAATAAACAGCTTGGAGCCCTTGGGCAAACCGATCCCCTCCAGAGTGTCGATAATGGCGCGCTGGGCCTGGTCGATATCGCCGCTGACCAAGACGTCAAGCTCACAATATTCAATCTGGTTTTCTGCATTTAGCTGGGTGCCGGCACCCGTGACTTCCCCCAATTGCAGTCGCTGCAATACCTCATCCAATGGGTCTTCATAGGTGTCGCCGCGGTCTATGGGCTGACACTTATCATTAATACGAACCGTGATATATACATCCTTACTCATTGGGGACTCTCCCTGATGCGGTGTTTGATTATGAAAATGGAATGCGTATTACTCTTTGAATTTACGCGCAGTAAGCATTAATTTTTAGCAGCTATTGGCATTTAGGCAAGGTTATACCGAAGGTTCTGCCGAAGGCGTGCGAGAGGAAAGAGGGTGATGCCGTGATTGGACTTGGCTTTGACCGTCAAAGGCCCTAAAATTTGCCATCCAAAGGTTTACCCTCCAGATAATGCGTAACTCGTCCATGAATAAGCAAGCGATAGGTATTTTTGACTCCGGCGTCGGCGGCCTTGCCGTGGCCCAGGCGGTGCATCAATTGCTGCCGAGCGAAGACCTGCTTTATATCGCCGACTCTGGCTTTATGCCCTATGGCAGTAAAACGCAGGACGAAATACGCGGGCGCTGCCATGCCATAGTCGACTATATGGCGACCCAGGGCGCCAAGGCGGTGGTGGTGGCCTGTAATACCGCCACCATGGCGGCCATTGGCTCACTGCGGGCGCATTACTCCTTACCTATAGTTGGCGTCGAGCCCGGCGTGAAACCCGCATTGCAGCAAAGCAAAAGTGGCGTTATTGGCGTGCTGGCCACCCCCAGTACCATAGCGTCGCAGAGCTTTCAGCGCCTGTGCCGGCAACAGGCCGAAGACCTGGGGCGCATTGTTTTTCAACCTTGTCCCGAATTGGCGGCGACCATAGAAGCCCTGCACCTCGACGGTGATCACACGGAGGCACTATTGCGCCGTTATTGTGAGCCTCTACTGAGCCAGGGGGTGGATGTGCTGGTCTTGGGCTGCACTCATTACGCCTTTATTGCCCCCTTGCTAAGACGCATCCTGCCCAAAGGTGTCAGCCTGATCACCACCGAGCAGGCGGTGGCCTTGCAATTGCAGCGCCGTTTAACGCCAAGCTATCAGTTAGGAACGCAGTTAGGAACGGAGCCCAGCGCAACGCCGGGTCGAGTACGTTTGCTCACCAGTGGCGACAGTCAGCGCTTTAGCACCCAGTTGCAAGTGCTGTGGCCGGGTGTTTGCACCTTGTCGCTTGGTACTTTGGGCGAGGCTTTAGCCTTGTAGGTCGATGCTTTGCGTCGACAAATTTAACCAATGTTGCTCTTTTGTCGGGCTGAAAGCCCGACCTACAACTTCTTTCTATGCTTTAACTCCTTGTTTTAAAGCCTGTTAAGTTGGCGCTCAGGCTTGCCACTTTGTTGCCATAATTGCCCTCTGTTTTTCCATTTTTGCGCCCCTTTGTTGCCACTGTGCCTTGTTTTAATAACTACCAAGCAAGGCGAGGAAGCAACCACTTCTGTTCTTGCCCCAACCCATTAAGAATTGAAGGATGACGACGATGAAAAAACACATTTTAGTAACTGCATTAGTATCAACTTTGGTAGCGGCGCCAGCGATGGCAAAAGAGCAAAAAGAGCTGGCCACGGAAACCGCCTGGGGTCTGGGCGCCGGTGCCACGGTAGGGGCCATTGTTGGCGGCCCAATCGGTGCCTTTGCCGGAGCCTTTATCGGCGGCATTATCGGCGAAAAGGAAGCGGCGCACAGCACCATCAAGTCACAGCAAGTGCAGCTGAGCCAATACCAGGACACGGAGCAACAGTTGCACAGTACTTTGCAGCAAAACCGCGCGCTGACTGCGCAAATCAACGCCCTGGAAGATGAGCAAAATCGTTTAGAGCAAGCCCGTATCGACAACCTTTTAGCCATGACGGTGCAGTTTCGCTCCGGCTCGGCGCACATCGAACCCCACTTTGCCGAGCAGCTGGATCACCTTGCGCAGATCCTTAAGCGCAAGCCGGACTTAAACCTTAACCTTAATGGCTATGCCGATGTGCAAGGGGATGAGCAAGCGAATCTAGACCTGTCTCAGCGCCGTGCCGATGCGGTGCAGCAATACCTGGTAAAGCAAGGCGTGGCCGCCACTCAGCTGTTCGCCGAAGGGCGAGGTGAGCGGAAAATTGTCGCCAATGGTAACGAATATGAAACGAACTTCTTTGATCGTCGCGTAACCTTGACGGCCCGCGGTGCGCAGCAAAACCGCATGGCGAAAAACTAAGCCACCGCAACCCGAGGACCAAATTATGTTGAGTTGTCCTAACAAAGTGCTCACAGCCCTCGCTGTGAGCCTTTTATCCCTAATTTTCTTTACCCCCGCCAATGCCAGTGCCTTCTCCGACGGCCAGGCAAAACTGCAATTTAGCGATGTTCAAGGTGCGAATGTGGCGCCCGGCGTCCTTTTGAGTACCCGAGCGTCCATGCAGATCACCGGGCTGATCAACCAGGTGCAGGTGACCCAGGTGTTTGTGAACCGCCACCCCTTTGCAGTCAACGCCCAGTACCTGTTTCCACTGCCAAGCGAAAGCGCGGTGCATGCTATGACCATGAAGGTCGGCGAGCGCACCATAGTGGGTAAAATTGCCGAGAAGCAGCAGGCTGAGCGTCAATATCGCGCAGCTCAGCGCGCCGGTAAGCGGGCGGCCTTGGTAAAGCAGCAGCGCGCCAATATGTTTTCCTCGCGGGTTGCCAATCTTGGCCCGGGAGAGCGGGTGGAAATCACTCTGAGTTATCAGGAAATGATCCGTTTTCGCGATGCCGAGCTCAGCGTGCGCCTGCCGATGACCTTTACACCGCGCTATCATCCTCGTAGTTATGCCCTGGATGAATTACGAGCCACTGCAAACGCCACCAATAATGGCGGGCAGGGCTGGCTGGCGCCTAAATTTGTTGAGCAACTCGCGCAGCAGCAGGACTTTATCGACGGCTCGCGCGAGCCTTTGTTGCAATTGGATATAGAGATAGATTTTGGTTTGCAGCTGGAGCAGATCCGCACGCCTCACTACCAAGCTCAGGTGAGTAATCCGGACTTTGGCCGTTACCGGGTGCAATTACGTGACGATGCCATGAATCGCGATTTTGTGCTGCGTGCCAAGGTGTCGCCGAGTCAGCAGGCGCAGGCGGCCTTCTTTCGACAAACGGCGCAAAGCGGCGACTATGGACTGCTGATGCTGTTGCCGCCAAGCGACCAGTTTAGCGCCCAGCAGCGCCTGGCCCGTGAGCTTATCTTTGTGATCGACAGCTCCGGCTCCATGCACGGCAGCTCCATGGATGCGGCCAAGCAGGCTCTTTTCTATGCCCTTGATAACCTGGATGAAAACGACAGTTTTAACATTATCGACTTCGACAGCAGTGCGCGCTTATTCCGCCCTCAGGCGGTGGCGGCCAATGCCTTTAACCGCGCCGATGCCGAGCGTTTTGTCTATCAATTGCAGGCCGATGGCGGCACAGAAATGGCGCAGGCGCTGGACTTGGCCCTCGATGGCAAAACGCATCCAAGCTATGTGCGTCAGGTGGTATTTTTAACCGACGGCAGCGTCGGCAACGAGCAAGCCCTGTTTGAGATGGTGCAGGGTCAACTTGGCGATAATCGGCTGTTTACCGTTGGCATAGGCAGTGCCCCCAATGGCTACTTTATGCGCCGTGCCGCCCATGTTGGCCGCGGCAGCTATACCTTTATCAGCGATGGCAGCGAGGTAAAAACCCAGATGCAGAGCCTGTTTGAGCGGCTGCAAAACCCGGCTCTGCGTGATGTACGCCTAAGTGCGGCGCGCGCTAAGGAATTGTCCTATTGGCCGCAGCCGCTACCGGATCTCTACTTTGGTGAGCCGCTGATGGTGGCGATCAAGCTGGCACCACAGCAACAGGATATTTATATCGACGCCAACACCCAGCATGGACCGCTGCGCTTAACCATGCCCATGCATGAGGTCGGTCAAACCTACCCGCACAGCGAAGCCATTGCCCGCTTGTGGGCGCGTCAGCAAATTGCCTCGCTGTTGCTTTATAACCCGGCCGAAGCGGTGCGTCCGAAGGTGCTGGATTTGGCCCTCAAACACCAGTTGCTCAGCCCCTTTACCGCCTTTATTGCCGTCGAAGAGGTGGCCACATCGACCGTGGCACAGCATAAGGAGCAGGTGGCCAATAACGTCGCCAGCGGCCAGCGGGTGCAACGCTTTGCGCAAACCGACGGGCAATCCCAGTGGCACTTATTCTTGGGCGTATTCTTGATGTTAAGCACGGCCGCCTGGTTGAGACGAGAGCGGAGACAGGCTCATGGCTAAGGGAAAGCGAGTAGCGGCCCGGGCAAGTTATTGGCGCTACGGCGCCATTGCCCTGTTTGCGTTGGGGGCAAGCTTTTTTGCTCAGGGCGCCTACATGCAGAGCAAGGCCTGGTTGGCGCAATGGTTGATTGAGCGGGCCTGGCAGCAAAGCCTGGCAGCGCCCGGAGCCAATATTCCGCCCTGGTATTATGCCGACACCCATGTGGTGGCTAAGTTGACTGTGCCCCATTTGGCGCTGGAGCGTTTTGTGCTGGCCGGCAGCAGCGGCCGTAATCTCGCGTTTGCACCAACTCATGATGAGGCCTTTGGCCCGCTTGGAGGTGAGGGCGCCAGTGTGATTGCCGCCCATAACGACACTCACTTCGCGTTTTTACGCCATGTGCAGGTGGGCGATGAATTAAGCCTGACGCTGCGCGATGGTCGCACCCTGAGTTATCGCATCGCCAGCAAACAGGTGGTGCATCAAAGCGATACTCAGGCCGCCGCAGCCAGCGGCCTGCATCTGGTGACCTGTTATCCCTTTAACTCGCCGGTAGCCGGGACCGAGTTGCGTTTGCTGGTATCGGCCTCGCTGATATCCTCTTCGTCGAGGTCGACCACCAATGCCTGATGGCGCTGGC
The DNA here is from genome assembly GCF_002964545.1 of Pseudoalteromonas sp. T1lg10. Lineage (NCBI taxonomy): Bacteria > Pseudomonadati > Pseudomonadota > Gammaproteobacteria > Alteromonadales > Pseudoalteromonadaceae > Pseudoalteromonas > Pseudoalteromonas sp. T1lg10. Next base: position 321,749 of record NZ_PQBV01000004.1, read on the forward strand.
TTATCATCACCCCGATAAAAACTACGGCTATGCTGAGCCATTGCCACAGGGTCAGGATCTCGCTCAGCACTATGGCCGACAGCAGCAGGGTGAAGATGGGGATAAGGTTTGAGTAGGCCGCCGCGGTCAGCACGGATACCTTGCTGATGGCATAGTTATACATGCCGTAGCCGCCCAGGGTAACAAAGGTGCCCAGGTAAAGAATATGGGCAAAGGCCACCGGGTCGTGTTGCTGCGGCATTTCCACAAAGAGTAAAAAGGGCGCAAAGAAAATCGAGCCGGCCAGACCCTGCAAGGCAATAAGCGTAAGCGGCGCATAGCGGCTGCACAGGCGTTTTACGCTCACGGTGTAAAAGGCGGCGCAGACCATGGCCAGGAATTCCAGGGTGTTACCCAACAAGGGGTTAGGCGCCTGCTCTGAGCTTGGCGAGACCATAGTCAGCAGCACACTGCCGCCAATGCACAGGGTAAAGCCGACGATAATGGCGCGGCTAATGTGCTCTTTGAGCATAAAAAAGGCCAAGAATGCGACGATCAGCGGTAAACAGGAGACTATCACTCCAGCCTGAGACGCCGAGGTATATTCCATGGCGTGGCCCTCGAATAAAAAGTATAAACAGGGCTCGGCCAGACTCATGCCCAGCAGGTATTTCCAGTCACCACTTTGGTATTCAAAGCGTTTTACAAAACGCCATAAACACAGACACACCGCCAGGGTGGTGAGCATGCGCAAAAAAATCACCACAGTCGGGTCATAAACTCCCACCGCATACTTTAAAGAGATAAAAGAGCTTCCCCATAAAAAGGTGGCAATGATCAGGCAAAGGCTCGCTGGCATAAGAGATAACTAGTGTGGTGAAAATGTGCGGCGATGCTAGCATAGTTGAATTAATTTAACTTGTTTAATCGCCCAAGCATGGGGTAAAAATGAACTTCTTTTAATTATCAGCAGGGCTAAACACGGTGCAAACCATAGTGATCAAATTAGGCACCAGTGTGCTTACCAATAACGGCCAGGGACTGGACAGGGCGCACATGGTGGAGTTGGTGCGCCAATGCGTGCAGCTGCAAAAGGCCGGCAACCGTATCGTGCTGGTATCCAGCGGCGCCGTGGCCGCAGGGCGTGAATTACTGGGGCGCAGCGCCGGTAATGAAACCCTGGCACAAAAGCAGATGCTGGCGGCCATAGGCCAAAGCCAGTTAGTACACACCTGGCAAACCCTGTTTGCTCTTTATAATGTGCCGGTCGGGCAGTTGCTGTTAACCCGCGCCGATCTCGATGATCGTGAACGCTATCTCAATGCCCGCGATACCTTAATGGCGTTGTTAAAAGAGGGCGCGGTGCCCATTATCAATGAAAACGATGCGGTGGCGACGGCGCAGATCAAGGTGGGCGATAACGACAATCTTTCGGCCCGCGTGGCGGTATTGGCGGATGCCGATAAACTCTTGCTGCTCACCGATCAACCCGGGCTTTTTAGCGCCGATCCGCGCACCAACCCGGATGCCGAGTTGATCCCGGAAATTCGTCATATCGATGACTCCATTAAGGCATTGGCCGGTGGCAGTGGTACGGCGGTGGGCACCGGCGGCATGGCCACCAAGATAGAGGCGGCGAGCATTGCCCGCCATGCCGGGGTCGATGTGATCATCAGTGCCGGTCACGGCGAGGACGTGATCAGCAACTGTTTAACTCAGCAGCTGGGCACCCGCTTTGTCAGCTTGACGGCACCTAAAGACACCCGCAAACGTTGGCTGTTGGCCGGCCCCATCAGCAAGGCAGCCATTTATGTGGATGATGGCGCGGCGAAGGCGCTCAGACAACAAGGCGCCAGTTTGCTGATTGTTGGTATCGCTCGTTTTGCCGGCGAGTTTAGCCGCGGCGATCTGGTGCAGGTATTCGACAGTCAGGGCTGCAGTGTGGGTAAGGGTGTGGCCCGTTATCACAGTGAGGAGTTGCAGCAGCTGCTGGCGAACCCGGAGCTGTCTAAGGCGCAGGTACTGGGCTATGACAATGGCGCCATGCTGATCCACCGCGATGACTTTGTCAGTTTTCGGGATTAGCTTCTGTTAGTAGCTAGGGTCTGTTGACCGTTGTTGTTTGTTTCTGCAGCAGTTTGTAGTGAATTTATACAAGGCGGCACATGTGTGGTGTAGTTATTCTACATAAACATGTAACAACACAGTAGAAATGCGCTACAAACGCTGCCCTACGGGTTCATCTAAACGCATCCTGCTCTGTGTTACTCGCTATGAACATAGAATGCTATGCATCATAACGAGCGTCGTGATCAGAATGCGTTTAGATTGAACATAAAGTAAACCGCAAAGATAAACAGACCCTAGGGGAGCGTGCTTCCCTTGGCGCAATTTTAACCGCGTGATACACTCGCGCCTTTGATTTTGTCGTGATGAGAGTTGTTATGAAAGTCATTCGCTGGTTGTTAGGCCGCATTATTTTATTCTTTAATTTTGTCTTTACCCCGCGCAGCAAAAAGCGCGACCCGCAAGCGCAGCAGCAACTGGATACGCAGACCGCCAATATGGCACTGTATCAGTTCCATGCCTGTCCGTTTTGCGTAAAGGTGCGCCGCTCTATTAAGCGCAACGGCCTGAACATTGAAACCCGCGATGCCAAAGGCGACAACGCCTACCGTCAGGAGCTGGCGGAGCAGGGCGGCAAGGTGAAAGTACCTTGTTTGCGCATTGAAGAAGACGGTCAGGTGCAGTGGATGTACGAATCTTCGGATATCGTCGCCTATCTGGATAAGATCGCCGCTTAATTTCAAGGTTTACCTCTACCCTGGGTGCTGAAATTTCTCGCACTCAGGTGTCCTGTCGCTGCGTTTTCCTCTACGAAATTACCCGCCATTGTGCTAGCATTTGCAGCAAATTTTTAGTTGCTAATTGAAAGAGACGCTAGCATGACCCAGAGCACGACTGTTCGTACCCGTGTTGCCCCGTCACCGACCGGTGATCCGCACCTAGGCACTGCCTATATCGCCCTATTTAACTATTGTTTTGCCAAGCAGCAAGGCGGTGAGTTTGTTTTACGTATCGAAGATACGGATCAGGTGCGCAGTACACCGGAGTCGGAACAAGCCATTATGGACAGCCTGCAGTGGCTTGGTTTGCAGTGGGATCATGGTCCGGATGTGGGCGGCGAGTTCGGCCCCTATCGTCAGTCTGAGCGCTCTGATCTATATAAAAAATACGCGCACCAGCTGGTTGAAGACGGCAAGGCGTTTTACTGTTTCGCCACCGCCGAAGAGCTGGACGAAATGCGTGAGCAGCAAATGGCCGAGGGCCTGCGTCCTAAATACGATGGCCGTGGCTTGTTGCTAAGCGACGACGAAGTGAAGGCAAACCTGGAAGCGGGCAAACCCTACGTTATCCGTATGAAGATCCCTGCCGAAGGCAGCTTTAAATTTGACGACTACCTGCGCGGTGAGATTGAGATCCCGTGGGAAAACGTTGATATGCAGGTGCTGCTGAAGCAAGACGGCTTCCCGACTTACTTCCTAGCCAATGTGGTGGACGACCACCATATGCAGATCAGCCACATCTTCCGTGGTGAAGAGTGGATCAACTCGGCGCCAAAACTGCTTAAGCTATACGAAGACTTCGGCTGGCAAGCGCCGGTACTGGGTCACTTGCCGCTGCTGCGTAACCCGGATAAGTCTAAGTTGTCTAAGCGTAAGAACCCGACCTCTATCAACTACTACAAAGAAATGGGCTTCTTGCCGGAAGCTGTGCTTAACTACCTGGGCCGCATGGGTTGGTCGATGCCGGACGAGCGTGAAAAGTTCACCCTGGCGGAGATGATCGAGCACTTCGATATGAAGCGCGTTTCTTTGGGCGGCCCGGTATTCGATATCGAGAAGCTGAAATGGCTGAATGGTACCTGGTTACGTGAAGACTTCAGCGACGAGCAACTAATTCAGCGCTTCGTTGACTGGAAATACAATGGCGACATGCTGCGCCGCATTTTGCCGGAAGCGAAAGCCCGTATCGATACGCTTTCTGATCTGGTTGACCTGGCCGGGCACTTTGTTGCCGGTATGCCGCACTATGATCCGGCGCTGTTAACCGACGGCAAGGTAGAGGAAGGTGTGGTGCGTCAGGCATTGCAATTCTTTATCTGGGAGTTGGAAACGCTGCGCCATTGGGAAAAACCAGAAATCTTCGCTATTGCTAAAAAGGTTGCTACCTTCCACGAGCTGAAGATTAAAGACTTCCTAGAGCCTATTTTCGTGGCAATTACCGGCAAGAAGTCGTCAACTTCCGTGCTAGATGCTATGGAGATCCTGGGCTCGGATATGTCCCGTGCTCGCCTTCGTTTGGCTTTAGAGCACCTTGGTGTGTCGAAAAAGCAGGCGAAAGCGCTGGAAAAAGCCTACCGCGACTTTAACTAAGCCGAAAACTAATAAAAAAGGCTGCCTTGCTCCGCAAAGCGGCCTTTTTTGTGCCTTTTTAAAGGAAAAAGCAACAGATACGACCTCTCAGTGCGTAAATTTTGTTACACTGCCGCAGTTTTTTTGTACTCAAGTAGAGCAGCTATGTTAGAGCAGTATTATCAAGATTTTGGCACCCACGTGTGTATTACCCGTGAACAGGGCAGTCGTTTTGCCAAAGCCGTGGCCGATGATTTCAATCCACTTCACGATGTTGAAGCGAAAAAATTCTGTGTGCCAGGGGATCTGCTGTTTTCAGTGGTGCTTGATAAGTACGGAATTAATGAGCAGATGCGCTTCACCTTCGCCAACATGGTGGATGAAGGCGTTAAACTGGGCATGCCAGAGGGCAGCGACCAGTTCGATATTAAAGATGGCGAAAAATGCTATTTGAGCGTGGCTCGTGAAGGCGCTAACAGTGCCTGTAAGACCCTGACCAACGCGCTGATCAAGAACTATGTGGAATTCTCGGGTAAGGCCTTCCCACACGTGGTGATCCCGCTGATGGGTAAGCAAGGAGTAATGATTAACCCGGCGCGCCCGATGATCATCTATGAGTCCATGAGCATTCATATGGACACCCTTGATGCTCACGCTCCCGAGCTGCGCGAAGGAGAGCACGAGTTCAGCTATGAAGGCAAGCGCGGCAAGATCATCTTGCGCTTTGACCTGATTGAAAATGGCGAAGTAATTGGCCGTGGTGAGAAGCACATGCTGGTCTCGGGTATTCGCGAATACTGTCAGGATACCGTGGATGAGTTGATCCGTGGATATAACGAGAAGAAGGCAGCGCTGAAACCAGCGTAATTCGGGTCGGGGCGCCGACAGGGCGCTTTTGGTTCGTCGAGACGCCGACTAATGCGTTGTTAAAGGGCTGATGTTTATTCATCGGCCTTTTTTGTTTTTTTGGGGCGCCAACAAGCGCTTTTTTGTAGGTCGGTGCTTTGCGCCGACAAAGGGCAATAATGCTGCTTCAGGGATGAATTGCTTGTCGTTTCTCCACTACGTCCTTCAAATTAAGATCTTGTCGCGTTGACGACGGCAACCAAAGGGCGGTTTGCGCCAACCGCCCCTTGGAACCCCAAGGCGCCCGTGATTCGCTGATGCATACGAACTCAGCGTTTTGTTAGACGCTCCGTTTAGCTTCAAACGCGGTTTAACGAGGTGTCCTACCTCGGTAAACCTAACTGCGCATCCATGCTCCGTTGTCTCAAGCACACTCCACAACAAAATCTGATTTCTCCAGCGCGAATCTAAACGGGAAGATCGATACCTGTGAGTTTGGAGTATCTAAAAAGACTTACTTGACTTGGAAATGAAGGCTCTCTTTAAAGGCCTCAGATTTTAATGCTTGTTAGCTCTTTATGAAATTGACTAAGTCGTCTAAAATGAATAAAACCCTCTTCGCCATAAATAGCCAGGGTGGTATGTCCTTATTGTTTTTATAGGCAATTGAGGCGATGAAACTTTTGCTAACTGTCTATCTGAACGCTTACTAACTTTAGAGAAAGATACATCATTAAATATATTCGCAATATGCTTGTCATAATTTGGCCCCGATAAAAAGATGACTATGTCTGGTTTGTAGCGTTCAAGTTCTTTCCTAATTAGATTCTGCGTGATTTTTTGCCAGTCTAACACAGCCTTAGATGGAGCCCCAGCTTCCCCACATCGCCCAATTTTAATCACATTGTTCCATATAAAACCAACGCTTTTAGATTCGGTAGAGAACTCGTCTCTTAGGCGACTTTGTATTTTAGAAAAACCATTCCAAAATTGTCCGCCGTAACTAAAGCATTTTCCATTATTGAAAAAATTATCGTATACATTTAGCAAGTGAGGTAAGCCTCCTATGTGTGGAAATTGACATTCCCAATCGTTAGTTTCTTGCCCAAAGATCATTACCTTAATGTCTGCTTTAATGTAATTTTCACTAGCTTTCAAGCATAGTAAGTTGGTAGGGCTATCACAGGAAATTTGTTTCGTGAAGGTACTTTCAAGAAGGGTTAATACGCTTTGATAGTCTATAGGTTGCATGATGGTTCCTAGAAAGGTAGCAGATAAAAGGGGAAAGCTTTGTCATTAGTCTGCTCACAAGTTTCCCTACTTGTTTAATCCCCTATTGATAACAAATCACTCAAGTTTTTGCCAGCCTTGGCTTTTTGTCGTTTTGGCACTTTTGATTCAGCATAAGCAATTTCTATCTTTGAAACTCGGTGTATCAGCCTAATCCCCTTACATTGCATCCGAAATGGGGTGCGAGAAGAGTAATCGCCCGCGGGGCTGAAAGCGGAAATAAGAGAGTGAACAGTTTCACTCTCGCCGCTTGAAGGTGACGAGCTCTGTGAGGAGGGGGACTGCGGGCGAAAACATGCTCAGGAAATGGCTGAAAGCGGAAACAAGGGAGTGAATAATTTCACTCCCGCCGCTTGAAGGCGACGAGTTCTACGAGGAGGGGGACTGTCCTGTGCATGTTGGTTACGTTCATTTCTCGTAGCGCGTTGAGGAAATAATGCAATGTTGGGGTACGGGGGGATTTAAAAGTGTGTGCAAGTAATTCATCCTTGAAACAGGGTTCCTGTTCGTGACGAAGTTACGGCATCCATGCCTCCACCTCTGAGTGCTGCGAAGCGGTGCTTCGGTCACTCATCGCCCACCGCGACAAGATCTAAATTTGAAAACAGGTGTCGGCGCGAAGCACCGACCTACAAAATCTTACCGCACAGATTTGTGCCCACACTTCTCAAGTAGCGCTTGCCAAAAGTCCGCGCCTTTGCGGCGCGCCAAACGCATATTGTGCTCGGGGATGCTCTCTGGTTCGTCATAGTTGGCCAGGGCCTGTTCCATGCTTTCTTCGCGGATAATATGCAAGCAGGGAGCGGGGGCGCGGTTGGTGTAATTGGCGGCGTCGTCCTCATCGGCATCGGCGAACACATACTCGGGGTGAAAGTGGGCGAGTTGATAGGTGCCTTCAAAGCCCTGGGCGACTAACAGCGCATTGGCTAAATCGATCAAATCTAAGAACTGGTCGAAGTCGCTAAAGCCCTGGGTAAAGCATACCAAGGTGGTTTCTATTTCGGGGTGATTATCCAGCTCTCGGCATTGCTCTAAGGTGTCGAGCACCGCCTCTTCGAGCTCGGTGGCCTCGCTTAGATAATAGCGAATGGCGTTATTTTCCACTTCCTGGCGGGCAAAGGGGCAGAAGTTGTATTTGACTATGACCGAGCTCACCCATTGGCGCATGGCCGCTTCACATTTATGCATTGATTTGCTCCTCGATTAGCGCCAGGGTTTTGTTAATAGCGCCCTGATTTTGCTGAACGACCTTAAGGCCACTGGCACCCATCTCGGCACACTTTTGCGGCTCGCTAAACAGGCTGTTTAGGGTCTCGACTAGGTTGTGCTCATCAACCCAGAGGGCGCCGTCTTGGTCAATCAAGGCAGGATAAACATGGTTAAAGTTAAAGGTATGTAGGCCACTTAGCACTGGTATGCCATGGGCGCAGGCCTCGAGCGGATTATGGCCACCGCGCTCAATCAGGCTGCCACCAATAAAGGCGACATCGGCGGCGCCGTAGAGCATGCCGAGCTCCCCCAGGGTGTCGGCCAGCAGCACGGCCTCACCTTGATGTTCACCCTGGCTGCGACGGGAAAAGCTTATGCCTTGAGCAGTGAGTAACTCGGCGACCTTGTCGAATTGTTCTGGATGCCGTGGGGCGATAATCAGTAAGGCATCGGGGTAACTTTTTCTCACTTGCTCATGGGCAAAAAGTAACAATTCCGGCTCGCCCGGGTGCGTAGAGCCCGCTATCCAGATTGGCGCTTGTCCCAAGCTGGCCTTAAGCTGTTTGGCCTGCTCTGCTTGTTGTTCGCTGACGCCGATATCGAACTTGATTGAACCGGTCACCCCAAGCCTATCTTTATCCAAACCTAGGTTGATAAAGCGTTCGCCATCGGCCTGATGGTGGCAGGCAAGCCTGTCGATATCGCTCAAAATACTGCGCGTGAGCGGGGCAACCCGGGCATAGCCCTTGGCCGATTTGGCCGAGAGTCGGGCGTTGATAATCAAGGTCTTGAGTCCGTTTCGTTTTGCCTGATGCAACATATTTGGCCACAGCTCGGTTTCAATCACCGCCAGCAGGCGCGCCCCGGAGCGGCGAATAAAGCGGCGCTGTGACAGGGGTAAATCAAAGGGCAGGTAACAGACCTGCACTCGGGCGGCGGCAATGTCTTTGGCCAGCAATTGGTTTATTTGCTCGCGTCCGGTGGGGGTGTTGGTGGTCAGCACCAAGCGGTATTGATGTTTGTCGGCAAGCAACGCCTTGATTAATGGTAATGTGGCCAGTACTTCGCCCACCGAGGCGCAATGCAGGATGATGTCGCCGCTGGCCTTGGTAAAGCCAAAGCGTTCGCTAAAGTCTTGCCTGTAGCCCGGGTTTTTACGCCCGCGTAATACATACAGATAAAAGCAGGCCAAGGGCATAAGAATTAGCAGGATAAGGGAATATAAAAAGCGCGCAAACAAAAGAATAACTGGCCTGAAATTGCAAAGCCTTAGTGTAACCCGAGTTCTCCCCAGTGCCAAAACTTTACAATTTAACAGCTGAGTAATGGCCATGAATTTGATAGTATTTTCGCCATTATTTTAAGGCGCTAGGAAATCGCATGAAAGGACATAAGTTCGCCACCTCTGTGGCTGGTGCAGCTCTGCTATTGGCATTCAGTGGTGCGGCCGCGGCCAAACCTACGGCATATTTGCCAATCGGCTACGACGTAAATTTAGAGCAGCAATTGGATCGCATGTTTGTGCAAACCACAGGCACGCCCATGAGTAAGCCGTATCGCTTTAGCGATATAGATAAGGCCTTAGCCCAGCTAAAAGAGCAAAACCCGGCTCTATTTAGTTCCATCAATGCCAAGCTTATCCGTTATCGCGGCGAAGACAATATCACCCGTGCCGGTGTGACCTTGCGTTACGAGCACGACCAGACCACGCCTTTGGCCAATCAAAGGGGTTTAACCACGGACGAGTGGGGCCAGGTGATGTTCGAGGGCATTTGGCGCCCGAACGACTTGATGTTGATGCAAGTGGGCCTAGAGTTCCGCGCCGAAGCCGGCGACCTGGTGCCTTATAACACCTTTGTGGCTATTGCCGGTGAAGATCTGCAGCTTAATATTGGTTACAAGGAGCATTGGTTCTCACCATTTAAAACCAGTGCCCAGATGATCTCGACCAATGCCAAGGCCTCGCCTTCGATTTCCTTGGGCATGGTAGCGCCGGCACATAACTGGTGGAATTTTGATTTTGAGCTCTTTTACACCGAGCTGGAAGAGGTTAAAGAGGGTATCCGCTATCAGGGCGAGTGGCACGATGGTAAACCGCGTGTTGCCGGTACCCACATCAGTCTTGAGCCGGTAAGCGGTTGGAAACTGGGTTTTAACCGTATTATGCAATTCGGTGGTGGCCCTCGTGAGGTGGACTTTGGCGATGTGCTTGATGCCTTCTTCGACCCCGCCGGCAGCGATAACAGCTACAGCGAAGAAGAAAGAGAAACTGAACTGGGCGACCAATTGGCCTCGGTAACCTCGACCTTCTATTTCGATTGGGGAATGCCCACGGAAATCTATTTTGAGTACGGCGGTGAAGACACGCAAGGCGGCAGTAACTTTAGCCTGGGCAATCAGGTCACCTCCTTTGGTGCCTACCTGCCTCAGTTAACCTCGGATGTGGCCCTGCGTTACGAATACAACAAGTGGAAAACATCTTGGTATACCAATGGCTTGTATAAGTTTGGTAACACCAACGATGGCTTCGTGTTCGGTCATTATGCCGGCGACAGACGTATCTTTGGTGATGGTGTTCCTGCCGAAGTGCATGCCCTGGTGCTGGATTATCAGCAGGATATGGACTCTTTGTGGCAGCTTAAGCTGACCCTGCAGGATAATGATTCTGCCCAGTACAGCGGTGCTCAGGAGCTGCAGTTACTCAATAGCAGCATGATTGATGGGTATCGAGTGGAAACTCAGGTGACCTATGGCAACGACGTGTTTGACGAGAGCTACGGTCACGCCTCTGTCTCCCTGTACTGGTAAAAAACAGTACAGATAAGCAGACCTTAGGCCTTGGCGAGTAGCGCCAGGGCCTTATCGGTTACGGTTTGCGCGCTGATGCTGTCGACGCGCTTACCGCCCACCAAAATTTCTCCCGGCCCTAAGGGGCGCCATTGGTGTGCTTTGGCACGGATCAACGCCAGCGCCGGCACGTTTAAGCTGGCGGCCAGGTGCATGATCGCCGTTTCCACACTGATCACCAGACGAGCGCGGCTGATCATCGCCGGCAATTCATAAAAATGCTGTTTAGCGCTAAAGGTACTGATGTCGATGCCTTTAAGTTGCTCGTTGTCTTGCACTTCTTGCTGCAACTGCGCCAATTGCTCATTGGGGGCGTTGATCACAAAGCGCAATGTCGGCTGTTTTTGGTGCAAGTTGGTTATGCATTCAAACACTTGGGCCAATTGCCAATCGCGCTTTTCAGTGGTCGACAGATGATTGATAAACACGAAATTATTTAGCTCATCGCTTTGTTGCAACGCATCCAGATAAGGCTTGGGCACCTGCAGGTGTTGAAATGCCTGGTTTGGGGCGTCCATGGCAACCAGGGCGTGAAAGTGATGGCGGTAAAAATCGCTAATATGATCGAAACGGGTGCTTTTTCTGACCTTGATACCGGCATCGAGAGCAGCAATGGTCTCTTTGTGTTGCCAGCGTTGCAGGGCGCTCAGGGCGTAGGCGCCAACGGCACAGCGGTCACCGGCAATCAGGCGGGCATAATGGCAGAAACGTTCGCTGCGTGTGGTGGCGATAAAAAATACCAGATCATAATTGCGCTGCTGTGCATCTTGTATTTGCTGTTGACGCTGCTGCTCTGAGTCTGGATTGGGGTAGATATGGCCGATATGGGACTCGCTCTCTAACCATTGGCCGAGAATTTGATTGCGCCCGCCATGCCAGCTTTTTTGTTGCTCGCGGCAGTCATCAAACCAAATATCAATTTCTAAATGCGGATAGGTGGCGGCCAGCTGTTGTAAAAACACCCCTTGATAGACGTAATCACCCAGTGCCAAATGGCTCATATAGAGTATGCGCTTGGCATTTTTTAATTGGGTTGCGCCGATTAAGGGATTACTTCCGTGCTTAGTCACCTAATATTGCCTGATTTAGTTTAATGCCGGCTAATAATAACAAAGCCTAGGAGGCAATGGCAGTGCCCAATTGTGGCATTTAAGTTAACAGTTAAGCTTTATTAACTAAATTCCGCGTGTAGGCTCTGCCGAGTATGCTTGTCTATTACAGGCTGCGGCTGCCAATCTCAGACAAAAACGTGCAATTCTAAATACTCTTTGGAATAATGCCGTTAAAACTCATGAATGAGGATCGAAAATGGTCAATACCGACACCCTAGCGGCTACCTACCTGGATAGCCTTGCCCGCCATCGCGCACTTTTTGATGTTATGGATACCTATCAACAGCAAGCAACCGAATTACTGGCAGCCTGTCATCAGGCATTGCAAGCCGGTGGTAAGGTGGTTTGGTTTGGTAATGGTGGCAGCGCCGCCGATGCCCAGCATCTGGCCGCTGAATTTGTGGTGCGCTATAAAAAAGAGCGCGGCCCCTTGGCGTCGATAGCCCTGACCACGGATACCTCGATCCTCACCGCTCACTCTAACGACTATCATTTCGATACCGTTTTTGAACGTCAGGTGCAGGCTCTGTGTAAGCCAGAAGACTTGGTGATCGGCCTGACGACTTCGGGCACCAGTGCCAATATCAATCTGGCACTCAAAGCCGCCAATGAAATCGGTGCTTATACCGTGGCTTTAACCGGCCGTGACGGTGGTGAGGTAAAAAACATCGCTAAGCTGCCCATCATCATAGCCAACGATGAAACCGCCCGCATTCAAGAGGCGCATATGTTTATCGGCCACTGGCTGTGTGAAGCGCTTGATTTGCTGGTAGCGGAGTAAGCATGGATCTGGGATTACTTAAAAATCTAAATAAAGCCAAGGTGTTGGTGGTTGGCGATGTCATGCTTGACCGCTACTGGCACGGTGACTCCGGACGCATCTCACCTGAGGCGCCGGTACCTGTTGTTAAGATAAACCGCCTTGAAGACAAGGCCGGTGGTGCAGCCAACGTCGCCAAAAATATTGCCCGACTTGATGGCCAGGTGGCCTTACTGGGTCTGATCGGTGATGACGAAAGCGGACAAACCCTGCAGCGCATTTTGGCTCAGGAACATATCGACTCGCAGCTGGTGCAGGTAGTGGAGCTGCCGACCATAGCGAAAATGCGGGTGATCAGCCGTCATCAGCAGGTGGTGCGTCTGGATCAGGAAGAGCAATTCAATAAAGAACATTCACAATTGTTGCTACAGCGTCTTGAGCGCGTAGTGGACGACTACGACTTTGTACTTTTCTCCGACTACAACAAGGGGTCACTGACCCTGATTGAGGCCATGATCCGCGTTGCTAAGGATGCCGGCAAAACCGTGTTGGTTGACCCTAAATCGCCACAGCTAAGCCTGTATCGTGGTGCCGATTATATCACCCCAAACCTCAATGAATTTAGGCTAGCCGGCGGTGACAGCAGCGATGAGCAGGCATTGACCGCTAGTGCCCGTGCACTTATTCGCGAGGCCGGCATAGGTGCCATGTTGTTGACCCGCTCCGAGCAGGGCATGTCGCTGATCAGCGCCACCGAAAAGCACGACTTTGCCGCCCAGGTGCGTGAGGTCAGTGATGTTACCGGTGCCGGTGATACTGTGATCGCTACCCTGACCGTGATGCTAGGTGCCGGCATGGCGCCTGCGGATGCGGTGGAGCTGGCCAATATTGCCGCTGGTATTGCGGTAAGCAAACTCGGTGCCGCTACCGTTTCGCCGGAAGAGCTCAGCCGTAAGCTGGGACAATACCTGCGCGAAAATGGCGAGCATTATCAGGCGCCCTTTGAGTCCGTGTTGCAGCATATTGAATTTGCCAAGCAAAATGGTGAGAAAATCGTTTTCACTAACGGTTGTTTCGATATTCTTCATGCCGGCCATGTGCGTTATCTGGCCCAGGCTAAGGCCATGGGCGACCGCTTGGTAGTCGGGTTAAATACCGATGATTCCATTGCCCGCTTAAAGGGCCCGGAGCGTCCTATCAATCCGCTTGAAGAGCGTGCCATGGTGCTGAGTGCGTTAGCCTCGGTGGACTGGGTGATCCCCTTCGGTAAGGTGGAAGAAAATGATACCCCGGCCAAGCTGATTGAGCAGGTGAGCCCGGATATTCTCGTTAAAGGCGGGGATTACAAGGTGGAAGAGATAGCAGGTGCCGAGCATGTACTGCGTCACGGCGGTCAGGTTGAGGTGCTGGAGTTTCTAAACGGCTGCTCAACGTCCAACGTGATCAGCAAAATCCGCACTTAATTCGCCGTTTATCCTATCAGCAGGCCCTATCAGTAGGTAAGTGCTTGCTGATAGGCAGCCATTAAACACAGCCAGTCTTTTTCCTGCCAGTGAAAGGTGCTTTGTCGACCGGCTTCTTTGGCAAAACTGCGCGCTAATCTGGCCATATTCTGCTGCTGCCATTGTTCATCTGGCTGGCGTACCTCCCCCCTATCAAAATCAATGACATACACATTATCTTCGCCATCAAAGAGAATATTATTGATATTCAAATCGGCGTGATAGACCCCGGCGTTATGGAAGCGAGCCAAGGTTTGGCCTATGCGCTCTAAGGTGTGCTCGTTTAAGGAACCGGCTTGCAGGCGCTCACACAGACTTTGTGCCCCTTCTAAGGCGCGGGTAATGATGTCGCCGCGGTAAATCAGACCGGAGCGCTTAACCAGGGCGGCAATGGGCTCAACCACGGGCAGGCCTTGCTGATACAGGTCGCACATCAGGTCAAATTCGCGGTACACCCGGGTGTTCTTTATGCCGGTATAGAGGTACTGATCCTGCAAAACCTTACCTATCAGACCACCGCGCCAATAATGACGGAGCACGGCGCGTAAATCGCCCTCGGCAAAAAAGTAGGCGGTGGCACGTCCGGTTTTTTGTGCGTACACCTTATCCTCGGCCAACCAGTGTTCAGGAGAAAACCATAGTTCGGTGATCTCGCCAACATTGGCATTTGCGGTAAACAGGGTTTTGTTCGGGGCTAGGGGAGTCAGTTGCATAATAAACACATTGGCTGCAGGTGCTTGCCAGTGTAGCTTTTTTTGCCGCAACGATAAACTCACTATTGAACTTGCAATGCGCTGGCGTTGCTTTAACATTTGCTCAGACTTTTGCTTTAGGACGCTCGTTTTGCAACTCAATTCCGTGCAATCTATCTGTATTCTTCGTTTATCTGCCATCGGTGATGTTTGTCACGCGGTGGCCGCCGTACAAGCCATTCAACGGGTACATCCCCAAGCCAAAATCACCTGGGTGATAGGTAAGGTCGAGGCCATGTTGCTCGAGGGGGTGCCCGGCGTTGAATTTGTGGTGTTCGATAAAAAACAGGGGCGCCAAGCCTTTAAAACCCTGCGGGAGCAGCTTAACGGGCGAGAATTCGATGTGTTGCTAAATATGCAGGTGGCCTTTCGCGCCGGATTGGCGAGCCGCTGTATTCGCGCCAAGGTCAAAATCGGCTTCGATAAGGCGCGCTCAAAAGAATTGCATAGCTGGTTTATCAACCGTCGTATTGCCGCCAAAGAGCAGCCCCATGTATTAGAAGGCTTTATGCAGTTTGCCGAGCAACTGGGTGTGACCGACTTTACCCCTCATTGGCAAATGCCGCTCAGCGACACCGACAAGCAAAACGCCATGAAGCTGGTGGGCGACGATGGTGAACCCCTGCTGGTGATAAGCCCAGCAGCGAGTAAGGCCGAGCGCAACTGGTTGCCGGAGCGTTATGCCGCGGTGGCCGAGCATGCTATGGCACAGGGATTCCGTGTTGCCATTAGTGGCGGGCCCACGGCCATGGAGCAGCAGCTTGCCGATCAGATCATTGCCCATTGTCAGCAGCCGGTGCTCAACCTGGTGGGTAAAACCAGCCTAAAAGAATTAACCTGTGTGTTGGGCTTGGCGACCCTGGTGTTGGCACCGGATACCGGCCCGGCACACATGGCCGTGACTCAGGGTACGGCGGTGATCGGTCTTTACGCCCATTCCAACCCCAAACGCACCGGACCCTATTTGTATCAGGATTATGTGGTTGAGGTGTACAACCAGGCGGTGCAAGAGCAATACGGTAAGCCGGCCAGTGAGCTGCCCTGGGGCGTACGCGCCAAGGGTGAGCTGATGGACCGCATTGCCGTGGATGATGTGATTGCCATGTTCGATAAGTTAGTACGAGAGCACCGACTATGAGTAATAAAGCGGTATTTTTAGATAGGGATGGGGTGATCAATGTCGATCATGCCTATGTCCATAAGGCCGAAGACTTTGAATTTATCGATGGCGTGTTTGGCGCCTGTCTCGCATTTCAGAATATGGGCTATCGTTTAATCGTGGTCACTAATCAGTCGGGCATTGGTCGGGGTTATTACAGCGAGACACAATTTGCCGAGCTGAGCGACTGGATGAAGGCACAATTCGCCGAGCATGGTGTACAGCTTGATGCCATTTATTATTGCCCCCACCACCCAACCAAGGGTCAAGGCGACTACGGCGTTGACTGCGACTGTCGTAAACCCGAGCCCGGCATGTTGCAACAGGGCATAGAAGCCTTTGATTTAGACCCAGGCCAATGCATCATGGTTGGTGACAAACATGGTGATATGTTGGCGGCTAAAAGCTGCGGCGTAGGCACCAAGGTACTGGTGCGCAGCGGCCAGGAATTTGCCGAGCAGGCGTTGGCGGATGCCGATCTGGTCTGTGATTCCCTTGCCGAAGTACCCGCTCTGATAAAAGCTTAGATACAGCCTGGGTATTTATTCTCGTTCCATGCATGATTATAGGTGCCGTGATGAACGACAAACGATGCAATTGTGCCGCAAACCTTTTACAATACCCGCAAATATTTATTAACCGCTGAACCGACCTAGCCAAGGGAGTCGGTTCAAGTATTGGAGAAATTTATGAGAGCTTCTGCGTTTTATAGCCAGCTGCAAGCACAAATCGAGCAAGTGAAAGCCGATGGTCTGTACAAAAGTGAGCGTATTATCACCTCACAACAGCAAGCCGAAATTCAAGTAGCCAGTGGCGACAAGGTTATTAACTTCTGTGCTAACAACTACTTAGGTTTAGCTAACCACCCAGAACTAATTAAGGCAGCGCAGCAAGGTTTAAGCGACCACGGTTTTGGTGTGGCTTCTGTGCGCTTTATCTGTGGTACGCAGGACATTCATAAAACTCTTGAAGCGAAAATCAGCGAGTTTTTACAAACCGAAGACACGATTTTGTACTCTTCGTGTTTTGACGCCAATGCCGGCCTATTCGAAACCATTCTTGGTGCCGACGACGCTATTATCTCGGATTCATTAAACCACGCTTCTATCATCGACGGTGTGCGTCTGTGTAAAGCCAAGCGTTTCCGTTATGTCAATAACGATATGGCGGATCTCGAGCAACAATTGATCGCTGCCGACGAAGCGGGTGCTAAAACCAAGCTGATCGCCACCGATGGCGTGTTCTCAATGGACGGCGTGATCTGTAATCTTAAAGCCGTTTGTGACCTGGCCGACAAATACGATGCCTTGGTGATGGTGGATGACTCACACGCCGTTGGTTTTGTGGGTGAAAATGGCCGTGGTACGCCGGAATACTGTGGCGTAATGGACCGTGTTGATATTATCACGGGTACCCTGGGTAAGGCCCTGGGCGGCGCTTCGGGCGGCTATACTTCGGGTAAGAAAGAAATTGTTGAGTGGTTGCGTCAGCGTTCGCGTCCATACTTGTTCTCAAACTCTTTGGCACCGTCAATTGTGACCGCGTCAATCAAGGTATTAGACATGCTGGCCGACGGCAAAGAGCTGCGCGATACCTTGTGGTCAAACGCCGCTTACTTCCGTGAGCAAATGGAAGCCGCCGGCTTTACCTGTGCCGGTAAAGACCATGCCATTATTCCTGTGATGCTGGGCGACGCCAAGCTAGCCGGCGCCATGGCGGATAAACTATTGGCCGAAGGCATTTATGTCACTGGCTTCTCGTTCCCTGTGGTACCTAAAGGTCAGGCGCGTATTCGTACGCAAATCTCCGCTGCCCACACCAAAGAGCAGCTGGACAAAGCGATTGCGGCCTTTACCCGTATCGGTAAAGAGTTGGGCGTTATTTAAGGAGCGCGTTGATGAAAGCATTATCAAAACTTAAGGCAGAAAAAGGCATCTGGATGACGGATGCTCCTAAGCCGGAAGTAGGTCATAATGATCTACTGATCAAAATTCGTAAAACCGCCATCTGTGGTACCGATGTTCATATCTACAACTGGGATGAATGGGCGCAAAATACCATTCCTGTGCCCATGGTTGTGGGCCATGAGTATGTGGGCGAAGTAGTGGACATGGGCCAGGAAGTACGCGGTTTTAATATTGGCGACCGTGTATCTGGTGAAGGCCATATTACCTGTGGCCACTGCCGTAACTGTCGCGCCGGTCGTGTACACCTGTGCCGCAACACTATAGGCGTGGGCGTAAACCGTGAAGGCAGCTTCGCTGAATATCTGGTTATTCCTGCATTCAATGCGTTTAAAATTCCAGACAATATCTCAGATGAGCTGGCGTCTATCTTCGACCCGTTCGGTAATGCGGTGCACACGGCGCTGTCATTCGACCTGGTTGGTGAAGACGTGCTGATCACAGGTGCTGGCCCTATCGGTATTATGGCCGCTGCGGTTGCTAAGCACGTAGGTGCCCGCAATGTAGTTATTACCGATATCAATGAATATCGTCTTGATCTGGCTAAAAAAATGGGTGCTACCCGCACCGTTAACGTAAGCCAGGAAAAACTTGAAGACGTGATGAAAGAGCTGGGCATGACCGAAGGCTTCGACGTGGGCCTGGAAATGTCGGGTGTGCCTGTGGCATTCAACTCCATGCTTAATAACATGAACCATGGCGGTAAAATTGCCATGCTGGGTATTCCACCTTCGGATATGGCCGTTGATTGGAACCAGGTTATTTTCAAGGGCTTGATCATCAAGGGTATTTACGGTCGAGAAATGTTCGAAACCTGGTACAAGATGGCCAGCCTGATCCAATCTGGTCTGGATATCTCACCCATTATCACCCATGAGTTTAGTATCGATGACTTCCAGGAAGGCTTTGATACCATGCTTGGCGGCCAGTCTGGTAAAGTCATCCTAGACTGGGCATAATGCACAGAAATAAGGCGGCTTAGGCCGCCTTTTGTTTTAGAAGAGTATTTATAGCACTATGGCGTATAAACATATTTCAGTGGCGCAGACCCAAGCCCTGTTAAATGATGAAAATGTGGTGATTGCGGATATTCGCGATCCTAACTCGTTCGCGGCCGGACATATTCCTAAGGCCGAACACCTAAGCAACAGTAATATTGGGGAGTTTATGCTCCACAAAGAGTATGACCAGCCCATTATTGTTGTTTGCTATCACGGTATTAGCTCACAAGGTGCGGCTGGTTATCTGGCCGAGCAGGGCTTTGATGATGTATACACTATGGACGGCGGTTTCTCGGCCTGGGCTACTCAATTCCCGGAACTGGTTGAAAAATGATTGAACTAGGCAGCACCAATAATGTGCGCGCGGCACAAGGCTTTGTCGATTATATCGGCACTAAGGGCTTTGTGGGTGCACTACGACAAGGCGAGCAGGGCCATGTGATCATTGGCGTTGCCCCAGAGCATTTCCATCAGGTTCAGCCGTTATGGCAAGAATTTCAGGCACAGCCAGAGCACCCCCGTTATGCGGATGCGGCCTGGCAAAGTGGCCGTACCGACTCGGGCCTGGTTTACGGCGGCACTAAGCTGAACCTGCTACAGCGTTTTAACCAGTTAAGCCTGCTGGTTAAAGGCGTGAGTATTCTTAGCATACTCATCTATGCCTTATTTTTGTTGGGTCAGTTTACCGAGATTTTCCCGCTGCTGCAGTTTAACCCGGTGCAGCCCTTGTCCTGGTTGACGCCCTCTATCGTCCACTTTTCCGCGCTTCACATTATTTTCAATGTGTTATGGTGGCTGACTTTGGGGCCCGCTATTGAGCGACAAACCTCAAAACTGACGCTGGTAAGTGTGTTTATTCTTGGCTCCTTGGTGAGCAGCTGGGCGCAGTATTTAATGGTGGGGCCTAATTTTGGCGGCCTCTCCGGTGTGGTGTATGCCCAGGTCGGCTTTTGCTGGATTTACCCCTTGTTGGCGAAGACCAAGCCGATGATGACCAAGGGTATGATAGGCTTTTTATTGCTGTGGCTGGCCTTTGGTTTTACCGATACCTTCTTTATGCCCATGGCCAATTGGGCGCACTTGGGAGGCCTGCTTAGCGGCATGCTGATAGCTGTGTTTATGGCATTCAGTGGTAATAGTAAAAAAGCGACCTAGGTCGCTTTTTTACTTGTTGGAGCAGAACCTTAACGCATTCTAAGCATTTTTTAGGCTCTCTTAGTACCCGCCAATGTGAATAATTAATCCTGCTAAAACACCTTGTTAATTGCAAAATGCATAAGGCGCGATCGCTATAATTAACTCCTCTAGCGCTACCTTAGGTGCTCGTAGTTTTGCGGATAAGCAAAATGTAACAGCACAGCGGCAAACACATCTCTTTAGCCCTTGCCTCAGCGGTGGTATGATCCTGCGGTGTTTTTTTGATTTATTCGAGTGGTCCTTTGCCTACTTATCCCCTTTCGCTGCAGGCGCAATGGCAAGATGTTGAGCGCGTCTCCTTATCCGCGCAATTGCTTGACTGGTTGGTCGAGCCAAATTCGCTTACCCGGCGGCTGAAATCATTTTCCGAGCAGTTTGCCGTTGAGGTGCTGAGCGAGCGTCTTGTGGATGCTGCTGCTTACCAAGGCGATATATTTACCTGCGATACCCAGCAGGTGCGTGTGCGTGAAGTTATCTTGTTTTGTGATAATCGCCCTATGGTGTATGCCCAAAGCTGGATCCCCTGCTATGAGCACGCAGAGCAGGGTGTGGATTTGACTCATCTGGGCGCTACGCCCTTGGGTGAGGTGATTTTTCAGGACCCTCAATTATCCCGTCAACAATTACAGGTCGCTGACTTTAGCGCTAATGCTGATCTTCTGGCGTTGACCCAATCCTTTAATTTGCCAAACCAGCCGTTATGGGGGCGTCGCAGCCGCTTTAACCTAACCGGGCAGCAGATTATGGTGTGTGAGGTATTTTTACCTGGAGCTTATGCCTACCTATGAAGTTAGCAGCATTGCAGTGGGCGCACTGGCCTTACTATAAGCAGCTTATGCGCACCGACAAGCCCATAGGCACCTTGTTGTTGCTATGGCCAACGCTCTGGGCTTTGTGGTTGGCAGCCGGTGATGCGACCTGGCCGGCCATTGAGCTGATAGTGATTTTTTCCGCCGGAGTGTTTGTGATGCGCAGCGCCGGCTGTGTGATCAATGACTTTGCCGATCGCAAGGTAGACGGCGCCGTAGCACGTACGCAGGCTCGACCACTGGCCGCAGGCAAGGTCAGTGCTGGTGAGGCGCTAAGTTTATTCGTCTTGCTTATCCTGCTGGCTTTTGTCTTGGTTTTATTGCTCAATTGGCAGACCCTAGTCCTGTCTTTTGCAGCCTTGGCTCTGGCAGCCTGCTATCCCTTTATGAAGCGCTATACCCATTTGCCTCAGGTGGTGTTGGGCGCGGCCTTTAGCTGGGCGATTCCTATGGCCTATATGGCAACGATGGAAACCGTGCCTATGCAGGCCTGGCTGTTGTTTATTGCCAATCTAGTATGGACTGTTGCCTACGATACCCTTTACGCCATGGTGGATAGGGACGATGATGTAAAAATTGGCATTAAGTCCACGGCGGTTCTTTTTGGCCGCTTTGATTTAGCCATGGTGGCGCTTCTTAATACCCTGTTTATGGCCATACTTGTGTATATAGGTAGCTCGGCCGAGTTGACCTGGCCTTATTGGCTTGGGCTTTTGGTTGCGGCGTTACTGTTAATGCGTCAGCTGTATTTAAGTCGCCAACGTGACCGCGATGCCTGCTTTGCAGCGTTTTTAAATAATCATTATGTGGGCATGGCCATCTTTATCGGCCTGGTGGCGAGTTTGTACTAGCCATGCGCCCTATGATGGGCGCATCTCGTGCAATTTTTGGCTTAGCGCGGCGGGTCGATCACCCCGGCAATGGAGTTATTTTTCCTAAACCAGCCAGCGATGGAAAAGCGTGGTTGTTGCGCTGGCAAAACCTCATGCATAAAGCGTTCGCTTTCAAATACTACCAAGGTGCCGGCCTTAGGCGCCACTCGCTCCGCTATTTCCTTGGAGCGGGGTTTATAAATCACCAGCTCGCCGCCCTGAGCTGGGGTATTCAGATAGAAAACCGTAGTTAACACCCGGTTTGAACGTCCCTTAAAAGCATCATAGTGTTTTTTATAGAAATCCCCAGCTTGGTAATAGGCAAAGTGACATTCATAGTCGAATAAACCTAAATAGAAGTGCCTGTTTACGGTTAAACGCAACGCCTCCATGACAGCCAAATAATCGCGCTCTGCAGCGCAGCTGCCGCTAAACCACAAGGTCTTGTCCTTTCTCACCTCAGTATTTAGTTGCTGCTCGTCCTGGCGGCCTATAGCGGCTGGAGAAAATGCTGACAGCTGGGCTTGTGCGGTTGCGTAAAGTTGTGCGGTGAGATCTGGGCACAGGGCTTGCTCAATAATGGCGTAGCCTTGCTGATGGACATCATCAAGGACACGTTCAAACAACAATTCTGTATTCACATGTGGGACAGGGTAATTAATGGTGGCTAAGTATACCGCTGAAAAAGAAAAGCAGTGAGAACTTTATCAACGGTATTACTTTTAAGCTTCTAACCCCAGCGCATTGGCCGTTTGTGTAATGACTGTCAGCAGCTCATCAAGATGGCTATGGGGCTGCGATGTCTGCTGGGTTTTGACCACAAAGCGAGCCGCAGTGGAGTTGCTGTTGGAGCGAAGTTGTATCAGTTCTGGGTGAGCGCTTAGGGTCTTTGCATGCTCAATGGCGGCAATAGCTATGTTGCGGTTGTTGTTTACGCAGCTAATGATTTCGCTCAGGCTACCAAGACGAATATCATCGCCCTTGTTCAGCAGCTGTGCCGCTTCGGCTATCATGCTTTGCACATGCAGGCTCTGTGAAAAACAACCGAACAATGGATAGGGAGCCAGGTCGTCCAGAGTAATACATTCCTGGTTGGCCAGAGGGTGATCCTGACGGGCAAAGAGCAGCAGTTGATCGGGCAGGTGGAGATCTATGGTGTTGTTGTCTTGATCTTCTTCGCTGACATAAATATCTATTTCGCCGCGCTTGAGCATGGAGTAAAGCGCATCGCTTTCTTGCAGCTGCATCTCAATTTTGATCTCTGGATGCCTGGCCATAAATTGACCGCAGGAAACGGGCACTATGGTGCTGGCGGAGTTTGTGTAACCTACCACTAAGAGGTTATCGCGTTTCCCCTGGCTATGATCTAAGCGTTGAATTACTTGACTGTATTCGTCCAAAGTACGTCTGCAAAAATGCAGGAACACTTCCCCTTGCTCGGTCAATATTACCGAACGGGTAGAACGTTTAACCAGTTGATGACCCACTTCTTGTTCGAGTGTTTGAATACTGCGGGTTAATGCTGAAGTACTGATATTGGTTTGTTCTGCGGCCTGACGAAAATGGCGTAACGAGCCGAGTGCTAAAAACTGCTTTAATTGTTCAAATCTCACTTTTAAATCCCTTAAAGTAAGTATATTAGGTCTTTGCTTTGTAGCCGAATCCAATATTAGTACATTGTACCCCAAATAAATAGGGGGACCGCTAAAAAGTCGTTTTTTCGCTTGTATTAGAAACCTGAATAAGCGCTCCTAAAAATATAATTTTATACTCTGTTTTGGCCTATATTTACCTGATGTTGTACGCCTTTTCTGCTGGCTAAAGTAATGACTGGTTTTAATGATAAAGGATTATTTTTTTTGTCCTATAGATTCGAGCTCAATGGCAATGGCATCACAGGAAATATGTATTTCATACAAGGAAGTTAGCAGGGAAATCATCAAGGCTACTAAACTGATACCAAATAAAATAGTGCCGACCAAATTAACCTGTACAAATAGCGCAAACATTGCCAAAGTACATAATAAAAAAGAAACAACACCCCACACCTGCATGGTACGGATAAGGCGAATTCGCTTCTTTAAATTATCGATTTGCTGAACCACAAAAGGGCGGATGTTTTCACCCTCACGAGCATTAAGTTCACGGATCAATTGAGCCAGCACTAAAAAGCGGTTTGTGTAAGCTAAAAGTAGTAGGGAAATAGCAGGAAAAAGTAGTGCTGGCGTGGTTAATGTCATCTTTTTTCCATTATTGGAGTTTATAATAGTGGAATGTTAACTATAGGCTAGACTTTTTTACAAATAACAGGCTTAATATTAACAATTTTGCTATCGGTCTTAGAAACTAAGGCATTAGACAAGTTTAATCAAGCATATATATGCGAATAGATGTTCGGTTTAAGTGATAAAAACAATACCTGCATCTAGTTAAGGGGGAAACATGGCTATCAACAATGGTAAGCCTCAACAAAAAGAGGCGCCAGATAAATTGGCACAGGAGTTCACACTGCGCTGTGCAGATTTATTTAACGTTGAGCCGGAGCAATTAAATAACGCCCTGGCTGACTCATCAGACAATCAACCACTGCACCAATTCGCCGCACAACTAAGTCAACAGCTGAGTATAGCTTTGGTTGCCGCGCAATTGGGTAATAACACCGATGCCGGTGATGCCGAGCAACTCGAAGAAGCACGCGGTGAGCTTGCAGCTTTAAAAGAGCGTTATGCAACGCAGAATCGTCAATTACTAGAAGCGCAACAAGAAAACGCTCAGTATGCCGATGAGCATGTGCAGCTAAAACAAAAACAACATGAGCTGGCGGCGCTTAAGCATAAATTAACCGAGCTTGAAAGCGATAACTATAATTCTCAAGGTGAGCGTGAAGAGTTACTTAACGCGGTAGCCACCTTAAGAGAGCAAAAAGCAGCTTTTGAAAAAGATAATCAAACATTAAAACAAGCGTTAGAAAGCCAGCGTCAAAGCAATATCGCTTGGCAAGAAAAGCTCAAGGAAATGGCCGAGCAACAACAGGGCAGTGAGGAAGCGGCACAGCAGCTTGTTGAATTGCAGAAAGAAAACGAAGCCATTTCAGAACAGCTTGCTCATTACGAACAACTGGTTAGTCGTCAAAACCAACAGCTTTCGGATCTATCGGAGCAGTTGAATGAATCAACCGAAGAAGGTGAAAACCAGCAGGTGATGGTGCAGCGCTTAAAGAACCTGGGCGAAGAGCTACGCAATGAGCTTAATGCCGAACAGGAGCAATTGGCTGAGCAAAGAGCGGCTAATGAGCAGTTGACTCAGCAGCTGGCCGAGTTCCAAGCGCAGCAGCAAGAATCTGAGCAGCAATATGAGCAAGCACAGCAAGAAATTGCCAGCCTTAGTGAGCAGCTAGCCGCCATCGAAGATTTACAGCAGCAACTGCAAGAGCAAGAGCAGCTGCATGAGCAAGCGCTAAAAGAGCAAGCTAAGCAACAGCACAGCTTACTGAAACAGGAGCAAGAGCAGTGGCAGCAACAGCATGCCGAACTGCAGCAGCGCTTAGCCGAGCTTGAAGAGCAAAATCAGGCACTTGATGAAGAGAAAAACGCCATTAGTGCTGAGCTCGAACAGATGCAAGATCGCAGTGCTCAGGAAAACCAGGAAATTGAGCAGCTAAAAATTCAGGTAGAAAACCTGGGTTCGCGTCATCGCGATGAGCAACAGCGCAATGAAAGTCTGCGCTCGCGTATCGACAATGATTCGAAACAAGCGCGTCAGGCATTTGACAGCCTGCGCTCTGAGCATCTTGAATTAAAAGATGAGCTTGAGCAGGCGCAAGAAAAAATGATGGAATATAAACTTAAGTTCGATTACGCCCAGAAGCAGCTGCAAAGCGATGCCTAAATCGGCTCGCAATAATGAGCTTTAAATGGGTACTGGCCTTTGACGCTGAGCACAGCGTCGAGGCCAATATTGTCAAAGGCATGCTAGAGCATGCTGGCATTCAATGCCTGCTTAAAGGTGAAGCCCTGCAAGGGGCGCTCGGCGAGATCCCCTTCGCCGAAACCACCGTCAGTGTCTGGGTATACGATATAAAACTGCCCGCAGCTCAAGAAATCTTGCTAGAATACCGCCAATCAAAAACATCAGCAGCGAAATGGCAGTGCCAGTTCTGTCGGCAGTGGAATCCCGCTAGTTTCGATTTGTGCTGGTCCTGTATGAAAGATAAAAATGAAGAAGCCTAATAACTTTCAGCGTATTCGTGAGTTGAATACGGTGCAAAAGGCGGCCCTAGCGGCGGCCTTGTTAGAACGCATGTTGCCAAATTATACGCTCTTTAGTGAGGCTCTTGAGTTTGGTGAGCCCGAGGTATTGCGCAATGCTCTGGCCTTATGCTGGGAAAAGATCCTGCTGCCTAAGAGTAAGATCAGCATAGAAAAACTGATTGAAAAGGTAGAGCCAAATGTGCCCGAGGTAAATGACTTCGATGTGTTTGGCGTATACCCGGCCATAGATGCCGCCACCGCCTTGCTGACCTTGTTGCAGGGCTTGCAGAGTAAGGACGAGCACGAGTATGTGAGCGTTTGTAAAATAGCGCAGGGAACCGTTGCCCGCCTTATCGAATATCAATTTGAACTCGATGAGCAGCCTTACAGTGCGCAGGATGTGAATCAGCATCCGTTGATGGAATATGAAATCGAGGTGCTAGGCGAGTTAATCGACTTTGTTGCCGCCATGGTGCGACTCGATAAAGACAGCGCCAAGGCGCTGCGCCAATTGGCCGTTGCCGATGGCCAGACCAATATTGGCGTAGAGATATAAGGCTATTTTGCAGGCTTGGCCCTTGCTAGGCCTGCGTTACTCTTTGATAAAGCCGGCACCAAACCTGTCCGGCCTGCTTTTCCTTTAGCAACTGCCAGTTGGCAGGAGCGCAAAAGTCCTGATTATCACTTTCCACTTCGACATAAATAAGTGCCTGATCGCTTAGCCAATTTTGTTGTTCCAGGGTAGCGCAACATGGCGTGCTTAGATTGCGGTTAAAGGGCGGGTCGACAAATACAAGATCGAACTGGCGGCTGGCTGGGCACTGTAAAAATGCCATGGCATCGCCGCGTATTATCTCGGCATTGGTCAGTTTCAGCAGTTGCGCATTTTCTTCCAGTTGTTTTGCCGCTTTGGCGTCGAGTTCAAGCAAGGTCGCATCGCTGGCAAAGCGTGACAGGGCTTCAAAGCTCAGGCTTCCGGCCCCGGCAAAGCAGTCCAATACACTAGCATCACGTACATCCATCATTAACCAGTTAAAAATGGTTTCTTTGAGGCGATCCGTTGTTGGTCTTAAGCCGAGAACGTCATGAACCGGTAGCTTTCGCCCTCTATGCTGACCACCAATAATGCGGATTTGTCCGGCACCAGAGTGGTTTTTAGGGCTGTTTTTTACCGTTTTTCGTCGGCCGATCATGCTTTTACTCACTTATGCTTTTTCCATATGCTGGGAAAATGATAATATAACGCGCAATTATAAATAATATTTGTCGCTAGCAACAGCGGCCCGAGTTTGGGTGGTCGATATCGGCGGGGGAATACCTGCGTTTTCAGACCCATGGCCCACCTTAATATTGAGTGTACGGTTTCAGATTATGGCTAAAAAAAGTAAGTTTCTGTCTTGGTTCGGTTTAGGCAACAAAGATAAGCAAGAACAACAGGAACAAGAGCTAGAGCAACAGCGTCTAGCCGAAGAGCAAGCCGAACAGCTTGCCGAGGAAGCCCGTGAAAAGGCCGAGCAGCTAGCCGAGCAGGAACGTCTGGCTGCTGAGCAAGCGGCTCAAGAGCAAGCAGAGCAAGAACGTCTGGCTGCCGAACAAGCGGCCCGCGAGCAAGCAGAGCAAGAACGTCTGGCTGCTGAACAAGCGGCTCAAGAGCAAGCAGAGCAGGAGCGTCTGGCTGCCGAACAAGCGGCCCGCGAGCAAGCAGAGCAGGAACGTCTGGCTGCTGAGCAAGCAGCCCGCGAGCAAGCAGAGCAGGTACGTCTAGCTGCCGAGCAAGCGGCTCAAGAAAAAGCAGAGCAAGAGCGTTTGGCTGCTGAGCAAGCGGCTCAAGAGCAAGCAGAGCAGGTACGTCTAGCTGCCGAGCAAGCGGCTCAAGAAAAAGCAGAGCAGGAGCGTCTGGCTGCTGAGCAAGCGGCTCAAGAGCAAGCAGAACAGGAGCGTTTGGCTGCCGAGCAAGCGGCTCAAGAGCAAGCAGAACAGGAACGTCTCGCTGCGGAAGAAGCTGCCCGCGCACAAGCCGAGCAGCTAGCCGAGCAGGAACGATTAGCAGAAGAGGCTCGTTTAGCCCAAGAGCGTGAAGAGGAAGTCCGCTTAGCAGAGGAAGCCCAACTAGCTAAAGAGCAAGAAGAACAAGAGCGCCTTGCCAAAGAGCAAGCGGAAAAAGAAGCCGCAGAGCAAGAGGCTGAAGAGCCGAAAAAGACGGGCTTTTTCTCTCGTCTGAAAAAAGGCCTATTAAAAACCAAGTCGAATATCGGCTCTGGCTTTGCGTCCTTATTCGCCGGTAAAAAAATCGATGACGAGCTGTTTGAAGAGCTGGAAACCCAGCTGCTTACTGCGGATGTGGGTGTGGATACCACGGTTAAACTGATTGATAACCTGACCGATGCCGCTGACCGTAAACAGCTTAAAGACGGTGACGCCCTGTATGAATTATTGAAGCAGGAAATGGCCGATATGCTGGCCAGCGCCGAACAACCTCTAGATCTAGATAAGAAAGACGGCCCCTTTGTGATCCTTATGGTGGGTGTCAATGGCGTGGGTAAAACCACCACCATAGGCAAGCTGGCAAAACAGTATCAGCAGCAGGGTAAATCCGTGATGCTGGCCGCCGGTGATACCTTCCGTGCCGCCGCCGTTGAGCAGTTGCAGGTGTGGGGTGAGCGCAATGAAATTCCAGTGATTGCCCAGCACACGGGTGCCGACAGTGCCTCTGTGGTCTTCGATGCCTTCCAGGCCGCTAAGGCCCGTAATATTGATGTGCTTATCGCCGATACCGCCGGACGCTTGCAGAATAAAGATAACTTGATGCAAGAGCTGGAAAAAATTGCTCGTGTAATGAAGAAAATCGATGCCGATGCACCTCATGAAGTGATGTTGACCATAGATGCGGGTACGGGCCAAAATGCCATCAGTCAGGTGAAGCTATTTGACCAGGCGGTGGGCCTAACCGGTATTACGCTGACCAAGCTGGACGGCACCGCCAAGGGTGGGGTGATCTTCGCTATTGCCGATCAGTTTAAAACACCGATTCGTTATATAGGTGTGGGCGAGGGCATCGACGACCTTCGTACCTTTAACAGCAATGACTTTATTGAGGCACTCTTTAGCGGTGAGCAATAACAGCTAGCGATCGCTGCTAGTACAAATTGGGACATAATAATAATGATAAAATTCCAAGATGTGAGTAAAACCTATCCCGGCGGCCACTTAGCCCTTGAGAAGGTGAGCTTTCATATAAAGAAGGGAGAGCTTGCCTTTTTAACCGGTCACAGTGGTGCCGGCAAAAGCACCTTGTTAAAGCTGATCAGCCTGATGGAGCGCCCCTCAGTGGGCAGCGTGGCCATTAACGGCGTTGATCTTGGTGCCATTAAGCAAAGCCAAGTCCCTTATGTGCGCCGGGATATCGGCATTATTTTCCAGAATCACCGTTTATTAGACAGATATTCAGTGTTTGATAACGTCGCCTTGCCATTGGTGATTGAAGGTGCGCATCGCAAACAAATTGAAAAGCGGGTGTCGGCGGCACTGGAAAAAGTAGGGTTAGGGGATAAGGCCCGTTGTAACCCTCTGACCTTATCAGGTGGTGAGCAGCAGCGAGTGGGTATTGCCCGTGCAATAGTGAATTCACCGCCCATCTTGCTGGCCGATGAGCCGACCGGGAACCTGGATCCGGAACTCTCCATGGAAATCCTTAAACTCTTTGAAGACTTTAATAAGCACGGCACCTCGGTGCTGATAGCCACCCATGATCTCGGTCTTATCGCGCGCATGAAGTACCGTAGCCTAACGCTGAAAAACGGTCGCCTGCTGAACGATCCCTTAGCGCCGGAGGCGGCATTATGAGTTTATTGTTTAAAGGCCGCAAAACCGAGTATCAGCGCAAGGGCCACTCCTTTTTTACCCGTTGGTATTTTGGCCTCTTTAATACTATTCGCCAAGGCGTACAGAGCCTGGGTGAAATGTGGCGGACACCGGCGGCATCCATGATGACCATCTTGGTGCTGGGTCTAAGTCTGACCTTGCCCTCCACCTTATACCTGGTGGTAAAAAATGTGCAAAAAGTTAGCAGTGGCTTTGAGAATGCCGCGGAAATATCCTTGTTTGTGAAGCAGGATATGTCGGCGCAACAGGTGCAAACCCTGGTAAAGCGCCTGGCGTTATTCAGTGAAGTGGAAGAAGTACGCTATATCAGCAAGACCCAGGCTCTGGATGAGTTTAAACAGGTATCGGGTTTTGCCAATGCCCTGGATTATCTCGATGCCAATCCGCTTCCCGATGTGGTCTTGGTTACCCCCACAGAACGACATCGCCAGCCGCAGGCGGCAAAAGCTCTGCTAAATAAGTTGCAGCAGGAGCGCGAAGTCGACTTTGGTAAGCTGGACATAGAGTGGTTGGAAAGACTTAATTCCATTTTAAATCTGCTTAAGGAAAGCGTGATCACCATAGCCATGTTATTGCTGACCTCGGTGATCTTGATCATAGGCAACACCATACGCCTGTCTATTATGGATAAACGCAGCGAAATTCAGGTAATGAAGCTGGTCGGTGCAACGAATGGCTTTATCCAGGCACCCTTTTTATGGACCGGTATCTGGTATGGGGTCATAGGTGGTTTTGTGGCGCTGATCTGTAACCTGTTAATGATGTGGTGGTTGGAGTCGGCAGTGGCGCAGGTGACCGGCATCTATCAATCCAGCTTTATATTGCAAGGACTCAGCGCCGATGAGTTTATTACCCTTATTGGCCTGGCCGTGGTCCTTGGCTTTAGCGGCTCCTACCTGTCGGTACGCCGCTATATTAAAGAAATCGAACCGGATAAGGTTTAATCACTCCTGTAGTCGTTAGCCATGGTTGTTAAGCCGGCTAACGACTGCTAAAGTTCACTCAATGTTCACTGCCAAC
Source organism: Pseudoalteromonas sp. T1lg10 (assembly GCF_002964545.1). Taxonomy (NCBI): domain Bacteria; kingdom Pseudomonadati; phylum Pseudomonadota; class Gammaproteobacteria; order Alteromonadales; family Pseudoalteromonadaceae; genus Pseudoalteromonas; species Pseudoalteromonas sp. T1lg10. The sequence goes on from NZ_PQBV01000004.1 coordinate 352,615, forward strand.
ACGCTAGGTTTTTCTCGTTAGAACTTAAGCTGTTATCAAATTGTCATATTTCAAAGTCGCTAAATTATCGGTTTTTACCAATAAAAACAGTTAGTTATCTTGTTATTTCTGATCTTTGAGAACTTCTTGATAAGCGTGCGGTCAAAGGTTACAATGTTTTAGCACTCTCGCTAAAAGAGTGCTAAATTTAGATGAAGATTTATCATCCGAGGTGAATAATGAGCACAAATTTAAATGCACTTGCATTACCGGTAAGCCAACAAAGCGCGAGCATCGAAGGATATTTGCAGGCTGTTAGCACCATTCCCATGCTCGAGGCCGAGGAAGAACGCCGTTTGGCAACCAGGCTTCAGGATGAGGGTGACCTAAGTGCTGCTAAGCAGTTGATCATGTCGCATCTGCGTTTTGTGGCTCATATTGCTAAAAGTTACAGTGGCTACGGTTTGCCGCAGGCGGATCTGATTCAAGAAGGCAATATTGGTCTGATGAAGGCGGTAAAACGTTTCGACCCAACGGTTGGCGTACGCTTGGTATCATTTGCCGTGCATTGGATTAAGGCCGAAATTCACGAATATGTATTAAAGAACTGGCGTATCGTTAAGGTGGCTACCACTAAAGCACAGCGCAAATTGTTCTTTAACCTGCGTAAGAATAAGAAACGTCTTGGTTGGTTCAACCAAGAAGAAGTGACCACGGTTGCTAATGAGCTGGGCGTGAGTGAAAAAGAAGTCCGTGAGATGGAGTCGCGTATGAGCGGCCAGGATATGGGCTTTGACTTGACCAACGATGAAGACGATAACAGCGTTGGCCAAACCTACTCGCCGGTTCAGTACCTGACCGACAACAGCTCAGATTTAGCCGAGTCGGTGGAGCAGGAGCAGTGGCAGGAGCAGTCACATACACGACTGTTCTCAGCGTTGAAAACTCTGGATGAGCGTTCACAGGATATAGTGTCGTCGCGTTGGTTAGCGGATGAAAAGGCGACTTTGCAAGAGCTGGCTGAAAAGTATCAGGTTTCTGCAGAGCGTGTTCGTCAGCTTGAGAAAAGCGCGATGAAGAAGCTACAAAATGCCATGGCATAATGTGCTCAATACAGTAACAAAAAAGGCCAGCAAATGCTGGCCTTTTTTGTGCGCTCTGTTCACCGCTATTTATATTTAGTGATCCCGTTTAACCGCGATATTAGCGAGTGCCACCAAGGCGTCTTTAAAGGCACTGGCGGGTAAAAACTCGAGTGCGGCAATGGCCTTATCCGCTTCTTGCTGGGCGCGCTCCATGGTGAATTCCAGGGCCTGAGTTTGTGCCAGGGTGGCAAGAATGTCGTCTAGGTACTCCAGACCGTTGCCTTGCTCTATGGCGGTACGAATTTGTTCAACCTGAGCTGGCTCGGCTTTGGACATGGCATAGATAAGCGGGAGTGTCGGCTTACCTTCGGCAAGGTCGTCACCTATGTTTTTACCTAGAGTTTCGGCATCGGCGCTGTAATCCAGCACATCGTCTACTAATTGGAAAGCCGTGCCCAGGTGCATACCATACAGGCGCATGGCTTCTTCCACCTGAGAGTCTTGCTCTGTGATCACCGCGGCTAACTGAGTCGCAGCCTCGAACAGCTTGGCTGTTTTTGAGTAGATCACCTGCATATAGCTCTTTTCTGTGGTATCCGGGTCGTTGCAGTTCATCAACTGCAGTACTTCCCCTTCGGCGATGACATTGGTGGCATCGGCGAGGATATCCATGATCCGCATTTGACCTAGGCCAACCATCAACTGGAATGAGCGGGTATAGATAAAGTCGCCTACTAAGACGCTGGCGGCATTGCCAAACTCGGCATTGGCCGTTGGTTCGCCGCGGCGTAGCGCCGATTCGTCGACCACGTCGTCATGCAATAGGGTTGCGGTGTGAATAAACTCCACTATGGTTGCTAAGGTGATGTGTTTATCACCCTGATAGCCCAGTGCGCGTGCCGCCAACAAAGCCAGCATAGGTCTGACTCGCTTGCCACCGCTGTTGACTATATAGAGGCCAAGTTGATTGACCAGAGCAACATCTGATTGCATCTGCGCATATATTAACTGGTTGACGCTGTTCATATCGTCAGCGATAAGCGTCTGGATAGCCTTTATATCCATTTAACTCCGTGCCACATCGTTTGTCCGGGGAAATGCGCCGAGAATTGTACATTAATTTTAGCTTCAGCTCGACACTTTCCCCATAAAGGGAAGTTTTTCTTGGCCCAGTAGCAAAAAAATCAATAAAGGCAAATTAATTGCTTAAAAAGTGCCTAATACGCTTGGCAAGCGAGTAAAAAAAGATAGAATAGGGAAAATTTTTTTCATGTCCTCATCGGCGCCATTTTTTCAAATAATTTATTGAAAAAGACGCTTGTCAAGAAGGGTGTTTTAGCGTAGACTTCGCGCCCTATTGAAGAATATTTAGTTGCGTCGATTTGAGGGCGCACAGACGGAGTTAATTATGTACGCGGTTTTCCAAAGTGGTGGTAAACAGCACCGTGTGACTGAAGGTCAAACGATTCGTCTAGAGAAGCTAGACGTTGAAACTGGTGCAGCAGTTGAATTTGACACAGTACTTTTAGTTGCTAATGGTGAGAAAATCGAGATCGGTACCCCGTTCGTAAACGGTGGTAAAGTTACAGCTGAGGTTGTTTCTCACGGTCGTGGCGAGAAAGTGAAGATTGTTAAATTTAGACGTCGTAAGCATTCTCGTAAGCAGATGGGCCACCGTCAGTGGTTCACTGAAGTTAAAATCACTGGCATTAGCGCTTAATTTAGAGGTACAGAAAGATGGCACATAAGAAGGCAGCTGGTAGTACTCGTAACGGTCGTGATTCAGAAAGCAAACGCCTAGGTGTTAAGCGTTTCGGTGGTGAATCTGTACTAGCGGGTAACATCATTGTTCGTCAACGTGGTACTAAGTTCCACGCTGGCTCAAACGTAGGCATGGGTAAAGACCACACTCTATTTGCAACTGCAAATGGTAAAGTTCAGTTTGAACAAAAAGGTCCACTAGGCCGTAAATACGTGAGCATCGTAGCTGAATAATCAGCTTACAGACTTACTGAAAAACCCCGCTCTTGCGGGGTTTTTTGTTTTCAATTGCAAATAAGGCCAGGTTCTCTTATCTAAGCCTATTGTTAATGAGCATTAATCAAAAGCAATTGATATAATAGAAACATTCAATCGCAGATCCGCTAAGTGAAAAATCATGAAATTTGTTGATGAAGTCGAAATCCGCGCAGAAGCTGGCGACGGCGGCAGTGGCGTAGTCTCCTTTCGCCGCGAAAAATACGTACCCGATGGCGGCCCGGATGGCGGCGATGGCGGTGACGGCGGCAGTGTCTACCTTGAGGCCGATGAGAACCTCAATACCCTGATTGACTACCAATTCGAGCGCTTCCATCGCGCCGAACGCGGTACCAATGGTCAAAGCCGTAACTGTACCGGTAAGAAGGGCACAGATCTAATCTTAAAGGTGCCAGTTGGTACCCGAGTAACCGACGTTGATACCGAAGAATCCCTGGGCGATCTAACCAAGCATGGGCAGAAGTTGATCGTTGCTAAGGGCGGTTTCCACGGCTTAGGTAATACCCGCTTTAAGTCCAGTACCAACCGTGCGCCTCGTCAGAAGACCTTAGGCACACCGGGAGAGGTGCGTAACCTTAAGCTGGAGCTTATGCTGCTTGCCGATGTGGGCTTGTTAGGCCTACCCAATGCCGGTAAGTCGACCTTTATTCGCAGCGTATCGGCGGCTAAACCTAAGGTTGCCGATTATCCGTTTACCACCTTGGTGCCAAACCTAGGTGTGGTGCGTCCGGCTTCGGGTCAATCATTTGTAATTGCCGATATCCCGGGTCTTATCGAAGGTGCATCCGATGGTGCCGGCTTGGGTATTCGCTTCTTAAAGCACCTAGAGCGTTGTCGTGTGTTGTTACATGTTATCGATGTGCTGCCGATCGATGGTTCTGATCCGGTTGATAATGCCTTTGCCATTATCAATGAACTGCATCAGTACAGCCCTAAACTGGCCGATAAACCACGTTGGTTGGTCTTCAATAAGATCGATCTGCTACCGGAAGATGAAGTTGAAGAAACTTGCGCCCGTATCGCCGAAGAGATGGGTGTTGAGCAGGATATCTATAAAATCAGTGCCGCGAGTAAACTAAATACGCAGGAACTGTGTCAGGATATCATGCAGTTGCTTGAGTCTATGCCGAAAGATAAGTTCGAGCAGCAGCAACAAGAGACAGAAGAAGTCGAGTTTAAGTGGGACACTTATCACCGTCATGCAACCAAAAATAAAGTGAACGATAATGACGATGATGATTGGGACGATTGGGATGACGACGACTATGATGTCGAAGTTATCTACGAACGTTAATTGATTACCTAAAGGGCGCTTGCGCCCTTTTTTATGAGTGAAGTAAAGGAATCAGCAGTGAAAATCTCCATGATAGCGGCGATGGCCCATAATAGGGTGATAGGCAAAGACAATGACATGCCCTGGCATTTACCCGCCGATTTAAAGCATTTTAAACAAGTGACTCTAGGCAAACCCGTGATTATGGGCCGCAAAACCCTGGAGTCCATCGGTCGAGCCCTGCCCGGACGCCGAAATATAGTGATCAGCCGCAGTGGCGACTATCAATTTGCCGGCGCCGAAACGGCAACTTCGGTTGAACAGGCGCTAAGCCTGGTAGAAGGGGTTGAAGAGGTGATGATTATCGGCGGCGGTAATATCTACAGCCAATGTTTACCACTGTGCCATACCCTGTATTTAACCTTTATTGATTTGGATGTGGCCGGCGACACCTGCTTTCCGGACTATGAAGCTGTGGGCCCTTGGCGCTGTATCGCCCGCGAGCAACATGTTAAGGATGAGGCGAATCCACACGATTACGAGTTTGTCACACTGCGTAAAGCAGAGTGAGCCGTTTGCTAAAACAGGTCTCGATTGGTAAACTATTTGTCTTATTTGTGATAGAAAAGTGTTAATAATGCAGCAAATTAAACTTTTATCTGGGGCTATCGCAATGGTTATATTGGCCACTCCGTTATTCTATAGTGCGCCCGTTAGTGCCAACGATAGTCTCGCCGTGAGCATCTGTGAATACATAGCCGCCAATGATAAACATCGCCTGCGTAAAACCTTGCTCAGTGCGCGTGTTAAGCTGCGCGATATCAGTGAAAGCGTGCAATGTGGCGGCAATAACCTGGTGCGCCATGCGGTGGCCAGTCAGGCAGTAGATACGGGTGAATACATTATCAAGAGCTTGCCTAAAAGCGTACTTGAAGATGGTGCCGATCTTAACTGGGCAACAAGCAATGGCTATGGTGACTCGCCACTTATCGCCGTGCTAAAAGAACACGCAGGTCTATAACACCCATTGCCTTCGTGTTAGTGATGTAAAAATCGCTAAAAAGCTCAAAAACCACGATTATTATCGTGGTTTTTTTGTTTTTGATTTTAAATCTAATTCAGTTCAGGCCCTATACTGGTTAAAATAGCGCAAATTTTTCCAACTAGGTCTTTCTATGGCAATTCACGTAATTGATCACCCTTTAGTACAACACAAACTTGGTTTAATGCGTCAGCAAGGCATCAGCACTAAGAGCTTTCGCGAGCTGGCTTCGGAAGTAGGTACGCTACTTACCTATGAAGCAACGAAAACACTTGAGCTGGCGGATACCACAATCACAGGTTGGCAGGGAAATGAGCTAACCGTAAAAAGTATTAAAGGGAAGAAGATTACCGTAGTGCCAATTTTACGTGCCGGCCTAGGGATGCTTGACGGTGTTATGCACTTGATCCCGGGCGCCAAGGTCAGCGTTGTTGGCCTTGAGCGTAACGAAGAAACGCTGGAGCCAGTTCCTTACTTTGAAAAGCTGGTAGGTAATATTGATGAGCGTTTAAGCCTGGTTATCGATCCTATGCTGGCCACCGGTGGTTCTATGATAGCGACCCTGGATATGCTAAAAAAAGCAGGTTGTACCCAGATCAAGGTGATCGTATTGGTAGCCGCGCCGGAAGGCATAGACAAAACCCTAGCAGCGCATCCGGATGTGGATATTTACACCGCGTCACTGGATAGCCACCTAAATGAAAAAGGATACATAGTGCCAGGATTGGGCGATGCCGGCGATAAGATCTTCGGTACCGTTTAATGAGCGCATTTCTATCTCCTAAAACCATGCTAACCGGCGCGCAAATGCTGTTTGTCGCCTTTGGAGCCCTGGTTTTAGTGCCCTTGTTAACAGGGCTGGATGCCAATGTTGCGCTCTTTACCGCTGGCCTTGGCACCTTGGCATTTCAATGGATCACCCGTGGCCAGGTGCCTGTGTTCCTGGCTTCATCCTTTGCTTTTATCGCTCCTATTATTGCCTGTAATCAGCTCTATGGCAGTGCGGCTACCATGGGCGCGCTGATGGCCGCCGGTGGCGCTTATATGCTGTTGGCCTTGATGGTGCGCTTAAAAGGCACGGATATGCTGCATAAGGTGTTGCCGCCTGTGGTGGTGGGCCCTGTGATCATGGTGATAGGTCTGGCCTTGGCGCCGGTGGCGGTAAATATGGCCATGGGTAAAAGCGGCGATGGCACGGCACAGCTGGTTGCCTACCATGATGCGGTGTGGATCTCCATGTCGGCGCTCGTTGCTACCTTGGTCGTTTCCGTATTCGGCGGTGGTATTTGGCGTTTGGTGCCTATTTTGGCTGGGGTTTTGACCGGGTATCTGTGTGCCCTGGCATTTGGCGTGGTCGACTTTAGCGCGGTACAACAAGCCAGCTGGCTTGCAGCACCTGCGTTTAGCGCACCGGAATTCAAGTGGCAGGCTATTGCTTTTATGATCCCGGTCGCCGTGGCGCCGGCCATTGAGCATATTGGTGACATGATGGCGATCAGCAATGTCACCGGTAAGGACTTTTTGAAAAAGCCTGGTTTACATCGCACCTTAATGGGTGATGGCGTAGCCACCACCTTGGCGGCCAGTGTTGGCGGACCACCGAATACCACCTATTCGGAAGTGACAGGTGCTGTGATGCTGACGAAAAACTTTAATCCAAGGGTGATGACCTGGACCGCCATAATCGCCGTGGTATTGGCTTTTATCGGCAAGATGGGCGCCGGTTTACAGACCATTCCCGTGCCCGTAATGGGCGGCATTATGATCTTGCTGTTCGGCTCCATTGCCGTGGTAGGTTTAAAAACCCTGATGAAGGCGGATTTGGATGTGAGCGCACCGCGCAACCTGGTGATCATCGCCTTGATCTTGGTGTTTGGTATCGGCGGCATGCAGATCGGCGGCAACGAATTTGCCCTGCAAGGGGTAAGCCTCTGTGCCATCTTTGGCATAGTGCTTAATCTGTTGTTACCCGAGCATCAGCCCGATACGGAACAAAATGAAGGCCAAGGGTAATCCCCTAGAGCATTTGTTCCATAAATACGTTAGAATCTGCCGCCTTTAGTCTTTCAAGATCATGGCGGCAGAGTGCAATATGCTGGCACTATCGCCATTTAATTATTAGGGGCACTCCTATGTCAGATAAGCGTTATATTACCGCGCAACAGTTGCTGGAAGATTCGTTCCGCGTTGCAGCACAAGTCTATGAAGATGGCTTTCGACCCGATTTCATCATTGGTATTTGGCGTGGCGGCGCACCTATAGGTATCGCCGTGCAAGAGTACTATGACTACAAGGGCATAGACACAGATCATATCTCAGACGTACTTCGTCATACTATGGTATCGGCAAGCAGTCGAAAGAGATCAAGGTACACGGCTTGCATTACATTATCGAAAATGCCAATGCCGATAACTCCTTGTTGATCGTTGATGATGTATTCGACTCGGGCCGCAGCATCTATGCGCTAAAAGAAAAGCTGGCTGAACTGATGCGTTTAAACCTGCCTCAAGATATTCGCGTTGCTTGTCCTTATTACAAGCCGAAGAATACCAAGGTGCCGATGAAGCCGGATTATTACATCCATGACTCGGACGAGTGGTTGGTGTTCCCGCACGAGTTGTCGGGATTGACGCCAGAAGAGTTGCAAGAAGGTAAATCCGACCTTGCCAACATTAAAGACCTGTTTGTGTAATAGACAGTGAAATAAAAAGCAGCCTAGGCTGCTTTTTTTATGCTTATACCAATTCTGTTAAGTATGTGAACATGATATTTAGCCCGCTAGAATGATTAGCTATTTAAGTGAATTGCTATTAGATAAAGCTATCGACAAAGGCCGAGAGAGCCGGAATATCGATGGCCTGTAAGCCTTCCTTTGAACGTACTATCAGGCCCTTATCGACCAGCTCGGTTACCACCCGGCGATAGGCACGCTCTGTGGTGGCGAAACGCTCCGCCTCGGCGCTCACCGTCGGGTAGGCACGCAGCAGCGTGGGATTGGTATTCTGAGCCCGCATCAGGCAATCCTTGGCGATATTATAACTTAGGGGCAGCAACAGCTTATCCAGGTTAACCTTTTGGTTTTCCTGAAATTTGGCGGCAATGGTTTGCGCCGTATAGAGGCTGAGTTGCGGGTTGGCCAAAAGCACCTGGCGCCAGTGCTTTAGTTCAATCAGGTTGTAACTGACATCGCTAAAGCAGGTAACGGTATAAATGCAGGGCTGGTTATTCAAGGCTTCGATTTCGCCGATCAAGGTGTTGTTACAATCAAGCTGGCCTAGCAACAAGCGGCGGCCATTGCCCACATCATAACTAAAAGACACAGTACCACTGCGCACCAAGACTAGCTTTTGTAGCGGTTGGTCCTGATGCAGTAAGACTTCTTTTTTCTCCTGCTGGTAATAAGTACCGGCATAATTTAGAAGTTGCTCAACGAGATCCGTCGAAAAATGATACTGAAACATTCTTAAAGCCTGCTGGGACAATTGTCCTTTTTGTTACAACCGTATGACGCTAGCATTAAGGTCTAGCTACTTTTATGTCAATTTGCACGTTTAAATCGGGTTGTTCCTTAGCATAACGGTTCCCGTGTTAACTGTCGGTTTATTACCCGTGTGCAAATTGACCTTTTTATCCTCTGTAATCGCCCTGTGGTGCATGCGAATCCTTGCTCTCACAGCGATTTCTAATGCTAACGTAAAGCGAAGAAGAGGACAAATGGCGTGAGAATATTTAGGCTAATTTGCCTCTAGGCTACTTGTCACTTCTTCCACTATCAGCGATGTTTAAAACCCTGTTGCTTTAATCTTGTCGGCTGTATCGCTTTTCACCGCCAAGCCAGGTTTCTAATACCTGAGTCTGCCAAATGTCCTGCACCGGGGCAGTCATAATATCTGTGTCGATCAGTATAAAGTCGGCCCATTTACCTTTTTCCAAACTACCCAGTTTAAATTCCTGTTGGGCACTATAGGCTGCATCCAAGGTGAAGGCGCGCAGTGCCTGCTCTCGGGTTAATAGTTCCTGTGGGCGCCAGCCTTCTTGCGGTTGGCCGTTATGATCCTGACGAGTAATAGCGCTGTACAGACCATGGAAGGGGTTTGCCAGCTCCACCGGGAAATCCGAACCAGCGGCGACCTTAGAGCCCTGGGCTAAAAACGTTTGCCAGGCATAGGCGCCACTTAGTTGCTGCTCGTTTAGGCGCAATTCGGCCATATGCATATCCGAGGTGGCATGTACTGGCTGCATAGAGGGAATGATTGCCAGCTCCTTAAAGCGAGGGATGTCGCTTGGCGCAACAATTTGCGCATGCTCGATGCGATTGCGTAGTAATTTGCCGCCAGTGCTTTTAAACACGTTTTCATAGGCATTGAGCACATCGCGGTTGGCGCGATCGCCTATGGCATGGGTGTGCGCCGCAAAACCATGGGTAAAACAGGTTTTAAAGATTTCTTCTAACTGCGCCTGGCTTTCCAGCATCAGGCCGTGATGCCCCTTGCGATCCGCATATTCATCAAGCAGGGCGGCACCGCGGGAGCCTAAAGCGCCATCGGCGTAGACCTTAACACTGCGAATGGAGAGCATGTCGTTGGCATCGTCGATTTTGCCAGCCTTAAGCATGCTTAACAGCTGAGGGTCGGCGGCACTGAGCATGGCATAGATGCGCAGCGGCAGGTTCTTTTGTTCGGCACGCTGGTGATAAAGCTGCCAGGTGTCTTTGCTTATGCCAGCGTCATGGGTGCTGGTAATACCCAGGCTGAGTAAATGAGCACCAGCCTTATCCAGGGCGGTGGAGAGAGCCTGGAAATCGGCCTTGGGAATATGGGCATTGATCAGGTTTTCCGCCTTATCAATAAACACCCCGGTTGCTTGTCCCTGGCTGTTACGTATGATTTCGCCGCCTTCCGGATTTTGCTCCGAGCCCTTAAAGCCCGCAAGCTCCATGGCCTTGGTATTAACCCAGATGGCATGACCGTCGATGCGCGTCAGTACCACAGGGCGGTCGCTGACATATTTATCCAAGTCTGCCGCCGTGGCAAAGCGTTTTGTTGGCCAGTTCTCCTGGTTCCAGCCACGGCCGATAATCCATTCTTGCTTTGATTGCGCCGCAAAGGCTTTTAGCTTCTCACCAATGTGTTCCACCGACTGGGTATCGCGTAAATCCAAGCGCATCAGGTTTTGGCCTAGGCCAATAACATGGCCATGGGCATCGATTAACCCAGGCAGCAGCACTTTGCCTTGGGCGTCTATGCGCTTGGCATCGGGATAGCTTTTGGCGAGCTGCTGATCGCCGTGATTAAGTACACGACCATCTTTAATTGCCAGGGTACTAAAGCGGGTGAGCTCACCATCCTGAGTTGGGGTATAACCCTTGGCGTTGTACAGCACTGTAGTGCTGGCCAGAGTACTGAGGGGCGCCAGCGTCATCATTAGCGCAATAAGCTTGTTTTTCATGGATATTTTCCTCCTTGGCAGAGAAATGACTGTAGCAAATAAATATCCAATGCGACAACAAAGGCGATGTGTGGAAAAAAGTAGCACAGAGCCTGACAGGCTGTGTTTCAAAGGTGGGCGGGGATAGATACTTTGTTTTTAGTTTTCAGATTCATAGCCGTCATGCTGCCACCCCAGACACAGCCAGTGTCCAAGGCGTGAATATGGTCTATGCCGGTATGGCCTTCGAGCGCCGCCCAGTGACCAAAGACAATATCAAAGTCCTCCTGGCCGCGATTAGGGTGGTTAAACCAAGGAATAAGCGAGCCATTTTGATTCGGTGCACCCTTGTCGCTGAGATTCAGCGCGCCTTGCTTGTCAACGAAACGCATGCGGGTAAAGGCATTGATGGTGTAGATAAACTTCTCCACCTTGCTTTGTGCCTCATGCCATTGGCTTGGTGCGTTTTGATACATGCGCGCAAAATAGTAGGCGGCGTCTTCACCTTGGTAGCATTGCTCGGCAACACGGGCTTGTTGCAGCGCCTGGCTCAGCGACCACTGCGGCGACAGGCCAGCATGGCTTATCAGCATACGGCGCTTTTCCAGCCAGATGGCCAAAGGTTGGCGCTGTAAGAAGGCAAGCAGCTGAGGACAATCCGGTGCCGTTAACAGGGCTGCAAGCTTATCCTTTGGGTTGGCTTCTTTTCCCAAGGCTAGGGTGGCAAGCAGGTGCAGGTCGTGATTACCCAAGGTAATGCTAACGGCATGCTCCATAGTGTGCAGGCGTCGCAGACAGGCGAGGGAGTCCGGGCCTCGAGCGACTATATCGCCAACGCAATAGAGGTGATCTTTACTGGGGTTGAAGTCGATGCGCTTAAGCAGCGCATCTAATTCCTGATAGCAACCCTGGATGTCGCCAACTGCATACTGAGCCATGGCTTAGTGCAGAATATTCGGGCAACTAAGACGGAACACATCGATAGGCGCCTGGAATTCGTTGCCGAACTCACTGCGCATCACATAATAGCCCTGCATGGTGCCTACCGGCGTGTCTAATACGGCGCCGCTGGTGTAGCTATAGCTTTCGCCCGGACCTATGGTCGGTTGCTCGCCGACTACGCCATCGCCTTCGACCTCTACTTCCTTGCCATTGGCATCGGTGATCAGCCAGTAGCGACTAAGCAGCTGGGCGCTGCTCAGGCTGTGGTTTTTGATGGTGATATTGTAGGCAAACACATATTTGTCATGCTCAGGCTCGGATTGACCCTCGACATAGAAGGTCTCCACCATGACTTTAATGGCCGACTCTGAGTTACTGCTGGTTGTCATATAGCCAATTCGCGATATCGATAAACTGCTGTAGTGTTAAACTTTCCGCGCGCACAGTCGGGTCTACGCCCAAGGCTTCTAGCTGCTCGGCATCAAGCAGGTTAGCCAGGCTGTTGCGTAAGGTTTTACGACGCTGATTAAAGGCTTCCAAACACACGGTATTAAGCAGCTTGGTGCTTTTTGCGGTGCGTTGTTCTGGATTTTTTGGCACCAGTCTTACTACCGCAGAGTCAACTTTAGGAGCTGGCTTGAAGCAGGTTGGTGGCACCTCAATCACTGGAATCGCATGGCAGTAGTATTGAGTCATCACGCTTAAGCGACCAAATGCTTTGCTGCCCGGTGATGCAACCATGCGGTTAACTACTTCTTTTTGCAGCATAAAGTGCATGTGTTCAACGTCATCCACGTATTCAAATAAGTGGAATAACAAAGGGGTAGATACATTGTATGGCAGGTTGCCGAAAATCTTGAGCTTCTTGTCACCTTTAAGCAAGCTCGAAAAATCGAACTTCATTGCATCACCCTGATGCACTGTCAATTTCGGTGCCATAAAGGGGTGATGAATAAGGCGCTCGGCCAGGTCTTTATCAAGTTCAACTACCGTAAGGTGGTCGGTCAGCTCGGTGACCGGCTCGGTGATCGCGCCCAGACCAGGGCCTATCTCCACCAGATTATCGCCCACACGTGGGTCGATAGCGGTTACGATTTTATCAATAATGGTGTCATCATTGAGGAAGTTTTGCCCGAAGCGTTTTCTCGCTCGGTGCCCTAAGTGTACTTTATCTGTCATTGTCTCTGCGCTTTTTTGCTCGCCAGTTTTATTGCTTCGCTCAAGGCGACGCGGAAACTGCCGGCATCTGCTTGGCCGCTGGCCGCCAGATCAAGGGCTGTACCATGATCGACGGAGGTCCGAATAAAGGGAAGGCCAAGGGTGATATTTACTGAATTTCCAAAACCCTTATATTTTAACACAGGTAGCCCCTGATCGTGATACATAGCCAGTACTGCATCCGCTTCATTGAGATATTTATCCTGAAACAGGGTATCTGCGGGCAGTGGGCCAATCAGGTGCATGCCTTGGTTATTAAGGGCCTCAAGGGTAGGGGTCATGACCTCGATTTCTTCGCGCCCCAAATGTCCGCCTTCACCGGCGTGCGGGTTTAAACCACAAACTAAAATACGCGGCTGTTCGATGGCGAACTTGGTGCGCAAATCGTGATCTAAAATGCCAATGACCTTGGCCAGACGCTCTGGGGTAATGGCTTTGGACACATAGGCCAGGGGAATATGTGTGGTCACTAAGGCCACTCGTAGACCTTCGGTGGCCAGCATCATCACCACATCCGGGGTGTTGGATTGCTGGGCGAAGTATTCGGTATGACCGCTAAAGGAAATGCCAGCCTTATTGATAATGCCCTTATGCACCGGGCCTGTGACCACGGCGTCGAAGGTGCCATCCATATTTTTTTCACAGGCAATGCGCAGGGTGTCGAGCACATACTCGCCATTTTGCTCATCCAACTGACCAGGGATAGCTTCCACCGGTAAGTCCACCTGATGATAAAACAGAGTGCCGGCGGCGGTTGGCTGCGCCTGTGCCTGTTCGTCAAAGGGGATCAGGGTCAGCGGCAGGCCCAGGGTAGCGGCCCGCTGTTGTAGCAATTGCGCATCGGCAATGGCAACCAATTGCGCGTCCCACTCCTGTTGCACTAAGGCAATCAGTAAGTCAGGACCCACGCCGGCCGGTTCACCTGGGGTGATAGCGATACGCAACGTCATGGCCCTTATTCCTCTACGAAAATATCAATATGTGCTTGTTCGCGAATTTCCTGTTGGAAAGCAAAGCTTTCTTCTTTGAATTTACGGTTGTACAGCAATTGTTGGGCACGGTTTTTCTTGGCCAGGTCGGTTTTATCGGCAACGCGCTTATCTAGCAGTTGCACTATATGCCAGCCGAAAGTAGAGCGGAATGGTTCACTGATCTCGTTCTTATCCAATGCCATCAGGGTGTCGCGGAAAGCCGGAACATAGGTGGTTGGATCGGTCCAGTCGTACTCACCGCCCTTAAGTGCTGAGCCTGGATCTTCCGAGTATTCTTTGGCTAGTGCAGCAAAGTCAGCCTCACCGGCGCGCAGGTCTTCAACAAAACCGGCCAGCATAGAGCGGGCTTTTTCTTCGCTCAGGATAATCGATGGCTTTAACAGGATGTGACGCGAGCGAACCTCAACGGTTTCCACAACCTGGCGGCCGCGTACGTCTTGTACCTTGATGATATGGAAACCGGCGCCACTGCGCAGTGGACCTATGATATCGTCTTTCTTCTTGCCCTTCACCGCTTCTGCAAACAGTGATGGCATTTCGTTGGTGCCCATCCAACCTAACTGACCACCTTCAAGAGCTTTTGAGCCGCTTGATGAGGCGATGGCGATGCGCTTGAATTCCTGGCCATCGTTAAGCATATCGATAACCTTGGTAGCACGCTCCTGGGCGCTGGCAATGTCTTCGGCGGTGGCGCCGCTGGGAATGTCGATCAGGATATGGCCGATGTCATACTCTTCCGCATTACCACCTTGTTGATCCATGATTTTCAACAAGTTTTCAATTTCTTGCAAGCTGATATAAATACGGCGGTCAACATTGGCACGCATCACCTGTTGCGTGGTGATTTCTTTACGCATATCTTCACGGAACTGTTGGAAGCTCTCTCCTGAGGCTTCGATAGAAGCGCGCATATCGGCTATGGTGCCGCCTTGCTCGCGAGCCATATTGGCTAGGGTTTGATCAAGCTGACCGTCGGAAATTTCCATACCCATGCGCTCGCCAAGTTGCAGCAGCAGAGTTTGGTCAATCAAACGTTCAATGGCTTGTACGCGCAGCGCATCGTCGCTTGGCAGCTCCTGGCCACTGGTTTTAGCCTGGCTTTTAACACGGTTGATAATGGCGTCAACTTCACTTTGTAAAATGACCCCTTCATTGACTGTGCCGACCACCTGATCGATCAGCTGTGGTTTGGCTATAGCACCTTGGCTGAGGCCGAGGGCGAGAATACTGGTTGCTAAAAAACTTCTAAAATTCATAGTTGTTATTGCTTTATTTAGTAAGGAAGTAGGGGCGACGGTAGCCAAAAATGCCTTCTTTAAGTATTTCTTGCGCATCATAACTGCTTTTGCCTCCGAGTCCCTTAAGGACAAATTTGATGCCGATCCCCGAGTCGAAGACCGCTTGCTCTTGGTTAATACTTTGATTCAAGTCTGTTTCGATTTGTCTGTGTCCGGTAACCTGCACCGCCCAACAACAGGACTCGTACTGTACTCCAGTGTATACCTCGATGCTACGTCCGGCGTCGAGATCGCGGTGGTAGCTGGCAACGAATTGCCAATTATCGTCGATGGGCACACTGGTAAACATGCCGACTTGCTCAATTGTATTCCCTGAGACATCGTTTGCATAGCGATGGTTCAATTGCATCAGTTCATTGTCGTCACCCTTATAGTCTAAGATCAGGTGCGATTGAATCATTTGACTGCCATCAATGTCGTATTGGATGCCACCGGATAGATACCAACGGCGATGCCAGTGCCACATGGCTTCACTGGCAAACAGGGAGTCGTAGCTGGTGTCATCGGCAAAATCCTGAGCTGTGGGTTTGGCGGAGTCCGACAAATAGAAGATTTGACCGGCGCTTAAGTTAAACACCTCTTCATTTTTACCATCGAACACTCGGGTAGTGGCACCTAAGGTTATCTGGTTCGCAGCCGCAATGCGGTCAACGCCGGAAAAGCGACGGTCGCGGAACAGGCCGAAAAAGTCATCCTGCAGCTTGGTGGTGTCGAACAGGCCGATATTGTTCTGATCCTTGTTCGGAGTATAGAGATACTGAATTTGCGGCTCTAATGTCTGAATGCCGTTATCAACGAACAAGCTGGTGTCGCGTTCAAAATTCAGCTGGCTATACAGGCGCACCTTGGGCAAGGTACGATGCACGGTTTCCTCAAAGTCGGTGCCGGCCAAGTCCCCTTGCTGATCATAATAGGTATGCAAGAGGCTGAATTCAGACAAGAAGGACCAGGCATAACGGTCTTCGCTAAAGCTCAGCTTGGGCTCTATATGCAGACGTGTTGCCTCGTCTATTATTCGGGTGCTGTTGCGGAAATGGCTGATCTCGCCATTGATGCTGGCGTCAAACCAACCCAATTGATAGGCCTGAGTCTGGCTAAAGCCAATGCGCGGCAGGGCGGTATAAGACTCTAAGTGATCGCCCAGTACTTCATAATCCTGAATCTGGATATCGGTGCGCCAGCGCTCTCCCAAATGAGTCAGAATACCGGAACGCGCCAGGTGAGTATCTGTTTTGCTGGCGTAGTTGGAGCCTAAGTCTGTGAGATAGTTATCGTCACTGACGTTAGTGATATCAACTCCGGCACGCCACTGGTCGTTGAAGTAGCTTTGCTGCTGCCAATGATAGATATAGCGATTACCCAGCTCGCGCTCGGTTTTATCCGAGTCCAGATATTCCAGACCAAGCATGCCCTGGCTGGTCTCGGTGAGATAACGAAATTCCGATTGCAGCTGCAAACCCTTTTTCGACATATAACGGGGCGTCAAAGTCAGGTCGTAATTCGGCGCCAGGTTAATGTAATAAGGGGTAATGGTTTCCACACCATAACGATTCGAGCTCGATAATCGCGGCGCTAGAAAGCCGGTTTTGCGCTGATCATTAATAGGGAAGGTGAAATAGGGTAAATACAAGACCGGGGTATTGTAGATTTTTAGCGTCGCCCCATGGGTTTCACCCCAGCCCTTTTGCTGCGACAAAATAATTTTATCGGCATTGATTGACCAGGTTTCATCATCCACCGGGCAGGTGGTGAAGCTGGCATTGCTTAGGGTCAGCGCTTCTTGCGAAACCTCTAATTGTTCGGCGCCACCACGGCCTTGTTGTTCGGTCAACTGGTAGTCGGCTGCCAACAACTTGATATTAGAGTCATCCAGGCTGGCATTTAAGCCACGGCTGGTAATTATGGCGACACCATCGCGATAGGTGAGTGGACCTTGCGCATTGAGCAGACCCTGCTGCTTATCAATTAACGCCGAGCGGGCGTTAAGGGTCATGGTGCTACTGCTGATATCTACGTCGCCATCAAACTGGGCGCTGGCCTGGCCTATTAATTCGACATCATCGGCAACGATTTCTATTACCCCAAAGGGTAAATCGGGCGCCTGCCAGGGTGCTGGACGAACCGCAGCAAAACAATGGGGTATTTCCCCAGGCTCTGGTGCTGGCGCGATAAAGGCTTCACCTTCGGGAGCGGGTACCTTGGCATCCGTCGCCTGTTCCACAGCTGCTAGTGCGACGCTGGCTTGGGTTCCATATAGGGCTATTGCTATCATGCCCCATAATTTATTCATTGACTCACCTTAGCTTAGTTGCCAAAAGTACTAGAAATAAGCATGACATAATAAAGCAATTTTTGGCTAATTACATCTGCCAAGTACCCACAAATACGTCATTTTTCTGGCTTATATTCAGCTTAATAGATACGCCCTTGTGCTTGTTAGTTCGATGATTTTTCGTCACTATGTGGGGGCATTTTCAAATAACAAGGGTTAGCGCTAATGTGGGGTAAGGTGCTCGGTGCCTTTTTTGGCTTTATGTTTGGCCGGTTTTTTGGCTTATTTTTGGGTCTGTTTATTGGCCACCTATTCGACAAAAGCCTGAAACAGAATTTCGATAATGCCGGCGGCTTGCGTGGTTTCTTTAATAACGACGAAGTGTCTGAGCGCCAGGCGTTGTTTTTCTCCAGTTGCTTTGCGGTGATGGGGCATATCGCCAAATCCAATGGTCGAGTAAATGAATTGCATATTCGTGCCGCCACCGCTTTTATGGAAGAAATGGGCCTGACCGGTGAGGACAAACGCGAAGCCCAATTGGCCTTTAACACTGGTAAAGCGGATGGTTTTGCCATGAACGCTACCTTGCGTGAGTTTCGTGAGCACTTTGCCGGGCGTTTCGATCTCATCCAATTGTTTTTAGAGATTCAGATTCAAATGGCCTTTAGCGATGGCCACCTGGCGGCACAGGAAAAAACCTTACTCGAGCAGGTCGCCAAGGGGCTTGGCGTTAGCAAAACCCATTTTAGTTTTATCCTTAAACGCTATCAGGCCGAATTTGCGTTTCGCCAGCAACAGCAAAAATTTCATCAGCAACATCAGCAGCAGCGCGCTTCCGGCGGCGCCAGTAGTGGCATGAGCCGCGCTCAGGCGCTGCATATCTTGGGCTTGGAAGAAGGCGCCGATCCCTCCACGGTCAAAAAAGCCTACCGCAAACTGATGGCACAGCACCATCCGGATAAGCTGGTCTCTCAAGGTCTCCCTGAGCATATGATGCGCTTGGCACAAAAGAAGAGTCAGGATATTCAGGCGGCCTACGAATACCTAAAAAAGGCGGCTTAATAAACCGCCTATCCCCGAGCTTCAGCACTCGGGCCGTAAGGGTTAAATTATATTGGTGGCTCGTTAAAACGGGCAGGGCGCGGTAAAGGTCATGCTTTCGCCGCTGCTGGGATGATTTAGGGTCAGCCAGTGGGCATGTAATTGCAAACGCGGTGCACGGTCTTTGGCTTCAGGGTATGCATAGAGACGGTCGCCCAAGATCACATGACCCAGGGACAGCATATGTACCCTCAGCTGGTGGCTGCGACCTGTGATCGGGGTCAGACGCACTCGGGTATTGTTATCGCCATGTTCAAGCACCTCATAATGGGTCAGCGACGGCTTGCCCTTTTCCATATCTACCATTTGCTTGGGACGATTCGGCCAATCGCAGATCAGCGGCAGGTCCACTGAGCCCGTAGCATCCTTAAGATGGCCATCGACTATGGCGATATATTCCTTAGCGGTTTGTCTGTCCTGAAACTGCATGCTGAGATTGCGGTGCGCTTCTTTGTTCAGTGCCAGACAGATCACGCCCGAGGTGGCCATATCCAATCTATGTACGATTTTAGCGGTTGGAAATACGATATTGGCGCGACGAATTAGGCTATCGGCATGTTTTGGGTCTTTTCCCGGCACCGTCAGCAGGCCGCTGGGCTTATCAAGGATCAGCAGGTCGTCATCTTGATAGATGATCTGCAGATAGGGAAAACGTGGGGGATTGTAGTTTAAAAGCATGACCGGCCTCATAGCGTAAGGCCGGTCATTTTAATGAAATGCCTAGTGGCTGACAACGATTAAGCGAATGGCGTCGAGTTTCACCTTGGCTTTATCTATGTAGTCGTCCATTTCGGCGCGGCTGCGCTGAAAATGTTTCAGCTCTTCATCACGGATATTGGGGTTGATCTCCTTGAGGCTGGTTAGGCGCTCCAGTTCGCTATCAACGGCCTGATGCATGGCGGTTTTCGCCGTCTCACGCAATTGCTCCATTTGCGTTTGCGCCAAGGTATTACCTTGCTCAATAAGCGGATGAATGGCGCTTTGCAGGGCATTCACCAGTTTCGAGGCGGTTTGGCGGCCAACCGCATTAAGCTGTTGGTTAAAGGCATCAAAGGCGACATTTTCCGCCAGGTTATTACCGCCTTTATCAAGCAGTACACGCACCGGAGTCGGTGGCAGGTAGCGCCCCAATTGCAGTGATTTCGGAGCCATGGCTTCGGCAATATAAATCAGCTCGACAAAATAGGTGCCCGCCGGCAGTTTCTTGTTTTTCAACAGGGCCACAGACGCGGTACCGAAATCATCGTCACAGATCATTTCCATTGCGCCTTCGACCATGGGGTGATCCCAGCTGATAAAGTGCAGATCTTCCTGCGCCAAAGCGGTATCCCGGTCAAAGGTGATGCTCATGCCTTCATCCCTGAGACTTGGGAAGTTGGCGCCCAGCATATGCTCCGAGGGTTTCAGCACTATGCTGTTTTCGCCCCTGTCTTCTTGGTTCACGCCCCAGGTATCGAACAGGTTGATCATATAGGTCGGTAGTTCAAAGCTGTCATCAACCACCTTGATATCTTCTACCAGGTGCTCGGACTTACCCTGGCCGCTGGAATGCAGCTCCAACAGGCGATCGCGACCGGACTCCATTTGTGTCTTTAGCTCACCATAGCGCGAACTGACGCGTCCAACCAGCTCGCCCAGAACCTCGTCCTGATAGCTGTTATGAGCAAGCAATTGAAGTAACTCATCACCAAATTCCTGGTTAAGCATATGGCCTGTGGTGGAGGTGTGCTCAAAGGCGTTTAAGCCTTCGTGATACCAGCGCAGTAGGGTGTGCTGGGCGCTGTTTTCAAAGTAGGGCACATGAATTTTAATGTCCTGGGTTTGGCCGATACGATCAAGACGACCGATACGTTGCTCCAGCAAGTCCGGGTTAAGCGGCAGGTCGAACAGTGCCAAATGATGGGCAAACTGGAAGTTACGTCCCTCTGAGCCGATCTCAGAGCAGATCAACACCTGAGCACTGTCTTCAATATCGGCGAAGAAGGCGGCCGCGCGGTCGCGCTCGATAATGCTCATACCTTCATGGAACACCGCCGCTTTAATACCTTCGCGCTCGCGCAAAGCCTGCTCCAGGCTGAGTGCGGTTTCTGCCTTGGCACAGATCACCAGCATCTTTTGAGGCTTGTTGCTGTTCAGGGTGTCTATAAGCCATTGCACGCGCGGGTCAAACTGAGTCCAGCTGGCATTTTCGCCTTCGAATTCCTGGAAGATTTTTTCCGGGAACAGAGCGCGAATGGCGCTAAGCTCGATGGGACCACCATTGCCCAGGCTGCCCATTACATTCATGGCCGTTTTATACTGGCTCGGCATGGCCATGGGATAGCTGTGCAGAAGGCGCTGCGGGTAACCACTGATGCCACTGCGGCTGTTGCGGAACAAGATGCGTCCGGTACCGTGTCTGTCCAGCAGCTGCTCTAGTATATGTTCCTTAGCCTGGGTGTCACCGGCACTAAATTGTGCCAGCAGGGCTTCCCCTTGGCTGCCAAGCAGGTTAACAAGTACTTGTTGTTGCTCGGCACTTAGTGCCTGCTCCTGCAAAATGCTGTTGGCGGCATCGGCTATCTCCTGATAATGGCGCTCCTGCTCAACAAAGGCGTCATAGTCATAGAAACGATCCGGGTCGAGTAATTTCAAACGGGCAAAGTGGCTTTGGTGGCCAAGTTGATCCGGGGTCGCGGTTAGCAAGATAAGACCGGCGATGTCCTGGCTAAGCTCTTCAATGCGCAGGTACTCTGTACTTGGCTTGTCCACCGACCAGCTGAGGTGGTGCGCTTCGTCAACCACCAGCAGATCCCAGTCGGCTAGGGTAGCTTGTTCGAACCAGCGTTTTTTCTTGGTTAGAAACTCCAGGCTGGTCAGTACCAGTTGCTCGGTTTCAAACACATTGGCGCTGTCGGCAAAGGCCTCGGCACAGCGCTCTTCGTCGAAAATGGCAAATTTCAGATTAAAGCGGCGCAGCATTTCCACCAACCACTGGTGTTGTAGGTTTTCTGGTACTACGATAAGCACACGGGCGGCACGACCGGTTAGCAATTGCTGATGTAAGATCATCCCCGCTTCTATGGTTTTGCCCAGACCCACCTCATCGCTCAGTAAAACACGCGGGGCGAAACGTTGGCCGACTTCGCGGGCAATGTGCAACTGGTGTTCAATCAGACTGGCGCGCTGGCCGATAAGGCCCTTCAGCGGCGATTGGTCGCGGTGAAACCTGTGCTGCCAGGTGTTGTAACGCAGGGTATAGCGGTCGAAACGGTCGATTTGGCCGGCAAAAAGGCGGTCCTGCGGCTTATTGAACTTAATAAAATGGTCGAGAAAGGTTTCCTTGAGCTCGGTCGGCTCTTCATTATCAAGGCGCGTGCCCTTATAGGTATACAGGCCATCTTGCTCTGTCACTTCGCTGACCGTGAGCTCCCACTCATCGGCACTGCGGATCACATCGCCGGGATTAAATAGCACTCGGGTCACCGGCGCTTCGGCCTGGGCATACACTCGGCTTTCGCCGCTGGCGGGGAATAAGATGTTAACTTGGCGTCCTTCCAATGCAACTACGGTACCTAATCCTAAATCCGACTCGGTATCACTGATCCAACGTTGACCTAAGGAAAAATTCATTACGTGCTCAATCTCGACTTTGGGTTATCTGGGCTGGGGCCATGGCGGCCCAAGCAAAAAAAGGCGGCTATATTAGCGCGCAACTTGGTGATTATCACCTGAAAACTGATAAATATTTTGGTGCTTGTTTAGAATATGTACAGCAGCAAAAGAAGGCGCTTTTTGCAAATGTAAAACACCACTTTTTCTGTACTTTTTTGCCGTCATAAAAGCGTCTTTTTATAACCATAGACTAAACTTGAAGTATGCCCTTAAGGCATAACCACCTTGTTAGTGTAGCTGTAAAGGTGCAGATATAATAAAGACAAATTAGGAACGCGCTATGGACAAAGACCGCCTCGTAAAAAGCAGTAAAATGTATGTGCTCGACACCAACGTATTACTTCACGACCCCCTTGCATTCCTCTGTTTCCAAGAACACGACGTCGTCATTCCGATGACGGTACTCGAAGAGCTAGACCATATAAAGGACCGTAAACGGGATGTCAGTCGCGATGCCCGCGTTGCCATTCGAGCCCTCGATGAAGTGTTACGTGATGCGACCCCAGAGCAAATGCTTAAAGGGGTGTTATTGCCGGAAGATAAACGTTCGTCGGAGCTGCCGCGCGGCAAGCTGATCATAGTCAATGATCACCTGTTTGCTGACAGTATTTCCGGCTTGCCGGGCAATGAAAACGACCATCGCATTATCAACTGTGCCGTGTATCTGCAAAAACAATACAGCGATGCCAAGGTGGTGCTGGTCACCAAGGACATCAATATGCGCTTAAAGGCTAAGGGCGCCGGGCTGCATTATGTTGAGGACTATCGCACCGACCAGCTGATTGATGACGTGGCACTTTTAACCTCGGGTTATAAAAAAGTGCAAGGAGATTTTTGGCAGCAGGTTGGCGAGTGTGAAACCGAACAGCAAGGACGTGATGCCCTGCATCATGTCGCGCGCGAGTTGGTGCCGGATGTGTTTGCCAATGAATATCTGCTTGACGAAACCGGTCACTTTGCCGCCCGGGTGGTGGAATACAACGATACCCATATCACCTTAAAGGATCTCGGCGTGGAGCGCCTGATGTCGCGCAATGCTTGGGGCGTAAAGCCGAAAAATATCTATCAGGGCATGGCCATGGATGCTTTGCTCGACCCGGACGTTGAGTTAGTGCTGCTGACCGGCCCGGCGGGTTGCGGTAAAACCATTCTAGCCTTGGCCTGCGCACTGGAAATGATCATCGAAAAAGGTGTGTACGATAAGCTGATTGTCACCCGAAACACTCCGGAAATTGCCGAGTCTATCGGTTTCCTACCGGGTACCGAAGAAGAAAAGATGGCGCCTTGGTTGGCGGCGATCACAGATTCTTTGGAGGTGTTACATAAGAGCGATGAAAACCCTATTTCCAGCCGTAACTATATTATGGAAAAGGCCAATATCCAGTTCAAGTCGGTCAACTTTATGCGCGGACGCAGTATTCAAAATGCCGTGGTGCTCTTGGATGAAAGTCAGAACTTAACGGCTTCTCAGCTCAAAACCATTATCACCCGCTGTGGTGCGGGTACTAAGCTGATTTGCTCTGGTAACCTGGCGCAAATCGACAGCAGCTATTTAACACCGCTGACCTCGGGCTTAACCTATATAGTAGAGCGCTTTAAGCACTTTGAGGGCAGCGCTACTATCAACCTTAATGGCGTGGTGCGTAGTCGCTTAGCTTCCTTTGCGGAAGAAAATCTATAGCGAACAATGCAGTACAGCGTTTATTATAGGCGCTGTACGCATTGCTTTTGCCCGCTGATCAGGTATGGTTAGCTCCAGAGCAGAGCCATGCCTGATGACCTGTGGCATGCTAGATTAGGTAAAAGAAAACCACCTTGGTAACAAAAACTACCGTAAAAATACCAAGTAAAGCTCGCTAACCGGGTCTAAACTGGTAACAAAGGTGCGCTAAATAAATAACAAATATAGCTCAGCGACAGGCCTGTAAGGGACGGATTGCTGGGCAAGGTGAAGCAAACAGGAAGGCTCATGAAGTCAGCAAAAATTCTCATTGTCGACGGTGATGAATTAAACCAAGCGATTTTAACCAAAACCCTCACCCCTCAATACCAGGTGCATTGTGTCAATGATGCCGAGGCCATGTTTGCTTGGCTTGAGGACAACAGTGCCGATTTGATCTTACTTGATATCATGCTCCCGGGTATGGATGGTTACGAGGCGCTAAAACAGCTCAAACATGATGATAAAACTCAGCCCATTCCCGTCATTATTATCTCCGCCAGTGACTCCAGTGGCGATGAAGCCAAGGGCCTTGAGCTTGGCGCCATGGACTATATTAGCAAGCCTTTTGGCAGCGCCATTGTTCGTGCCCGAGTGAAGAATCAGCTGACCATTAAACAAAAAAATGATCTGTTGGAAATGCTGGCGAGCATAGATGGCTTAACGGAAATTCCCAATCGTCGTTATTTCGACGAACATTTTGCTCGTGAATGGCGCCGCAGTGTGCGCGCCGGATTGCCTTTGTCTGTGCTATTGATAGATATCGATTACTTTAAGCGTTACAACGACTGCTACGGGCATCAGCAGGGTGATGAATGTTTGAAAAAAGTGGCTTCGGCCCTGGTCAATAATTGTCAACGCGGCAGCGATTTTATCGCCCGTTATGGTGGTGAAGAGTTTGTTGCGGTTTTGCCCGGCAGTGAAGAAGACACAGCCATGGCTTTGGCCAATAAGCTATGCAGGGTGATCCGCGAGCTTAATATTCCCCATATAGACTCACCCATTGCTGAGCACATCACCATCAGCATTGGCGCCACCACCTTTAATGGCGACAACGACGACAACTGTGAAATGGCCTTGATTGAAAATGCCGACAGGGGCATGTATCAGGCCAAGCAAGACGGGCGTAATAGCGCCGCTTTCTACGGCTAAAAAAAAGCCGCGTGGGCTTTAATCCACGCGGCTTTTTTATCTTTATAGTTTACCGACCAGTGCCTGATAGGCGCTATCACCAATACTCACCAAACGACCAGCCTTAAATACCAAGGGTGTACATTCATTTTTGCTGATTTTGCCATCGGACTTAACGCTTTGCGTGGCATAAAACAGCACCTGATACTCTTCACCCTGATGAGCAAAGGACTCACTGAAATCCGGTGTGCCCAGGGTTTCTTTGATCACAGCAGCGCTGTTCCCTAGCTCAAGGTGGGCAATATAGTCGCGATTTTGGCGCTGTTGTTTTTGCCAGTCGCTTGATGACCAATGGGCGTCGGCTTCACCGTCATTCACCGAAACGATACAACCACCAAGTAGAGGCAGGGCGACAAGGGCGCAAAGAAGTGCTTTTTTCATTGTTTTATCCAATTTTTGTTATCTAGTTGGCATTGAATAATCAAGTTCAATGCCAAAAATTTTACTTTATATTTTTCAATTGGTTACACATTATTCTTTTAAGCTGGTTGGTGTTATTTCAAAAGAGTTGGCGAATTTAGCCAACCCGATTGCGAACTTCACCATTGGCATAGGCGCGAATATTTAAGGCCAGCTGGTGGATCAGCCTGTCTCTGGCCTGTTTTGATGCCCAGGCTATATGCGGTGTGAGCAGCAGGTTGTCACCCTGATAGCGAACCAAAGGATTTTCAGGGTTGGCCGGCTCTTCACTGAGCACATCTAAGGCTGCGCCGCCTAGGGTACCATCGGCCAGGGCTGTGGCCAGATCTGCTTCGTTGATAATGGGGCCGCGGGCGGTGTTGACTAAGACGGCTGTCGGTTGCATTAAGGCCAGGGTATCGCGATTTATTAACTGCTCTGTCTCGGCGTTAAGTGGGCAGTGAATGCTGACGATATCCGCCTGCGCCAGCGCTTGTTCAAAAGCGATGCGCCCGGGGCGCGGGGCTTGGCCGCGACGTTCGGCAATAAGCACCTGCATATCAAAGGCATGGGCTACCTTGGCCAGGGCCTGGCCGAGCTCACCATGGCCGATAATGGCAAGTTTTTTACCCGCCAGCTCGGCGATCTCATAATCAAGGCGGCAAAACATCTCGCTTTGTTGCCAGGCGCCTTGGCGACAGTCATCTATATACCTATGCAGGTTATTAAGCAGTAAGGAGATCAAGGTAAAGGTATGCTGCACTACGCTGGCGGTGGAATAGCCGGCAACATTACACACAGCAATGCCATGCTCCTTAGCGGCAGCGATATCTATGTTATTGGTGCCGGTGGCGGCAACACAGATAAGTTTCAGCTTAGGCAAGGCCTTAAGCTGCTCGGCGCCAAGTTGCACCTTGTTGGTGATCACTACATCGGCGTCGGCGCAGCGCGTCACTACATCTTCTGCTGATGTCAGGGGGTGGCGATGAAATTCTCCTAAGGTGGCAATTGGTGCCAGTGAGTTTGCTCCTAAGGTGTCGGCGTCTAACATGACGATGTTCATTTGTGCTCTCCAAATAGGCTATTGGCGCTAGTCTTTCATGGACCGACGTTGAGCGCAAAATTAATCCTTGACCTTAGTGTTAACTCTAAGGTTTATAATGCCTGCTAAGCAAAGAGTTTGAGGGGGAGGAGTGCAGATGCGTATAGGTGAATTGGCCAAACAGGTGGACATGAGTACGGATGCACTGCGTTATTACGAGCAGCAAGGACTATTGAGCGCGCCTCAGCGCAGCGCCAGTGGCTATCGTCAATATGGGGGTAAGCACATGGCACAATTGCATTTTATTCGTCGAGCCAAGGATGTCGGCTTTAGCCTGGAAGAAATTGCCGAGCTGTTAAAGATAAACTTTGAAAAGGCCGAGCACAGCTGTCAGGAAGTGAAAGATCTGACTCTGAAAAAGCGTGATTTGGTGGCACAGCGGATCGCCGAGTTACAGCGCTTTCATGCTTCGCTGTCGCAACTGGCCGAGCAATGCTGCGGCAGTAGCGCCCCGGCGCAACATTGTTCGATTCTGACCGCACTGGAGGACATAGATGGACTTAATCAGTAATTTTTGGCAATTGTTTGTGTTGTCGGCACCTTGGCTGATGCTGGGGTTGTTGATTGCCGGAATCATCAATGTGTATTTGCCGACGCACTTTCTCAATCGTCACCTGGGTAAAGAAGGCCTCTGGACCACGGTGAAGGCGGCGCTTATCGGTGCGCCCATGCCTTTGTGCTCCTGCGGCGTGATCCCGGCGGCGGTCGGCTTAAGACGAGCGGGTGCGTCAAAAAGTGCGACAACGTCATTTTTAGTGTCGACGCCGGAAACCGGGATTGATTCCGTCTCCGTTTCCTATGCCTTATTGGGTCCCTTTATGGCGGTGATAAGACCCATAGCCGCCGTTTGCAGCGCCATTACCGCCGGTTTGCTGGTGGGGCGCGAGGGCAGTTTGGAGCCAAGCGTCACTGCAAGCTCTACACCCAAGCAAGGTGCGTGCTGCGGCTCTAATGATAAGGTGTCTGCAGTTGAGGGCCCATCGAGTTGTTGTGCCTCCGAGGTTCAGCTCGATGAGCAAAGCGGCGGTTGTTGCGCCCCTCAAACTCAGGTCACACAGGCAACATCCAGTTGCTGTAGTACCGATAAAAAGGCGTCACAGTCAACACCGCAAGCTCAGTCATCCGCTTTTAGCAAGTTACAGCAAGCGCTGCACTTTAGTGCCACCAAGCTTTTAAGCGATACCGCCTTATGGTTGATGATAGGTCTGTTTTTTGCGGCTGTGGTGCAAACCTATGTACCTACCTCCTATTTAAGCCAATGGGGCAGTGGTATTTTGGCCATGACTGTGATGGTGCTTGTCAGCATCCCCATGTATATCTGTGCCACGGCCTCTACCCCCATTGCCGCCGGCTTGTTATTGGCCGGAGTGTCACCCGGGGCTGTACTGGTCTTTATGCTGGCGGGACCAGCGACCAATATTGCTACCCTAGGTGTAGTGGGCAAGGAGCTGGGGCGCCGTGCGGTTGCTGCCTATCTAACCGGGGTAATAGGTGTGGCCTTGCTGTTTGGCGTGCTCACCGATTACCTGGTTGGTGAATTCGGATTTAATGTCACGCCGCTCGGTGGCCAGCATCATGAGGTGTTACCGCCTTGGTTGGAGCAAGGCTCGGCGGTTATTCTGGCGCTGTTGCTAATGCGCTTGCTGTGGCTAAAATTCAGCCGTAGGTAGGCTATCTCTCACTGGTAAGAGTTGATAAACTTAGCGAATAAATAAAGGGCGCGATACAATGAGCGCCGTTTTTTTGCCTGCAGTTAAAAGGTGAGCACCGTGGATAAGTATGCAGATATAAGACCTTACAACGATGATGAAGTGGCGGCGTCCGTGGCTCGGCTGGTGGCCGATAATGCCTTTGTCGACCTTATTGCTAAGCATAATTTGCCTGCTTGGTTGGCATCAATACGTCTTATTTCGCGGCCTCTGGTGCGCCAGCAGCTACAGCGCAAATGGGGACAGGTTAACTCGGTGCAGCAAGTGCAGCTTGAAGTGGTGCACTATCTTGAGCAGATAGTAAATAACACCACGTCCAAGGTGACCTTCTCCGGCCTTGATAAGCTGGATAAAAATCAGGCCTATTTGTTTATCTCCAACCACCGCGATATCGTTCTTGATCCAGCCTTGGTGAACTTTGGCTTGCACCAGCACGATATGAATACGGTACGTATCGCCATTGGCGATAACCTGCTGCAAATTCCTTATATCACTGAGCTAATGCGCTTGAACAAGAGCTTTATTGTTAAGCGTTCGGCCAAGGCACCGAAAGAAATGCTTAAGGCGCTGACTCAGCTGTCGGCCTATATTTACGACTCCTTGACCGAGGGGCACAGCATTTGGATTGCCCAGCGTGAAGGGCGCACCAAAGACGGTTTCGACCAAACCGATCCGGCACTGTTGAAAATGCTGCAGCTAAATGGCCGCAAGCAAAAGAAAGATTTTGCCGAATATGTGCGCGAGCTAAAAATCGTGCCGGTTTCTATCTCGTATCAGTACGAACCCTGCGCCCTGTCGAAGGCCAAGGAGCTGTATCATAAAAAGCACCATGGTGAGTATGTAAAGTCGGCAGGTGAAGACATCGAAAGCATAGTCGAGGGCTTTACCAGCGATAAGGGTCATGTACATCTGGCCTTTGGTCAGCCCATTAGCAACGACTGCAGCACTCCGGAAGATTTGGCGAAAACCATAGATAAGCAGATTGTCGAGTCTTTCTATTTGCATCCGGGCAACTACATTGCCGCCAAGCATGCCAATGCCGTGGTTGACTCAGAATCCGAAGATGTGAAGGCCTTTGCCCAGCGTATGGAAGCCATCCCAGAGCATTTGCGCGACCTGGTTACCGCCATTTACGCCAAGCCGGTTTTACGCAAAGAAGAAATGGATAACCTTGGCTAACTTTCACTGGTAATTAGACGCCTCAGGCATTAACGTTAGAAATAGGGTTTATGCTTTGAAGTGCCTATGCAACAGCTTGAAATATTCTCCATCGATAGCCCCTGTAAGGGGATCTGCCAGGTCAATAGTCGCGGCTATTGTCTTGGTTGTTATCGGTCGCGAGAAGAGCGGTTTCATTGGAATCAGCTCAGCGATGAGCAAAAGCGTCATGTCAATTTGCTGTGTCAACAGCGTTATAAGCGTTTCTTAGCGCGCCAACAGGAACAAGGCCAGCAACCGCCATCCATGGAGCAGGGCGAGCTCGACTTATAAGCCGTGCTTTTTGCGCAGCTGCGCCACCACCCCACTTGCCTCTAACTCCTGCAATACCGCTAAAAGCTTGGGAATTTTATCCTCATGGCGCTTATGCAGGTAATGATAGCTGTAGTAGTTTTGCAGATGATGGCGGGTAAAAGGCTGCTCGGCGCGATTTCGGTAGCCTTGCTTGAGGTGGAAATCAAGCAGCACCACGGCTTCAACCTGGCGCTGGGCCAAGAGGTTCAGCTGCGCCGCCACGCTTTCCAATTTAATAATTTGGCCATTGAAATTATTGCTATGCAGGTATTGCTCGGTGACCGGGTAACCATTGCGGATGGCAACCCGAGCGAGCTCCTGTAGGCTGCAGTAATGACAACGGGTGAGCATAAAAAGCTCAAACTTAAACAAGGGGAAGTTTACCCGCACCAGGTTCTCATAGCGGGTTTCTATATTGGCGATGCGTCCTAGCTGACCGTCTAGCTCCCCCTCATCTGCAGCGGCCAAGGCCTGAGGGTGATCGAAGTCAATGATCTCCAGCTCATAGCCGAGCTGACTATAAGCCTGTGACATCAGTTCGATGACAAAGCGCGCCTGGGCGGTGTCCATCGGTCTGTTAAAGGTCATCTTAGTGCTGTTGTTTGCCCCATGGGCATTGCCTAGGGCGCAAAATAGAGCCACTAGCAGCAATCGCGGCAGCACCAAGGCAAAGATGTTTTGCATAAATACCTGCTGGCGTAACACTACGACCTTGAAGAAAAAATTAGCGGGATCAGGAAGCAGTGAGTATCATTATTTTATTAATCACATTGTTAAATTTATGTGATGATTTTTTCTATTTTAGGTAACCTGGAGTAGAAATACTAGCCCTAGCTTAGCGGCCGCCCCATACACCCTGGGTGCTATCTGTTATAGTATAGGCTCCGTCAGTTATTAAATAGTGTTGCAGCGATGAGTGTCAATCTTTGCCGTCTTCCGCGAGAAGAGAAGTACCGAATTCAATTGGACTATGAAGCCTCGTTTTGGGCGTATCAAATTATCCGTGGCAAAAATGCCCGGGATAAGGTTTATGAAGCCATCAATATGCGTCCGATTTCGGAGCAAGGCTACTTAAAGCAGCAGTTTGAACATTTCTTAGCGATGATGAGCGCATCGCGATGACCCCCCCAGTGGCGCAACGCGTACCCGCCCTTGCCACCCCCTTGGTGAACAAATTTTATGATAGGGTCGGCGCCCGAGGTCGTGCCAATAAGCAAGACCAAATTTGGGTGGTGCGTTGCGACAATGACATAGTGGCGGCAGCCAGAGTCAGTGTTCTTGAACAACAACATTTTTTATGTGGCGTGTTTGTAGAGGCAGATTATCGTCGTCAAGGTTTGGCCGCCACTTTAATACGTCAGGTCTGTGCCGAATTACCTGGTCCCATCTATAGTTTTATCTATCAGCATCTGCGCCCCTTTTATGAACAGCTGGGTTTCGCCGCGGTTGCTACTTTGCCCGAACACCTGGCGTCGCGCTTGCAAAGTTATCGTAATCAGGGTCGTGATGTGTTGGCCTATTGCTATCAGGGAGTGGCAGATGCGTAATTACTGGTTGGTATTATTGAGCTTGTTTTTGGTCGTCACCGCGAGCGTCAGCGCCAAGGTGCAGCGTTTGTCGCCCAGTGAGGGGCTGTCGCAAAGCTATGTCGGTAATATGCTTATCGATCACCAGGGCTACCTGTGGCTGGCCACCGAAAGCGGTTTAAATAAATACGACGGCTATCAAGTAAAAATTATCAGCGATGAAAAGGGCGAGCTTGACGACGCCATGATCGATGCCCTGCATATGGATAAACAAGGGCAAATTTGGACTTCATCCATTCTTAATGGCCTTTATCGTTATCATAACGGCAAAGGGGTGCTGGAAAGGGTAGTGGCACCGCCGAAGGAATTAGACCCCGACTTTGCCACCGCAGTGTTTTCCATGCATTCCCTCGACGATAATAAGATGCTGCTTGGCCGTGGCGGCGATGTTGCCATGCTCGACCCGCAAAGCGGTGCCATTACCAGCTTATTTAAGGTGGGCAGCGGCGAAAACAACGCTCTGGTGCGGGTGTTTTTTCAATACCAGCACTATGTGTTTATCGGCACCACGCACGGTGCCTTTGTTTATGATCTCAAGAGCCAGCAGGTGCGCCCGCTGCAACATTTGCCGCCGGGCAGCAGTGGTATACACAGAGACAATGTAAAATCATTCGCCCTGGTCGAGCAGAGCAAGTTATTGATAGGCACGGTAAAGGGCTTGTATGTCACCGATATCAGCGATTTAGATGCCCTGTTTGCCCAGCCGCAGCGGCCATTTCAAAGTACGACGCTTTTGTCGGAGTTGAATATCTGGCAAATAAAACCCCTTGGCGGGGGGATGCTGATGTTGGCCACGGATAAGGGCTTGTTTGAGTATGAGTGGCAGGCTAACCGCTTGCGCAAGCACCAAAGGCTGAGCGACAGCCCTTACAGTCTTTCCGACCCCAGTGTGATCAAAATAGTGGAAACAGAGCTGGGCGATCTGTGGCTGGGCACCAAAAGCGATGGCGCCTTTTTTCTTCCCAACAAGCGCTTTGAGTTTCAAAATATCACAGCCGATAATCTCGGTGGTGATGGTTTGTCCCATCATAATATCTGGAGCTCGGTACAAAGTGGCGACACCCTGTATTTAGGCACTCATAACGGTTTAACCCAGGTCAACCTGGCGACAATGCAAAGTGAGGTGAAGTTTAAAAGTTACCTCAGCGATGAACTCGACAATGTCTTTAGCATTTACACCCTGATCCCTTATCGTCGGCAGTTGCTGATGAATACCACCCGTGGTTTATTTAGCTATAACCAGGACACCGAGGAGTTAACTAAGCTGCAGGCCAGGAAGCAAGAAGATCAGGCCTACCTTGAGGGCTATTTACATGGCCTGTATTTGACCCAGGATGGCCGGTTATACGGAGTCAATCAGAATCAGGGGTTCTTCTATTTTGATCTGGGATCACAGCAGGTACATCCTTTGGGTGGTGACCTGGACAAGCATGATCCGTTTTTGGCCTTGGGGTTCAGCGCTCCGTTAGCGGATAACCCTCTGCAACCCTTGTTTTTCTCCGGCGGTCAGCTGCTGCGTTTCAATGCCCAAACGCAAACCCTGCAAATGCTTTATCGGGTGCCGCAATCCCATGGCAGTTTGGCCATCAACCTTAATGGTTATGTGGTGGATAACAATAATATCCTGTGGCTGTCGTTTTCCAATCATGGTCTGGTGGCCTTAAACGCCAGCAACTTTAATTTTATTAAACACATAGATTTACAGCGCCGCGGTCCGGGTAACCTTATGTATGATCTGGTGCTCGATGATATGGGTATGGTGTGGATGAGTAGTCATAAGGGCTTATGGCGCTTTAACCCACAAAATGAGCACTTTTTTCAGTTCACTAATCTGGAAGGCCTGGCCACCAATGAATTTAACCTGGGCTCGGTCAGTCGTCGTGATGACGGCCGCCTGGCATTTGGTTCGGTTAAAGGCGCGACCTTGTTTTATCCGCAGCGCAATATACCGCAACGGGCCTTGTTGCAAGGGGTTAATTTTACCTCGGCAGAGCTGATGTACCGCGCGCTTGAGCTGCCAACCATGGGGCCTTTGACCCAGGTTCACCTTGACCATGATGATGTCGGCTTAGAGATCACCTTCAGCGCCATGGCCTTTAATTATCAGGACAGGGTTATTTTCGAGTATCAGCTCGATGGCAGCCAGAAAAGCTTTACCCGGGATAATAATCGCGTGGTCTTCCCCAAGCTAAATCCTGGGGAGCATCTGCTTCAGGTGTGGGCGCGGGACCCCTTTACCGGCGAGTCGACCGAGCCAGCACGATTGAGTATTAGCGTTGCCTACCCGCCGTGGAGCTCGCCTAGTTTTATCACCCTGTATGTGATTATTATCGCCAGCCTGATAGCCATGTGGATGTATCGTCGCAATCGCATTCAAAAGATGCTGATGGCGGCGCATAAACAAAGCAAAGAGTCGGCGGCGCGCCTGAAATTGGCGCTCGAAGGCAGTCACTCCGGGGTATGGGACTGGCATCAGCATGAGAGCAAAATTTATCA
Source organism: Pseudoalteromonas sp. T1lg10 (assembly GCF_002964545.1). NCBI lineage: Bacteria > Pseudomonadati > Pseudomonadota > Gammaproteobacteria > Alteromonadales > Pseudoalteromonadaceae > Pseudoalteromonas > Pseudoalteromonas sp. T1lg10. The sequence goes on from NZ_PQBV01000004.1 coordinate 386,650, forward strand.
GCCACGGTTGCGTGAGGAGCTGGGCTATAGCTATGAGCATTGTCAGCTGGATCAATATCTGGCGTTAATTCACCCGAATGAAAGACAAAAATTCCGCATCGAATGGCTGGAATTTTTATCCACCGATAAGGGTTACTTTAACTGCGTCTATCGCCTGCGCCACAGCAGTGGGCAATGGCGTTGGTATAAAGACTTTGGCAAGGTGATGCAATGGGAAGGCACCCATCCGGTTCAGGTAGCGGGCACCTATACCAATATGACTCGGGAGCTGGTGTTAGAAGAAAATGCACGCATGTTTGGTGCCGCCTTTGAGCAGGCCAGCGACTGGCTGATTATTTTTGACTCCAAGCTGCGCATCGTTGCCACCAATCAGGCGTTGCGGGAAAATTTTGATTACCCCACCAGTAGCCCATCCTCACGACGTCTGAATCTGGGGCTGTCGAAAAATGTGCGCATTAACTATCTGCGTATTTTGAAAGGCTTACGTGTGGGGGAGCATTACCAATGCGAAGAGCAGGTAGTGCTTAAAACCGGTAAGCAGGTTCCCGTGCTGCTGAAGATGAGTGCGGTCGCCGACAGCGAGCAGCACAGCACCAGCTATATAGTGATGCTCACAGATATCAGTGAAGCCAAGCATAGCCTGGAGACCCAACAACAGCAGGCGCACTACGACAGCCTTACCGGCTTTCCTAATCGTCCCTTGTTTATGGATAGGGTTGAACACGCACTGGAGCAGGCACAACGGGATAACCGCGGCTGTGCATTGCTGCTTATCAATGTGCCCTTGCCGGTTGTGGTTGGCTTCGAGGAGCAAGCGGCTGAGCAGCAACTGCTGAGTCTGGTTTATCGCCTGCAAAGGGCAGTGCGCTCGCAAGACAGTTTAGGGCGCATCGAGGCTGAGCAATTTGCTCTGTTACTTGAAGATATAGATGCGCTGGAGCAGGTGCTGGCGGTGTGTCGTAAGGTACAGGAGGTGCTGATGCGCCCCTGTCATGGCACACTCGGCGCCGCCAACGCCAGTATAGGTGTGGCGCTCTTCCCCGAAGATGGACAGCAGGGCGAAGCTTTGCTTAAAGGCGCCGAATTGGCGCTGTATCAGGCTAAACGCAGCGGTCGCAACCAGTTTCACTTCTTCCAGCCAGACATTAATGCTCAGGTGCAGCGTAGTCTGGCCACAGAGCAAGCCTTAATTCTTGCCGCCGATCAGTGCCAGTTTATAAATCACTATCAGGGCATTTACGCCATGCAGGATGCCGAATTACAAGGCTTTGAGGTCTTGCCCTATTGGCAACATGATGAGCAGCTATTGGCACCGCAGGAATATTACCCCCATATCCGTCAAACCCGGTTGTGGTCAAAACTCCTATTGCAAACCTTAGAGCGGGCGGTGCTTGAATGTCGCCTCTGGCATAGACAACAACCACTGTTGCACTTGTCTTTAGCTATCAAGGGGCGTGAATTCAGCCAACCCGGTAGCATGGGCGATATTGTTCACTTGCTGCACAGCTATGATTTCCCCATCAGCTGTTTGGTATTAGAGATTTCGGTGCATGACTGGCAGCGCCTCGACGCCGACGCCAGGCAAGTGCTGCAAAAGCTGGTGGTATCAGGCATGTGTTTGTCTTTGCATATTAAGACGGTGGACGAATTTTGCGTGCCCGAGCTGGGCGACGAGTTATTTCAACAGGTGAAGTTGGGCGCCGAGCTCAGCGCCTTGTTGTGTGTGGACTATAAAGCCTATAACAAGGTCAGCCGTTATATGCCTATTTTCGCCGCCATGAACATTGAGGTGCTCGCCATGGGCGTGGCCGATGATAAACAGCAGCGTCAGTTGTTAAACCTAGGTTGCACCCTGATGCAGGGCGACGCGTTAGCGCAGCCCTGTCATGGTGATGGGGTGGCCGATTTACTCGCTAAGGCCTGTATTATTCCAAATGATGGCCACACTGGGGACAAAAGCGCTTAAGCAAGGGGTGCTGATCGCGCACTTGCTCTTCCAGGTGCGCCGCCTCTTGCACGCTTAAGCCGAGCTCAAGGCGCAGTTCATTCAGTTTTACCCGCTCTGGATGGCAGATAATGCCGTCTTCCATCAGCTGATGCACCATTTCACTGTAGGCTCTACGGCGCTTGCGCAACTGCTCGGAAAAGCTTGAAGCCAGAATACCGGTAGGGATGGCAACCATGCCCATGCTGAGGATGGTAATAATGCCGCCGAAGATTTTCCCCATCAGGGTGACAGGTACGGTATCGCCGTAACCCACTGTGGTTAAAGTGATAATAGCCCACCACATGGCGGCGGGAATGGAGCCGAATTTATCCGGTTGCACATCGTGTTCGAGCAAATAAATGCCGCTGGCGGCAATAATCAGGATCACCGTCATAATAAAGAATGCCGCCAGTAAAGAGCTGGCCTCTTCCTGTATGGTGTTCAGCATCAGCTGCATGGCGCGGGAATAGCGGGTGAGCTTGAAAATTCGCAATAACCTCAGCACCCTTAAGAAACGCAGATCGAAAGGCACCAGGAACATTAATAATGAGGGCAAAATAGCGATTAGGTCGATCACCGCCATGGGCGATATGAGATAGCGCAGGCGCCTTTTTGTTGGGCTTAGTGAGCTGTCGGCAAAACGGTTTAAATCGACGCTGGCCCACACTCGAGCCAGGTATTCAACGGTGAAAATAAGTACCGAAATCAATTCAAAGTAGAAAAAAAAGCGCGTATGTTCGTGTGCCATGCTGGGCACAGACTCCATCACTATGGCGAGCACATTGGCAAAAATTAAGGTCATTAAAAAGGCATCGAAGGCATAACCATAGCGCTTCGATTTGCCGCGTGCTTCAAACACATCGGCCAGCGTGGTTCTTATTTTTTTAATCATCTTCTATTCTTTTATTGAGTTCGCGGCGCATATGAATAGTGCCTTCTTCAAAGTCACGACTGATAGTAAACCCTAACTTACGCGCTAACTCTATCATACCCGTGTTCTCCCACAGGGTCATGCCCTCGATACTACCAACGCCCTGTTGCTGGCAATAGTCTACGGCGGCACCAAGGAGAATGCGCCCCAAACCCAGCCCTTGGGCTTGTGAGCCAACGACTATGGCAAATTCCCCGACCAGGTTGTCCGGGTCCATTAGCACCCGGGACACGCCTAAGGTGACATTTTCACCGCGCTGTTTACGGGTGACGATAAAGGCCATTTCTCTGTCATAGTCGATCTGCGTCATCTTGGCCAATTGCTCATGGCTAAAGTGCGGCATTTCGCCAAAAAAGCGCCGGTATCTGTCTTCTTTAGTAAGTGACTCGTCGAAACGGCGGTGAGCCTGCTCATCCTCGGGACGAATGGGACGCAACAGCGCCTCGGAGCCGTCTTTTAGGGTGACCCAGCGTTCCAGCTCCTTGGGATAGGGACGAATGGCCAGGCGCTTACGATGGGCAAGACGCTTATAACGGCTGATACCTATGCTTGCATCGAGCACTAAAAATTGACTCTGGGTGGCCAGCAAGGGGTTCAGCTCCAGGCTGTGGATATCCGGCTGATCGACGATTAACTGCGAAACCCGGGTGAGCAGGGCGCATAAGCGATACTTGTCGACCTTCTCCGGCAAGGTGCGCTCTTTAAGCACGCCCTTATCCAGGGCATTGGCAATTAAGTACTTGGCCAGATTCATATTCAGCGGCGGCAGGGCCACCGCAGCCTGGGAATAATCAAGGGCACTGCCGGCCTCGCCAAGTAAGATCACCGGGCCAAATTGTGGGTCGGTTTTGATGGCGATACGCAGCTCATGGGCCCCGGCACGTGGCGCCATGGGCTGAATGGCAAAGCCGTCGATACGGGCCTCGGGGTAGACCTGATTAATGCGCAGTAAAATGGCAAACGCCGCTTGCTCGACCTCATGCTCATCGCTGAGATTAAGCACCACACCGCCGACCTCGGATTTACTGGCGATATCCGGGCTTATCAGTTTAAGCACCACGGGGAAACCGCATTCAGCGGCGACTTCCGCAGCCTCACTGGGTGTGGTGGCAATGTGGGTAGTCACTGTGTCTATGCCGTAATAAGCCAGTAGCGGCGCCGCCTGATGGGTGCTGAGATAGTGCACGTTGCGGTCCAGATGGGCGCTGATCTCTGCCTGCGCTTCTTCGACCTGAATATCCAGCTCATCAACAATGGACTCTGGGGTTTGCGTCAGGTGTTTTTGGTTACGGCGGTAATTGATCAAATGCATATAGGCACCAACCGCACCTTCTGGGGTGCGATAGGTGGGAATGCCACCTTGGGCACAAATGCGCCTGGCCTCATAGGCGGCGTCTTCACCCATAAAATTGGTCATTACAAAGGGGCGCTTGCGAGCGTCTATTTGCGCCAGGGTGTCGACTATAATACGGGCATAATCGGCGCTTGGCGCTAACGCCGACGGGGTGTGAATAATCAGCAGGTTTTCCACTTCCTTGGCCTCGAGCAGAATCTTCAGCGCCTGCTGATAACGCATTGGGTCTGAGTCACCAAATATATCCACCGGATTGTGAGTACTGTCCGCCTGGGGGATCACCTTGTTTAATGCCTCTAAGGTGGCCTCGCTAAGCTCACAGAGCTTACCGGAGCTTTGTACCAGGCTGTCGACTGCCATTACTGCCGGACCGCCGCCATTGGTAAGTATGCACAGGGGTTCTACCTTGAGTAATTTTGGATGCAGCGCCAGTGTTTGCGTCGCCGCAAAGAGCTCGCGTAAATCATTTACCCTAAGCATACCGGCGCGCTGGATCAGGGCATCGTACACCGCATCGCAGCCGCTGGCCCCGCCGGTGTGCGCAGATGCGGCCTGGGCACCGGCATCGGTGCGTCCGGTTTTAATCACGATCACGGGTTTACTAAAGGCGGCGGCTCTAGCTGCGGAAATGAAGCCGCGAATATCTTTTAGATTATCTATGTATAAGAGCACAGCCTTGGTGCGGGCGTCGCGGCCGAGAAAGTCCAGTAGTTCGCCAAAGTCGATATCCAGGCAGTCGCCCACGGAAATAAAGTAAGAAAAGCCAATATCCTTATGTTGTGCCCAGTCCAAAATGGTTGAGCACACCGCCGCCGATTGTGAAATAAAGGCAACCTTGCCGGGGCGGGTCACTGTATGGGAAAAACTGGCATTGACGCCAAGATGGGGGATCATCAAACCCAAACAGTTGGGACCCATTAAATTCACATGCTGAGCTTTACAATGTTGTTGTAATCCGGTTTTTTGCTCGTCACTGAGGCCCGCCGCGACTACGATAACATTACGACAGCCCTGTTTGGCGAGATCGCTGATAAGTGGTAATAAGGTGGCTTTATTGGTACAAATGATGGCAATATCGGGTGGTTGAGGCAGCGATGCAATATCGGCATAGGCCAGCACCCCGTGTACCGCCTCGTATTTTGGTGTGACCGGCATTATTGGACCGTTAAAGCCGCCTTGCAGCAGGTTGCGCATCACAATGTAGCCCGGGCGCATGGGATTGTTCGAGGCGCCGACAACAGCTATGGATTTAGGGTTGAAGAACTGACTAATGCGTTTTACGCTCATAGCTTACTCATTTTGGTACACTGGATACCGAAATATAGTCTCATACTTGTTGCAAAAAGGAAGCATCAATGCACAAAAGTATAACGCACATCAATATTTTACCTGCTTTTCTTCTAGCCTTGGGGTTGGCCTCTATCGGCATCTTGCTCAGCAATGCCATCATAGAGTTTAAGGCTATGGATCGCACCGTGGCGGTGAAGGGATTAGCCGAGCAGCAGGTACAGGCGGACACTGCCATTTGGCCCATAGTTTTCACCGAAGCCGGTGAGCAACTAGAGCAGGTTACCGGTGCGGTGGAGCAAAAACAAAACGCCGTGGTGGCATTTTTAAAGCTGCACGGTTTTAGTGACGAGGAAATCTCCCTGGGGCAGGTCACAGTAGTTGATAAAAAAGCGCAGCAATACGGACCCGAGCAGGTCGGCCTACGCTACCTGGTTAGCGCCAATATGTCGGTGTACAGCCAAGATCCTAACAAGGTACGCCATGCCAGCAGTCAGATCAGCGAACTGGCTAAGCAGGGTATCGCCATAGGCGGTGACCGTTACACCAACCGTATTGAATACCTGTTTACCGGCTTAAACGATATTAAGCCGCAGATGATAGAGCAGGCCACCCGCAACGCCCGCGAAGTGGCGGTTAAATTTGCCCGCGACTCGGACTCGACGCTCGGCAAAATTAAATCGGCGCGTCAGGGACAGTTTAGTATCAGCGACCGAGATTCAAGCTCGCCGCACCTGAAGAAGGTGAGGGTAGTGAGTACGGTTGAGTATTATTTGGTGGACTAATGTTAGGACGCTGACAAGAGGTCACCTTCAAGGGTGAATTCCTTGCACAGAGGTTAGTTCATGTCGCGTTGGCGACGGCAACCAAAGGGCGGTTTGCGCCAACCGCCCCTTGGAACCCAAGGCGCCCGTGATTCGCTTATGCTTGCGAACTCAGCGTTTTGTTAAACGTTTCGTTTAGTCATTGAGGCGATTTAACAGCACATCCCTGTGCTGATAAATCTAGCTCGGCATCGTGCCTCACTCTTAATGACACACTCCACAACAAAATCTGAGATCGAAAGCGCGAATCTAAACGGGAGGTTCGATACCTGTGAGCTTGGAGTAAATTAACGGGGAAGTTCTAATTTAACGCTATATCCGCTCCCATAGAGCCAGAAAAAAGAACGACTGCAAGTCCAGCAAGCTGAAGAAAGAATGGGTTCTTAGCTTCTGACCAGTGCAAAATTAAATATATTATCGAAACGGGTGAGATAAATAGACACGCCAATCCCCAAAGGATATTGGTTTTAAACGCAGCTATTAGAAAACCTATTCCACCTATGAGAAATATTACAATTCCGATAAATGCCATAATTTCCATATTCTTATTCCATGTTTTTTTAACGTATTAATGTGCATAGTTAATTTTTGAACCACTAATGGCCAGAAACCTTTCTTTTCTAGGTTGACCATTCCCCAATTTAGTACCTATTGATGCCACTTATCCTGGGTTGGGCGCCCAGCCGGCGCGTTTTTGGTGACGGCTATTGGTTGTCAACTCTACTCACCAAGATTGTCAGTTTTTGAGTGCCAATTTCTATACTGGCTTCTTTGCCATAGGCAACCGTGAACGATGGGGTGAGGGTGTCATTCTCAAGGGTAAGTGCCGTAATAACATCTGCCGTTTCATCTTGGTTCGGCTTTACCGTCAAATTGTAGCTAAAGTTCTCGCCAATGGTCATTGAAGTCGCTTTGTCCGCTTCCACTAGCACAACAGGCGAAGCAACCAATTCACCATTTGTATAGACTGAAGTAGTAACCTGGTAAGTCTCTGCAGCGAAGCCCGAGGCAGAAGCCAATAGAGATAGCGCTAACAAACTCGTGTTAATTTTCATTTTAATTTCCCTATCCTAGTGTGAGGTAAAAAACAGCTTGTCATAATTTGGTAGTGGCAACGCCGGCATTAGTCAGCATGCACCTTTCCCCGTTCGTTTCCACATATATTGATAACAAATCGTTCAAGTTTTTGCCAGCTAAGACTTTTTCATAAGCGTACTTTAAAGATGGCGAGGATTAGCCGAAAGCCTTGTGTTTCCTCTGTCTTGACGTCGGTGAACCGACCAGATCTAACCTTTGAAGCAAGCTTTTTGAGAAGGTCTAATGCAAGCTTTCAAACAGGCCTGTATGAATGATATTGCATGGTTATATTTTAACCTTTAACTATCCTTAGAGATTAACAATAGGAGAGCAATATGAAACTTAACCAAGTGAAAATAATATTGTTGAGTGGGCTTATCGCAGGCCTGCCCTATGGCGCTTTAGCAAAGGATCTACCTAAAGAATTTGTTGATAAAAAAGGAAATATTACTTTAGCGACCGATTTTAGAACCTCAACCACCCACCTTGGCTCTTGGTTGGTACCCAGCGGTGATGCCAGCGGCTTTCACGGCGTTTATGCCAGCGAGGGCACGTTAGAGCACTATCGCAACACCGGCGAGTTTCCCGACGGGGCGGTGATTATTAAAGAGTTAAGGGTGGCCGAGAGCGGTGATTTTACGACCGGCCAAGGCGTCAGTTACGAGAGTGGACAGATCAAACAATGGTTTGTGATGGTCAAGGACGGTAAAAACAGGTTTGCGGACAACCCCTTGTGGGGAGACGGTTGGGGGTGGGCATTATTTAAACCTGATAATCCGACGAAAAATGTAGCCACCAACTACAAAAATGACTGCTTAAGTTGTCATATGCCAGCCAAGGATACTGACTGGGTGTATACCCAAGGCTATCCCGTATTGAAAAAGTAGTTATATTCTAACGCCCAAGTAATGGCTTGAACCGAAAATTGCTATGGTTTTGGAACAAGCCTTTGTTGATCAGGCCTTCACCCTAACTCAAGCCTCTGTGCAGAATCCTTACTAGCTTTTAAGGTCAAACCTATTCGTGTTCGCATCAGGGCCGGAGGCAGAATAAACTTCCTCTTCTATAGTAATGATACCTATTATCATTTAAAATGACCGGGTTGTTAGCCAATGGAATTGCAGTTTGAAACGCGTAGCACGAAAAATTCATTTGACCCTGGCGCTGGTGATCAGCGTTTTTTTAGTGCTGATGTCACTCACCGGGGCGCTTTTGATCTATGCCAAGGATATCCAACTGGCGGTGAATCCTGAGCTGTGGCAGCGCGCCACATCTGAGGCGCCCTTGGATCTGGATACCCTGTATCAAAAAGTACAGGAGCAGAGCGGGCAAAAGATAGAGTTTATCAGTATAGAAGAAGATAGCCGCTGGGCCTGGCAGGCAAGGCTGGCCGATGACAGTTATGCGAGCCTGGAGCCAAGCACGGGTGAGGTGCTGCATAACTACGCTTATTACGACACCTTGTACGGCTTTACCATGGGTTTGCATCGCTGGTTATTATGGCGCGACGGTGAGGGCAAAATGCCGCTGCGCAACTGGGTGTCAACCATGGCGCTGGGCTTTATGCTGGTGCTCTTGGTCGGTTTTTATCTCTGGGCCAAGCCCAAGCAACGCTTAAAACGTCTGAAGATAAACCGACGCGCCAAGGCCCGGGTGATCAACCGCCAGGTGCACCATGTGCTCGGCGTGTATACCTGCTTGCCCTTGCTACTTATCGCCTTTTCCGGCATTGCCTTTAACTGGAAGGCGCCGACACAGGCCGTGGTCAACGCCGTGCTGCCGGGGCAGGTTGAATCCCGCCCTCAGGTTGATGACATTACCCCCATGACGCAAACGCACTTCCAAGAGGCGTTTGAAAAGGGCTTGGCCGTGTTTCCTGAGGCTACCTTGTTTCGCATTTATTTCCCCAAAAGCCCGGAAAAGCCTTTGGCGCTGCGCCTCAAACAACCCGGAGAAAGCCATGCCTATTCCTGGGTCTGGGTGAACCCTTACAGCGCGCAAGTGATTAATAGTTTCGATGGCGCCGCCGCCAATCTGCCTACTCAGGTATGGAATTTTAAATACAAGTTTCATATCGGTGATTTTGCCGGGCCCATAGTGCAGGTGCTCTGGTTGTTGCTGAGCCTATTACCGGTATTCTTTGTGGTTTCCGGGCTGGTGATGTGGCGGGGACGAAAATAAAAACGCCGGTCACTGACCGGCGTTTTTTCATTCCAATCTCATTAGTAAGATTAGGCGGCTTGCTTCTTAGCAACCCATTCGGCCACCATTTCTTCAAGCAGGTTTAACGGTACCGGGCCGTTTTTCAATACCACGTCGTGGAACTGACGAATATCGAACTTGTCACCCAGAGCCTTTTTCGCTTCTTCACGCAGCTCAACGATCTTCAGCATGCCGACCTTGTAGGCTGTGGCTTGTGATGGCATTACGATATGACGCTCAACCATTTTCACCGCATCCGAGGTGGCATTCGGTGTGTTGTTTACGTAGAAATCGATGCCTTGCTGACGCGTCCAACGTTTGGCGTGGATACCTGTATCAACAACCAGGCGACAGGCGCGCCATAGTTCCATGGCCAGGCGACCAAAGTCCGAGTAGGGGTCTTGGTATAGGCCCATTTCTTTTGGCAGTAGCTCAGAGTACAGTCCCCAGCCCTCGGTGTAGGCGGTGAAGCGGCCAAACTTACGGAAACTAGGTACGCCTTCAAGCTCTTGGGCAATGGCGATTTGCATATGGTGACCTGGGATCCCTTCGTGATACGCCAGGGCTTCCAATTGATAGGTCGGCATGGCTTCCATATCGTACAGGTTGGCATAGTAAACGCCCGGGCGTGAGCCATCCGGCGCAGGCTGCTGATAGAAGGCTTTACCCGCAGACTTTTCACGGAAAGCTTCTACCGCCTTCACGGTTAAATCTGCCTTAGGCTTCACGATAAACAGCTCGTCTAAACGACTCTTCATATCATCGATTACGCGTACCGCTTCGGCCAAGTAAGCATCGCGGCCTTCTTGGGTATCCGGATAGTAGAACTGCTTGTCGGTTTTCATAAATTCCATAAAGGCTTTGAGATCGCCCTCGAAACCGACCTTTTCCTTGATGGCACGCATTTCATCATGGATACGCTGCACCTCGGCAAGGCCAATGGCATGAATTTCATCTGCCGTTAGGTCGGTGGTGGTGGTGCGCTCAAGCATGGTGTTATAGAAGGTTTTACCGTCAGGGAACTTCCAGGCGCCGTCGCGCTCATCGGCACGCTTTTCAAGCTGCTGCAAGTAACCGATAAGGCTGGCGTAGGCCGGCTTAACCGAGACCTTAAGGGCTTCGGTGGCCTCGGCGATAAGGGCTTGCTTTTGCTCTGTATCGATCTCTAGCTTTTCGATTTTGCGTTTAAAGTCGGCCAGCAGGGTTGAGTCCTGCTCGCCACCAAACGGCGCGCCGGTAATGATGTTTTGGCTCGCTTCAATCACATGGGGGAACACGAACTTAGGCGCAATAATACCCTTGCTGGCACGGGTTTCTAGGTTTTCTTCCAACTGGGCAAACAGCTTAGGCACGCCGTTTAAACGGGCGATATACGCCTTTGCTTCTTCTACATTGGCAATGCTGTGCTGATTAATTAAAAACGCCGCCACCATGGAGTGGGTACCATACATCTGGTTTACCGGGTAGGTGTGGTAGCGCCATTGGAAATCATTAATGCCTTCTTCAAGGTTTTGCTGCATCAGGTCGTAGCTCACCTGTGTAGTGGCGTCGAGCTTGCTGCGGTCGATGGTTTTCAGCATTTCCAGATCTGCCTTGGCCAGAGCCAGGTCTTCTAGGGCGCGCTCTTCGCTTTCGTCATCCCACTTATCATAGTCTTTTTTAATACCCATATAAGTTTGGAATGTAGGGCTGCGCATGATGTTGCGGTTAAAGACTTCTTCAAAAAAAGCGTTGGCTTTTTCGACTTCGCTTTGAGCAATCTCTTGTACCGGCGCTGGCGTTGCGGCCGGTGTGCTGGTGTTTTGTGTGTTTTGGCAACCGGCCAGCAGTGTGGCGCTGATGGCTGCGGCGATAAGTGTTAGCTTGCGCATAGTTATTTTACCTATCCTTTCACTTGTTGTTGTGCGAAGGCAGATGCCCCGCGAAAGTTAAAATAATCTTGTTGTTTTAAGGCTCCTATCGGAGCGGTTTTAAAATGGATTTAATGTGTAGCCTTGCTGCTGCAGTTGCGCATGGGCGGTCATGGCGGAAAGCGCCATTTGTACACCGGGGACCAACTGCTCTGCACTGATTTTATAATGGGTTGCAGACTGACCGCACACAAAGACCTGGGTGTTGTTATCCAGTAATTGTCTGATCAGGGCCTGATTTTTGTTATCCACCCCGAATCGCTCTTTATAGAATTTATTGCTCAGCACATCGACCGAGGCGCCACCATGAACAACCAGGGCTAATTCAATGTTTTCTGGTTTAACCCCGTGCGCCACATGCATATTAATAAAGCGCGCCAGAGAATTGATATGGTTATTTTGCTCGCCGGCCTTGGCCGCAGGGGCCACATCGAAGGCGATTTTAAAGCGGGTATCCGCAGCTATGGTGGCATGCTCTGGTACCTGATAAAAGTAACCAAAGTCTTGAATAACAGGGTTTGCTTGTTCACCGTAAGCCCAAGGGCTCAATAAAAAAATAGCTAAAAGCAAACCTGTTAATTTCATTGTCCAAATCCTAGTTATTGTTATTAAACGAACATTTCCAGCAGCTCATTGAGATACCTATGGCCGCGCTCGGTCACCCGAATATGGGTGCTGTCACGACTGAGCAAGCCTTGCTGCTGCGCCGCTTGTAACTGAGCTTCAATCTGGCTTAGGTCTAACCCCGTGTATTGTTGGAACTCTGCAAGGGGGCAGGGCTCAGCCAAACGCAAACGGTTCATCATAAACTCAAAGGGTCGCTCGTCGTCGGTAACGGACCACTGCTTATATAAATAGGGCTTGGTAAGATCCATATAACCGCGCGGGTGCTTCACCTTCTCGGTGCGCACTATGTCGCCATCGGGTGTGGTTATTTTGCCATGGGCGCCACAACCTATGCCTATATAATCGCCAAACCGCCAATAATTCAAGTTGTGTTGGCATTGATGGCCAGGTTTTGCGTAACCAGATATTTCATACTGCTGATAACCAGCCTCGCGCAACAGGTCCTGGCCCAACTCCTGTATCTGCCACAGGGTGTCGTCTTCGGGCAGAGTCGGCGGCTTGGAATAAAACTGGGTATTGGGCTCTATGGTCAACTGATACCAGGATATATGCGGCGGATTTAAGGCGATCACCTGACGTAAGTCGCCAAGGGCATCGTCTATGCTCTGCCCAGGCAGGCCATGCATTAAATCAAGGTTGAAGCTGCGCAGCCCCACCTGATGGGCCTGTTCGGCCGCACGCTTGGCTTCATCGGCACTGTGGATGCGCCCCAGGGCCTTGAGCTTATCCTGCTGCATGGACTGCACGCCGATGGAAATACGATTCACACCGGCCTTAACATAGTCGGCAAAGCGTCCGAACTCCACGGTGCCCGGGTTGGCTTCCAGGGTGATTTCTGCATTGTCGGCCAGCGGCGTAAGTTTACGCACGCCATCGAGCAGGGTTTGCAGCGCCTCACCCGATAACAGGCTCGGAGTACCGCCACCGATAAAAATACTGTGAATAGGGCGTCCGGCCGCAAGGGGGGCATCGGTGCGCAAGTCGTCAAGCAGGTGCTGCACATATTCCTGTTCGGGGATCTGCTGTCCTTTTTGACCGTGACTATTAAAGTCGCAGTAAGGGCATTTTTGTACGCACCAGGGAATATGTATGTATAGACTTAATGGAGGCAGGGTCACGCGTTAACCCTGCAATTGAGCAAGTAGCAGCTGTAATGCCTGGCCGCGATGGCTAATGGCGTTTTTCTCGGCCTTGGTCAGCTCGGCACTGGTTTTATTCAGGCCTTTGACCTTAAACACGGGATCATAACCAAAGCCTTCAAAACCACTGCGCTGTTCGGTGATCTCGCCTTCCCAGGTAGCCTGACAGATCAGCGGCAATGGGTCGTCTTTGTGGCGCATTAACACCAGCACGCAGCAAAAGCGCGCACTGCGCTTTGTTAGCCCCTGCATATCCAGCAACAGTTTATCGATATTATCACCGTCGCTGGCACCTGGGCCACCATAGCGGGCACTGTAGACGCCGGGGGCGCCATCGAGGGCATCGACAATTAGGCCCGAGTCGTCGGCAATGGCCGGCAAGCCCGTTTGCGCACTGGCGTGACGGGCTTTGATAATGGCGTTTTCCACGAAGGTGGTGCCTGTCTCGGCTACATCACTAACGTCAAAGTCGCTTTGTGGCTTTATGGTGATATGTAAGTCGCTTAATAGCGCGCTGAGCTCGGCAACCTTACCCTTGTTGCCGGTGGCAAGCACCCAAGTTGTCATCTGTTCTCTCTTAATCTTTGTATAGCTTTTGATGAAAGCGCAGCACTTCCACTGTCGTACCCTGAGTCAGGGTAATTTCAAAGCGGTAGGTTTCTTCATCTTCAAAACGCATCTGGGCGATATAGTAAACGCTGTCGCCTTCTTTGATTTCCTGGAATTCAAGTTCCTCGCTTTGTCCCAGCAGGTTTTTCGCCACACCGGAAATGGCCACGGTTTGCGGCTTGTCGTTCTTGAGCACGGAAATATTAATCAGGGCTCGGTCGCCGGCGCGCTCTAAGTTATAGCTGCGGGCTACCTGAGGCGTAATAGTGGTTGAGGGAAAGGCAATATAGTGAACTTGCCAATGGCCAAGGTTTTTAAACTGACCGCCTTGAACTTCGTTTTGCGCCGCATAGCTTGGTGCCATGCACAGAAGGCTTAAAATTAGGCTGTATAGCAGGGCTTTCATAGCTGCCACTCCTGTGTTGTGAGTACTGTAAGGTCTACTCAGTAAGTGTATCAGAAATCGGGCGAACTAGTGCCGCCCGAGACATGATTAACGGGTTAAATCCATTAATAAGAACTGCAAAAATTGTAAGCCGATGATCAGCACCAGGATCGACAGGTCTAAGCCGCCGATGGGAGGGATCACCTTTCTTATCGGCCGTAGCATGGGCTCGGTCAACTGATGGAAGATGGCTTCGATAGGATTATAGCCCTGGCTCACCCAGCTTAGGATGGCGCGAATGATCAACACCCAGAACAGCAGCTGCAAGGCCTCGCGGATAAGGGTGAACACACCGCCCATCAGCACCAAGCTGGTATTCCAGCCTTCGCCAAACATCAGCAAGAGGGTGGCTACCTTGGCAAAGGCGACGATAAAGGCCAGTACCAGGGAAGCAATGTCTAAACCGGCAAAGCCGGGGATCACCTTGCGCAGCGGATTCACGGCAAAGCTGGTGGCTTTCACCACAAACTGGCTGAGCGGGTTGTAAAAGTCCGCGCGTGCCGCCTGCAGCCAAAAGCGCAGAAGCACCACCATAAGGAATAAATCAAACAGGATGCCAACTAAAAAATGCACTGAGTTCATGCGTTCAGCCTTAATAAAAAATTAAATTTCTTGTTCCATCTCCTGGGCGCGGGCAATGCATGCATCCATGGCGCCGGAGACGTTTTCAATTAAGCCATGCGCCTTAAGGTGCTCCACCGCAGCGTGGGTGGTGCCGCCTTTGGACGTTACATTGGCGCGTAACTGGGCGATGCTGATATCCGTTTGCGACAGAGCCATCTCCGCCGCACCCAGAGCGGTTTGCTGTACCAGGGCGCGTGCTTGCTCGGCATTAAAGCCCAGCTCAATCGCTTTTTGTTCAATGGCTTCCATAAACAAGAAGAAATAGGCCGGTGACGAGCCGGTGACGGCTATGATGTCATTGATTTGCTCTTCTTTATCGACCCAGACCACCAGGCCTGTGCTTTTAAACACGGCTTCAATAAACTGGTTCTCATCGTCGCTGGTGCCTTCGGCATACAGACCGCTGACGCCACGACCAAGCAGCGAAGGCGTGTTTGGCATGCAGCGCACCATTTTTACCGGGTGGCTCAGCATTTCCTGCAGACGTTTCACCGTGATACCGGCGGCAACGGAAATAAAGACCTTGTCGCTGAAGTCGACCCCAGCGGCAATAAAGCTTTGTGCCAACTCGGCCATCATCTGGGGTTTAACCGACAAAACTATGATGTCGGCCTGTTGCAGGGCTTCAATATTATCGGCGGTGGTGCGTACACCAAAGTCCGCGGCCACCTTCGCGAGTTTTTCCTGATTACGATTGGTGGCAATGATCTGCTCTTTGGCAAAGCCATTTTTCACCATGCCGCCAATGATGGCGTAACTCATGTTTCCAGTACCGATAAACGCGATGGTTTGCTGTGACATATAGACCTCAAATCTTGTGTTATTCGATGTTCGGCGCCTAAGTGCTATTGCTCACGTTCGCCAAAAATGGCGGTGCCAATGCGCACCATGGTGGAGCCGGCGGCGATTGCCGCATCCATGTCGCCACTCATGCCCATAGACAGGGTGTCGAGCTGTGGATATTGGTCCTTTAGTCTATCAAAGCAAGCACTTAATTGCTTAAAAGATTGTAATTGTGCGTCAAAGTCTGGTGTCTGTGCCGGAATGGCCATCAAACCGCGCAAATTTAACTGTTTGCAGTTCTCGATTAAGGCAGCCAGAGCCGGTACTTCATCAAGCAAGCAACCGGATTTATTGGGGTCTTCGTCTATGTTAACTTGAATTAACACCTGCAGAGGTTTCATGTTACTAGGACGTTGCTCGTTAAGACGCTTTGCTATCTTTTCTCGGTCGATACTTTGCACCCAGCTAAAGTGTTCGGCGATGGCCTTACTTTTGTTGCTCTGAATCGGGCCGATAAAGTGCCATACTATATTCTTATATTCACTAAGCTGGCGAACCTTCTCAACCCCTTCTTGCACATAAGATTCTGCAAATTCTCTGTGACCATGCTCAAAAGCCGCTAGAATATCTTCTAAGGGTTTTTTCTTAGAAACGGCGATTAAAGTGATGTCATTATAATCACGGCCGCTTTTTTTTGCCGCATGAGCTATTCTGTCATAGGCGGCATCGAGTCGTTCTGCTATTGTAACCATAAAGTTATCAGTTGGTTGTGGAGTCCTATTTATGGATATTACCGAATTACTGGCCTTTAGTGTGCAACACAAGGCCTCGGATTTACACCTTTCTGCTGGTGTGTCACCTATGATCCGTGTCGATGGTGACGTGCGCCGCATTAATATTCCCGTGCTGGAAGCAAAAGAAGTTAGTGGGCTCGTCTATGACATTATGAACGATAAACAGCGCAAAGAATACGAAGAAAAGCTGGAAGTGGATTTTTCGTTTGAAGTGCCGAATCTTGCGCGTTTTCGTGTTAATGCCTTTAATACCAACCGTGGTCCTGCGGCTGTGTTTCGTACCATCCCGAACGAAGTTCTCACCCTGGAAGACTTAGGTGCACCGGAGATTTTCAAAACTATCTCGGACAACCCGCGTGGTTTGGTACTGGTGACAGGGCCGACAGGTTCGGGTAAATCAACTACCCTGGCGGCGATGATCGATTACATCAACAGCAACCGTCACGATCATATTCTGACCATTGAAGACCCGATCGAATTTGTACACCAAAATAAGCAATGCTTGATCAACCAACGGGAAGTACACCGCGATACCCATAGCTTTAACGCCGCACTGCGTAGTGCATTGCGTGAAGACCCCGACGTAATTCTGGTGGGTGAGTTACGGGACTTGGAAACCATTCGTCTGGCAATGACTGCGGCGGAAACCGGTCACCTGGTATTCGGCACCCTGCACACCACCTCGGCGCCAAAAACCATAGACCGTATTATCGACGTATTCCCCGGTGAAGAGAAAGACATGGTGCGTTCTATGCTTTCGGAATCATTGCGTGCGGTTATCTCGCAAACCCTGCTGAAAAAAGTTTCCGGTGGCCGTATTGCCGCCCATGAGATCATGATAGGCATTCCGGCGATTCGTAACCTTATTCGTGAAGATAAGATTGCGCAGATGTATTCATCCATACAAACCGGTGCCGCCCACGGCATGCAAACCATGGATCAGTGTTTACACGAATTATTGAACCGTGGCCTGATCAGTACTCAAGCAGCTAAAGCTAAAGCCCATGATAAAACCCAGTTCGGTTTATCGGGCCGTATGTAGGATAGAAATCAACAATGTTACAGTCATTATCACATCATCTGCATAAGATGGTCGCCCTGGAGGCGTCGGACGTATTTGTTTCTAGTGGTTTACCAGTGAGCGCCAAGGTCAATGGTGAGCTTACGCCGCTAGACGAGCATGTATTGAACGATGAAGAGGCCCTGACTCTGGTTGAGTCGGCCATGACCGACAAGCAGATCAATGAATTCCATAGCACCAAAGAATGTAACTTCGCCATCGCCACCGAAGAAGGCCGCTTCCGGGTATCGGCATTTTGGCAGCGCGATCAGGCGGGTATGGTTATTCGTCGCATTAACACGGTTATTCCTAATGCGGAAGACCTCGGCCTACCATCGGTATTAACCGATGTGATCATGAAGAAACGGGGTCTGGTGTTGTTTGTTGGTGGTACGGGTACAGGTAAGTCGACGTCAATGGCGGCACTGTTAGGTTATCGTAACCGCAATCAAAAGGGTCACATTCTGACCATAGAGGACCCGATTGAATTCGTCCATGAACATAATAAGAGTATCATTACTCAGCGTGAGGTGGGTCTGGATACGGAAAGCTTTGAAGCGGCGCTGAAAAGCTCCCTGCGTCAGGCCCCGGATGTGATCCTTATCGGTGAGATTCGCTCGCAAGAGACCATGGAATATGCCCTTGCCTTTGCCGAAACAGGTCACTTGTGTGTGGCAACCCTGCACGCCAACAATGCTAACCAAGCCATCGACCGTATTATGCACCTGGTGCCAAAAGAAAAGCACGAGAAGCTGAAATACGACCTGGCCTTGAACTTACGCGCCATTATCGCCCAGCAGTTGATCCCCACCACAGATGGCAATGGCCGTGTGGCGGCAATCGAGGTGTTGCTGAATTCACCCATGGTGGCCGAGCTTATCAAAAAAGGTGAAATCGGCTCGATTAAAGAGGTGATGGCCAAGTCGACGCAAATCGGTATGCAGACCTTCGACCAGGCGTTATTCAACCACTATCAGGAAAAACGCATCAATTATGCCGATGCGCTACACCATGCGGACTCGCCAAACGATCTGCGTTTGATGATCAAGTTGCGTAGTAATGACCAACAGGGCGCCGGCTTCTTGCAAGGTGTGACCGTTGACGGCTTAAGCAGCGACGACGATAAGTTTTAAATCAGGCATAAAAACCTGCATAAATAATTAAGGGCGACCGCATGGTCGCCCTTATTGTATCCGTTGTAGGTCGGCCTGCAGGCCGACAAAATGTGTCGTAAATCTATTGTCGGGCTACAAGCCCGACCTACAAGGCTTTATTCGCCGTAGGCGGCGGAAAAATAACTTTCGAGGATCAACACCGCCGAGGCGTTGTCGATATTATCCTTGCGTAGGTTGCGATAGCCGCCAGAGGCAAATAAATGCTCCTTGGCCGCTGCCGTGGTCAGGCGCTCGTCCTGGGTGTCGACCTGTAAACCAGTTTGGTTATGCAGGCGATTGGCAAACTTGCGGGCGCGGTGGGTCAGGTCTTGCTCTGTGCCATCCATATTCAATGGCAGACCCACCACCAGTAAATCCGGTTGCCATTCGTTGACCAGGGCGCGAATATCATCCCAGTTGGGAATGCCGTCACGGGCCTTGATAGCGCGCAGGGCATTGGCGGTACCGGTAAGCTCCTGGCCAATGGCCACGCCTATGCTTTTGGTGCCAAAGTCAAAACCCATCACGCTGCGTTGTCCCTGTGGCGCTTTACTGCTGTTACTCATGCGTGTCCGGCCTCAAGGCTTAGTTTGTCTGCATCTATGCCCACCAAAGCCAGGGCCTTGTGCCAGCGCTCATTAATGGGAGTATTAAAGATGATCTGCGGGTCAGCCTCTATGATCAACCAGGTATTCTCCAGCAGCTCTTTTTCCAGCTGACCTTCATCCCAACCGGCATAGCCCAGGGTGATTATAAAGTCCTGTGGTGCATCGCTGGTGGTCAGGCTGGCAAGCACATCCTTGGAGGTGGTGATCATGATTTCTGAGCTTAACTCCTGCGACGAAGCATAGCCGGGTTTTGGGGTGTGCAGTACAAA
Source organism: Pseudoalteromonas sp. T1lg10 (assembly GCF_002964545.1). Taxonomy (NCBI): domain Bacteria; kingdom Pseudomonadati; phylum Pseudomonadota; class Gammaproteobacteria; order Alteromonadales; family Pseudoalteromonadaceae; genus Pseudoalteromonas; species Pseudoalteromonas sp. T1lg10. The sequence continues at coordinate 406,334 of NZ_PQBV01000004.1, forward strand.
ACCACGGTCAGTTTTTACCGGCCCGCCAGCAAAAACTTGATGACCTGCTGCCTGGCTGCTTTTGTCGTTATCTATCTCGACCTTGTCGAGCAACTCGCCCACGGTCACATCTATGGGCTGGTTGATCACCAAACCCATGGCACCATCATCATTGTGCTCGCAAATGTAGGCCACCGCGTGCTTGAAGAAGGGATCTTGCATCGACGGCATGGCTATCAAAAAGTGGTTCGTTAATGATTGCATAGGCGTACCTTAATTAAGCTGGCGTGAGCTTACGCTCCAACGCATCAAAAAACTGCCCTGTAATAGATATACCGGTTTCGCCCTCGATTTCTTTCACACAAGTCGGAGCGGTGACATTCACTTCGGTAAGTTTATCGCCGATAATGTCCAAACCAACAAACAGCAACCCCTTGGCTTTTAGAGTTGGTGCCAGGGCTTCGGCAATGCGACGCTCATCATCGCTAAGCGGGCGTACCTCACCACGACCACCGGCGGCCAGGTTGCCTCGCGTTTCGCCTTTTTGCGGAATACGGGCCAAACAATAAGGGATCACCTCACCATCAACTACCAATACGCGCTTATCGCCGTCTTTGATCGCTGGGATATAATTTTGTGCCATGGCATAGCGACTGCCGTGCTCGGTCAAGGTCTCGATGATCACCCCGATATTGGCATCATCATGTTTGACGCGGAAAATAGAAGCGCCGCCCATGCCATCCAAAGGCTTTAGAATGATATCTCCATGCTCGCCAAGGAAGTGGCGAATTTGCTTGGCCGAGCGGGTTACCAGGGTATCCGGGGTAAACTCGCTAAACCAGGCGGTGTAGAGCTTTTCGTTGGCATCACGCAGGCTTTGTGGCTTATTCACCACCAAGGCGCCTTCTAGCTCGGCACGCTCTAAAATATAGGTGGCATAAACGTACTCGGTATCAAACGGCGGATCCTTGCGCATCAAGATGATATCCAGCTCGCCTAGGGCAATATCGGCCTGGGGCTGCAATTCGTACCACTTTTCAGGATTATCGAACACTGCAGCTTTGGCGGCATGAGCATAGGCACGGCCCTGGCGTAAAAACAGGTCGTCCATTTCAATATAATACAGCTCATAACCTCGCTTATGCGCTTCCATCATCATCGCAAAGCCGGTGTCTTTTTTAATGTTAAATCCAGAAATAGGGTCGCTGATAATGCCCAGTTTTATTGCCATTGCTATGCTCGCTTAAAAAAATTCTAATTATGTAATGGGGTTGGCGGCGGACAAAATCAATTGCCGAGGTCGCCAAATTCCAACTGCAACGCGCTGAGTACGGTTAATGCCGCCGTTTCCGTACGCAGTACCCGAGGGCCAAGTCGGATATCGATAAAACCATTATTGTGGCTTGAGGCGATTTCTTCATCGCTGAAACCACCTTCCGGACCAACTAAAAAGCGCACGCCTGCGCTGGGTGCGGCCAAGGTTTTAATGCTGTGCTCGGCGCGGGGGTGTAAGGTAAGTTTAGTGGCTTTGGTGCTTTGTTGCAGCCATTGCTCTAAAGCCATGGGCTCATGTATGGTGGTAATGCGGTTGCGACCACATTGCTCCGCCGCGGCGATGGCTATTTTCTGCCATTGCTGATGCTTTTTAGCCAGTCTGTCCGCTGCCAATTTTACCCCGCAGCGCTCGCTAAATAAGGGGGTAATTTCGCTGACTCCCAGCTCTACGGATTTCTGAATGGTGAAATCCATCTTATCGCCACGGGAGATCACCTGACCAAGGTGAATCGCCAAGGGTGATTCGCACTCGAAGTCATTGAATTCAAGCACCTTGACACGAAGCTGTTTTTTACTGGCGATCAGAATTTCACATAAATACTCGCCTCCCTCACCGTTAAACAGGCTGATCTGGTCGCCGCTTTGCATGCGCAGCACGCGGCCAATATGTCCGGCGGCGTCATCACCTAGGTCGAGCTCTATGCCTTGTTCTAGGGATGCCGGTTCATAAATATGCGGAACTCTCATATGAATGCTCTAAAGGGGGGTTTTGCGACAGTCTAAACTAGTCGCCTAAATGCGCAAGTGAATCTGGGTCCTGATTGCAGCTTAAGTGGTTGTGGCGAAAGGGAGTGTCTAGAGGTTTAAGGTGGTAATGTTGGTCATGTTGTTCGATCAGATAGCGCTTGGGATGCAGGGAATCAATTATCCATTTAAAGGTGTCGTTGGCGCTCTTATAGACCTCGGCAAAAATAAGCACACCGGCAATCTTATGATGTCGCGACAGGTAACTGGATAACTCGGCAACGCTGATTTCATTGGTAAAATCACAGTAGCAATAATCCTTGGCCTGTTGGTCAAACATAAGCTTAACCATGTGGCGGGTATTGGCGCCGGCGACAATCACTTGTGAACTGTCAACTCGAGTGCAAAAAGCATTACTAAGCAGGGGATCACCGTCGAGTAGGAGAAAATTGCTTAAGTTCATGGGAGCCCTTATGCCCTATGCAAAAAATTGAATCAGTAAATAGCCCATGGCGCAATGCACCGAAAACTCAACCGCGGCTATGCCGACATTATCCTGATGATCAACTTCTACACCGGTATTGACGCGATAGAGCACGATTAAAAGTACTACCCGTGACATCGCCATAACCAGTATCCACATCAGACCACAGTGTACTGCCAATGTAAAAACGTTTTCTACCATCTTGCCGCTGTGGTAAGTCGCACTGGCAAGCCCGGCATAGATGGCCAGAGCCATACCCAGTGACTTGCCCGCATAGCGGATGCCGATAGAGGTGTTTTCCAGGTTAAAGTTATTCTGCAGTGATGCGCCCTGGTTAAATTTAGCAAAGCGCGCCTCGCGTATTTTGCTGTCTAAGGCAAACATGCACTGCAACATTAAAAAGCTGACTGACACCACTAGCAAAGAGTATAGGCTATTGGTTTGCGACCAGTTAACTAATCCAATAACTACTATGCTGTTGCCTAGCAACATGCCGGAGTCGACCATGGCGGCACAGACGTTTTGCTTTAAAATCGCCTTTTCTTCGTTAAAACGATTCAATATCCATTTGCGATGTATGGCCTGACCTACCTTGATAAACAGCATCATCAACAGCAATAAAAAAGGCACTTTCCAGGGTGATTGCTTCATTACGGCGAGGGAGAAGTCGTCGAGTAGATAACCTATGACCAGCACCAGAGAAAGCAAATAACTGGCGTAACTGATGCCGAGGGCGAAGTTATCGCGCTGGGCAAGCTCTTCACTGAGGGTTTGTCGCGCCTTGACCTGGGTGTAGATACGCAGCAGAAACAGCACTAAGGCAATGGCCACAAAGCAAATTGCAAAAGTGTAGAGGGACTCGTTTGACAAGGTAAAATACGTCATACTGACAACATTAGAGTAACTTTGACTTCATTCCTAGTACGCTTGGCCGTAACTTAAAAGAGAGCTATTTCATGCCAGCAGCCATAACTATTCCCTCACTATTACAACAACTTGGTGAAAGTCGCTATCAAGAGATATATAACCAGCAGGAAACCGAGACGCCTCAGCAGGCGCCCCTGCGGTCGCCCTTGGTGCAATTACTGGCGCTCAGCGACTTTGCCTTTAAGGTGCTCAGCGCCCATCCGCACTGGGGTCAGTGGCTGCTCGCTCCCGAACAACAAGCGTCCTATCCGGCCCCCGAGGTTTTTAGCGAGCCCTTGGAAGAGTTTGATGATGCCCAAGCGCAGCGCCGCTTGCGTTTGTACCGACAGCAATATTGGTTGCATGTAGCCTACCTCGATTTGGTGTGTAAGAACGATATTGCCGACTCCATGCGTTATGTATCCGAGTTGAGTGATAAGTTAATCGATGCCGCTAATAGCTGGGCCTATGCGCAGGTGGCCAGGCTCAATGGTGAGCCGCTGGATGAGCAGGGCGAGCGCCTGCCTATGATGATTTTAGGTATGGGCAAGCTAGGGGGCTTTGAGCTTAATTATTCTTCAGATATCGATTTGATCTTCACCTATCCGCGCTCGGTACCGACTCAGGGCGGACGTCGCAGCGTAGAAGCTCAGGTGTTTTATACCAAGGTGGCGCAAAAGGTGATTGCGGCGCTGGATCAGCACACCGCCGATGGCCGCGTGTTTCGTGTCGATATGCGCCTGCGCCCCTTTGGTGACAGTGGCCCCTTGGTGATGAGCTTTGTTGCCATGGAAGATTATTATCAGGAGCAGGGCCGTGAGTGGGAGCGCTACGCCATGCTTAAGGGCCGTCTGATCGGCAGCGCAAACGCCTACCATCAGGAATTTTATACCTTGCTGCGACCCTTTGTTTATCGTCGTTATATCGATTTTTCTGTGATTGAGTCGCTGCGTAAGATGAAATCGCTTATTGCTCAGGAGGTAAGGCGTAAGGGTTTGGTCGACAATATTAAGCTCGGCGCCGGTGGTATTCGCGAGGTGGAGTTCGTAGTGCAGGCGCTGCAGCTGATTCGCGGTGGCCGCGAGCGACAATTGCAAACTCCGGGGCTGCATCAGGCGCTTAAGGCGCTCACCGCATTGACGGTATTCAACGATGACCAATATCAGCAGCTTTGGCACGACTACGCCTTATTGCGCCGGGTGGAGCAATATTTACAAGCCTTTGCCGATCAACAAACCCAGCAGTTGCCGGATAACGATCAGGATTGGCTGCGCTTAAGCTATTTGCTAGAGCAGCCCGATGAGCAGGGGGCTCGGGCACTGATTGACGCCGCCATGGTTCGCATTCGCACTGAATTTGAGCAGGTCATAGGGTTTGAGCAGGAACCCAGTGCCACAGTGGACAGCGGGTATGTATTGGCCTGGGAGCACGGCGATATTGAGGCGCTCAGCGATGTTATTCTAGACTCGGATCAAAGGGCGAGCTGGCAGGCGCCTTTGCAGCATTTTCGTGAGCGGGTCAGCAAGCAGCCTATCGGCAAGCGCGGCCGGGATACCTTAGACAAGCTGATGCCTCAGGTTTTGGCGCAGCTACAAAAAATCAGCGCCAGCGGCGAGGTATTCGCCTTGGTCGCTAATGTGCTCGATAAGATCATGTCGCGTACCACCTATTTAGAACTTTTATTGGAAAACCCAGGTGCCCTGCAGCAATTGGTGCGTTTATGTGCCCACAGTCGTTGGATAGGGGAGCAAATTGCTCATCATCCTATTTTGCTCGATGAACTGATCGACCCGGCAGAGCTCTACAAGCCTTTGCCCTTGGATGCCTATGCCAATGAGATCCGCCAATATTTCCTGCGGATTGATGAGCAGGACCTTGAGCTGCAAATGGAAGCCCTGCGCCAGTTTAAACAAACCCAGCAGCTGCGCATTGCCGCCGCCGATGCCACAGGGGTATTGCCGTTAATGAAGGTGAGCGATCACCTGACCGCCTTAGCGCAGGCCATAGTTGAGCAGGCGGTGAACCTGGCCTGGCAGCAAATGGTGGCGCGTTTTGGTCGTCCCGAGGGCACGGACGATGAGCACAAGGATTTTGCGGTCATCGCCTATGGCAAGGCTGGCGGCTTAGAGCTGGGTTATGACTCGGATCTCGATCTGGTGTTTGTCCATAATCATGATGGCGACTCCAATACCGATGGCGATAAGCAGATCTCCTCCCGCCAGTTTTATTTAAAGCTGGCGCAGCGACTAATGCATTTGTTCAATACCCGCACCAGCTCCGGTATCTTGTATGAGCTGGATACCCGTTTACGCCCCGAGGGCTCATCTGGCCTGCTGGCCATTAATATTGAAAGCTTTTTGCATTATCAGCAGACTCAGGCCTGGACCTGGGAGCATCAGGCTCTGGTGCGCGCGCGGGTGATTTATGGCAGTCAGGATTTGGCGACGCGCTTTGATGAAATACGCCACAGCATACTGACGCAGAGCCGAGAGCGGGTGCAATTACAACAAGATGTACAGCAGATGCGTGAGAAAATGCGCCAGCATCTGAGTCGGGATAACGAGCTCTTGTTCGACCTCAAGCAAGGTCATGGCGGCATGACGGACATAGAGTTTATTACCCAGTATCTGGTGCTGGCTTATGCCGCCGAGCATCCGCAGCTGGTGACCTACTCGGATAATATCCGCATTTTAGAAATCGCCGCGGCCTATGATTGCATTAGCGAAGGTGAGGCGCAGCAGCTGATCCATGCCTATTGCCATTACCGCGGTCTTTATCATGTATTGAGTTTGCGTAACCAGGATAAGCTGGTGGCCAAGGCGGACGTGCAACAGGAAATAACCAGCGTCTGTGATGTGTGGGCGGCCTTGTTTTCATCGTCCTTAGTTGACTAGTCTGGCTTAGCGGGCAATTGTTTTAAAGCACTTGCCCGTCTATAGCCGCCAAAGTCGTTGTCGATGACTCTGCCTACCCGATGCAAGTTGGCTTAAGGGTGTCATCGACGCGAAGCTTATGTTTAATCGTTAGCGGTAATATGAGGGCGCGTTCTCATCAGGTCGCGTCTTAAAGCGTCTATGCAGCCACATATACTGCTCAGGCGCTTTATTAATAGCCTCTTCCATACGTTGATTGACCGCTGTGACATCGGCCACCTCATCGCCGCTTGGAAAATTCTCAAGCGCAGGTTGTACAGCTAAATGATATTTACCTTGGTCGTCACGGCGAGTGCTGATGCTGAGCGTTTGACAATAGCGGCTGGAGGCGAAAATCAGCGTCCCCGTGGTGCTGGCTGCATCGGGTACGGCAAAAAATGGTGCAAAGACGCTGCGCTTGCGGCCATAATCCTGGTCCGGCAGGTAGTAACAGAACTTTCTATCCTTGAGCGCCTTGAGCAGGCTTTTCACGTCACGTTTGCCCACCAGATATTCGTTGGAACGCAAACGGCCCTTGGTGGTGAAGTAATCCATCAGGGCGTTGTTATGAGGACGATAAAAGCCAATGCCTCGACGTTTTACACCCATGATGCGTGAAGCCATTTCTAGGTGCAGCATGTGCGGCACCAATAATAATACCCCTTTACCTTGCTGCTGGGCGGTATCAACATGTTCTAACCCAGTGACAGAGCCGAACACGCGCTTGATCCGCCAATCTGGCCACCACCAGGCCATGGCGCTTTCAAATATGGCCATACCGGTGTTTTCCATGTTTTTAAGCACCAGCTTGGCTCGTTGCTCGGTGTTTAGCTCCGGGTAGCACAGAGCGATGTTTACTTCGGCGATTTTGCGGCGTTTTTTCATCAAGCGATAAACCAGGCGGCCGAGTGCGCGTCCTAATGCCAGTTGCCAGGATTGGGGTAACCAACTGAGGGTATAAAGTAAGAAAACGGATAGCCAGCTAGGCCAGTATTTTGGGGCAAAAAAAGCCAGTTGGAAGGATGTTTTATTAACCACAAGCGTTGATATTTATCATGACGAATGGCGCTCAGTATACGTTAAATTGATAAAACAAAGCCAGCGCTGAGGCTGGCTTTGTTTATTGGCTTAGTTTTGTGCTTTTAAGCCCTGATTGATGGCTTCTAAGTCTTGCGCCGTCAAGGTACCTGCCGCTTGTTTCAGCGCCAGGGTTGATACCACATAGCGATAACGCACGTTGGCCAGGTTACGCTTGGCGTTGTAAAGGTTCTGGGTGCTTACCAGTACGTCGACTATGGTACGCGTACCTACTTCGAAACCGGCTTCGGTTGCTTGCAACGCACTTTCCGCCGAGATCACCGCTTGCTCAAGGGCCTTGTAGGTGGCGATATCCGATACTACCTGATTATATGAGGTAATAGTCGAGCGGGTTACGGCACGTAGTGTCGCTTCTAGGTCTTCGCTGGCGGCCACGTACAGAGAACGCGCTTGCTTGGTTGATGCAACTGTGGCACCACCCGAGTAAAGCGGTAAGTTAAAGCTTAGGCCAACGGTGGTTTGATCTTCACGGGGCACATGATCACGGTTAAAGGTGGTGCCCATGGTGTTGATCTCAGTATCGGTTAATGAATCGCCGTAAGACGCGTTCAAAAACAGTGTTGGATAGTGACCGGCTTGCGCCAGATCGATCTGCTGCTTGGCGATATCAACTGTGGCCTTAGACACTTGTAACTCTAAGTTGTTTTGCTTGGCCAGCTCAACGAAATCGATGTTTTGCTTGGTTGGCTTTACGGTCGAGAAGGTCTCTGTGTCTAGCGTATCCAACTTGGCATGGTATTTACCTGTGATTTCACGCAGTTGCTCACGGGCTGTTTCCACATCATTGGTGGCGACGATTTCACGGGCTACCGAGTTATCAAACTGTGCCTGTGCTTCGTGGACATCGGTAATAGCCGTAAGACCCACGGCAAAACGTTGCTTGGTTTGCTCTAACTGACGCTCAATGGCGCGTTTTTCCGCTTGCACAAACTCAAGGGTATCGATGGCGCTAAGCACATTAAAGTAGCCTTGCGATACACGCACGATCAGGGCTTGTTGTGCCAGGTCGTAAACGGTTTGCTGTTGCAGCGCTTGCTTGTCGGCGATATCCAATGAACGCCATGCATTCAAATTGAAAATGGCTTGGTTAAGGCTGATCTGACGAGAAAAAGTATCGCGCTCGGTATCAAGAGACATTAACTGGCCCGAATCTGTGTCGATATCGTAACCGTCACTGTCGGTCTTGCTGTAGCCCATAGAGAAGTCGACTTGCGGCAACAAGGCGCTTAAGGCACGGTCTGTGTTATGCTGTTGCGCTTCGGCATTGGCCTTGGCTTTAAGAACCACGGGATCATTTTCAAGAGCAATTTGATAAACCTGGAGCAGGTCTTCAGCATGACTGTAAGAGCTAAAGCTAAGCGCTAGCAATGTCGTTAACAGTGTCTTTTTCATTATCAGTACAGTCCTTAGGAATATATTGCGAATTATCTGCATGTTATCGTGTTTGGGCACGATATTGAAAAGCAAAAGCGTAAATAATATATGCTTAAGTGTAACAGAATTTATATTTTGAGGAAGGGTAAACGGTATCGTTTATTCTTGTTTTTGTGACTTAACGTAATCGGTCTGTTTTATATGAATAAAATCAGTAGTTTTAAAAACCAGGACGTGCAGATTGAAAGCACCGAAAGAGTCTTCGATGGCTTCTTTAAAGTGGATAAGTACCGATTTAACCATGCCCTCTTTGCCGGCGGTCGCAGCGATACCATAGAGCGGGAAATATTTGAACGGGGTCATGCGGTGGCGGTCTTACCCTATGATCCCCGCAGTCGTCAGGTGCTATTGGTTGAGCAGATCCGTATCGCCGCCATGAACAGTAAAGACAGCCCCTGGTTACTCGAATGTATTGCCGGCATGGCCGATGGCAGCGAAGATTATCAAGCCGTGGTGCGCAAAGAAGCACAGGAAGAAGCCGGACTGGAGCTTGGCGAACTGGAATTTATGCTCTCGTATTTATCCAGCCCAGGAGGCACCAGCGAGCGCCTGTATTTATATTTGGCGCAAACAGATCTTAGTGAAGCCGGCGGAATTTTCGGTTTGGATCATGAGGGCGAAGATATCAAGGTGCATGTGTTGGACCTGGATGACGCCCTGGCCCGCTTAAGCAGTGGTGAAATAGATAACGCCGCGACCGTGATCAGCCTGCAATGGCTGGCACTGAATGAGCAACGTATATTAGAGCAGTGGAATAAACCGTGACGGTACAAAGAAAAGCCGGGTATATACAATCATTACCCAAGTATCTCACTCTATGTGAGCGCAATTATGCCAATGTGCTGCGTATACTCCCCGAGCAGCAAAGCCGGGGTGCGTCGCGCTTGTTGGATATTCGTCATGAGCGCTACCAAGTGGACATAGAGCAGACGGCTAAGTACACCACGGATATTTGTATTACTCAGGTGCGTGGCGCTATCGCCGGTATGTTTACGCCGCCGATGAATGTGCGCATCTATCACGATGCCCGGGTGGCCGAAGTGGTGCACCCGGATTACCACAGCCGCATTAAGCCGACCTATGGCTACCCCAATGCAAACATGCATCAAAAAGATGAAAAGTATCAGGTCAATGCGTTTTTACACGACTGGCTGACATTTTGTATTTCGCACGGCGAAGCGGTATTGGATTGGGATTGTGGCAGTGATCTGGTTTAAAGAACATCTTATCAGCGCGGCCAAGCCGCTGCATTTCGGTCACTTTACCGACAGCCATGTGTTTGCCGATAAAAACGGTGAATACTTTAATGTCAATTGCGCCGAGCATCTGACGAAAACCCTGGCGGCCATGGCCGAAGAGGAATTTGATTTTGTGGTCTTTGGTGGCGACCTTACTCAGGACCACACGCCTGAGTCGTATCAATTGTTTGCCGAACTGGTGGCACAGAGCCCACTGACCTGCCCGGTATTCTGGGTGCCCGGCAATCACGATGAATTAACCCATTTGCACACCATAAGCCAAGGGCAAATCCAGGCCTGTAAGCGTATAAATCACCCTTACGCCCAACTGCTTTTGATCAATACCAAGGGCACCACGCCAGCGGGGTGGGTGAGCAAGTCGCACCTGCAAGAGATTAAAGAAACGCTGGCCGAGAGCGACGCCCCGCATATTTTAATCGGTCACCATCATCCCTTGCCGGTGCGCGGTTATATCGACAAACATATCCTGGAAAATGGCGCTCAACTGTTGGAGTTACTCAGCGAGTATCCTCAGGTTCAGGCCCTGTTGCACGGCCATGCCCATAACGAGTATGAGCGCGTTTATGAAGGGGTGACCATATACGGCACACCGGCCACGTCGATTCAATTTACCAAGCACACCCAGGACTGGCAGCAACAAAGCATGGGCCCGGCCTATCGCCGTCTGCGGGTGGCGCAGGATGGATTACTTAAGACTCAGGTAGTATGGCTAGCAAATTAATCTATATCCATGGCTTCAATAGCTCGGAGCTGTCGCAAAAGGCGATGCAATTAGGCGAATATCTGGCGACCTGGTCCGGACAATATCTGGTGCCACGTTTAAGTCACGACCCAAGAACTGCCATCGCTCAGCTTGAAGAGCATCTTGATCAAGACACCGCCTTAATTGGCAGCTCCTTGGGCGGCTTTTATGCCACCTACTTATCGCAAACTCATGGCTTGCCTGCGGTGGTGGTCAATCCTGCGGTGCACCCGGCGCGTCGGTTTAGTGAGTATTTAGGGCCGCAATACAATCCTTATCAGGATTATCACTACCAGTTGGATAAAACACACTTACACGCGCTGGACGAACTTTATTTAGAGCAATTAACTTCCCCCGAGCTATTGTTTTTGTTACAACAACAAGGTGATGAAGTGTTACCCTATAGGCAGGCCGTAGACTACTACCAAGCCTGCCAACAGGTTGTTGAACCCGGCGGCGAGCACCGCTTTGTAGGATTTGAGCGCTATTTTGGCGCCATTACGCGATTCTTAAATATCACCCTAACCACATAGGCTGTTAACGAATAAAAATATGAGCCAGCAGAACTATAACGCCGAAGCAATTGAAGTATTAAATGGTCTGGATCCGGTAAAACGCCGTCCGGGCATGTATACAGATACCACCCGTCCTAATCACCTGGGCCAAGAAGTGATCGACAACAGTGTCGATGAAGCCCTGGCCGGCCATGCCAGTAAGGTGGATGTGATCCTCCATGAAGATAATTCCCTTGAGGTTATCGATGATGGCCGGGGTATGCCGGTTGATATTCACCCGGAAGAAGGGATCCCCGGGGTTGAGCTGATCCTCACCAAGTTGCACGCCGGTGGTAAATTCTCCAATAAAAACTACCAGTTCTCCGGTGGTTTGCACGGTGTGGGTATTTCCGTGGTGAACGCCTTATCGACCCGAGTTGAAGTCACGGTGCGCCGCGATGGCCAGGTGTATGATATTGCCTTTGCCAATGGTGATAAGGTACAAGACCTGCAAGTGACGGGCACAGTGGGTAAGCGCAATACCGGCACTTCAGTGCGCTTTTGGCCCGACGCCTCTTATTTCGACTCGGCCAACTTCTCACTGACCAAATTAAACCATGTGCTTAAGGCCAAGGCGGTACTGTGCCCGGGTCTGCGCATTCGCTTTATTAATAAGCAAACCAAGGAAACTCAAGAGTGGTTCTACGAGGCCGGCCTTCAGGACTATATCAAGGACGCCACAAAGGGCTATGAAACCCTGCCACAACAGCCCTTTACCGGCGAATTCAGCGGTAATACAGAAGGGGTAGACTGGGCCTTGCTCTGGCTGCCGGAAGGCGGTGAGTCTATTACCGAAAGTTATGTAAACCTGATCCCCACCGCTCAGGGCGGTACTCATGTTAATGGTTTGCGCCAGGGTCTGCTTGAGGCCATGCGCGAGTTTTGTGAGTTTCGTAACCTTTTACCACGAGGCGTACGCCTAACTCCGGAAGATATCTGGGATAAGTGTTCCTACGTGTTGTCGGTTAAGATGCAGGACCCACAATTTGCTGGGCAAACCAAAGAAAAACTATCGTCGCGCCAATGTGCGGCCTTTGTTTCCGGCGTGGTAAAAGACTCCTTTAGCCTGTGGTTGAACGAACATACAGACGTGGCCGAGCTCTTGGCCGAGCTATGCATCAGTAATGCCCAGCGCCGTATGCGCGCGGCGAAAAAAGTGGTGCGTAAAAAGGTCACCCAGGGACCGGCATTACCGGGTAAGCTCACCGACTGTAGCAGCAGCGAGATAGAGCGCACCGAGATCTTCCTAGTGGAAGGTGACTCGGCGGGCGGCTCCGCTAAACAGGCTCGTGATAGAGACTTTCAGGCGATCATGCCGCTGCGCGGTAAGATACTGAACACCTGGGAAGTGGAGTCGGGACAGATACTGGCATCCCAAGAGGTGCATGATATTTCCGTAGCTCTGGGTATAGATCCAGACAGTGAAGACTTAAGCTCGCTGCGCTATGGCAAGGTGTGTATTTTGGCCGATGCGGACTCCGACGGACTGCATATCGCCACCTTGCTGTGTGCGCTGTTTGTAAAGCATTTCCCATCTCTGGTGCGCCAGGGCCATGTGTATGTGGCCATGCCACCGCTGTATCGAATTGATGTGGGTAAAGAGGTCTTCTATGCCCTTGATGAAGATGAAAAAACCGGGATCCTGGATCGTATCGAAGCAGAGAAAAAGCGCGGCAAGGTGAACGTGCAGCGCTTTAAAGGTTTGGGTGAAATGAACCCGTTGCAACTTCGTGAAACAACCATGGATCCCAATACCCGTCGCTTGGTGCAGTTAACCTTGGACGAGCCGGAGCAGACCGAAGAAGTAATGGACATGCTGTTGGCGAAAAAGCGCTCAGGCGATCGCCGCCAGTGGTTGGAAAACCATGGCGACAAGGCCGAAGTAGAACTGTAAAAAGTCGAACAGTAAGAAGTTTAACTGTAGATAACAGCAATCTGGGCGCCGTGCTGCGGCGCCAATAAACAGAGAGAGGTTTCCATGGGTAAGAAAATTTTAAGCACGCTAATGGGTTTGGCCTTTGTGAGCAGTGCCCAGGCCACGGACATTACCGAGCGCCTATCGCTCCCCGAAGGCTTTAGTATCAAGCCATATGCCTTAAACGTAGATAATGCCCGTCAGCTGGCGTTATCAGATAGCGGCATCGTCTATGCGGGCTCGCGCAAAGCCGGCAAGGTACACGCGTTAATCGATGCGGATAAAGATGGTCGGGCGGAGCGCCAGGTATTGATAGCCAAGGGCTTGAATTTACCTTCAGGCATTGCCTTTAAGGACGGCGATTTATATGTCGCCGAAGTGGAGCGCATCGTGCGCTTTAAAGACATAGACACCAAGCTGGATAAGGCCGAAATGGAAGTGGTATTCGACCAGCTTCCCAATAAACGCCATCATGGCTGGAAATTTATTCGCTTTTCCCCCCAGGGTGATTTAATCATTCCGGTTGGTGTGCCTTGTAATGTCTGCGCCGAAGACCCGGAATTTGGTTTGCTTTATTCGCTGGACTTAAAGAGCAAAGAAGTGACCACCATCGCCAAGGGCGTACGTAATTCGGTGGGTTTTGATTACCACCCGACAACCGGTAACCTCTGGTTTAGTGACAATGGCCGCGACATGATGGGCGATGATATCCCGCCCTGTGAGATCAATGTGCTCACCGAGCCCGGACAACATTTTGGCTTCCCGTATTTTCACGGTGGCACCATTGCCGATCCTGAATTCGGCAAGGGCAAAAACATGAGCGATTATGTGCAGCCGGCCCTTAATTTGGGTGCCCATGTGGCGCCGTTGGGCATTCATTTCTACACCGGTGAGCAGTTCCCGGCCAAATTTAAAAACCAGTTATTTGTGGCCGAGCACGGCTCGTGGAATCGCAGTAAAAAAGCGGGTTACCGAGTGATGGTCGCCACTATTGAGGGTGATAAGGTGACCGGATATACGCCATTTATCACCGGCTTTATGGAAAATGAGCAAACCTATGGTCGCCCGGTGGCCATGGTGCAAATGCCCGATGGCAGCCTGCTGGTCTCCGACGATTACGCCAATGCCATCTACCGTGTGCAATATAATAAAAAGTAAGTTTGGATAACGAGCAATGACACAAACAACGACCTTGTCACAACAAGGCATAGAGCAGCTTACTATGGGGCGTTTTACCGAAGACGCTTACCTTAACTATTCCATGTACGTGATCATGGACCGTGCCTTGCCGCATATTGGCGATGGCCTGAAGCCGGTACAGCGCCGTATCGTTTATGCGATGAGCGAACTGGGCTTGTCTGCGGCGGCAAAATATAAGAAATCTGCCCGTACCGTGGGTGACGTTTTAGGTAAGTATCACCCTCATGGTGATAGCGCCTGTTATGAAGCCATGGTATTGATGGCACAGCCGTTTTCTTACCGCTACCCACTGGTAGATGGTCAGGGTAACTGGGGTGCAGCGGACGATCCCAAGTCCTTCGCCGCCATGCGTTATACCGAAGCGCGTTTGTCTAAATTCTCCGAGGTGCTGCTTAAAGAGCTAGGCCAGGGCACGGTAGACTGGACGCCGAACTTTGACGGCACCATGAAAGAGCCCCAGGTGTTACCGGCTCGTTTACCGCACATTCTATTGAACGGGGTGACAGGTATCGCCGTTGGTATGGCCACGGATATTCCCCCTCATAATGTGCGTGAGTTGGCTGAGGCCTGTTGTCTATTGCTTGATAAACCAAAAGCCGAATTAGCCGAGCTGTTACAGCTGGTGAAGGCGCCGGATTATCCCACCGAAGCGGAAATTATTACCCCGCAAGCGGACATCG
Source organism: Pseudoalteromonas sp. T1lg10 (assembly GCF_002964545.1). Lineage (NCBI taxonomy): Bacteria > Pseudomonadati > Pseudomonadota > Gammaproteobacteria > Alteromonadales > Pseudoalteromonadaceae > Pseudoalteromonas > Pseudoalteromonas sp. T1lg10. The sequence continues at coordinate 421,516 of NZ_PQBV01000004.1, forward strand.
AGAAGATGTACACCACAGGTCGTGGTTCGCTAAAAATGCGTGCCAAGTACCATGTGGAGCAAGGCGAGGTAGTGATCACCGCGCTGCCGCATCAGTGTTCGGGTGCCAAGGTGTTGGAGCAAATCGCCAATCAGATGACGGCGAAAAAGCTGCCCATGGTGGCGGATTTACGCGACGAGTCGGATCATGAAAACCCGACCCGCATAGTCGTGGTGCCGCGTTCGAATCGCATCAAGGTCGAGCCGCTGATGGCGCATCTGTTCGCGACCACGGATCTTGAGAAAAACTATCGCGTTAACCTCAATATGATAGGCCTGGATGGTCGTCCTCAGGTTAAAGACTTGCGCAGCATCTTGGCTGAGTGGCTAGAGTTCCGCCGTGATACCGTGCGTCGCCGTCTTCAGTATCGCCTCGATAAGGTCTTGGCGCGTCTGCATATACTTGAAGGTTTGATGATTGCCTTCCTCAATATTGATGAAGTGATCGCCATTATCCGTAACGAGGATGAGCCTAAGCCGGTATTAATGGAGCGTTTTGCGTTAACGGAAACGCAAGCCGAAGCCATTTTAGACTTAAAACTTCGTCATTTGGCCAAGCTAGAAGAAATGAAAATCCGTGGTGAGCAGGATGAGCTGGCCAAAGAGCGTGACAAATTAGAGCTGACCTTGGGCTCGGAGCGCCGCATGTCGACGCTGATGAAAAAAGAAATTCAGGAAGCGGCAGAGCTGTACGGTGACGAACGTCGCTCGCCCGTGGTTGAGCGTGAAGAAGCCAAGGCGCTGAGCGAGAAGGATCTTATTCCTTCCGAGTCGGTAACCGTGGTGCTTTCTGAAAAAGGCTGGGCCCGTGTGGCCAAGGGCCATGATGTAGATGCCGAAGGCTTGAGTTATCGCTCCGGCGATAAATTTAAGGCCAGCGCCAAGGGCAGGAGTAACCAGCCCGCGGTGTTCCTTGACTCCAGCGGTCGCGCCTTTGCCACTGACGCCCACAGTCTGCCGTCCGCGCGCAGTCAGGGTGAGCCCATGACCGGGCGCTTTAATATTGCCGCAGGGGCAACTCTTGAGCATGCTGTCATGGCCGATAACGAGCAGATGCTGCTGATGGCCAGCGATGCCGGTTATGGTTTTGTCGCCGAATTTAACGATCTGGTCAGTAAAAACAAAAACGGTAAGGCCCTGGTAAGCATTCCTAAAGGTGGTTTACTGCTGCAGCCTATAGCCGTCGGCAATATTGCCAGCGACTATTGTATGGCGATATCCAGCGAGGGTCGCATGCTGTTGTTCCCACTAAGGGATCTTCCTAAGCTGGCCAAGGGTAAGGGCAATAAGATTATTTCCATCCCAAGCGCCAAGGTACAGGCCCGTGAGGAATTTGTGAAATTGCTGGCCGTGGTGCCCGAGGGGGCTAGCGTGACCCTGCTCGCCGGTAAGCGCAAGCTGACGCTAAAACCAAGCGATTTAGAGCACTATCATGGTGAGCGAGGCCGCCGAGGTAATAAACTGCCCCGAGGTTTACAAAGAGTAGATGGCTGTGAAATAGAGCTCACAGGCAATACAACAGAGCCGGAAGTGGTGGAAGCCACGGAAGAATAAAAAAGAGGGCAGTAGCCCTCTTTTTTATTGGCGATATTTATTATCCTGAATTCTTTAAGGTGTTTCATGATATGAACCGGTAAATGGTTTGTTTTGTCCTCATTAATATAATTAACATGGCTTGAGTTCTTTATTATTGAGGCATATATTGGAACGAGTTTTTGTTATCTAGTAGTAGAAAGGATTTCATTTATCGTTATGGAAAATAAGAGAATTGCCGTTTTAATAGACTCTGAAAATACTCAACATTGCAAACTTAACTTGGTGATCAATGAGCTATCAAGCTATGGGCAAATTGTCGTGAAAAGAGCCTTTGGAGACTTTTCTAGCGACCAGCTTAAAAACTGGAAGAAACCTCTAAATGAATTGGCGATTCAGCCCAGACAGCAGTTTTCATATACAACAGGTAAGAATTCTACGGATGCGTTAATGATTATCGATGCGATGGACTTGTTGTATAGCGATCGCTTTGACGCTTTTGCTTTAGTCTCCAGTGATAGTGATTTTACAAGTTTAGCAACGCGTTTGAGAGAGGCTGAAATCCAAGTTATTGGAGTGGGGAAGTCAACCACACCAATCTCATTTAAAAATGCTTGTGATGATTTTGTCAGCATAGAAAACTTAGAGCCTGATACCGTTCTTAAGTCTCAGAAAAAACCTATAAATAACGAAGTTGATAAAGAGCTTTGGCAATTAATGCACCACGCTTGGCAAAATTATCGGGACGAGTCAGGTTGGGCAAAACTTGGCGAAGTTGGTAGTTATATAAAACGGCTAAAACCAGACTTTGACCCCAGAAACTACTCTTTAGGAAAACTTTCTGATTTTTTTGATTATTTTCCAAATCGTTATGAAACAAGAAGTAGAAAGTCTGCAGGTCTAGAGTTCAAGCTAATAACCAAAGCTAGTTTAAGCAGATAATCTTGCTAGCCACTTAGGTAAGAAGAGGGCCTCACTCTCTAGACCCTCTTTTTATGCCTATACAAAAGCCTAAGCAAACACCTCACAAATCAAAGCGGTCTGCATCCATTACCTGGCACCAGGCCTTGATAAAATCGTGCACAAAGCGGTGTTTGTTATCGTCCTGAGCGTAAAACTCCGCGTAGGCGCGCAGCACCGAGTTGGAGCCAAAGATCAAATCGACCCGGGTCGCCGTCCATTTGGCTACCTCGGTTTCGCGGTCAACCAGATCGTAAAGGCCGTCGCTGCGCGGCTGCCAACGATAGGCCATATCGGTGAGGTGAACAAAGAAGTCATTGCTTAAAACGCCCACGCTGCTGGTAAAGACGCCATGTTCGCTGCCGCCGTAGTTGGCGCCGAGTACGCGCATACCGCCGACCAGCGCCGTCATTTGTGGTGCCGTCAGGCCCATAAGTTGGGCACGGTCGAGCAGCAGCTCCTCGGCGGACACCGCATAGTCCTGTTTTAACCAGTTGCGAAAGCCATCGGCTATGGGCTCTAAGGGCGCAAAGGACTCTACGTCCGTCATTTCAATACTTGCATCGCCGCGACCCGGCGAGAAGGGCACGCTGGTGGCAACGCCAGCGGCATGGGCTGCTTGCTCCACCGCTGCACAGCCGCCAAGCACGATTAAATCAGCCAGACTGATGGGTTTACTCAGCTCTTTTTGTAATTTTTCCAGTGCTTCTAGAACACGCTCAAGGCGTGCCGGCTCGTTGCCCGGCCAATGCTTTTGTGGTGCTAAGCGAATGCGGGCACCGTTGGCGCCGCCGCGATGGTCTGAGCCGCGATAGGTGCGGGCGCTGTCCCAGGCGGTGGTGATCAAGTCGCTGTGACTGATACCACAATCGAGCAGCTTGACCTTAAGCTCATCTATTTCATGATTGCTAAGAATGTAATTCACCGCGGGGATGGGATCTTGCCAGATCAGATCCTCATGGGGCACATCGGCGCCTAAATAACGGGCTTTGGGGCCGAGATCCCTGTGTGTTAGCTTAAACCAGGCGCGAGCGAAAACCTGGCTGAAGTAGTCAAAGTCCTTGGCGAAGCGCTCAATGATCTGACGATAACTGGGGTCCATCTTCATCGCCATATCCGCGTCTGTCATAATCGGGTTGTGGCGAATGCTGGGGTCTTCGGCATCGACGGGTTTGTCTTCTTCTTTAATATTGATAGGTTCCCACTGCCAGGCGCCGGCCGGGCTTTTTTTCGACTCCCACTCATAGTTCAACAGCAAATAACAATAGCCGTTGTCCCAACGGGTAGGGTGGCTGGTCCAGGCGCCTTCCAAGCCCGAGGTGACCGTATCGGCACCGATACCGCGCTGAGTATGGTTATTCCAACCTAGTCCTTGTTCGCTGATATCGGCGGCTTCGGGCTCGGGCCCTAATTGGTTGGCATCGCCGTTACCATGCGCCTTACCTACGGTGTGGCCACCTACGGTAAGCGCCGCGGTTTCTTCATCATTCATGGCCATGCGGGCGAAGGTTTCACGCACTTGTGCCGCGGTTTTCAGCGGATCCGGCTGGCCGTTGACCCCTTCGGGATTGACATAGATAAGCCCCATTTGTACCGCCGCTAAGGGGTTTTCCATGGTCTCGGGCTGAGCAACATCTTGGTAGCGTGCATCACTTGGCGCCAGCCATTCCTTTTCTGCGCCCCAATAGACGTCTTTTTCCGGGTGCCAGATATCTTCGCGACCGCCGGCAAAACCAAAGGTTTTTAAGCCCATGGACTCATAGGCCATATTGCCGGCAAGAATGATCAAGTCGGCCCAGGATAAACGGTTGCCGTATTTCTCTTAATAGGCCAGAGCAGACGCCGGGCCTTGTCGAGGTTGGTGTTATCCGGCCAGGAATTAAGTGGGGCAAAGCGTTGATTGCCTGTGCCGGCGCCGCCACGGCCATCGGCAATGCGGTAAGTGCCAGCCGCATGCCAGGCCATGCGGATCATCAAGCCGCCATAATGTCCCCAATCTGCCGGCCACCAAGGCTGGCTATGGACCATAAGGGCTTTAAGGTCTTGCTTGACCGCTTCGAGATCCAGCTTTAAAAACTCTGCGCCGTAGTCGAAGTCCTTGCCATAGGGGTTGGATTTACCATCGTGCTGGTGAAGTATGTCGAGATTGAGGGTAGTTGGCCACCAAGCTGTGTTGGCCTCGGCGTTATGGGTCAGACCGCCGTGCATTACGGGACACTTAGTCATTTTGGGTTCCTTTTTAGTAATCAAAATCTGGACAACATCCAACAGCGGTCATAGATGAAGCAAGAAAGTGTAATTACTCAAGTGTAGCCAATTGAGGTGCTAAAGGTGGGATATTAACCAATAAAAACTGCAACCTAAGCAGTCATGTATAGGCAGCGACCAGGGCCGGCCTGTGCTATGTTTACAAAGGCGCTAAGGTAATATGGGCCCTGGGTATATTGGCTGCAGCGAGATAATAAAAAGCGGCGTACAAGTGTTCGCTAAAATAAATCAGCCTATGTATAATGCCGGCCAATCTCGAAAGTTGGAGTTAATTGTGCTGGCATTGTTACGCTTGTTGGTGATTGCTGTATTTATTCCTTGTAGTTTTATTGCAGGTTTTTTGTTGTGCCTGGTGCGTCCGTTTCATGGTGATAACGTGCGGGTGATAGGTAGTTGGTATGCGTCGATGTCACGTATATTTGGCGTTAAACTAGTGATCGAAAAAGACGAGTCCATCATCAGTGGCGAGCCGGCTGTGTATATCGCCAACCATCAAAATAACTATGATATTTTCTTCTTGCCGGGGGCTTTGCAGCGCAATACGGTAAGCTTGGGTAAAAAGAGCCTCAAGTGGATCCCCTTCTTTGGTCAGCTGTACTGGCTCTCGGGCAATATCCTTATCGACCGTGGTAACCGTAAAAAAGCCATGGCGACCATTACTAAGACTACGGAAAAGCTTAAAAAGGGCGGTTTGTCTCTGTGGATGTTTCCCGAAGGCACACGCAGCTATGGTCGTGGCCTGCTGCCCTTTAAAACTGGCGCTTTTCATACCGCCGCCAATGCCAATATTCCTGTGATCCCCGTGGTGATGAGTGATACCCATAAATGTATTAAGTTAAACCGCTGGGATAATGGTACTATCTACATCAAAATGTTAGCACCACAGCTGTTAGACGCATCCATGAGTGTTCGCCAATATGCCGATCACTTCCATGAGGTGATGAACGAAACGCTGACACAATTAAATGAGAGAAACTAAATGGAAAACTGGCGCGAAATAAGCGAAGAAATTGTTGAGTCTCTACTTGAAGACGGCTCCAACCCTGAACTCCTGTATGAAGTTGAGCACCACTTTGTGTGTGAAGACTTTGCCTCGCTGGAGAATGCCGCCTTGGCCGCCTTTAAACTGGGTTATGATGTAGAAGAGCCGGCTGAGCTGGAACTTGAAGAAGGCGGTACCATTTGGGGCTTTGATGTAGTGGTTGAGTGTGAACTTAACACAGATGCTATCATGGAAGACGTAGATAAGCTGGCGGCCATCGCCGAGCAAAACCAGGTCGAATACGATGGCTGGGGCACCTACTTCCAAGAGTAAAGGTGGTTTAGCCACTTTTCTCTATTGTAGGTCGGCCTTTAGGCCGACAAAGGAATAAAATTGGTTAAATTTGTCGACGCAGAGCATCGACCTACAGCCGACAAAAGGGCACATCATCTCTCCTTGTCGGCGCAGAGCACCGACCTACAGGCCGTTGTAGGTCGGGGTTTATCCCGACAAAAGGGCACATCACCTCATTTTGTCGACGCAGAGCATCGACCTACACCTCGCCTATAACATCAGCCGATGTCCTTGTGCCAATTCTTTTCTATAAACTTCAGAAGTCCTTGGCGTATAAATGGCCTTAACTTGGGCTTTTATCCGCGCACTCAGTCGAGTTTTCAGCTTAACCCTAAGCCAGGCGCCAGCTAAGCAACAGGCGACCAGAGAAAACCACAACAGAGATCCTAAGTGGCTATGTAGAGCCAGGACACAACACCCTAAACTAGCTAGCTGACTCAGCATGGCTAGCAGCCAATACCTGCCTATGGGGTTATCGCTTTGTCCGTGGAGCGTGCAAGCACAATAACTGGCGCATAAAAAGGCATAGACGCCGATGGTGCATAATAAAAAGGCCGCGCCGATAAGGGCAATAACGTAAGGCATAGTCAGCTCGGGAAATTGATCATGGCATCAGTGTAACCCCTTGGTTTATTTAGTCAATACAAATGAGAATTGTTATCAAGTGGTATTTGTGAGGACATACCAGTGTTAATTTGGTTGCAAAAATGCTCAATTACGCACCTAAATTACGCGTTGTTAACCATAATTAACAGATTTTTATCATTGAATAATGTACTGTGTGCCGGTTAAATAAATAACAATGAGAATGAAGTATGCAATTTAAAAAGACCCTTTTAGCGGCATCATTGGCGCTATTATCAACTGAATCTTTTGCCGCTGCCTTCCAGTTGGCAGAGCAGAATGTATCAGGCCTGGGCCGTGCCTACGCCGGTGAAGCGGCGGTTGCAGATGACGCTTCTGTGGTTGCTCGCAACCCAGCGCTTATGTCGCAGTTCGATAAGGCGCAGCTAAGCATTGCCGCCATGTATGTAAAGCCGGACGTAAGCCTTGAAGGTGAAAGCACCAACAATGGCCTTGACGCCGATGTACTTGATGACAGCAGTATCGCTCCAAGCGCAGTGATCCCGGCGGGCTACTTTACTATGCCGCTGAACGAGAAGGTTAGCTTGGGCTTTGGCGTATTCTCAAACTTCGGCCTGTCTACCGAGTTTGCTGAAGATTATGCCGCCGGTCAAATTGCCGGTGAAACCGAAATCGTGACCATTAACACCAATGTATCAGTTGCTTATCAGCTTGATGAGGCCTGGACCCTGGCCCTGGGCGTCAACCATATTTATGCCGATGCTAAGGTTAAGCGTACCGCGGGAAATGTTGCTGGCGATTATGCCAGCCTTGAAGCGGCGCACCTTGAGGGTGATGACACAGGTTTTGGTTGGAACCTGGGTGTGGCTTACAGCCTGGATGAAAATAACCGCTTAGGTTTCCATTACCGTAGCGAAACCGACTTGACCTTTGACGGCGAATATAGCAATCAGTTGCCAATTGGTTATCCTGGTGCTTTAGCAGGGCAGAGCCTACCTGGCTCACTAGAGCTAACTTTGCCGGCGATCGCCGAGTTATCCGGTTCACACCAACTAACCGAAGAATACGGCCTGCACTACAGTATGGTATGGACCGGCTGGAGCAGCTTCGACAAGCTGGAAGCCTTTGTACCAGGCATTGATCAGCCTGTGTTTGCTAAGCAGGAAGACTTCTCCGATTCAATTCGTGTTTCTGTAGGTGGCGATTACCAGCTAAATGAGCAGTGGAAATTGCGTGCCGGTTTAGCCTTTGACGAGTCACCTGTATCACAACAGCACCTGTCTATTTCTATCCCGGATACAGACCGTTTCTGGTTCTCATTCGGCGCCGAGTGGCAGCTGGATGAAGCTTCAAGTGTTGACTTGGGCGCCAGCATTATCCGTGGTAAGAAACAGGACTTTGTTGAGAGCGATTCGCTTGGTCAGCAATGGGGCTTTGAATCCGAAGGTAATGCCTACCTATTCGGTGCTCAGTACAACTACAGCTTCTAAGCCTTGTTGAAACTCTGATACGAAAAGCCAAGCATTTGCTTGGCTTTTTTTATGGGAGCCGTTCTTCTGGCTTGGCGCTTCATGGTCTGTTCATTAAACATTGTTAGGCTAAAAAAAAATAAAAGGGATATTGGTATGAAGACCTACTTATGTGTTGCCGTAATCGGCCTTAGCCTAGTGACGGGAATGGCGAACGCCAAAGAACATCATGACAAGGGTAAAGGCAAAGGCTCTCTACCACCTGGTCTGCAAAAGAAAGTCGATAATGGCGGCTCATTGCCTCCGGGTTGGCACAAAAAATATCGCCAGGGTGACATTCTTGATTATGATATTTATCGCCGTGGTCGAGTGATCGATACCCATGGCCATGATGGTGTTATTTCAATTGAAGTGGATAACCGCATTATTCGCTTAATTAAAAATACCCGAGAAATTGTTTCAATCCTAGGTCACTAAGATTTTAGATGGGATAACAAGAACGCGAGCTTAGGCTCGCGTTTTTTTGTGCCGATACAAAAAGTTAATGCCATGGGGAAATGTACTGCGATTTAATGTAGATTGTTGTGGGGATGTGTTAGAACAATTCAATTTCCGCATAATTAAATGTAAGAATAAAAAATCCAGTCAAGAAGATAAAAAGGAAGGCTCATTTTTGAGCTTTATTAGGGAAATAAAAATGATAAAAAATTTAGTTATTTTAGCCTTGATGTTAGCTTTATTTGGCGCTTATGTTCTGGGCCAGAGGTCATCAGAGCCTGCATTATTAGAAAGCCCCAGCACAGCTATTGATATCAAAAATGAGCAATCAAAATCCAGCGTCTTAACGGATAATACGCAAGCTGACTCAACTGTCGAAACTCGTCACAAAGAAACTGCACAGAGTCATAAGCCTGCGGATATAAAAAAAGAATTATGTGAAGAATTATCGCCTGAAAATCAATGCATTCTGATTCCAGGTCTAGATATTCAAGAGCATATTTTCGATAAAAATACAGGTAATGCTAAGGCGCAACAAATATCCTGGGTTTTGAGAGCAAATGATTTCCCTACTTTTTTGGAGAAACTATCTCTAAATAAAAACAAACCAGAAAGTTACCTCGCAGAACAAAAGCTCAATGAGAGCCTCTACAGCAACCAAGCAAATTATCCAGGTATCAACAGCAGTGACATTGCATGCAGTGATTCAATATGTGCTTTTAGTGTCACCTACTCGGAAGATGAATCTTGGAATGGATTCAGCAAAGATTTCTTCTCCGCAGATAACTCTTTGATCGGAAATTTATTTATTCAACAATTGATGCAAGAAAACGGTCAATATGAAAGCCGCGTTATGTTTTTACCTGGAAACACCCAAGGAGTGATAAGGTAAAATTAAGTTCTCACAGCACGTACTTTATTTCGGCGTTGTATTTCTTATCGACGGCGCGTTGTCGTCGAGTATGCGCACTTCTCTTTGTGGAAATGGGATCTCGATATTGTGCTCTCGCAGTGTTTCAAAGACGATCAGCAGCAGGTCACCACCGACACGGTTTTTGCCGTCATCTATGCCGAACATCCAGAACTCGACGAACATATTCACACCAAAATCTCCGAATGAGTCGATTTCACAATCGGGACGCTCTTCAAAGGGGATATCCTCGCCGCTGATAACCTGAGGGTGCTCGGCAACGGCTTCTTTGATTATCTCGCACATGGCCCTGATATCGGTTTTATAGGCGACACTAAAATCAATGCGGTAGCGCTGCTTGGGGTCCTTGTGGGTCCAGTTGGTCATCAGGGAATTGATAAACTTTTCATTGGGCACCAGTATGTCTTTGCCGTCATAGGTTTCTAACACCGTATAACGCATGCGAAACTCGCGTACAAACCCCTTGCTGCCGTCTTCTAGTTCTATAAAGTCGCCTATGGTTAATGAGCGATCCACCAGGATAATAATGCCGGAAATGAAATTTGAGGCAATCGTTTGCAGGCCCAACCCCAGGCCCACACCCAAGGCGCCCCCGAATACCGCAAGTGCCGTAAGGTTGATACCCATAATGTTGAGCAGCAGCAGAAAACCAACACAGAAGAGGGCGACTTCAAACACCTTGGTGAAGACTTCCTTGGTGGTGACATCCAACTTTTTTTGATTACGTATCAGCTTCTTGCCCGTCATTCTAAAGGCCTTGCCGAGCCAAAACAGGATCACGCCAAACACCAATACCCGGCCTATGCCATAAAAAGACACCTCAACATTACCTACTGTAATGGCGATTGTTTCCAGCACGGCGATAATATGCGGGAGTATCCCTACCAGATGCAGGAACACCAGGGGGAGCACCACCCAGCGCATAAAGGCGGCAATATGTTCGCCGTCTACTACGGCGCGAATAACAGTGTTTAAAAACAGCAGCACGGCGATAATTAACACTGCATTGATTAACCAGGTATCAATCTCATATTGCTCCCCTAGGAGTAAGGACAGCGTTAGAAATGAAATGGCGAGCATGGGAAAGACCACCGCCAGTAGTTTATTAACTACAAATTCCAATGCATGGCTTGGGCTTGCCGAGGGCTCTTTTACGGGCGTGACCTTTCTGCGGAGCTTGGCGGCGATGAGAAAGGAGCACAAATAGATGGTTAGAACTATAGATAACTGGATCAGGAAACCCGTGCTGGTGAGCGCGTCCTGTGCGACAACAAAATACTCATTCATTGTCTGAGTCAGGGGCTCGGTCGTCATGTTCAAGATGTTCGCAGTATCTTTTGTTGCCGCCATATTTATTTTACTTTATCAATCAATGCACTTTGATAGTAACTATAAGCCAATAATTCAGCTCTAAAATGACAAACCGTAAAAATAAAAAACAAGAAGCGAAATAGCTTTTTCTTCGCCCATAAAAAAACGCGAGCTGGGCTCGCGTTTTTCGGCTTAACCAAAAGGCCAATTACAAGCTTTCGATTTTCGCTTTTTGCTCAAGCAGTTTGGCTTTTGCTTCACTGTACTCGGCCAGTTTCGACTTTTCTTTGTCCAGTACCGCTTCAGGCGCGTTGCTGACGAACTTCTCGTTCGCTAGCTTTTTCTCAACCTGTTCTAAGCCTTTTTGCGCCTTTTCAAGCTGCTTGGCGATACGGGCAAGCTCGGCGTCAACATCAATCAGACCCGCCATAGGGATCATGATCTCAAGTTGGCCAACAAGTGCCGTGGCACAGGCTGGAGCTTCATCGGCGTTTGCAAGTACGGTTACTTCTTCAAGCTTCGCCAGCGAGCTTAAGAAATTACGGTTTTGCTCAAGACGGCGAATATCTTCATCACCTGCATGAGCAAGTAGAACATTCAGCGGCTTGCTTGGGCTGATGTCCATCTCACCGCGGATGTTACGAATGGCAACGATGAATTGCTTCAGCCACTCCAGGTCGGCCATGGCCGTTGCATCTACCTTGCTCTCATCAAACTGCGGGAAGGCTTGCAGCATGATGGTATTGGCTTCCATACCCGCGATTGGCGCTACACGCTTCCAGATGGTTTCTGTGATGTAAGGCATCAATGGGTGCATCAGGCGCAGCAGGCCTTCAAGTACGGTGATCAGCGTATGACGCGTACCACGTTGCTGTACTTCGTTACCCTTGAATAATACCGGCTTGGTAAGTTCTAAGTACCAGTCACAGAACTGGTTCCAAGTGAACTCATAGATGGTATTGGCAGCTAGGTCAAAACGATAGTTATCCAGGTGCTCGGTGAAGGTTTTCACCGTTTGCTGGAACTGACCCTGGATCCAACGATCCGCCAGCGAGTATTCGCGCTCAGCATCGTTAAAGCCACAATCCTGCTCTTCGGTATTCATCAGCACGTAACGGCTGGCGTTCCAAAGCTTGTTACAGAAGTTACGGTAACCCTCAAGACGGTTCATGTCCCAGTTGATATCACGGCCGGTTGAAGCCATGGCCGCCAGAGTGAAGCGCAGCGCATCCGTACCGTGCGGCTCAATGCCATCGGCGAATGTCTTACGGGTGTTTTCCTCAATCTTCTGTGCCAGCTGCGGCTGCATCATGTTGCCGGTACGCTTGGTAACCAGACTTTCAAGATCGATACCGTCGATCATGTCTAACGGGTCAAGCACGTTACCTTTTGATTTTGACATCTTGTCGCCGTTCTCATCACGGATAAGACCGGTCACGTAAACTGTTTTAAATGGCACTTGCGCTTTACCGTCTTCGTCTTTGATGAAGTGCATGGTCATCATGATCATACGCGCAACCCAGAAGAAGATGATGTCGAAGCCGGTAACCAGGACATTAGACGGGTGGAATACTTTTAGATCTTCAAGGTTATTCGGCCAGCCCAGTGTCGAGAAGGTCCATAGCGCCGATGAGAACCAGGTATCAAGTACGTCATCGTCTTGAGTCAGTGTTACGTCATTGCTCAAGTTGTTGTCGCGGCGCACTTCTGCTTCATCACGGCCAACATAGACGTTACCTTCGCTGTCATACCATGCCGGGATACGGTGACCCCACCAAAGCTGACGTGAGATACACCAGTCTTGAATATCGCGCATCCAGGCGAAGTACATGTTCTCGTATTGCTTAGGAACGAATTGGATATCGCCGTCTTCAACCGCTTTGATCGCAGGCTCAGCAAGAGGCGCAACGCGCACATACCATTGGTCTGTAAGCAGTGGCTCGATGATCACGCCCGAGCGGTCACCGTAAGGTACGGTCAGGCTGTGGTCGTCGATTTTTTCAAGCAGACCGGCTTGCTCAAACTCTTCAACAACCTTGGTGCGGGCATCGAAACGGTCAAGGCCGTGGAAACGCTCTGGAAGAGGTGCATCCAGCTCAAGAGGCTTGCCGTCGAAGGTGAAGGTTTCACCTTCGCTAAGAATCGCCGCATCCTTGTCGAATACGTTGATCATAGGCAACTGATGACGCTTGCCCACTTCGTTATCGTTGAAGTCGTGTGCCGGGGTGATTTTTACACAGCCCGTGCCTTTTTCCATATCGGCGTGCTCGTCGGCAACGATAGGAATGCGACGGTTGACGATAGGAAGCAGAATTTCTTTACCGATAAGGTCCTGGTAGCGCTCGTCATCCGGGTTTACTGCAACACCTGTGTCGCCCAGCATGGTTTCAGGACGGGTTGTTGCAACAACGATATAGTCTTTACCATCTTGGGTTTTAACGCCATCCGCCAGCGGGTAGCGCAGGTTCCACATATGGCCTTGCTTGTCTTTGTTCTCTACTTCTAGGTCAGAGATGGCGGTGTGTAGTTTCGGGTCCCAGTTAACCAGGCGCTTACCACGGTAGATCAGGTCGTCCTTGTACAAGCGAACGAAAACTTCTTTAACCGCTTCCGACAGACCGTCGTCCATGGTGAAACGCTCACGGTCCCAATCAACAGAGGCGCCAAGGCGACGCAGTTGCTTGGTGATGGTGCCACCTGATTGCTCTTTCCATTCCCAGATCTTGTCGATAAAGGCGTCACGGCCCAGGTCATGGCGAGTTTTACCTTCTTCCGCGGCCAGCTTGCGCTCTACAACCATTTGCGTGGCTATACCGGCATGGTCGGTACCTACCTGCCATAGGGTGTTGTTGCCCTGCATGCGCTTAAAGCGAATAAGGGTATCCATGATGGTGTCTTGGAACGCGTGGCCCATATGCAGGCTACCTGTGACGTTCGGTGGTGGGATCATGATTGAGTATGCATCGCCTTCGCCACTTGGTTTGAAGTAGCCGTTTTCTTCCCACTCTTGATAGAGGGATTGTTCAATATCTTGCGGATTGTAGGTTTTATCCATTGCCCAGGACCTTTAAATTCTATCTAAACTTTTTGTGTGCTTAGCTGCGCGCCAATATCGCGAAGCTGCTTGTATTTTGCTCGTGCCATTTGTTTGCGTCGCTCATCGGCGGGCACAAAATCTAAAATGGTGTCGAAGCGGCGTATAAAATCGGGCACCGTGGAGGCTAAATTAATTAGCACAGTGCGCTTGGCAACCGGCGGTGTTTGTCCAATTTCTACGGCGGCGCCGCCACGAGAGCCTTCGCCTTGAAGGTTGTGGGGCACAAAACTATCGGCGTCAAACGCCCATAAATGTTGGTCGATAAGGTGCGCATCGTCACGGTTATCAACAAAAATAAATACCCTTTTGCCCTGGCGGTATTGCTCCGCTGCGAGGCGGGCACCAAGATCAAAATGAGCCGGCACGTCATGGTCCGGCTCATCGGTATTTTCTAGCAGGTAAAATAACGCGTGCATTGCGTCCTCTACGCGGCTCGTTAATGCGCCAATTTTGCCACAATCGGCAGTTTGCATCAATGAATAAGCCCCTATAAAAGGGGCTTAACAGTACTAAGGCTGATTAATCGGGAAGATTAATCTTGCGGGTTTTCTGAAACGCCAGCGCGATTAATCAAATACTGGGTCAGCATAGGCACAGGACGACCGGTTGCGCCCTTATTTTTGCCGCCACTACGCCAGGCCGTACCGGCGATATCCAGGTGAGCCCAGTTGTATTTCTTGGTGAATTTAGACAAGAAACACGCCGCCGTGATGGTACCGGCTGCACGACCACCCAGGTTGGTGAAATCGGCAAATGGGCTGTCCAGCTGCTCGTGGTAGTCATCCCACAATGGCAACTGCCAAGCGCGGTCGCCACTTTGCTCACCGGCTTTAAGCAGGTCATGGGCCAGCGGGTTGTGGTTTGACAGCATACCGGTAGCATGGGCACCTAAGGCGATAATACAAGCGCCTGTTAGGGTGGCCACATCGATAACCGTGTCTGGGTCGAAGGCTTCAACATAGGTCAGCGCGTCACACAGTACCAAACGGCCTTCGGCGTCTGTGTTAAGTACCTCAACGGTTTGCCCCGACATGGTAGTAAGAATGTCACCCGGGCGATAGGCATTGCTGCCCGGCATGTTTTCACAGCCGGCTAATACGCCAATCACATTAATGGGTAGATTCATCTCGGCGATAGAGCGCATGGTGCCGATAACACCGGCGGCGCCGCCCATATCGTATTTCATTTCATCCATGCCTTCGCCCGGCTTGATAGAAATACCGCCCGAGTCGAAGGTCAGGCCTTTACCCACAAGCACGATAGGCGCCGCATCTTCAACACCACCGTTGTAGTGGATCACCGACATCACAGATTCATTGGCGCTGCCGCGACCTACGGCCAGGTATGAGTGCATGCCCAGCTCTTCCATTTCTTTCTCGCCAACCAGATTCACCGTAACCTTGTCGAACTCGGTTTCCAGCGACTTGGCTTGTTCACCTAAATAACGCGGATTACAGATATTTGGCGGCATATTGGCCACGTCTTTACATAGTTTGGCACCGGAAGCGATGGCCAGACCATGTTCGATGGCGCTTTCGCCTATGGTCAACTCGCGACGAGTTGGCACGTTGAAGACGATTTTACGTAGCGGTCGACGCGGGTCGCTCTTTTTGCTTTTTAATTCGTTGAAGGTGTACAGGCAATCCTGGGTAGTTTCTACCGCCTGGCGCACTTTCCAATAGGTATCGCGGCCCTTAACATGCTGCTCGGTTAAGAAACAAACGGCTTCCATCGCCCCGGTTTCGTTCAGGGTGTTGATGGTTTTGGAGATGATTTGTTTGTATTGTTTGTCATCAAGTTCGCGTTCTTTACCACAGCCAACCAGAAGTACGCGCTCACTTAAAACGTTAGGTACATGGTGCAGTAGCAGGGTTTGGCCTGGCTTGCCTTCAAGGTCGCCGCGACGCAAAAGATTCGAAATATAGCCTTCGCTGATCTGGTCCAGCTGCTCACCTATGGGTGATAATCGGCGTGGTTCATAAACACCCACCACGATACAGGCACTGCGCTGTTTCTCTGGACTTCCACTCTTTACGCTAAATTCCATTGTGACTCCTAATTAGAGGAATAATCGGTACTTCTGGCGTGTTGTTCAGCAACAGGCCGAGTAAGTACTTATAATATGCCAGTGAACTATTTACGTTTTACTCAATCCACTAAACTAAAGTGTAGACAATTACATGCCTTAGGTAGGATATTTGATCCGCTTGACATATAATAAAGTGACTAAAATAACTAGTTTACTCAAATTTTCCCACTATGCCAGTGAAACACGACGTTTTTAGGGGCGCACATTGCTGATTTTTAGATACTTAACCGCAGAAGTTTTGAAGTCGCAGGTGGCTGTTTTTGTTACCCTCATGACGATATTTGTGAGTCAAAAATTCGTTGTCATTTTAGGCGATGCCTCTGAGGGTAGTATTCCAGCAAAACTGGTGCTTTCTGTGGTTGCCTTAAAGTTGCCGCAACTGGCTTCCTTGATTCTCCCTCTAAGTATATTCCTAGGTATTATTCTCGCTTATAGCCGAGTGTATGCCGACAGCGAAATGACGGTTTTAAAGGCCTGTGGCGTCAGCGAATGGTATGTGGTGCGGGTGACCTTAATCTCCAGTACCGTGCTGGCCATCTTAGCCGGGGCCATGACCCTTTATCTGGCGCCCTGGGCCAGTGAAAAAGAGTATCAGTTGAAAGAGCGAGCCGAGGCTGAAGCCGGTTTGTCTGCTTTACGTGCCGGGCGCTTCCAGGAAACCGGTAACGAAAAAGCCGTGGTTTTTATCCATAACATAGATAACGGTGGTCGGGTGCTTAATCGCGTTTTTGTGGCCCAGTTGCTGCGCGGTGAAGATGTGCAAAAATCCTTGATCGTTTACGCCGATATGGGTCAGGTAGAAGAGCATGAAAATGGGCGAACAGCAGCTTATCTTAAGCCAAGGCCAACGGGTGGAATTAAAAGATCAGGGGCTTGATTTACAACGCACCGAATTTGACAGTTATCAGGTGCAAATTCGCGACCAGGCCATAGAGCATAAGCGACGTAAGCTGGAAGCCGTGCCCACCTCTGAATTATTAAAACAAGATAGCAATGAGGCTGTGTCGCAATTCCAGTGGCGCTTGGCCATTCCCTTATCTATTCCGTTGCTGACCTTAATTGCGGTGCCGCTCAGTGTGGTTAATCCACGCCAGGGTAAGTTTGCCAAGTTGGTGCCCGCCATCGCCTTATATCTGGGTTACTTTATCTTGCTTAATGCCGCCAAGTTTGCCCTTGAAGACGGCAAGATCCCGGTCTCCGCAGGATTATGGTGGGTGCATTTAAGTGCTTTATTTATAGGTGCATTTTTGATTATTAAAGGACGCCCCCTGGGTGCCTGGCTGCGCGCCAGCTTTAAGCGCAGAGGTGCCACAGCATGAAAACATTAGACTGGTATCTAGGGCGCAGCATATTACAAACCACAGGGTTTGCCTTGCTGGTCTTGGTGGGTATTAGCACCCTGATCAAGTTTATCGAACAATTGAAGTCGGTGGGGCGGGGCAGTTATGACATCATAGACGCCATGCTCTACACCCTGTACAGCATTCCCGGTGATGTGGTGGTTTTCTTCCCCATGGCGGCACTGATCGGCGGCTTGACGGGTTTAGGTGCACTTGCATCTAACAGCGAATTGGTGGTGATGCAGGCTGCCGGTATGTCGCGTCTGCAAGTAATTGGTTCGGTAATGAAAACCGCCATAGTGATGGCCCTACTTATGATGGCCATGGCCGAGTGGGGCGTGCCCAAGGCGGAGCAAACCGCTAAGCAGCTGCGTTCACAAGCCATATTCGGGGGGGAAGTTTTCAGCGCCCAACAAGGGGTCTGGGCCAAAGATGGCGATGTCTTTATAAATATTGAGGACGTTGATCAACAAGGCCAGCTAAACGGCATTCGCATGTATCATTTTGATAAGGAACTGCAATTGCAGCAGGTAACCTTTGCGGCCAATGGTTTCAGCCGTGACGGCGGTTGGATGCTGCGTGATGTAAGAACCCTGCATATGTCGGAGCAGCAAATTAGCGAGCAGTCTCAGGACGAATACTTTTATGCCTCGCAGCTGACTTCAGAGAAGCTGGGCGTGGTGTCGGTGAAGCCGGAAACCCTGTCTTTTACCGGCCTTTGGTCTTATTTGCAGTATCTAAAGCAAAATGATCAGGATACCAGCACCTATGAACTCGCCTTGTGGCGCAAGATTATGCAACCGGTGGCGCTTGGGGTGATGTTACTGGTGGCACTGTCGTTTATTTTTGGGCCGCTGCGTACCGTGACCATGGGCGCGCGCATCGTTATGGGGGTGATCACGGGTATCGTGTTCCACCTCACCGACCGCATTTTTGGGCCGATAGTATCTGTTTATCAGATCCCAGCCTTTATCGGTGCGGTACTGCCGAGCCTGCTGTTTATCATTTTTGCCAGTTATCTACTCAAACGCCGCAATTAAAGCTACTGCGCTCACAATTATGGTGTTAAAAATGGTCTCAATGTCCTCATTTACTCTATGTAAACTGCGGCATTTTGACCATTTTTGCCTTGTACTTGCCGCGCTCGTCACGCTCGTCACGCTTAATTATTTTGGCTGATTCTGCCTAAACGCATCCTGCTCTTTGTTGCTCGCTGTTTATACCAATTCTGTTAAGTATGTGATCAGATATAGCGCTGGATAAATGAGATGATCACAAGGCGGAATTTTTCTTATGTAGTTATTCTACATAGAAAAATTCCAACACAGTGAGCATGATATTTAGCCCGCTAGAATGATTAGCTATTTAAGTGAATTGGTGTTACATAGCGCTGCTATGCTACACAACGAGCGCCGCGATCAGAAAGCGTTTAGATTGAATGAAAGAGCCGTTACAGGCCGGCGCGTTGCGCCGTCAAGGTGCCAATAATACACTATTTGTAGGTCGGTGCTTTGCGCCGACAAGGTGCCAATGATGCCCATTTGTCGGGATAAAATCCCGACCTACATTTGAGCGGCGCTGATGTCCGCTCTGAAATAATAAGTTTTAATCCAGGGCGCGATAGACCTTTTTATTATCTTCTTTCGATAGGGTTACAACCTCACAACCTGAGAGGTAATCCTGCAATGCGCGTTTATTCTTAAAATCCACTAAAACCAGCAGGTTACCCAGGCCGAGCAGGGCGGTTAAGCTGCGCCATGCACCTTGCCAAAATGTAGGTAAAGAACCATCTAAACGACGTACTTGTAAGCGCCAGGCACGCATGCCTATGGTTTGTCCGCTTTTACTCCAGAAATAACCAAAAAAGCTAATGCTCACCAGCACCAGGAGAATATCGCGAATAACATAAAGCACAGTATTTTCTTGGATCAGCGCGGCCACATCTTCGGCCTCGCCCATGGCAATCCAGCCCAGGGATACACCGCCTTGTACCAATAATAAAAAGACCACGGTAGTCAGCATGGCGAAGGCAATAACCACTAAGCCGTCATAAATAAGTGAAGCAAGACGGCGACCAATGCCCGCAGGCGCAGAATTCAATGACATTATGATATTTCTCGCAAACAAAATCGGCGACAGTGTAACAAAGGGGGATTGCAAAGGCGACGCTTTCCCGGTTTGGCGGGTAGGACTAGGCCGTTAAATTCAGATGAAAGATACGCAAAAAGCCCGCTTTGGTTGAATATTCGGCAGTTGACACATTAATAACATAAAACGCTTGCCGCGCTTATCATTCTTTGTATAATGCTGGGCATAGAGATGGAGGCAGATAAACAAAGCCTTTGCTCTGAAGTGGTTTTTCTTTATCTTCTCGCAGAGAAGGTCAAAGAAAAAAGATGCCAGTGTGATGGAATTGGTAGACATGACGGATTCAAAATCCGTTGCCTTCGGGCGTGGCGGTTCAAGTCCGCCCACTGGTACCACTTTTACAGACCCTAGCCGAATGGCTGGGGTTTTTTCTTTTCTGGGGTTCGTAAATTACCTTCTGGTCTCCAATTTCAAGCTCATTTTCCTGCAACTGTGACGATTTTTTGCCACAGATTCCTTTTTCGTTTTCTAGTTTATCGCAGGCTATCAGTTCGCCTTTTATATCTTTAACTGGGTCGTTATTGATATTTAGACTACCAAGGTATTAGAGACCTGTGGGTCATCTCTTTGTATAAATACTGGGTGCTCGTGCACAAGTGCAGTCTCTTGATATTGCTGTCGTTTAAGGCGATAAAGCGGAATGTTTTTGCCCAGCTATTGTGTCTATCTCGGCAGGATACTAGCTGCGCTTCGATGTTTTCCTGGTATCCGGCTAGCAATTGATAGCGCGGTTGATTTTTAACCTTCCTCACCGACGTTTTATGAGGAACTTAATGAGGATGAGCAGGTGGATTACTTTTTTGCCGTTGTTTTGTTCGCAGTTTCGTCTTCTGTGACGCCTGGGCCCAATAATATTATGGTGATGACATCAGGATTAAATTTTGGTGTGAGGAAGAGCTTGCCCTTAATGGCCGGTATTTGTGTTGGCTTCACCCTGATGCTGTTACTTGTGGGTTTGGGCTTTTCGCAGTTGTTTGAAATGTTTCCTAATCTGCATTTCCTTATTAAATGTATCGGTGTCCTTTACCTATTGTATCTTGCCTATCTCATTGCCCGCTCTGCTGGTGAAGTTAATTCAGGTGCGCAAAGCAAGCCATTTACCTTTATGAAAGGCGCTTTGTTTCAATGGGTAAATGCAAAAGCCTGGGTTGTTGCTACCGGCGCAATCGCGGCTTTTACAACGGTTGGAGAGAGCTTTTTTAGTCAGAATCTAATTATAGCGACAACATTTTTTGTTGTTTCGTTTCCTTGTGTGGGTGTTTGGATGATGTTTGGTTCCTTGTTAAAAAATGTACTGAATAGCCCCAAAAGCAGAGCAGTTTTCAATTACACAATGTCGGGGTTGTTGGTGTTGTCGGTTGTACCTGTGCTCAAGGAAATAGTAGAACAGCTGGCCTAACAGGAGCAGGCTAGCCTTTTAAGTTCTAATACGCTTGTCTAGGGTACTGGCTTGTAACTTATTAGCTGCAGCTACAGCTTATTTTCTGTAATAAACTCTTCAACTTGCGTATCTAGTTTCCCTTTCCACTGCGGCGGTAACTCATTTTCGACTTCCCTGAGCAAACGTTTTGTCGCCTTGGTTGGATTAATCTGATGTGCCGCTTTGGCCCATAGGTAGCTTTTAGCCAAAAGTTCAGAGCTCGATTCATCGCTAGTTTGCAACTTCTTCCAGTACATTTTAGCGGTTGGAGCATAGGCTCTTTCGATGTAACGAGATGAAGCAATTTCCATTAAATAAAGCGCTTTATTGGCGGCGGATTCGTCGCCTTGTTGCTGAGCGATAATTTGCAGATAAAGGGTCGCAAGCTTATAAGCAGCCTCCCCGGAACCGATATTGAGGGCTTGGGTATACCAAAATTCGGCTTGTTCTAAATTGAAGACCTCTGAGTTCGATAGGTAGATGTCTGCCAAGGTCACCTGAGCCTTAACCGCGTTTCGCTCGGCTGCTTGCTGACACCATTGTATTGCCAAAGGCAGGTTTCGTTCTTGCCAGGCTGTACCCAGGTATAAACGACCCAGATCACAGGCGGCTTCATAGACACCACTCTCATAGGCGCGCTTAAACCAATCGCCGGGTTTTTCATTGGCTCCTGCCCCCTGGTTTTGCATCACACAATAGCCGTATTCCTGCTGCGCTACGGGTATGTCATTTTTAGCGGCAAATAAAAATTGCTCGCATGCTTTGCTCAAGTCTTGCTCTACTTCCCCCCAGCCGTGTTTATAGAATAAGGCTGATGTGAAGTACGCCTGTGGTGAGTTTTCCTCTACCAGCTGAGAAAATATCTCAAACGACTGTGTATAGTCCTTGCGCGCGAGAGCTTCATAACCTTTTGTCAGTAAATCATCTGGATTTTCAGCACAGGTGAGAGATGGGTAAGCCAGACTACATACGAGCAAAGCAAGTCGCAACTGGCTCCCATTTGATGTGTTGTGCATTGAGTTAATTTCTCGATGGAAAAATGCCCTGAACCGCAATGACCCAGGTTACGGCGATATAGGGCATGCGATTTTCATGAGCTTGACCGCCGCCTGCGCTCTCGACCTCAGTCGAAGCAGTCAGGTTATTTTGCGCCACCAAACTAAAAGAAATGGAATCCGTGTTCATCATCACATCCGGCGCGTCGGTCGCGTATTTCCCTTCGCCAAGAGTGTTGCCCGCCGGGCTTTTCGCACCAGCTTTGCCACTAAACGCATGAAGGCTTACTACCCCATCAATGTCTATGTCACCAGACACCATAGTATTCGCCGCATGAGAGTGAGAAGGCAGTTGCGCTTCAGAAAGGGTGACCGATTCTGCCCCTCCACGAGCGCCTATCTGATAATTGCTCAGACCAGGCCCATTTCCCCAGCCGATGAGGGCGCGACCGCGGGAGTCGGGCCGGCCAAAGGTTGAACGTCCGTCTCCGCCATAGGTTGTTCCTACAATTGAGAATAGCGCGGTGTATTGTGAGATGGCTAAAAGCTGGCCATGGGCCAAACTGTATCCACGCGGCGCAAAGTTTCCTGCGAATGCACACATACTGCCAAGGAGCTGTGTGCCGTCGCCGGCGCAGGCTGAAGCACTAGAAGCAAACATCAACGCTGGTATTGCACTGGCGGTAACTAGCAGCTTAGTGGTGAATTTTTTCATAAACCGATTCCCTTATTAAAAAGGGTGGGGAAGCAAAATCAACGCATTACTGCTAGCGCTATGAGCAAATTAAAAAGTTAAACAGTAACCATGCACTCATTGGTCAATGTTTAACTTTCTCAGTATAGGTTAAGTTTGAAATTGGGACTTTGATTATCTCGATTTTTTCAACAATGGCCGATGGTTTGTCCGTTGCTGCGACATCATGGACGTCGTGATTGAATTTGCAGGTATTACAGAGTCCTAAATTTAGGCTGTGGTGATTCCTACTAGCTACACGCACTGCGCATTTTCGTTAGAGTGCGTTGCTCCTGTGCGGTGTAGCTTAGACGGTACTTGGTCATCACGGCATTAAAGCGCTTTAGATATTCACAGCGATATTCATGCTTGGGTGGCATCCACTCTGTTGGTCCTTTGGCGCCTTTGGAACGATTGAGGCTGTCATCGACGGCCAGCAGGTTATCCAGGTCGTTGGCAAAGCGCGCCTTTTCACTGCGGCTCCAATGAGCACCGCCGTGCTCGCTGGCAAATTTAAGCGGCACTATATGGTCGATATCTAAATCGTCGTCATTGGTAAATAGTTTGCCCGAGTAGGGATCTGCCCAGGCACCGGATGTGACTCGGCACTGTTTTTGATCATTAAAGCTTACTTGAGCTTGGGATTGGGCAATCAGCACCTCGGCGCGGGTGTCCTGGCAGTCGTTATCTTCATCCAGCCAATGAGCCCAGTCATCGCGGTTGTACTCGCCACTGGCCTGGGGGTCGCTATTGTCTTGCGCATAGCCTTTTGGTAAACGACCGCCGGCATCAAGGCAGCTGGATAAATCGGTATAGGCTGTGAAGCTTGTGGTGCGTTGGTAATGAGCCGAGTCCGGAGTATGGCAAATGCCGCTTTTCGACATTTTTACCGTTTTTGCCTGGCAGGCGGGGAGAGTGAATAACAGGATGATCGCAAATAAGGTCGTGGTTACTGCTGTTTGGCTCATATAACTGCTTGTAGAGTCAAAAAATTCTTGCCTGCACAATAAAGTATTTTCAGTGTTAAGTCACCACTCAAAACGGGGTTGAGAGCGCCGCCTTAAAGCAAAAAAAACCACCTTGCTACTAGAGCAAGGTGGTTTGTGGTTGTGAACCAACAAAGGGATTAATCAAGCATGTACACACGCATCATGGTTTGTGACGCCGTGCTGCCAGATGCATCGGTCATTTGCACACGTAGGTGAACGAATTCGCCGGCGGCACCATTGTTTGGCAGGGTTGCAGTCCATTGACCATCAAGCATTGATACCTCGGCCTGTTGCCATGCGCTTTCTGGTAGCAGAGTTGATACAGGGCAGTAGCTGAACGCCGATACACCTTCCGGTAAACAGTGCTCGCCAAAAGCGTATTGCACGCTTACTTCGCTTAGCGAGGCAGTTTCTGCCGAGTCAAGTTTGGCGCCCAAGGCGATATTAAACGCTTCACCCGCAGGCACACTGTTTTCAATATCCACCGGGATATCATAGGTCGGCATCAATACCGCCTGGCGACCCTGGGTCTCACTGTGAGTATTGAAGCTGTATACGCCACGGAAGAATGAGCCTAGGTTATCCTTAACAGGTGAGCGCTCACCTACGCCACGGGCATAGTACTGGGTAGTCAGTTCAACTTCGGCATTGCTGTGTGGTACTTCAAGCATACCGTTGGTTGGGAAAACCGATTGACCGTCTAGCTTGACGCCAACCGCCGAGCTGCCATTGAAACCTGAGGTACCATCGTGACCTGCGCCATCACCAAAGGTGGCGAAGCGGAAGTAAAGCAGGTTGGTCTGACGGGCCACCATTGCCGAGCCGTTGGTTAGTAGGGCACCGGTACGCGGACCTTTAAACCAGCTAGTCTGCTCTTCACCTTCTGTCATTACACGAGGGCCATCAAAGTAACCGCCATTTGAGCCTAAACGGCTGCTTGGCATAACGATATTGGTCCAGGCATTCTTAGTTGTGGCGCTGTAATACTCTTCACGCTCAATTGGCAGCATGATCATTTGCGGGCTACCGGTTGAGTAGAATTCGCCGGTGCTATTGGTCATGGCCATAACATCTGTCCAGGCCGGACGCTCGTCATTCTGTGAATGATATTGGGCGGTGACCTTTCTCATCTTTTGTTCTTGCAACACGATTTGACCAGACTCGATCGCACCATCGGTAATGTGGTTAATCGAATAGGCATAGGGTGTGCGTTCGGCGGCAATACCCGACCAGCTGATGCGGTTGTTACCCGCTTCCACTTCTGCGGCTAATAGCTCACCTTGCTCGGCGCTGATATTAATCACAGGTACGCGCGGGGTACCGCTGATATTACCCTTGTAACGACCATGGCTTCCGCCACGATAGTGAATAACACCAATGGCGCCGGCATTCATGGCGTTACGCACCATGTAAGAGGTCACATAGTATGGGTGAGAGATAAGGGCAATTTTGCCTTCGAGGTCAAATTGACTCCAATCGGTGCTGTAGTCGCCTTCGCCTACGGCAACCACTTCGGCGCTGCCTTCACCGTGGAATGACAAGGCCTCACCCTGGTTTACATAGTCCAATACCACGCCACCTTGGGTGCGTACCTCGGTCTCTGGTGCGACTGCTCGGGTGGTAACAAATGAGCGGAAGCGGCTGTCATGGCCTTGTGACCAGGCGTACATGTTGTTGACGTAATCCGGGGCTAGATCATAAGCGGCCAGCTTGGCGTTTTTACTGTCGTCCAGGGCATAGGTGAAGCCAAATGAGAAGCCTTGAGTCGCTAATGGTTTACTCGCCTTAAAGGTTACTTCTCGGGCATCGCGGGCATCAAACTGAAGCTGGCGATCTGTGGTCAGCTTGGCATCAAGATCCGCCATCATGGTGGCCGACTCAACTAAACCCGCAGTGGTGCTGTCGTTATCATAGGTCATGATATGGGCAACCACAGTGTAGTCACCGCTTGGTACGCTCACACTGGCATGGCCATTGTTAAGCTGTACATAGCGACCCCAGTCGTCTTCTTCGTTGATTAAATAGACCTTAGAAGGTGATGAAGCCGGCATACCACGACGGTCGGTCACATTTAGATCTAGTGTCACTTGTGGTTGGTCAATCCAGAATGAGATAGGCACAATGACCTGCTCATCGTCTGTTCCTACCGTTTTACCAATGATCTTACCCGTAATAGCGCCGTATGCACCGTCGCGCAGGGCAATTTCGGGGTTAACCCACACCGGTAGTTGCGCGGTTTTATTGGCGGCGATGGTGATTTCTTTTTCACCCAGGCCGGCAAAGGTAGCGGGCAACTTGGTGATACCGTCTTCACCGATTAAATCCAGGCTTAGTTTCAGGGTGATTTCTTCTGATGATAGGTTCTCTAGTGTGACCTGTGTCTCTGTATAGCTTGAACCATCGCCATGGCGGAACAGACCTAACTCTTGGTTTGGTGCTGAGATCACCGCCTGGGCAACGGCACGGTTGATATCCATAGGACCCGCGCCTTGCTCAAGCACATGGGCATCGGATTCAACGGCTGAAGAGGTCAGAATTTGTTTTACTTCTTGTGGCGATAAGTCAGGACGAGCCTGCATGACGATGGCCGCACCACCGGCAACGTGAGGAGCCGACATCGAAGTACCAGAAAGGGCTTTATACGCGGTGGCACCGGTACCACCCGAGGCGGCAGCAACAACATCTACACCCTGAGAGGCAATATCAGGTTTTGACGAGTGACCATCCGGCGACGGACCACGTGATGAGAATGACGCTGTGTTGTTTTCACGATCCAGGGCACCTACGGTCAATGCACTTGGCGCACAGCCAGGTACGCCCACGGTTTCACGAGAGAAACTGTTACCGGCGGAAATAACGAATAGGGCTTGGTCGCTAAGAGCTTCAACCATATCCACAAGCGGGCCAGCACAGCTGGTGCCGCTGCCGCCAAGGGACATATTTACAACCTGGGCGCCTTCTTCCACGGCCCAGATCATACCATTAAGGATACCGAACGTTGAGCCGCCACCGGCGTCGCTCAATACTTTACCAACAATCAGATCCGCACCGGGAGATACACCCGCCCACAGACCATTTGACTCGGCACCCGTGCCGGCAATGGTGCTGGCGGTATGGGTGCCGTGACCGTTTAGATCATCAACCTTGGTGAAAGGCCAAATAAAATCACGCTCGGCGATTACCTTGCCAACAAGATCGGCATGGCTGGTGTCATAACCTGTATCGAGTACGGCTACTTTCACGCCGGCACCAGTGTATTGTGCCGCCAGCGGGCCATAGGCGCCGGTTAGTGGCACGGTAGGCGTAAGGGTGGCGCTGCCTTGTGAAGTTTTATGTGCTTGCACCATGGCGTCAAGCCAGACGCCTTTGATACGGCTGTCGCCGCTGAAGCTTTGCCAAACTTGTGCAGCCTTGTCTTTGCTAATGGCAAAGGCGGCGCTGTCGATGATTTCCAGCTCACCGGTCAGTGACACACCTTCAAAGGTGGTGGGTGTAACGCTGCCCGCAAGGGTGCCGTCTGTGTATTCGACAATCACGGGTAGTTTATCGGTTGAGGCATCATCGTAGCCGGACTGATGTAACTTAGTGATGTTAAACAGCTCTAAGTCAACGCCGTGGTTATCAACCAAATTTTGTGACTTGGCGGTTAACACATACTGGCTGTCGCCTCTGCGAAACACGCTGGTTAACTGCTCTTGACCATTTTCATCGTGCAGGCGAATACCGCCTAGCTGACCATCCGGTTTTACAACGGCGCTGACCTTTTCGCCGGTGATCAGGGTAAATTGCAACTCTGCAGGGGAAAGCTCGGTGGCTGCTTGGGCTGTGCCTCCCATGGCTAGCATCATTAAGGTTGCTAGGCGGGATTTATTGAAAAGTCGAGTCATGACTAGTTCCTACTTTGGTAATACACATGGTCAATCGAGCAGCTAGTTTCAGGTGAAAAGTGTTGTCGACAACCTCATCTTGTTGCCAAAAAGTTACCGGCTGGAGGGGTTTTGTTGCAATTCATTTAATGTACGTTTTTGTACCTTTTGTGTGTCATTTTGTCCGTTTTCTCCGGATTCTAAGTTTGTTTTTAAATAAAAACAGAAAGTTAATTTTTTTGACCTAGCCTTGGTTGTTAGCGGGTCGCAGGTGCTTGATGTTTATTTTTTACTATTGTTGATTGTTTGCAAATAATGCGTCGGCGACATACC
This sequence comes from Pseudoalteromonas sp. T1lg10, assembly GCF_002964545.1. Taxonomy (NCBI): domain Bacteria; kingdom Pseudomonadati; phylum Pseudomonadota; class Gammaproteobacteria; order Alteromonadales; family Pseudoalteromonadaceae; genus Pseudoalteromonas; species Pseudoalteromonas sp. T1lg10. The sequence continues at coordinate 449,455 of NZ_PQBV01000004.1, forward strand.
AAACCAGGTTTTAAAACTGCGGCTAAACGCCGAAAACTCCGAATAACCTAGGTTTAGCGCCAAGTTAGTGAGGTCTGGGCGCTGGCTTGTCAGAACCTGTTGGGCCACATCCTTGCGTACTTGTTCCAACAGGTCTCGGTAGGAAGTGAGTTGTTCACTCAACAGGCGCTCTAACTTTTTCGGATGCAGGTCCAGGCTTTTGGCTATGCTTTCCTTGCTGCAATCGCCGGTGGGCAGCAACATATTAATGGCATGACGGGTCAGCACCACATAATCGAGATGCTGATTCAGCTGAAAGCTCTGAAATTGATTGTCAACGATTTCGGCTAGCAGGTTGGCCTGCTGCAGTGGCGGTTGGCTTAGAATATCTGCATTGAAAACAATACTGTCTTTGCGACAACCTCCTTGCACCGGACAACCGAGCAGCTGCTCCAGGGCTAATGTGGCGGCCAGTGGGAGATGTTGTTTAAAGCCAATATGATGGGGCTGCCAGTTATCGCCAAGCATGTCTCTGAGCACGCTGAGTATCAGGCTCAGGGTTAACAAACAGATTTGTGTGTATTGCTGGTGGTGGTTGATTTGCAAACTAACGGCCAGCTCGCACTGAGCAGCACTTGGTGCACCCAAGGTCAGGTTGACCCCCTGAGCATGGCGTTGGGCATACTTGGCGCCGCATTCCAAGGCTTGCAGCAGGGTTGGCTTTTGCACTATGTAGGCACCGATTAACCCCAGCGTTGCTAAGCCCTGCTCTTGCCCTAATTGGGCGCCGAAATAGGGGAGCTGCAATTGCGCGGCGGTCATTTCCAGGAGCTCGGCAATTTGCTTGTAGGGGATCATTAGATCCGGATCGGTAAACTGCCTTGGCAAGATGCATACCTGTGACAGCAAGTCCCAAGGGTCACCACCAAGGCGCTCTACCAGCTCTGGGTAGCCGGTGAGAGAGCCGATGCGGGCATAATAGGGCATGGGGTCACCGCGGCAATGAAGTCATTTATATGTCTTATTATGTCATCACCATGTCGCATTTTGTCAAGATATCCTCCTGGATTTGTAACTACTATCTAAAGTCTCCTCTTGCCTATTTCATCCAGCGTAAAAAGAGGGCGAATCAATTTAACGTCAAATGAGGACACTTCTATGAGTAAGATGGCAGCAGTGGCAGTACAAAACGGCCAAATTAGCAACATTGACGTGGATATTCCCGCACCAGGGGTTGGGCAGGTATTAGTTAAAAGTCTGGCCTGCGGTATTTGCGGCTCAGATTTGCACATTGCTCGCCACGGCGAAGAAGTGTTCGAGATTTACAAAAAGATGGGCGCCTTGCCGGAGGATCTGCCGAGCTCCGCGCCGATCATGCTAGGGCATGAGTTTTGTGCTGAAGTGGTGAGTTATGGCCCACAGACATCACCGCGTTTTGCGCCCGGTACCCGAGTAACCTGCGCGCCAATCTTGCTTACCCAGGGTGGTGCCGGTGTCGGGGTGACGCCGGGTATCAATGGCGCCTATTCAGAATATTTTATCGTTGATGCCGAGCTGCTTCTGGAAGTGCCAGCGCACTTAAGCTCTTTGGCCGTCACCATTACCGAGCCCTTAGCGGTGGGCGTACATGCGGTTAATCGCGCCGATATCGACCGCGATTGTGTGGCCCTGGTCGCAGGCTGCGGCACCATAGGTTTGGCCACCATTGCGGCGTTGAAACACCTGGGTGTGAAAGAGATAGTTGCATCTGATCTTCAGGCCAGCAAACGTGCCGTTGCCGAGCAATTCGGCGCTTTGCACACCATTGACCCCAGTCAGGACGATGAAGTGAAATTTACCAGTGAACTGGCTCAGGGTCGTCGTGTGGTGATTTTTGAGTGTGTGGGCATTCACCAGCTGATCAACGGTTTTATCGAGCGCGCGCCCGCAAATTCTACCCTGGTCATTACCGGCGTACACACAGCTATGACGCAAGTGAACTTTGGTTATGCCACGGTCAAAGAAATGGACATTAAATTCTCTTATTACTACTCGGTTGAGGAATTTGCCACCGCGTTGCAAATGCTCGCCAGTGGCGATATCGCCTGGGAAAAAATGTGTACGGCAACGGTCGGCATGGACGGCATTGCCGAGGCTTTTAACACCCTGTTAAAGCCCAATGACCACATTAAGGTGATCCTTGAACCCGGTCGCCAAGGTGCATTGACCCCTTTTCACCAAGATTAAAAATTGGGCAGTTCGCTGCCCCTAACTCACAATAATAATAAGCCTTTAAGGCACAGCAACAAGCAAGAGGAACACACTATGGCCTTACCAGATATGGTTAATCATCTAGAGCACCTGTTATGTGTGCACACCGAAGAGCAGCAAATCGTTAAGAATGCGCTCCCTGGGGTGCATCTATATCCTTTGGTGTTGGATGTAGAAAACGGGCTTTGGGTATTGCGGGTACAGTTTGAACCCAATGTAACCTTACCCAAGCACTTTCACACCGGCATCGTTCATCTTTATACCATGAGCGGCTGCTGGCACTACCTGGAATACCCGGACGATAAGCAAGTGGCCGGTAGCTACCTGTTTGAACCCGGTGGTTCCATTCATACCTTTCATACTCCGGCGAGTAATGAGGGGGTAACCGACACCTTTATGGTGGTGCAGGGCGCGAATATCAATTTCGATGCCGACGGTAACTACGTCAACATTATGGATGCGGGCTGGATAGAGCAGGCCATGTTGGCGGCGGCTAAAGAGCAGGGCATAGTACCTAGATACATCAAGCCAAAAGCAAGCTATGATTTTTCCGACAAATAAAAAGAATAAAAAGCGAGGAAACCTATGCTTGCACAACTACATGAGTATCAAAACCTAGATCAATTTATTTCGTCCGCTTGCCAGACTTATGGCGATAAGGACGCCTTTACCAGCGTGGGGAAAACTCTCTCCTTTGCTCAGGTGGATGCACTGGCAGAGCAATTGGCTGGCTATTTTTATGGTCAAGGACTGCGAGCCGGGGATCGCATTGCCATTCAATTACCTAATGTGAACCAATACCCCATTGTGGTTTATGCCGCATTTAAACTGGGTTTAGTGGTGGTCAACACCAACCCCTTGTACACACCCAGGGAAATGCTGCATCAATTTAATGACTCCGGAGCCAAGGCCCTGGTGATCCTGAGCGATCTGTATCCCAAACTGGATATCATTTTGGCCGAGACGCAAATTGAGCAGGTGATCAGCACAGGCGCCGCAGATCTATTGCTTGACAGCAGTGACCCGGTAGCCGAACACTGTGTAACCTGGCATCAGGCGCTGGCGCAAGGACAGGGTCAAGACTATCCCCGCTCCAGTGCGCAGCTGGATGATGTGGCGGTGCTGCAGTACACCGGCGGTACCACCGGGGTGTCGAAAGGGGCCCAGTTAACGCATAAAAATCTGATTGCCAATTCTTTGCAAACCAAGGAAGCCTTTGGTGACAGGTATGATGATACCAGCGAGATCTTTATCTGTCCTTTGCCGCTTTATCATATCTATGCCTTTACCCTGAGCATTTTAATTAATACCGCCTCGGGCAATCATTCCGTGCTGATCCCCAATCCACGTGATTTGGATGCCTTTGTTAAAGCTATTAAACCTTTTCGCTTTACCTGCTTTGCCGGCATAAACACCTTGTTTGTGGGTTTATGTGCGACCAAGGAATTCACACAACTGGATTTTTCCAGTTTGCGCTTAACCTTATCAGGTGGCGCCGCCTTGACCACAACCGCCGCCAGTGCCTGGGCCAAGGTGACGGGTTGCAGCATCTCCGAGGGCTATGGCCTTTCGGAAACCTCTCCCGTGGTCACCCTGAATCAACCAGGCAATGAGCAAATCGGCACGGTCGGTTTGCCGCTGCGTGATACCGAGGTGGAGCTTTGGGATGAGAATGACAAGGCGGTGGCCGACGGCGAAAGCGGGCAAATTGTGGTGCGTGGCCCTCAGGTTATGAAGGGCTACTGGAATCGCCCCGAGGAAACAGCCAAGGCGCTAATCGCCGACGGTTACTTTAAAACCGGTGATGTCGGTATTCGTCTGGCTAACGGCGCCATAAAGGTGGTTGATCGTCTCAAAGACATGATCATCGTGTCCGGCTTTAATGTCTACCCGAACGAGGTTGAGGATGTGCTGGTAAGTCACCCGGCGGTGTTTGAGGCGGCGGTGATCGGCAAGGCCGATGAGCGCACCGGCGAAGCTGTGCATGCCTTTATCACCATAAAGCAAGATGTCGACGAGCAGGAGTTGCAAGCGTTTTGTCGCGAGCAGCTTACCAACTACAAGGTACCCAAGCATATACATATTCTCGAAGAGCTGCCTAAATCCACCGTGGGCAAAATCCTCCGTCGGGAGTTAAGAGACGAGGCTTAATAGTCAGCCAAACCCATAAAAAAGCCCCAAACAATGGGGCTTTTTTATTAACGATTATTTAAGGCCTGGCTAATGGCTAACTATCATAGCCTGGGTTATTGGCATCGAGCAGGCGTAATAGTGCCGGCCAGGCCAGGGCGCCGCCCAGGCCTTTAGTGACCGCCTGGGTCTGTCCCTGGATCCCATCGATAATCGGCTGAGGTACATGGATCAGCTGCTCAGGGTCTTGGTTGGTGCGCGCCTGTATGGCACAAGCCGACTCCAGTGCATACATAAACAAGAAGGCGTCCGCCACGGTGCTACCCGTCGTTAGCAGACCATGGTTACGTAGGATCAGAAAGTTATTGCCTTGCAAGTCTGCAACCAGGCGCTCTTTTTCCTCCGGGTTCAGGGCGATACCCTCATAGTCGTGATAGCTCAGGCCGCTGTGCACCACCACCGCCTGCTGCGAAATGGGTAAGAGTCCGTGCTTGCTGGCCGACACGGCCACGCCATTGGCGGTATGGGTGTGAATAATACAGTGGGCGTCATCGCGGGCTTCATGGATGCAGCTGTGGATGGTAAAGCCAGCGGGGTTCACTGGGTAGTCACTGTGATGCAACTTGTTGCACTGCTGATCGACGCGGATCAGCGATGAGGCGGTGATCTCATGAAACATCATGCCATAGGGATTAATTAAGAATTGATCCTCGGTGCCGGGCACGCGCATGGAGATATGGGTGAAAATTAAATCGTCCCAGCCAAAGTGGGCGATCAATCTATAGGCCGCGGCGAGTTCAACTCGCGCTTGCCATTCTTGTGGTGAAACCTGTTCTTTCATTGTTATTCCTTATTACCAGGGACCTTTACCAAGGAACCTTGCGGGTGATGATGTCTTTAAACATAACCCAGTCGCCAAGAAAGCTGTAAAACGGGTAGGTGAAGGTGGCCGGTTTATTTTTTTCAAAAAAGAAATGGCCAACCCAGGCAAAGCCATAGCCGATAATCGGCAAGGACCACAGCCACACATACTGGCCGCTAATGATGGCTGCCGCCAAGACCGCCAGTACTAAGGTGCTGCCAAGCACATGCAGGCGTCGGCATACCTTGTTTTTATGCTCTTGCAGATAATAAGGATAAAACTCCTTAAAGCTGCTAAAGCCTTCTTTATCAGAGACATGACCCATGGGTGTCCTCCTGTTGAGTTGATAACCGGCGTGCCTTAGTCATTATTTTTATAGTTAACCGTTAAGAGGGTTGCACCTAATTAAGCACGCCCATTAACAATATGCTGGAATTTCGCTCTGCGCTTGCTATTGTGGGTCTTATATTTGATTTTTTAGGTCAGGCGATGCGAACAATTTCATCCTGGTGGGTCAGTGCCATGGCCGAAACCTTCAAGTGGCATGGCTTGCCCATAACCCCCTTGTTTAATGAGGCCAATATTGCCCTTGACTCGCTTACGGTAAAGGAGAGTCGCTATCCCCAAAGTAATGTCAGCATCTTGTGGCACGCGGCGCAAATGGCCATTGAGCAGCGCGGTGAGCAGCTGAATCTCGGCATCGCCGTCGGTGGAGGCATGAATGTGCGGGCAATTCCTGTGATCGGTTTGGCCTTATTAAAACAAGACTGTGTTCTAAGCGCTTATAAACTGATCCTGCGTTATCAAAAGCTGATAGGCGACACCACTAATGCCCAGCTTATCGAGCAGCAAACGGGGCAGGCTCTGCTACGCTTTCACTTTGCCTCCAGTACCTGTGCTATCGGCACGCAGAGTTATGAGGCAGCAATGGCGTTTTGTGTCAAAATAGCCCGTACCGTGGCCGGTAAGCAGTGGCGGCCGAACCTCGTCTGCGTGCAGCGCCGCGAACCCTGTGAGGAGCTCAAGCAGTATTTTAATTGTGCCATCGAATACGGTGCGCCTCACCATGAGATACATTTTCAGGCCAATGCCCAAGTAGTACACGCCCAGCTGCAACAAGGCATAGTGGCCGAAAAACACAAGGCCATCAGCCAGGTGTTGATACTCCTATTAGAGCAGCAACTGGCCAGTGGCGAGTTGAGCTGTAGAAGCATGGCGCAGATGTTGAGCATGAGTGAGAAAACGCTGCAGCGGCGCCTGAGCGCAGAAGACACCAGCTATCGCACCTTGCTCGATGCCCTGCGCCAAGAAAAAAGCTGTGCTCTGCTACGGGAGTCAAACCTTAGCCTCAGTGAAATAGCCTACCTGTGCGGTTACAGCGAGCTCAGTGCCTTTCATCATGCCTTTAAGCGCTGGTTTGCCGTCTCACCGAGTGAGTATCGTAGTGAAAAACGTTTTTTGTATGCCCCCAAAGAGGAAATAATCTACGGCGAGAAAGCACTGAATGAATAATTTAGTTATATCTAATAACCAGCCCGCCGATTTCGGGGATAGCGCGTTTGCCGCCAGATCCGTTACACTTATAGAATTAAGTAGTTAGTCAATACTAGGAAACCGCCATGCGTCATGAGATCTGGCAGCAATTAAGAGAAGAAGCGAATCAAGTCGTTACCAAAGAGCCCTTGTTGGCATCCCACGTTTATTCTTGCGTGCTTAATCATGATTGTTTGGGCTCGGCGCTCAGTTTTATTGTTGCCAACAAGCTGGCCGATGCCGTGGTCTCTGCCTTTACCATCCGCGAGCTGTTTGATCAGGCCTTTGTTGAATGCGATGCCATGTTGACCCATGTGGCCCACGACATTAAAGCGGTGCGCGATCGCGACCCGGCGGTGGACACCTACCTGATGGTGATTTTAAACCTTAAGGGCTTTCATGCCATTCAGGCGCACCGTTTAGCTCATTGCTTATGGCGCCAAGGCCGCAAAGAGTTGGCGCGCTTTATTCAAAGCCGCAGCTCGGAAGTGTTTGGCGTGGATATTCACCCGGCCTGTAAGGTAGGTCATGGCATCATGTTTGACCATGCCACAGGTATTGTGGTGGGTGAAACCGCTGTGATTGAAGACAATGTGTCTATTTTGCAGTCTGTGACCTTAGGTGGTACGGGGAATGAGTCGGGCGACCGTCACCCGAAAATCCGCGCCGGCGTATTAATTGGTGCCGGGGCCAAGGTGCTGGGTAATATCGAAGTGGGCGAGGGTGCCCGTATCGGTGCCGGTTCTGTGGTGCTTAGCCCAGTGCCTGCGCACACCACAGCGGTTGGCGTACCTGCTAAAGTGGTGGGTCGTCCGGATTGTCCTTGTCCGGCCGAGTCCATGAACCAAAACTTTTTGGATGACGAACCGGAAAATAAATCCCATACTAGTGCCATGCTCTAAAACTGAACAGCAGGGAAAGTATGGTAAAGAATCAATTGGTTATGGCCGTTTCAGCGGCCTTTTTTGTGGGTCTGGGATGCGGCTATATGCTGTTTTCCGACACCGAACAACAGCTCACCGCAACAACCCCCAATAGCCTAGTAGCTCAGGCTGGCTTGCTTCCTGCTCCAGCGCCTGTAATTCAACAGGGTCAAAGTGAGATGATAAACAAGGCCGAGATGAGTGCTGAAGAACCAGTTCAGGAAGATCTGTTTCTCGGTGAGCCGCCTACTGGCGAAGCTGCAAGCACAGAGTCGGAAAATGCGAGCAAAATCCCGGAAGAGACGGAGCAGTTGGAGCAACAACTGGCTCAGGCGCGCCAGGAAATAAAAATGTTACAGCGCGCCTTAAAAGGGCCGGAGAAAATGGAATCTCAGCTACAAGAGTTGTTTGCTCAGGAAGTCCGTGATGAAAGCTGGGCCTATCTGACGGAAACCCAAACCAGTGATTTTGTTTACAGTGAAGGTTTTGGCGATAAGATCGCCCTAGACAAGGTGCAATGTAAAAGTACCGTGTGTCGTATTGAGTTTTCCGTTTTGGATGGCGCCGAGCATGATCCGCGTACCGATTGGCGACAAATTCAATCACGCCTAGATAAGCAGCCATGGTGGCGCCAATTTCAGCGCACCAGTGCGGTGAGCTCAGATGGCTCCCTCAGCTTTTGGGTTGAACGCAAACCACCTGAGTCATAATTTCCCCGTCGGCAACCACGGTCGTTAATTGCTGCTGTGGTTGCACCTGATGCACCGACTTCACAATCCCTTGTTCACTTTTGGTTATGCTATAGCCCCGGGCTAATACCGCCAGCGGGCTGATGCTATCGAGTCTGGCCGCCAATTGCGCAAGCTGAGACTGAGCCTGATAGAGCTGCTCTTTTTGCACCGCCACCAAGCGCGTAGACAACTGCTGCAACTGGTATTTCGCCGCCGCCACCTGAGTACCCGGGTTGGCGCGTTGCATGCGCATATTAAGCTGATTTAACTGCCTCTGCTGGTGGCTTAAGCGTCCTTCCATGGCATGGTGCAGGCGCATTTGCAGTTCATCCAAGCGTTGCTGCTGTTGCATTAATTGATTGGCCGGATGCTGCTGCGCTAAGCGGCTTTGCAGTCGTTGCAATAGCTGTGAGCGCTCATGCAACTGATGACGCCAGGCGCTGTAAAGGCGCTGCTTTTGATGCTGTATGGCTTGCTTGAGCTGATTGCTGTCCGGGCTCACCAGCTCCGCCGCTGCCGAAGGCGTGGCGGCGCGAATATCGGCAACAAAGTCGCTGATGGTGGTGTCGATTTCATGGCCGACGGCGCTGATCACAGGTAACTGGCTGTTAAAGATGGCATGGGCGAGCTGCTCGTTATTAAAGCACCAGAGATCTTCCAGGCTGCCGCCGCCGCGACCGACGATCAGTACATCCACTTCATTACGGGCATTGGCCAGTTGCAGCTTGTCGATTATCCCCTGATGGGCGGTGTCGCCTTGCACCGACAGGGATAAATCACCACCTCTAATTGCGGTGCCCGACGTTGTAACACGGTTAAGATGTCTTTGATGGCGGCACCGGTCGAGGAGGTGATCACCCCGACCTTGTTAATCGTGCTGGGTAAAGGTTTTTTATGTGCCGAGCTAAACAGACCTTGTGCCGCAAGGCGCATTTTCAGTGCCTCGAATTCTTGTTTTAAGGCGCCTTCGCCGGCGGCTTCCATCTGTTCGACAATAACCTGATAGTCGCCACGGGGTTCGTACAGGGATACTCTGGCTTGTACCTGCACCTGGTCGCCGTCTTTGGGGCGGAATTTGGCGTAGCGATTATTACCGCGCCACATGGCCGCGCGCACCTGAGATTTATCGTCTTTTAGCGAGAAGTACCAATGCCCTGAGGCGGGGGCGACAAAGTTGGAAATTTCACCACTAAGCACAATCGAGGCAAAGCCACGTTCCAAAATGGTACGGATCTCGCGATTGAGTCGAGACACAGTATAAACGCCCTGGTTAGCGGCAGAATTTGATTGTGAATACATAGTGATAAAGCGCCTGGGGGAAACTTGGGGCAGTTTATCATAAATAAAGCGCAAATTTTATTTTACTCGTGCGTACATCGCTGATAAAATGCCGCCGCAACTCCACCCAATCACCAATTCGTGAGAAGTTGCCAATGCTTAGGATCGCTAAAGAAGCTTTAACCTTTGATGACGTACTATTAGTACCAGGTCATTCAACTGTATTACCACATACAGCAAACCTTAAAACTCGTCTAACCAAAACAATCGAACTGAATTTGCCAATCGTTTCTGCGTCTATGGACACAGTTACCGAAGCGCGTTTAGCGATTGCGTTAGCACAAGAAGGTGGTCTTGGCTTTATCCACAAAAATATGACCATCGCTGAGCAAGCAGCGAATGTTCGTAAGGTAAAAACTTACGAAGCGGGCATAGTTTCTCACCCTGTTACTGTCACTGCTGATCTGACTATCGCAGGTGCCTTAGAGTTAGCACACGATAAAGGTTTCTCAGGTTTCCCTGTTGTTGATACCGATAACAACCTAGTTGGTATAGTAACAAGCCGTGATATGCGTTTTGAAACCAAACTAGACCAGCCAATTTCGACAGTAATGACGAAAAAAGACCAGCTGGTAACGGTAAAAGAAGGTGCGGACCGCGAAACTATTCTAGGTCTTATGCACGAGCACCGTATCGAAAAAATCTTAGTTGTAAATGATGACTTTAAACTCAAAGGCATGATCACGGTTAAGGATTACCAAAAAGCACAAGATAAGCCAAACGCATGTAAAGACGAGCAAGGCCGTTTACGTGTGGGTGCTGCTGTTGGTGTTGGCGCAGGTACCGATGAGCGTATCGCTGCATTGGTTGAAGCGGGCGTTGATATTTTACTTATCGATACCTCGCATGGCCATTCACAAGGCGTTATCGACCGCGTTAAAGCAACGCGCGAAGCCTTCCCTGATTTACAAATCGTTGCCGGTAACGTAGCAACGGCTGAAGGTGCGGTTGCATTAGCTGATGCCGGTGCAAATGCCGTTAAAGTAGGTATTGGCCCAGGCTCTATCTGTACGACTCGTATCGTAACTGGTTGTGGTGTACCACAAATTACCGCGATTTCAGATGCTGTTGAAGGCTTACAAGGCCGTGATATTCCGGTAATCGCCGACGGTGGTATCCGTTTCTCTGGTGATATTGCTAAAGCACTTGTTGCTGGCGCGTCATTGGTAATGGTGGGCTCAATGCTAGCGGGTACAGAAGAAGCACCAGGTGAAGTTGAACTTTATCAAGGCCGTTACTATAAGTCATACCGTGGTATGGGTAGCTTAGGTGCAATGAACCAAAAAGAAGGTTCATCAGACCGTTACTTCCAAGATGCTAAATCAGAAGAAAAGCTTGTACCAGAAGGTATTGAAGGTCGTGTAGCATATAAAGGCCCAATCGCTAATATTATTCACCAGCAAGTGGGCGGTATTCGCAGTGCCATGGGTCTAACAGGCTGTGCAACGATTGCAGAACTAAATACTAAGCCGCACTTTGTACGTGTTACTGCCGCAGGTATGGGTGAATCACACGTACATGATGTGCAAATCACCAAAGAAGCGCCAAACTATCGTCTAGGCTAATTGCCACTTTAGACGAAAACAGGGCTAGCAAGTTGCTAGCCCTTACTAATTTCTGATTAACGAAAAAGCATTAGCGTTAATCCAATTTCATTTAATTTAGATGAGATCGCAATGAGCAAAGATATCCATGACTCCCGTATATTGATCCTAGACTTTGGTTCACAGTACACGCAATTAATCGCCCGTCGTGTGCGTGAAATTGGTATTTACTGTGAGCTATGGGCATGGGATGTAACGGAAGAGCAAATCCGTGAATTTAACCCACAAGGTATCATTCTATCTGGTGGCCCAGAGTCAACGGTAGAGCAAGGCAGCCCTCGCGCGCCTGAGTACGTATTTGAAGCGGGTGTGCCGGTTCTTGGTGTATGTTACGGCATGCAAACCATGGCCATGCAGCTGGGCGGTAAGGTACACGGCTCTGATAAGAAAGAGTTCGGTTACGCGCAAGTTGAAAAAGTGGGTAACTGTCCATTATTCGACGCCATTGAAGATCACCTGGGTGAAAACGGCGCGGGTCTGCTGGATGTGTGGATGAGCCACGGTGACAAGGTTGAGTCAATTCCACCTCAGTTCGCGACTACCGCTAAAACAGATACTTGTCCGCATGCGGCCATGTCATGGGAAGAAAAGCGCTTCTACGGCGTTCAGTTCCACCCGGAAGTAACGCACACACTACAAGGTCAGCGTTTACTTGAGCGCTTTGTCGTTGATATCTGTGGTTGTGAAAAACTATGGACTCCGGCGCAAATCATCGAAGATGCAATTGCCCGTATCAAAGAAAAAGTAGGTGACGACGAAGTTATTCTAGGTCTTTCTGGTGGTGTTGATTCATCGGTTGTGGCCATGCTTATCAACAAAGCGATTGGCGACAAGCTGACCTGTGTATTCGTTGACAACGGTCTACTGCGTTTAAACGAAGGCCAACAGGTAATGGACATGTTCGGCGACCACTTCGGTCTGAACATAGTTAAGATTGATGCAGAAGAGCGCTTCTTGAAAGCCCTTGAAGGCATTGACGAGCCAGAAGCCAAGCGTAAGGCCATCGGTCACACCTTTATCGAAGTATTCGACGAAGAAGCTGGCAAGCGCGTAAACGCGAAATGGCTTGCTCAGGGTACTATCTACCCAGACGTAATCGAGTCAGCGGCCTCAGCTACAGGTAAAGCGCACGTGATCAAGTCACACCACAACGTGGGCGGTCTTCCTGAAGATATGGAGCTGGGCCTTGTTGAGCCACTACGTGAGCTATTCAAAGACGAAGTACGCAAGATAGGTCTAGAGCTAGGTCTGCCTTACGACATGCTTTACCGTCATCCGTTCCCGGGTCCTGGTCTAGGTGTACGTGTACTGGGTGAAATCAAGAAAGAGTACTGCGACCTGCTTCGTCGTGCCGATGCGATTTTCATCGAAGAGCTGCATAAAGCAGATCTTTACCATAAAGTGTCGCAAGCATTTACTGTATTCCTACCAGTTAAGTCGGTAGGCGTAATGGGTGATGCCCGTAAATACGACTGGGTTGTGAGCCTACGTTGCGTTGAAACCATCGACTTTATGACCGCGCGTTGGTCACACCTACCGTATGACTTCCTAGGTAAGGTTTCAAACCGTATCATCAACGAAATCGACGGTATTTCTCGCGTAGTTTACGATATCTCAGGTAAGCCGCCTGCGACTATCGAGTGGGAATAATTCCTGACTATCTCTCAATGAGATAAGCACACTAAAAAAGGGCTGATATCAGCCCTTTTTTGTTATTGAAAATGAATACCCGTAATGTCGTATTCCTTGATGTAGCGTTTACCGTGCACATCGCTAAAGAAAAACTCCATCTCTATTTTGTTATCCAGCTGTCCATTATGTTCAAGAATTTCGACTAGGTAGTAATCAACACCAGGCTGATTGATGTTTTCATAGCGCCTGTGTTGAGCCACCTCGAACTTGCTGGGGTTACCAATTTTATCGAAGTAGGCGAACAGGGTTTGCAGTCCACGCTTATAAATATCCTTGTTCTTTTCTGAAGCCTTGGGGTCGCGATACTTTAATAATGGTGCCGAGCGCTTGGCGTTTACTGCGCTGATAAAGTCCGTAATGATCTCTTCATGGGGTGTGACCTTAGTCGCCTGGGTGTCCTTAACCGCCTTCTTCAATTTTTCCGACAAAGGATAAATATTTGCCAGGTAAGCCTGGTAGTCGGTCGATGCGCTGGTGTAGCTAAAATAGTGCGGCAGGCCCTTGTCGTATTCGGCTTTTAACTTGGTATAGCCTTGTGGGATATGCTGCGAATAAGACGAGAAGAAATTGTATCCGGCCTTGTGATCAAGATGATAAAAGTCGCTCTCATCAACAAGCTTTGAAAAAAGCAGGGTGTTAAAGTCTAAAAAGTTCTTTTGGTTGCTAAAGATAAAGACATCACTGATCCACACTTTGTCGTCTTTTTTGATGCTAAGTGTAAATTCGTAAAAGACCTTGTCGTCCTCGGGCATAAAGGTGAGGCGCTTCTTGTTCACCTCATGTTTTTTCTCGTTGAGAATACTCTCGCTGAGCGACAGCTGGTATTGCTCTCCCAGTGCCAGTATTTCATCCGCTACTTCGATATTTAGGTAATTCTTTGCCAGAGTCGGCGTGCTTGCCAGCAGGGCGAGGGCGGTGCACAAGGGTACTAACCAGTTATTGGCTTTTTTCATCTTAACGTCCTTATTTGCTTGTTAGCGCTTTGGCCATAAGCCATGCCTATAAAAGCGCTATCCATTTGATTTTTATTGGCATCCGTTTCAATGCCAAATAGGCCGTTAAGGAAAATAGCAAGCAGCCTACAAGGGTGTCAATCCACTTGTACCTATATTTGTAGGTGTGCTGCTCATGGACAAAAAAAAGGCCCTGGTTGGGGCCTTTTGACGTCACATTACTTAAATGACTTACTCTGAATTTCTTTGCTTAAGGCTGAATCATGAGCTTGCCTTGACGCGGCTGGTCATAGGTGGCACCGGCTTTAGCAATGTCCTTGATGGCAAAGGTTTCATGAACCGGCAAGGTTAGTTCGCCTTGCTCGGCTAACCCAATCAGCTCCAGTACCGAGTCGGTGATTTGCTCCGGTGTTAAACGGCTGAATTCCACCATGCCCCAAAAGCCTTTTACGGTGATTTCCTTAAAGATCAGATCGGCCGCATCCACCGCCATGGGCTCGTTGGACATGGCACCAAAAGACAGGACAGTACCACCGTTTCCGACCAGGTTAATCAGCTTACGGGCGGCTTCACCGCCAATCATTTCGATACCGCCGACCACGGGGCCGTCAATAGCGGCGAGGGCACTTTCAAACCAATTGGCTTCGTCCATGGCAAAGACGTTGCCAATACCCAGCTCGTCAAGTTGCGCCTTGGAGCTGCCACGGTTAACCAGGCTCAGTACCTTAAGGCCACGGCCTTTGGCTATTTGGGCCACGGTTTTGCCGACGGCGCCGTTGGCGGCGTTAACCACGATCCAATCACCTGTTTTGGCGGGGATTTTATTAAGCGCCATTACCGAACTCATCGGCATGGCTAATAATTGCGCGGCGATATCGTCGCTGATGCTATCCGGCAGCGGCACCGCCGCCATAGCAGGAGCAATAAAGTACTCTGCCCAGGTGCCAGCGGCGCCGGCCACGTTTACTCGTGTGCCAACAGCGGGGCCTACAACGCCCTCACCCAGTGCATCAACAATGCCTACGGCTTCACTGCCGCCGATGGCGGGCAACTCGGGTAGGCTGCCGTACTCGCCGCGGACGGTCATGATGTCATGGTTATGTATGGGCGAGCGTGTCATACGCACGCGGATCTCCCCCGCCTGTGGCTCGGGAATGGCTATTTCACGGGCGTCTAGCACCTCTGCGGGGTGGCCTGTATTTGTATACATGGCGGCTTTCATTGTGTTCATACGGACTCCAAAATTTATCTTTAGGCGGATTGTTCAAGGTTTTTAACGCGCACCTTGGCATTGCCGCGCAGTGCATTTGAATAAGGGCAAACCTCATGGGCCAGGGCGATAAGCTGCTCGCTCTGTGCTGGCTCTAGGCCTTCTATTGAGACATCTATGGTTACATCAAGCAGATACTGCTCGGCGACCTTATCCAGGCCCACGGTAACCTGGGTTTGACAGCCCTTAAGTGCCATCTTCAAGCGCTTGGCAGTGAGAATAAGGGCATTGTCGAAACAGGCTGCGTACCCCATGGCGAACAGCTGCTCCGGGTTATGCCCAGGTGCGCTGGTACCCGGTGTGGTCATGGTAAGGGTCAGGCTGTCGTCGGCTAGCTTGGCGCTGCCATCGCGGCCACCACTGGCAATGGCTGTGGTTGAATAAATCATACTGGCTACCTTGTTGGCTCTTACTCTGTTGGGACCCAGTATGCGTGAGAAGCAGATAGAGGAAAAATAATCTAAACTTGGTTTAATATAATTTAATTTATAGCTGAAGCTTATGTCCATTCACCAACTACGCACCTTTGTTGAGGTCTACCGTCAGCGTTCTTTTAGCAAGGCCGCCGATGTTTTGCATATCACTCAACCTGCGGTTTCCAGTCATATCGCTTCACTCGAGTCGCAATTGGATCACCGTTTGTTTGTACGTCATGTGCGCGGAGTGCGGCCAACCCGTATTGCCGATGAACTAGCGATACAACTGGGAGATACCCTGGATTATGCCGAAGGCGTGTTGGCAAAAATGAAGTCGCACGGCAGCAAAATAGACGGGGTGATACATATAAACGGCCCCATAGATATGCTCTCGAGTATGCTTGCCCCAAAGTTGCAACCGCTCACCGATGCCGGGGCGCAAATACGTTTACACCCCAGTCACGATGACGACATGTTTACCTTTCTGAAAGATGGTAACTCGGACTTTGCCTTGTGTTTAACGCCTCCGGAAGACGGGCAACTGGATTACTGTTTACTGGGAGAGGAGCGGGTTTTCTTGGTCGCCAGCCCAGCCAGGGCGCGGCAAATGAGCCAGGACCTGGAGCTGGTATTAAGTGAGCAACCCTTGGTGGCCTATGATCTGGGCCGTACCCTGGTGCGCCAATGGGTAAGTCATAATGGTTTATTCTTGGGGCACTTAAATGAGATTATCACCGCCCCAGATCTGCGTTGCTTGCGTACCCTGGTGCTGGCGGGATTAGGATGGTCGGTGTTACCCGAGTACCTGGTGAGTGATGATTTAAAACACGAACGTTTAGTCGCCATAGGCGGCTCTCAGTCAAACCCGGCGATACAGTATCACTTGTGTTGGCGGGCGGGGGCGTTGCGTAGCCCCAGGATTGCCAGAGCGCAGCAGTTGCTGCGTGGGGTATTTACGCCTTAATACGGCTAAAATAGACTGTTTTTTCTGCAGTTGTTTATTTTCAAAGCAATTGAACAGGTGCGGTGATATTTTTTCTTTACCTTTATAAAAAGCTCATTATAATGCGTCGACATTGCAGGGGCGTAGTTCCAATTGGTAGAACAGCGGTCTCCAAAACCGACGGTTGGGAGTTCGAATCTCTCCGCCCCTGCCACTTCTTTCCTGAGCGTCTTTACGCTACACTGGCAGCCGCCAAATGCAGTTAATAATTTCCCTATGCAATCACAGTTAGCCGATATTTTTGCTATACAGCCGGTGCGCTTACGTGCAGCTTATCGAACACAAGACACACAGCCTCTTGATGGTGAACAAATCAAAGATTCACAACCCTTGTCTGGCACTCTGGCCGAGGATATTTTGCGCCTGCTTCCTGCGGGTAGCGAAGTGCACCTAGGCAATGTAAGTACACCACAACTACAAGGCAATCGCGTTTACCTTCCAAGTGATAACTTATCAGTGGCACATAAGCAGGCCCTGTGGCAGCAATTGTGTGAATGCGAGCAGGTACTTAGCCATGCATAGCCTGGCGCCTTTAGGCGAACAACACCTGGCGGATATGATGGTAATTGAGCGAGCCTGTCACAGCCACCCGTGGAGCGAAACGCTGATGCGCTCTTGTATGTCCGGACGCTATTTTTGCACCGGGCTCTTCAGTGATAACACGCTGTTGGGCTTTTATGTCGCCGAGCAAGCCGGCCCCGATATCACCCTGGTGGATATTTGCGTTGCGCCGAGCCAACAAGGGCAGGGCTTGGGTAAGGTGTTGATGCAATCGCTCATTAAGGACTCGAACGCGCGTAATGCTGAGCTGCTGTTTTTAGAAGTGCGCGAAAGCAATGTGGCCGCCATCGCCCTGTATGAAGGATGTGGTTTTATCGCCAACGGCGTGCGCAAGAAATATTATCCCGATGGTGAGGATGCCACCCTGATGATGTGCGAATTAAGCACAGTCGAATACTTCAGATAGTTAAGCTGAGCGCTTTGACTAGAGCGCTTTAATCAGGCAGTAGGTTGTGTGTCCCTTAGGACAATCCGCTAACTCTCCATATACCTTATAGCCAAGCTTTTCATAAAAGGGCTTGGCCTGAAAGTCCAAGGTTTCCGTGCGCATATAGTTAAAGCCTTGAGCCTTGGCATGAGCTTCAACCGCGGCCATTAGGCGTGAGCCCACGCCACTGCCACGAGTTTGCGCCGACAACCACAGCAGCTCGATAATGCAATAATTCCAAAAAGCATTGGCACGAATGCCGCCAACCACCTCACCCTTGTCATTGCGCGCAAACGCGGCAAAGCGGGTATCCGGCTCGAACACCAGCTGATCTGGCAGATGGTCTTGATTATAAGACTGGATTCCCTGACTGATGGTTTTTAAATCCGCTTCTGAGGGGGTGGCACTTAATTCTATGTGCATATCTTACTCCGTAACACTAACGCCTTTTAAGTCGACCTAAAGGGGTCTGGTGGCATCCTTTTCTAAAACAAAGCGGATGGCGTGCTCAAGTTTAAGCACCGGATATTCGTGGTGGTCGCATTCACCTTTGCGCAGCGATAATTCAAGCTCGCTGGCGGCTTCGGCCACAGCGTTAAAGCCAAAGCAGCTGGCGCTGCCTTTAATGCTGTGGGCAATGGCCTGCAATTGCTCCCATTCTTTAGCTTTTTGGTGAGCCAAGACCTGCTCAAGGTAGTCGGGGAGCTTTTGCTTGTAGTTTTCATTGATCTGTAAAAAGCGCTCGCTTTTCAATATGTCGTCCCACTTGGAGTTGGCCTCCTGCTGCAGACTTAAATAGGTGGCCAGGGTATGTTCAAGCTGCTCCTTGTCTATGGGTTTGGCCAGTGCCTTGTCGCAGCCCGCCGCTAAATAGCGCTCAATATCATGTTTCATCACATTGGCGGTCAGCGCAATAATAGGCCCGTCGTAGGCGGCATGGCGCAGCATTTGCGTTGCTTCTTCACCGCCCATCACCGGCATCTGCATATCCATTAAGATCAGCTGGTAGTCTTTAACCAAGGCCTTTTCCACCGCTTCGGCGCCGTTATTGGCAAAGTCCGGGGTGATCCCCCAGCGCTCCAACAGCAAAGAGATAAGCGCTTGGTTGTCCTGATTATCCTCGGCCACCAGAATTTCGCCGTCAAACTGCTGCCAGCTTAAGGTCGGCATAGGCTCCCTGACCGGCTGCATTTCTTCGGCACCATAATAGAAGTCTGGGGCATCATACACCTGGTTACACTTGATTCTAATGGTAAAGCGACTGCCAATGCCCTGCTGGCTATGAGCATGGACATCACCGCCAAGCAATTGCGCCAGGTTTTTCGCGATACACAGGCCCAGACCACTGCCGCCAAAGCGACGGGTGGTGGTGGTGTCGGCCTGCTCAAAGGGCTTAAAGATACGGGTTAGCTCTTGATCTGAGATACCTATGCCGGTGTCACTGACTACGCACTCAAGCAAGTCGTCGTGGTAGCTGACCTCCAATTGCACCTGGCCTTGGGCGGTAAATTTAACCGCATTGGTGAGGATGTTAAGGAGGATCTGCTTAATGCGGGTCTGGTCGCTGTTAATGTATTTGGGTAAGGGGAGCTGGTAGTTGATGGCAAACTCCAGCTGTTTTTGTTGCGCCTGGGGCTCGACTATGGAGTTTAAGTCGTCAAACAGCTCATAGAGTGACACTGGCTCGCGGTTCACCGCCAGTTTTTCTGCCTCAATTTTTGATAGATCCAAGATGTTGTTGATTAGCTCCAGCAGGTGACGCGAGTTACGCAGTACGGTTGCAAGCTGGTGTTGCACCTTGTCATCATCAATCTGGCTGTTCTCCAGCAACTGCTCGGTAAAGCCCATGATGGCGGTTAAGGGAGTGCGAATTTCATGGCTCATATTGGCTAAGAAGCGGCTTTTTAGCTGGTTGGCCTGCTCCGCCTGTTCAATGGCCTGTTCCAGCGCTTTATTGGTTTGCTCCAGCTCTAGGGTGCGCTCTTCAACTCTTTGTTCCAAGGTGTCTTTGTAATTTTTTAGCTCGACCTGGGAGTGATAAATCTTGCTCACCATGTTGTTAAAGTCGCTAAACAGCTGACCGACCTCATCGGTGCGGGTGTCATCAAGGCGCACGGCCAGATTGTTGTTGCCGACACAGTGACTGGCAGCCCCCAGTTGCTCTATGGGGTTAAGTAGCAAGTTGCGCACCACGATAAAGATCAACACCGGCAGGGTGATAATGGAGATCAGCACGATCAGCGCGGTGATGAGACTTATCAGCTTACCGGCCTGGTAGAGCATTTTTTTCGGGATGCTGGTAACGAAATAATGGCCGTCGGGCATTTGCACGCCATAGAGCATACGCTCCGTCTTATCGACGCTCTCAAGCACAATTTCATTGAGGCGGCCATTGTCGGCCCAGAGATCTATGGCCTCTAAATCCTGTTTGCTAAGGGTTTTGCCAAGCAAGGTGTGGTTAGAGCTAAACAGCACCTTACCTTGCTCGGTCAGCAATAAATTCAAGGTGTTGTTATAGGGCGCCTCTAAAATTGCGGTGTTTAAAACCGTCGGCTGTACCCGTAATATAATGTGGCCCAGCAGCACAGGGCGCTCTAAATGGTAGTCCGGGGCAAACACCTTTTGTGCAAAGTAGAGGCTGGTTTCGCCATTGTCTTCTTGCACCATAAACTGCTGGCGGCGCAAAGAGCTGGTCAGCAATTGCTCGAAAAACGGATATTGCGGAGGCGCACTTTGCAGCGTGGTGGAAAAGTAAGCGTAACTTTCCTGCTCGCTGGAAATAAAGTTAATGCTGAGAATATCCGGGTAGGCCTCGGTATAACTGCTAAATACATCGAGCAGGGCACCCAGATGCGCTGTATAGGAGCTTTTGGGGTGATTGAGCTGGTGTAAAAAGTTTTGCAATACCGGCGAGGTGCTAAGCAGTTCTGTGGTGGAATGATAGACATTGAGCGAATGAAACACCTTGTTCTGCTGCTGCTCAACAAAGCGGCTGACGATCAGCTGCGCCTGTTGCTCCGAGGAGCTGGTGACATTGGTAAGGGTAAAACCACCTAAAAACAGCAAGGGCAAGATCACCACAGGAGTGATGTACCACAATAAGCGAATACTGAGCTTGCTTGTTTTCACGGTGCGCCTCCTTGCAACGTCTTAAAATAGCCTGAGCGCGTTATGGTAATCGCCACAACAAAAAAATTATACAAAATGCTCAGCAATAATACACATAGGTGGGTCACGAAGTCACTTTTACTTGTATTCGACGCTTTTGTGCACACCCTAAAGTCGGTATAATCTCGGGCATTATTTAGGGTCTGTTTATCTTTGCGGTTTACTTTATGTTCAATCTAAACGCATTCTGATCACGACGCTCGTTATGCTGCATAGCATTCTATGTACATAGCGAGCAACACAGAGCAGGATGCGTTTAGATGAACCCGTAGGGCAGCGCTTGTAGCGCATTTCTACTGTGTTGTTACATGTTCATGTAGATAACTACACCACACATGTGCCGCCTTGTATAAATACACTACAAACTGCTGCAGAAACAAACAGCAAAGGTAAACAGACCCTACACATTTAATTGCGACTTAACCGCCTCGTTGTGGTTGGGTCGACAGCTCATAAGTGACCGCATGTCAGAATTAATACAGCAAATTAATAAGCGTCGCACCTTTGCGATCATCTCTCACCCGGATGCGGGTAAAACAACCATTACCGAGAAGGTACTCCTGTTCGGGCAGGCAATACAAAAGGCCGGTACGGTTAAGGGCCGAGGCTCTAACCAGCATGCCAAATCGGACTGGATGGAAATGGAAAAAGAGCGTGGTATCTCGGTAACCACTTCTGTGATGCAGTTTCCTTACAATGAGCGCTTAGTTAACCTGCTGGACACCCCGGGACACGAAGACTTCTCGGAAGATACCTACCGTACCCTGACCGCCGTTGACTCCTGTTTGATGGTGATCGACGCCGCCAAAGGTGTAGAGGACCGTACTCGTAAGCTGATGGAAGTAACGCGTTTACGTGATACGCCGATCGTTACCTTTATGAACAAATTGGACCGCGATATTCGTGACCCAATGGAGCTTCTGGATGAGGTGGAAACCGAGCTTAACATCATGTGTGCGCCCATCACCTGGCCTATCGGCTGTGGTAAAGAATTTAAGGGCGTATACCACCTGCACCGTGATGAGACCATCTTGTATCAAACGGGTCACGGCCATACCATTCAGGAAGTTCGCACCATCAAGGGGCTGGACAGCGCCGAGCTAGATGCCGCCGTGGGTGAGAGCCTGGCCGAGCAACTGCGTGAAGAAATCGAACTGGTGCAAGGTGCGTCAAACGAATTTGATCTGGAAATGTTCCTAAGCGGTGAGCTAACGCCTGTGTATTTCGGTACTGCACTTGGTAACTTCGGTGTTGACCATATGCTTGACGGTTTAACCGAGTGGGCGCCGGCACCTATGCCGCGTAAAACCGATGATGAGCGCGAAGTGAGCGCAGAAGACGAGAAGTTCACTGGCTTCGTCTTTAAAATTCAGGCCAATATGGACCCGAAACACCGCGACCGCATCGCCTTTATGCGTATTGTATCGGGTAAATACACTCAAGGCATGAAGATGAATCATGTGCGTTTGGGTAAGCAGGTGAGTATTTCTGATGCCGTAACATTTATGGCCGGTGACCGTGAGCGCGCGCAAGATGCTTACGCTGGCGACATCATAGGTCTGCACAACCATGGTACCATTCAAATCGGTGATACCTTTACCGACGGTGAAAAGCTCAAATTCAGCGGTATTCCAAACTTTGCCCCTGAATTGTTCCGCCGGATTCGTTTGAAAGATCCACTGAAGCAAAAGCAATTGCTTAAAGGCCTGGTACAGCTTTCAGAAGAAGGCGCGGTGCAGGTATTCCGCCCGCTTATCAACAACGACTTGATCGTAGGTGCCGTAGGTGTGCTGCAGTTCGACGTGGTTGTGGCGCGCTTAAAAGCGGAATACAAGGTAGATGCCATTTATGAGAGCGTGAACGTTAACACTGCGCGCTGGGTATCAAGCGCTGACGTGAAGAAGTTTGAAGAATTCAAACGTAAGTGTGAAGCGAACCTGGCTCTTGATGGCGGTGATAACCTCACCTACATAGCGCCAACCCGTGTAAACTTAAATCTGTCGATGGAACGCTATCCTGAAGTGAACTTCAGTGAGACCCGTGAACACTAATCGCCCCTAATTTATCCCGGCCAGTGTAATGCTGGCCCAATTGCAAGGTAACTGCAACGATGAACATTAAACAAATTTTAATCGACAAAGCCAATGCCGCCATGCTTGCTGCGGGGCTTGAAGAAGGCACTAATCCAGCGGTAACGCAAAGCACGCGTCCGCAGTTCGGCGATTATCAAATTAATGGCGCCATGGGCGCGGCCAAAAAATTAAAAACCAACCCCCGTGAACTGGCGCAAAAAATTATTGATGCGCTAGACGTATCTGATTTAGCGGATAAGGTTGAAATCGCCGGCCCGGGTTTTATCAATATTCACCTTAAGCCTGAGTTCCTGGCCGAGTCTGTTGCCAGCGCCAACCAGGACGCCAAACTGGGTGTGGCCGAGCATGCGAAAGCCGACACGGTTGTGGTTGACTATTCATCACCTAACCTGGCCAAAGAAATGCATGTGGGTCACCTGCGCTCCACCATTATCGGTGATGCCATTGCCCGCACCTTGGAGTTCCGTGGCGACAAAGTCATTCGTCAAAACCACATGGGTGACTGGGGTACGCAATTCGGTATGTTGATTGCGCACCTCGAAGACCTGCTTAATGACGGTGTTGACCTGGAAAAGGTGGCCTTGGCCGACCTTGAGAGCTTCTACCGTGACGCGAAAAAGCGTTTCGATGATGAGGAAGGCTTTGCCGATCGTGCCCGTGAGTACGTGGTAAAACTGCAGCAAGGCGATGCTCACTGCGACAAGCTATGGCAGATGTTTATCGACACTTCCGTGAAGCACTCAGAAGAGGTATACGAAAAGCTGAATGTAACTCTTAAGCGTGAAGATATCTACGCGGAAAGTGCCTACAACAGCGAGCTACAGCGCATGATCGATGTGCTGCGCGAACAAGGCATTGCCAAAGAAGACCAAGGTGCCCAGGTGGTATTCCTTGATGAGCTGGCCAACAAAGATGGCGAGCCTTCGGTGTTTATCGTGCAAAAATCTGGTGGTGGCTTCCTCTATGCCACGACCGACCTTGCGGCCTGTGAATATCGTTCACAGAAGCTAGGTGCGGATCGCATCATGATTTTCGTAGATGCCCGTCAAAGCCTGCACTTTAGCCAGGTTGAAATCACCGCCCGTAAGGCCGGTTTATTACGCGATGAAACCAGCTACGAATTCTGCCCGTTCGGCACCATGATGGGTGAAGACGGCAAGCCATTTAAAACCCGTACCGGCGGCACGGTAAAACTGGCTGACCTGCTTGATGAAGCGGTGACGCGTGCTAAGGCCAAGCTGTCTGAGCGTGAGTCGCCGTTAAATGACCAGGAGCAGGAAGAGATCGCCACTAAGGTGGGTATTGGCGCGGTGAAATATGCGGATCTGTCGAAGAACCGTACCAGCGACTATATCTTTAACTGGGACACCATGCTGAGCTTTGAAGGTGCTACGGCTCCTTACCTGCAATATGCCTATACTCGTGTTAAGAGTATCTTCCGCAAGGCCGGCATCGACAGCGCCGCGCATCAGGCACCGGTAGTGATTGCCGAGCCACAGGAAAAAGCGTTGGCCATTAAACTGATGCAGTTTGAAGAAGTGCTGGATCAAATGGTCGGTGACGCTACGCCGCACGTATTGTGTGGTTACCTGTATGAGCTTGCAAGCCTGTATATGAGCTTCTACGAAGCCTGCCCGGTATTAAAAGAGGGTGTGAGCGAGGAAGATAAGAACAGCCGTTTGGTGCTGTGCTCGCTGGTGGCGAAGACTTTACGCCAAGGTCTAGATTTACTCGGCATCGAGGTTATGGAGCAAATGTAATCTCAGCGGCCTGTAGTTCGCTTTAGCTGCGTTAGAGAAATGATTGAGTCAGAGTCACATACTTTATGTATGCTCCTTGACATAAATCATTTCTCTGCCTAGCTAGCACTCCTACACTTGCTGATGTGATTTGTAGGTCGGTGCTCTGCGCCGACAAGATAGCTGAGAGTTCGTTTGTCGGGATTAAATTCCGATCTACAACCTATATTTGCGGCTTTAGCCTTGCCATTTGTGTTTTAGACGGCGGTGATAATTAGAAGGATTTGCTATGAAACTTGATGATATTCGTCGTGAATATTTACAAGGCGGGTTGGATGAGAGCATGCTCGAGGCCACGCCCATTGTGCAATTTGAGAAGTGGTTAGAGCAGGCCATAAAGGCGCAAATTCCAGACCCAACGGCCATGGTGGTGGCGACTGTGGATGAGCATGGTCAGCCTTCGCAGCGCATTGTGTTGTTGAAAAATCTGGATGAAAACGGCTTTGTTTTCTTTACCAACACCGGCTCGCGTAAGGCCAGTGAATTGGCGAAGAACAACAAGATCAGCCTGCATTTCCCCTGGCATATGTTTGAGCGTCAGGTAATAGTCTATGGCGAAGCTCAGCCCTTGCCGGTATCCGATGTGGCCAAGTACTTCTTATCCCGTCCTAAAGAAAGCCAGCTCGCAGCCTGGGCATCAAGCCAGAGCCGACCCGTGTCTTCACGTCAGGTGCTGATGGAAAAATTCGCGCAAATGAAGAACAAGTTTGCCAAGGGGGAGATCCCCTTACCGGATTTCTGGGGCGGTTATTGTGTAAAGCCCACCAAGGTGGAGTTTTGGCAAGGCGGCGCCCATCGCCTGCACGACCGCTTTATGTATATTCGCCAGGAAGATAACAGCTGGCGTGTTGAGCGCTTAAACCCCTGATGCGCTTTATTGACTCCCACTGTCATCTCGATTTTAGTGAATTCGATGAGGATAGGGCGCAGTGTATTGCCAATGCTCTGTCGCTGGGAGTCACACACCTTGTGGTGCCGGGCGTGAGCCTGGCACAATGCAAAAATCTGCTGACCTTCACCAAACAATACCCTACGACCTATATCAGCGCCGGCCTGCACCCATACTTTCTTGCCCAGCATCACGACTCGCATATCGCCGAGCTGAGTGATTTAATTGCGGCCAATCGCGACAGTTTTGTCGCCGTTGGTGAATGTGGTCTGGATAGAAGTATCGGTGAGCTAGAGAAACAGCAAAGCCTATTTGAGGCGCAAATCGCTTTGGCCAATGAATTTGAGCTGCCGTTGATTGTCCACCACAGGCAAAGTCACGACCTAATCGCTGCCAGCTTTAAGCGCTGCCCGCCCAAATTCGGTGGTGTGATCCATGCGTTTTCCGGCTCACTGCAGGTGGCCCAAAGTTACATCAAGGCCGGATTTAAACTCGGGGTGGGGGGCACCATCACCTATCCCAGAGCACAAAAAACTCAGCAAGCTTTGCGCCATGTAGGCGTCGAGCATCTGCTACTCGAAACCGATGCGCCCAGCATGCCCTTGTGTGGTTATCAGGGGCAAAGAAATACCCCAGAGCGCATACCTAGTGTATTTTTAGCCCTGGCCGCGCTGTTGCAACGGCAGGACTATGAGGCCTTAAGCGAGCAGCTTTATCTAAACTGCTTGGCTTTTGTGCGAAAGTAGCGCTTTAACTGCCAGCGCTTTAGACCGCGCCCAAGTTGCCAGGTAAAGATGCAGCAAATAAACAGCATCAGCAGCACCTGGCGACCCACTTCATGAATATAGCGGTGGCTGGTGTCTATAGCTGTTTGCGGCAGGTAGTTGACCCGGGCAAAACCTATGGGTTTGTTGTCTTGTGGCGAGGTGATGGGCACCACTATGGGTTGTGTAAGCTTGCTGATCCCCGGTGTAGCCTGAGTGATCCCCAAGTCAGATTGATAGGGACTGTAGGCCTCGCTGTGTGCCTGAGCCGTGCCATGTATATCGTAAATAACCGCGCTTTGGATCACCGCATCGCTGCTGAGTTGATTGGCCAGCTCACCCAGGCGAGGCTTGTTGTTTTGCTCCAACGGCACAGCTGCGGTCAGCGCCAGCTGTTGCGACAGGCTTTTGGCACTGTGATAGCCTTGCTGGTAAAGCATATGGTGACCCTGAAAGCTGGTGTTAAAGGCCATCCAGGTCAGTAACACAAAACACAGCGCGGCAAAGATCAAGCGTCTAAGACGTTGCCATCGCGAGCTGCGCACCGGATTTTTTACTTGTTTATTTTTCATATCACTCATGTGGTTACTGACTTTCGTGGTTATCGGTGATTAAATTGGCAATGCCGTATCACGACTACATTTCGCCTGGGAGCCTTTGATGTCACAGCCTAATATTGCCTTTTCCACTTTAGCACAGCAAGACGATCTGTCCTTAAGTAATCAGCTAAGTTTAAACCTTTGGTATGACATCGACCATCCGTCTTTGGTGGCAGAAAACGCGCCTCAACCCCCAACTTATGTACTGCTATTCGGTTTTCAACTGGGTATGCAAGTGGCTAATTTAATACAACAATTACAACAATGGTCGGGTCAAGTCAGCGCCGTTTGCCGCTTTGAAGCGGACAGTGATTTGCCTCCGGCCTTTGTCTTTGTCGTGCATGGCGGGATGCCGGAATTGGCGCAGCAACTTAAGCAATATAGCGCCGACAATGGCGTGCAATGCGCGGCACTGGTTAATCCGCCTAAGCTGAGCGAGCCCGGATTACTGGTGATGGATATGGACTCCACCGCCATTACCATTGAATGTATCGATGAAATCGCCCGCCTAGGTGGCGTTTATGAAGAAGTGGCGGCGGTGACCGCACAGGCCATGGCCGGAAAACTTGAATTTAGCGCCAGCCTGCGCCAGCGGGTCGCTAAGTTAACGGGGATCCCGTTAGACCTGGTGGCCGAACTACAAAGCCAGTTACCGCTTATGCCCGGCATAGAGCAGGTCTGTGAGGTTTTGAAACAACATAATTGGCATCTGGCCATAGCTTCTGGGGGCTTTGTGCCCTTCGCCGCTCAGGTGCAAAGGTTGTTAGATCTGGACCGTATTCATGCCAATGAGTTGGATGATGATGGTCAGGTCTTAGTGGGCACTGTGAGTGGGAAAATCGTCGATGCCGAGGAAAAGGCACGCTTTCTGTGTGCCTATCGCGATGAGCTGGGCCTGGCAAAAGCACAAACTCTGGCCATAGGCGATGGTGCCAATGATCTGCCGATGCTGCATCAGGCCGGCTTAGGCGTGGCGGTGCATGGTAAGGCCAAGGTGGTGGCCGAGGCCCCTGCGGCGATCACCGCTGGCAGCCTGGCACAACTGCTTTATTTTTTAACTATTCCGGCACGTTAACCAATACTTTGTAACCACTTAATAGGGTGCTCGACCAGACTTGGTGGGCGCCTATATACACCTGCACCAGGCGCGGTATCAGCTCGTTTATGGCAGGACGCCCATTCCCCTTGCGCCCTTATTAAACCATTACCCAGAGGTGAAAAACCGTTATACTGACAGTCAAATTATTGTTTACTCTTTAATTACGCAAGTTTAAGCGCAAGGTTTAAACACAACCCAAGTAAAAGTTATGCCCTCACTATGGTAAAAAAGAAAACAGCCTTTGTATGTAACGAGTGTGGTGCCGAGTTCGCGCGCTGGCAAGGCCAGTGCAGTGAATGTAAGGCCTGGAACACGGTGACCGAATTTCGCGTGCCCTCGGTTAAAAACACTGGCCGCAGCAGCGCTACCAGCGGCTATGCCGGCCAGGTAGAAGCCAAAATTCAAACCCTGGACGAAGTTAACTTAGAAAGCCTGCCGCGCTTCTCCACCGGCTTTATCGAGTTTGATAGGGTGCTCGGGGGAGGCGTGGTGCCGGGTAGCGCCATTTTGATCGGTGGTGAGCCGGGTGCCGGTAAAAGTACCATCTTGCTGCAAACCATGTGTGGCCTGGCCGAGAACATGAAAACCTTGTATGTCACCGGCGAGGAGTCGCTGCAGCAGGTGGCCATGCGCGCCAAACGTTTGGGCCTGCCTACCGATAAGATGCAAACCCTAGCGGAAACCAATGTGGAAACCATTTGCCAGCTGGCGCTGCGTGAAAAACCCAGCATCATGGTTATCGACTCCATTCAGGTGATGCATATGGCCGATATTCAATCGGCCCCAGGCAGTGTTTCTCAGGTACGTGAAAGCGCCGCTTACCTCACCCGTTTTGCCAAACAAAACCAGATTGCCATACTTATGGTGGGTCATGTGACCAAAGACGGTTCTCTGGCAGGTCCTAAGGTGCTCGAGCACTGTATCGATTGTTCTATCTTGCTCGAGGGCAGCAGCGACAGCCGTTTTCGTACCCTGCGTGGCAATAAAAACCGTTTTGGTGCGGTCAATGAGCTGGGTGTGTTTGCCATGACGGGTCAGGGGCTGCGTGAGGTAAAAAACCCCTCTGCCATTTTTTTAAATCGTTCCCAGGAGCAGACGCCGGGCTCCTTGGTCATGGTGATCTGGGAAGGGACGCGTCCGCTGTTGGTGGAAGTGCAGGCGCTGGTGGACTATTCTCAGTTGGCTAACCCCCGTCGCGTGACCGTGGGCTTAGAGCAAAACCGTTTGGCCATGCTCTTGGCTGTGCTGCACCGCCATGGTGGCCTGCAGGTGGCGGATCAAGACGTTTTCGTCAATGTGGTTGGCGGCGTTAAGGTATCAGAAACCAGTGCCGATTTAGCATTAATTGTGGCGCTGGTTTCCAGCTTTAAGAACTACAGCTTGGAGCGTGAATTGGTGGTGTTTGGCGAGGTCGGCCTAGGCGGTGAAATTCGTCCCGTACCCAGCGGTCAGGAGCGTTTACGCGAGGCCGCCAAACACGGCTTTAAACGGGCCATAGTGCCGGTAGATAATAAACCGAAAGAGCCGATAGAGGGCATGCAGGTGCAGGCGGTTGCCAGCCTCAGCGAGGCTCTCGAAGCATTATTTTAGGGTTGTGCCCTTAATTTAACTCGGAGCGTGGACAGCTCCAAAGGAACTTAGTATGAAGAGACTACTTATTGTTGCCGCCCTCGGGGCCATGGCATTTGGCGGTTATAGCTACGCTAATTATTATGTCAGTAAAGAAGCCCGCAAAGACGTCGACGACTACTTATTGCAGCTACAGGCCCAAACCGGCCTGGATGTGCGCTATAAGGAAATAAGTAGCAACCTCTTCAACCAAAGCCTGGAGCTTAATAGGGTCGCGGTTAAAGGGCCTGATGGTGTGCAATTTGCTGATATCGACAGCATAGAGTTAGCGGGTTTCAATCCGATGCAGGCGAGCGATAATACTCGCATGGCCATAAATAACATGACCTTTATGGGTCCTGTGGTGGTGGAGATGCAGGAGCTCGACGGCGAGCGTATCAATGTGGTCAGCGAATTTAATTACAGCGCCGATAACGGTGATGCCGACACTAAGACCGTGATCAATGCCGGCAAGCTCGCCGATGTTGAGTTCAGCTTTGCCATGACCAACTCTCAGTCGCTGATGGCTCTGCGCCAGCAATTTGAAGAGCTAGAACAAAACGGGCAGGGTAATTTGCAACAGCAACTGGCGCTCCAAAGCCAGTTGATGACGGCCATGACCGAGTTGGTGCCGAAAAGCTTTAGCTTTAAGCTGGACAATAACGGCAAACTTAAGGACCTGATACAAAGGGTGATTGCCGAGCAGGGCCTGACCTACGAGCAGTTTCAGCAACAGGCGCAGCAGCATCTAAGCATGTCGCCAGCGCCGCAAACTTTGCGTGATGCGGCATTGGGTTTTATCGAAGGCACAGAGCAGTTTAAGGTTTCCGTGTCTTTACCCGAGGGCACAACCGTGGCCCAGGTCAATGAGCAGATGATGACCTTGATGGGTCACCCAGAAGAGTTGGCCAAGTATTTTAATTTAAAGGCCTCGGGTAAATAACCTTTTAGGGTTTGTTTAGGAAAAGCCGGATTCAGCCCCGGCTTTTTTGTGGGAAATTTTTTGGCTAGCACTCTGCGCTTGGATAGTTATGAATTCTAACTTAGAAGAAATAGTGAAAATTGAAAAAGCAACGGATGGCCTCTTCAAGAAATCGGCAAGAATTGCTATCAGCCAAATGTTGGCTCGACTTGTGCCTAAAGTGCTCCTAGCAAGCGCTCTGACAGACAAAGAAAGTAAAGTGATGTTGCTTGATCTTGCCAATACATATCAAGACTTAAGACACCAGGCTTTTGAGAGTGGCGCGCGCAATAGCTCTCATCCCTTATGGGCCTCGGCTGCTGTTTGTGAAAGCTGGGTGCAAGCCATGCTGGTGGGCGATAAGGACTTATGTGCAATAGAAGAAAGGGTCTTTTATCTGATCAATCGGCCATATAAGTCAAAGGTAAGGAAAAGCTCGGCCGCACTCATTGCCAGAGGTTTAGCTTGGGAAAATTTTACCGAGTATACATCTCCAGGGTCTTGGATGAGATTTGCCTTAAAAGAAATAGATGAGCAATTTAGCAAGCAATGCCCAGGAATGACACCCTCTGAGCAGGATATAGCGCTAATACTCAAGCAAGCCATCCACTATGTGCAATTTCAAAGTGACGCAATTCAAAGCCATCTTCATTCTATGGAGACATATAGTACAGCCAGAAAGTCAGGCCTACATTTGAATCTTAGCAGTGCCATCTCAGATTACATGAATGATGCTCCTTATCTTGAAAAGTTCAGCACCTAACTAGCGCTTTAATAAGAAGCTAATAAGCCTATTCCCTATTTGGCGCGTGTTAAACACACCAGCTAACTTATTGCTATGCATTGGCTTTGACTTACCTTTAGAGCGTTATCCCTTGTAATATTTTATTTCGACCATAGGTCTAGTAACTCAGTGGCGCAAAATTATGCAAAGGAGCATTCATGAGCACAACACCCTATACTCCGCCTAAGGTCTGGCAGTTTGATAGTGAAAATGGCGGCAAATGGGCCAGTCTGAATAAACCAACATCCGGCGCAACCTTTGAACAGCATTTGCCGCGCGGGCAACATCCGTTTCAGCTTTATTCATTGGCCACTCCCAACGGCCAAAAAGTAACCATTATGTTTGAAGAGCTGCTGGCCAAGGGGATCAGCGATGCGGAGTATGATGCATTCTTGATTGAAATTAGCGAAGGCTCGCAGTTTGGCTCTGATTTTGTGGCCATCAACCCAAATTCAAAAATCCCCGCCTTGTTAGACACCAGCACCTCACCGGCGACCCGGGTCTTTGAATCGGGCTCTATTTTGCTGTATTTGGCAGAGAAGTTTTCTTCTTTTATTCCCCAAGATGCGCAGGCTAAAACCGAGTGCATGAACTGGCTGTTTTGGCAAATGGGCAGTGCTCCTTATGTGGGAGGTGGTTTTGGTCACTTCTATGCTTATGCGCCGGAGCCCATGGAGTACCCCATTAACCGTTTCGCCATGGAAACCAAGCGGCAGTTGGATGTGCTAGATAAGCACTTGGCACAAAACGAATACATGGCCGGGGATGAATACTCCATTGCCGACATGGCTATTTGGCCCTGGTATGGTGCTCTAGTGCTGGGCAAGGCGTACGATGCTGCCGAGTTTTTATCCGTGCATGAATATCGTCATTTACTTGCATGGGCGAAGAAAATTGAACAACGTCCGGCGGTACAGCGCGGTCGACGCGTTAATCGTACTTGGGGCGACGAAGGTGAGCAATTGCGCGAGCGCCACAGCGCCGCCGACTTGGACTAATTAATAAATCTACAGGCACAAAAAAGCACAGCCTAGGCTGTGCTTTTTCATATCAGAGCACTGCTGTTGATAGCTTAGTGCAAGATACGGGCGCGAATGGTGCCGTCTACGGCACTCAGTTCTTTTAGCGCCACCTCCGAGTGGTCGCTGTCTACATCGATAACTACATAGCCTATGCTTTCGTCCGTTTGCAGGTACTGAGCGGCGATGTTGATACCGTGCTGGGCAAAGGCTTGGTTAATCTGCGTTAGCACACCCGGGCGGTTTTGGTGAATATGGAGCAGACGGCTGCGGTTAGCCAGCTCCGGCAGGGCTACCTCAGGGAAGTTGACAGCCGTCATGCTTGAACCGTTATCCGAGTACTTGGCCAGCTTGCCAGCTACCTCAACACCAATGCTTTCCTGCGCTTCCTGAGTTGAGCCACCCACATGCGGAGTCAAAATCACATTATCGAATTGGCGTAGCGGCGAGATAAACTCTTCGTCATTTGATTTTGGCTCCACCGGGAATACATCGATGGCGGCGCCAGAGAGGCTTTTATCTTCCAGAGCTTCGGCCAGGGCATCAATATCCACTACAGTGCCGCGCGAGGCGTTAATCAGTATGCTGCCTTTTTTCATCACTGCCAGCTCGGCGGTGCCGATGAGGTTTTTTGTTTGCGGTGTTTCCGGTACGTGCAGGCTGACCACATCCGAGCTTTGCAATAGCTGGGTCAGGTTTTGGATCTGCTGGGCATTACCCAAAGATAGCTTGTCTTCGATATCATAGTACTGCACCGTCATACCTATGTTTTCGGCCATGATGCCAAGCTGGGTACCGATATGGCCATAACCTATAATACCTAAGGTTTTACCACGGGCTTCGAATGAGCCTTCGGCGGTTTTTAACCACTGACCGCGGTGGGCCATGGCGTTGCGTAAAGGAATGCCGCGTAATAACAGTAGGATTTCACCCAATACCAGTTCGGCAACCGAGCGGGTGTTGGAGAAAGGCGCGTTAAATACAGCGATACCGCGTTGTTTGGCAGCGCTTAAATCCACCTGGTTGGTGCCGATGCAGAAGCAGCCCACGGCAATCAGCTTTTGTGCCGCGTCCAGTACCGCTTCGGTGATTTGCGTGCGTGAGCGAATACCCACAATGTGGGCATCGCTGATACGCTCGATGAGCTCATTTTCAGGTAACGATGTTTTGACATAGTCGATATTGCTGTAGCCGTTGCGCTTGAGTGTTTCAATTGCGCTTTGGTGTACACCTTCCAGCAAGAGAATCTTAATTTTATCTTTTGCTAACGATACCTTACTCATGTTCCTCACTCCTCTAACGTGTAGTTGGGCCCTCCGGCGTGCCGATGATCACTGTGTCGGCGCCGCGGTGAGCGAATAGGCCGTTGGTAACCACACCAACAACCTGATTTAAAGTTTGTTCCAGTGACTTGGCATCTGTGATCTGCAGGTTGTGCACATCTAAAATTACATTGCCGTTATCTGTCACTACGCCTTGTCGATAAACAGGGTCACCGCCAAGTTTTACAATTTCGCGGGCCACATAGCTGCGGGCCATGGGGATCACTTCAACGGGCAGTGGAAAATCGCCCAGAGTGTCGACCAATTTGCTGCTATCGACGATACAAATAAATTCTTTAGCCACGGCGGCAACAATTTTTTCGCGGGTTAACGCGGCGCCACCGCCCTTGATCATTTCGTTAGCGCCATTGATTTCATCGGCACCATCAACATAAATGTCCAGGCTATCAACATCATTTAATTCAAATACTTCGATACCCAGAGCCTTTAGGCGTTCGGTCGAAGCTTGCGAACTAGATACCGCACCGCGGATATCGTCTTTCATTGTTGCCAGGGCATCAATAAAGTGATTAACCGTTGAACCGGTGCCCACACCAACAATGGTGTCTTTCTTTACATAATCGAGTGCGGCCCAGGCGGCCGCCTTTTTCATTTCGTCTTGAGTCATGTTGTGCTCGCAAATGAGTTAATAGCTAAGGTTGCGGACTATTGTACCACTACCCGTGAGGGCAATAAATTCGCTCTGGGGTGACAATGTAATCTAATGGCACATCCCAACTGGCCACCGGCAGCGTATCTAGGTGCTGACATTGGTGCGCCACGCCGATTAATTTGGGGCGATGGGGCGCATCCGGTGGTATCTGGGCAAAGGTGCGGTCGTAATATCCGCCACCCATGCCTAAGCGATTACCCTGGCTATCAAAAGCCACCAAGGGGGTTAGGATAAAATCCAACGCCGCAACGGGGCTTACATGACTGCAATTCAACTCGGGCTCCAAGATACCATAGCGGTTAGTGCTCATGGGTGAATTTTCTTCATATCTCTGAAAGAGCAAATGCACCCCGGTAAAGGGGTGGAGAATGGGTAGAAATGGGGTCGCTTTATTTTGCCATAGCCATTGAAATACGGGGTCTAGATTGGGTTCGCCATCATTGCTTAAATAGGTGCCTACTCGAGCGCTTTTAGGGTCTTTTATGACTTGAGAAATATTAATTTTAAGCGCGTTCGCGGCACTTTTTTGTTCTTCTGGAGTAAGCTTTTTGCGTAAATTTCGCATTCGCTTTCGAATGTCAACACGTTGCTCGTCAAATTGCATAGGGCTCTTATATTAAAATTTAAACAGTTTGAGATAAGGAATAGCTCACACCTGGTATGGCTAGAAACACAGTGATCAGTACCAGGATAATTATTAATAACGAATGGCGATATTGTTCACTCATCTATCCCATGGCCATCATTGGCAGTGCTGTTGGCGACTCGATCACACTTAGGCTTGAGTATAAATCCTTTTATTTAAAAAGAAAAAACCTAGCGGTAGGCGCCCATAAGGCATAAAAAACGCCGCACTAAAAAGCGCGGCGCAGTTGCGGTTTAGCAGCTCCTAAATGCTTAGTACTTGGCCGCTTCCCCTTCTGCCGGTAGGGCATTGAGAATAAAGTCGCGCAGGTCGTTGTTGGAGCTTTCTAAGTCGGCGCGACGCAGATACATCATATGGCCGCTGCGGTAGCCTTTAAAGCTCAGGCGCTCTTTCATCTTGCCGCTTGGATCCAGTTGCCACATGGTGTATTTGGCATCGAAATAGTTGGTGGCACCGTCGAAGTAACCGGCTTGAACTAGCACATTCAGATACGGGTTTTGCGCCATGGCCAAACGCAGGTTTTCACCCGTGTTGTTGTTGCTGCGATCCCAAGGGTGAACCGAGCCAAACATATTGTATTTAACGTCGGTTTTATAATTTAGCTCTTCACGCAGATAGTAGTTGATGGCCGGGGTAAAGGAATGCAACCAGGAGGTTAGCTCGGCCCAGTAGTCCGGACGGTCGCCGGCGTTGCGCTTGTCTATGCCCAGGTAGCGTGAGTCCAGACGGCCCACTGTTTTACCCTGGCTGCGCAGCAACTCTTTCCAGAACGACGAGGTAGGAATATCCAGGTTGTTGTTTTCCACGTAAGTCGGCGATACACCGGCATAGCGCGCCATTTGCGCGACAATACGCTGCTTTTCTTCGGCGCCGATAAAGCCGCCTTTAGCTATGGCGGGGATCAATTCGTTGACGGTAAAGTCTTCAACCTGAGGCAATAGCTCATCCAGGTCAAGGGCTTGCAGCTCGGCGTCCAACGCCTTGTGATACCAGGCGGTAGCGGCAAAGTAGGGCAGGCGGTTGGCCGCTTCTACCGGGCCTTCACGCTTAATACCAATCTCGGTAGGTGAAACCAGGACTACGCCGTTAAGGTACATCCACTGACTGTTTTGCAGCGCCAGCGCCAGACCGGCAACGCGGGTGGTGCCATAGCTTTCACCGATTAAAAACTTAGGTGAGCGCCAGCGATTGTGGCGACTGACAAAGGTATTTAACCATTCGGCCAAGTATTTAATATCGGCATTAACGCCAAAGAACATGTCTTTTTGCTGATCGCGACTAGGCAGTTTGCCATCGGCACCGGCCAGCACACGTGAATAACCTGTATTCACCGGATTCACATAAAGGATATCCGCCACATCCAGTACCGAGTAAGGGTTCTCTTTTACGCCATAAGGCTGTACCGGGTAACCTTCATCGTCGATTTTTAGCACCTTGGGGCCGGTGTAGGCTAGGTGCATCCAGACCGAGGCAGAGCCCGGGCCGCCGTTAAATGAAATCAACAGCGGGCGCTTGGTATCGTCATCCACACCGCCGCGCTTGTAGTAGGTATAGTGCAAGGTGGCGACTGCATCGCCGTTATCATTCCACACCGGCTGAGTGCCGGTTTCGGCACTATAAGAAATGCGCTCGCCGTTAATGCGGGCCTTATGCTCGGTAATGACCTTGCTGTCGATATCGATTTGGCGACCATGGGCCGCGGCATTATGTTGGTCTACCTCGGCCAGCGCCGATGGAGCGATCACCACGGCCAAAGACAGGGCCACGGCTTTTAGATGGGTTGCAAACATGATTTACCTTTTGGTTTTTCTTTTCGCTCCATTAAAGGAGCTTGCATTGGAAACTACAAGTTATTGCGATAAGTGGGGCGTTAGCACCTCTGCGATGCGCTTAGCAAAATCGTTGTTTATTTCAATTCCATGTAAGACAAGTCGCGTGTCTTTAAGGGCGCAATTCAAGGGGCGCGAGGCGGCATTGTTAGCGGCTGCTACAGGGGCTGGGCTCAAGGCGCTTGCGTCCAGGTCCAAAAGCGGCGCCATGGCTTTGGCCATATCCAGCTTGGTTAAGCGCTCCTGGGCACTGAGGTGATAGATCCCTTCTAGCTCAGAGCCCAAGGTGGTTATGGCACCAGCCAAGGCATTGGCGATATCTGCGGTGTCGGTGGGAAAGCGCTGACATTCATTATCGAAGTGGGTGACGCCGTTTTGCAGTTGCTCGGCAATGACGGTTACCGCCGACTCACCGAGATAACCAACTTCACCGTAGAGTACGGGAATGCGAACAATGGCCGCGCTCGGGTAGTGCGCTTGCAATAAGGCTTCGCTGCGCGCCTTGGATTGGCCGTAAAGATTTAACGGGTTTACCTCGGCGTCCTCAGCATAGGGCGGGTTGCGGCCATCGAAGACATAATCGGTGCTAATAAAAATCAGCTTACAAGTGAACTGCTCACAGCACTTGGCAATATGCTCGGTGACCGCGCAGTTAAATTGGATGCTTTGCTCGGGGTCATTATCGAATTTGTCCGGATTGCGCTCGGCGGCGCTGTGAATAAAAAAGTCCGGTTGATGCGTTGCGAACAAGGTGCTGATGGCCTCTTTATCAAACAGATCTACTTTGACTATGGGTGCCTGTGCGCGGGAAAAACCCAAGCCTGTCACCTGATGAGTGGGGGTTAGGTGCGTAAAAAGGGCGCGGCCCAGCAGCCCAGTGGCACCGGAGACGATGATTTTAGCCATAACTTTGCTCTCTAACGGCAGGGGAAAGCGGCAGCCTAACTGTGGTGAAGGGTAAAGTCAAAGTGTCCATTATGGTCTCAAAATGCGTATGTTTACGTTGAAAGTTAACTAGTTAAGCTGACTCGCGGTTGGCGGCGCTCAAGCCTATGGTGTGTTGCTGCCGGCGTTTGAGGCTGGAAAAGCAGCTATGCTTATTCTCATTGCTTCATAGTAAACGGGCTGTGGCCTTGTGCCTTGCACAGCTTTGGCAAAAACCCCCTTTTGACGCACCAAGTTGGTGCGTTTTTTGTGCGCATTAAAAGTTATCTTTTTGTTAATTAAAGAGAAAATATTTTGGCACAAAGATTGATTTTATCTGGAGGAAGAATAATAAACCGAATTGCCTACGAGGGGGCCATATGAAAATGATCAGTGCCATCATCAAGCCATTTAAGCTCGATGAAGTGCGAGAAGCGTTAGCAGAGCTGGGAATAGAGGGAATGACGGTAGTGGATGTTAAGGGTTTTGGCCGCCAGCGCGGGCATACCGAACTCTACCGAGGTGCCGAGTACAGGGTGGACTTTATTCCCAAAATTAAAATCGAGATTGCCACGCGTAGCGACAATGTGGAGCGAGTAGTAGAGCTAATCACCCGGGTTGCCAACAGCGGCAAAATAGGCGACGGCAAGATATTTGTTTTCGATCTTGAGCAAATCGTGCGCATCCGAACGGGTGAGCTTGATGAAGAAGCGATTTAGGGGGCGCAGTCATGGAAAACACCATAGTTGAATTACAATTCTCATTGAACACCTTTTACTTTTTGATCTCCGGCGTGCTGGTTATGTGGATGGCGGCGGGCTTTGCCATGCTGGAAGCCGGCTTGGTGCGTTCGAAGAACACCACAGAGATCCTGACCAAGAACGTCGCCCTTTATGCCATTGCCTGTACCATGTTTTTGCTGGTTGGTTACAACATCATGTATGTGGGTAACAGCGAGGGCGGTTTTGTGCCCAGCTTTGGCTCCTTGATTGGCACTCAGGCCAGTGACGCCGATCATGCGCTGGAGTCTGATTTCTTCTTCCAAGTGGTTTTTGTGGCTACGGCCATGTCCATTGTCTCCGGCGCCGTAGCCGAGCGCATGAAACTCTGGGCTTTTTTGATCTTTTGTGTGGTCATGACCGGCCTGCTATATCCCATTGAGGGCTACTGGACCTGGGGCGGCGGTTTTCTGTCGGCCATGGGTTTTGTCGACTTTGCCGGTTCGGGCATAGTGCATGGCGCCGGTGCCGCTGCAGCCTTGGCTGGGGTCTTGCTGCTGGGGGCGCGTCGTGGCAAATACGGCAAGCATGGTGAAATCTATCCGATTCCCGGTTCTAACCTGCCGCTTGCGACCCTGGGTACCTTTATCCTATGGATGGGCTGGTTTGGTTTTAACGGTGGCTCGCAACTGCTTATCAGTGATGCGGAAAATGCTACCGCGGTGGGCAAAATCATGCTTAACACCAATGCTGCTGCGGCGGCCGGTGCCATTGCTTCCCTACTGGTATGTAAAACCTACTGGGGCAAGGCAGATTTGACCATGGTGCTCAATGGTGCACTGGCGGGTTTGGTGGTGATCACCGCGGATCCGGCCTCGCCATCACCCTTGTTGGCGCTCTTGCTTGGTGCCATAGGTGGCATGGTGGTGGTCTTCAGCATTGTGGTTTTGGATAAGATGCATATCGACGATCCCGTGGGGGCTATTTCGGTGCACGGCGTGTGCGGAGCGCTTGGCCTGATGCTGGTGCCTCTGTCTAATAGTGAGGCCAGTTACACGACTCAGTTTATCGGTATCTTATGTATCTTTGGCTTTGTCTTTGTCGCATCCTCTCTGGTATGGGGAATTTTAAAAAGTACGGTGGGGATCCGCGTGAGTGAGGAAGAAGAGCTCAGTGGCATGGATCAACATGATTGCGGTATCGATGCCTATCCCGAGTTTGTATCGGTACGTTCAAGTTAATCAGCTAGTTATTACTTACAGCGGCGAGTTTATCTCGCCGTTTTTTATGACTATAATTCCATTTTCAGGCCCTTTAAAAGGTTCCAATCATGGACAATAAATTACTACTGATCATACTTTCAATCTTTTTGCCGCCCGTTGCCGTATTTCTAAAGGCAGGTGCCGGTAAGCACTTAATTATCAATATTATTCTGTGCTTCCTATTCTTTTTGCCTGCGGTTATTCATGCCCTATGGGTATCAACCCGCTAAGCCCATCTAACTGAGCAGACAGCCAAGCACACAGCTCTGCCTGCCTCTGAGTCAGATATATTCTGATTTTGATAAGCTAACAAAAGTCAGTACCAGTTAAGCTAGCCCTAGTTAGCCTTAACCTGCACCCTGTCTTGGCATACTCTTGGGCAATTAATTTTGTTCATGAGTATGTTAAGCTTCCACCAATTTTTCATTCAAGCCACGCATTTTCAATCCTATGGCGACAAAAAAGACACCGACAAAGAAACAACCGAAGAGAAAACCTAAGGCCGCACCTCCGTCAAAAATGAGGCGCCTGGGTAAGCGGTTATTTTCCTTAGCCTGGAAAATCGCCCTGGTCACTGTTATCAGCGTGGCCCTGTATATGATTTACCTTGATGCCAAGGTAACGCGACAGTTCGAGGGCAATAAATGGCAGTTGCCGGCTCAGGTATATGCCCGCGCCATGACCTTTTACCCGGGGCAATACCTGTCCATGGACGAGGTGGAATGGGAGCTTAAGCGCCTTAACTATACCCAGGTAACCAAGCTCAATCACACCGGCCAATATGAGCAAAGCAAAACCCGCTTGCGTATTTATCGTCGTGCCTTCGAGTTTGCCGACGTCAATGAAGAGGCCCGTATTATTGAGCTGCGCTTTAGCGGCAACAAGGTTGCCAGCGTCAAAAACAATATAGGTCAACGTCTTGAGAGTGCTCGTTTGGAGCCGGTGCAAATAGCCCGTATCGGTAATGACGAAACTCAGGACCGCGAATTTGTGCCGCTCGATAAATTCCCAGACTTGCTAAAAGACACCTTACTGGTGGTTGAAGACCGCAACTTCTATAAGCACCATGGGGTGTCCTTATGGTCCATTATGCGTGCTCTTTACGCCAATATTCGCGCCGGCCGCACGGTGCAAGGTGGCAGCACCCTGACCCAACAGCTGGCAAAAAATTTCTACCTTACTCGTGAACGCTCACTGGTGCGCAAAATCAACGAGGCCTTGATAGCCCTTATTCTTGATTATCGTTATACCAAGGACGAGATCCTTGAAGCCTACTTAAACGAGGTTTATTTAGGACAGTCATATACCAAGGGTGTACATGGCATGGGTCTGGCGGCGGAGTTTTATTTCTCTAAGCCCATCGACGAGCTGGAGTTTGACCAGATAGCCCTGCTGGTGGCCTTGGTTAAAGGGCCATCTTATTACAACCCGCGCCGCTATGAAGAGCGCACCATGGAACGTCGCGATCTGGTACTCAGGCTGATGGCGGAAGATGGCCTTATCAGCACCACAGAATATCGTAATGCCCTTAATCGTCCGCTGGATGTTGCGCCCATGCGCCGGGATATAGACAAAACCTATCCGGGTTATTTAGAGCTGGTTAATCGCCAGTTGAAGGAATTGCTCACCGACAAGGAAACCCTGGATGCCGGAGTGCGGGTCTTTACTTACCTGGACCTGCAAAAGCAGGAAGCCATGGAAGATGCCATCGCCCAGTCCTTGCCTTATTTAGAGAAGCGCCCGAAAACCGAGCAACTTGAAGCAGCCATGCTTTCGGTGAATCGTCAGGTGGGTGGGGTCTCGGCTCTGGTTGCCGGTCGTGATATGCGTTATTCCGGCTTTAACCGGGTGCTGGATACCAAGCGTAATATTGGTTCCTTGGTGAAGCCGGCCGTGTATCTGAGCGCCTTGCAGGTGCCCAGTTATAATCTTGGTACCTTGCTGCATGATGAACCGCTGGAAATCACCGACGAGCGCGGTAAAGTTTGGCGTCCGGACAACTTCGACCACCAATTCCGCGGTGCCTTGCCCCTGTATAAGGCCTTTAGCAACAGTATTAATATTCCGGCGGTGAATCTGGGCCTGGATATTGGCGTCGACAGGTAGCCAATACCTTACAGGGCCTGGGTGTAGAAAGTCATATCAACCA
Organism: Pseudoalteromonas sp. T1lg10; assembly: GCF_002964545.1. Classification (NCBI taxonomy): domain Bacteria; kingdom Pseudomonadati; phylum Pseudomonadota; class Gammaproteobacteria; order Alteromonadales; family Pseudoalteromonadaceae; genus Pseudoalteromonas; species Pseudoalteromonas sp. T1lg10. The sequence continues at coordinate 491,434 of NZ_PQBV01000004.1, forward strand.
GTTTCCTTCCTTGCTGCTGGGGGCCTTGGAGCTGTCCAGCTATGAGGTGGCACAACTTTATACCACCTTGGCAAACGACGGTGCCTATACCCGTTTAACCAGTATTTCGGCCTTGACCGACAACGGCGGCAAGCTGCTGTATCAGCACAAGCCGCAGTGGCAACAGCGCTTCCCTAAGGATGCCATGTATATGACTAAATATGGTATGAAGCGGGTGACCAAGGACGGCACGGGTAAACGTTTGAATAAGCATTTCCCCACCATACAGTTGGCGGGTAAAACCGGTACCAGTAATAATCTGCGTGATAGTTGGTATGGCGGTTTTGACCAAAATACCGTGACCGTGGCCTGGTTGGGACGCGATGATAACCAAAGCACAGGCCTGACCGGTGCGGTGGGCGCCTTGGAGATGTATATTCGTTATCTGCGTCAGCTAAATCCGCAGTCCATTGCCGATGAACGTCCAGAGGGAATTCGTTGGGCCTTTATTAACGAGCAAACCGGTATGCAGGCACCGCCAGGGTGTGGCAAGGTGATTCAACTGCCGATACGGGCCAGCGAATTTAACCCCAGACCTAGCTGTGTGCGTCCTTAAGGGCGCGCACTGAATGTAAAAAACCGCCCATCGGCGGTTTTTTTATGGGTGTTATGCGTTGCTTACCTTAGGCTTACCTTCGGCTTACCTAAGGTACTGACTCGGTGCGGCTACTCGGTGGCAGGAGCTATGGTCGCTAACTCATTCATCAATTGATTCCTTCTTTGATGGGCAAACTGTAGCATCAAATCGCAGTTGCCCAGGGTATAGCGGTTGAGAAAAGAAATTGTCTGCGCCGCCGAGTTTGCCATCATGGCCGCGAGGTTTGGCAGTAATTGAGTCAGCTCATTATTGAGGGCAATTTCCTGTGCTCTTATTTCATTGCCAATGCCTGACACAGCGCTTTGTTGGTGGGCATAAGCCAAGGTGAACAAGGTGCGATATGCCCAGTAGGCGCCGTGCGCATCAAAGTTATTTGTGCCGCTATGATAGCTAGCGGGGAAAGACTGAACCGCCCCGAAAAAGGGCAGATACATGGCACACAGTGGGGTGCTAACGGCCTGCCAGATCACCCCCTGAAGTTCATGGCATCGTTGCTTATCTAAAGTAATGATATGGCTTTCAGCGGTTTTGTCATAACCAATGGGGCGATTTGCTTTACCCTCAAGCTCGGTGCCCTCATAGGTGGCCGTTAACACGCTAATGACGTCGGGAACAGACACCAAGGCGTCGGGCTTGAGAAAGAGCGGATATTGTTGCTGCCGGGGTGGCTGAGCTAACGAAGGGGTGAGCTTAAGCTGAGCAAGCCAAATGCGATCGACATTATAAGGCTGGCCGGTTACACCGAAGGCCTTAGCAAAATTAAAATGATGTTTATCCGCATCCGGTAATAATTGGTGTTGGCAAACAAACTCGTATAACCCAGGTGAGTGCAGAACCTCGGGAGAGTCCAGGTCGATATCATGAATGCGCATGGCATTGGCTACAACCAGATAGCTGTCTGCCGGCACTTTGACGGCAAGCCAATGGTGGCAGGAGCCATTTTCAAAATACCAAATCTCATTGACGTCGGCGATGGTGACACCATTTACTTCGGCGCTGCCGTATTGCTCAATATATTGTCCCAGCAATTGAATTCCGTGCCGGGCAGACTCGGCCTGGGGTAAAATTAAGGTCGGAATAACGGCTTCGGTGATCCCACCTTGTTTAAGCAAGGGATCGGCCAGCGCCGCCTTGTCATTCATGGCCAGGGTGTTGGTGGCCGACATGGCGACATTTTTTTCATTGATGCCGCGCTCTTCATAGAGAAACTTTGCTGGCATTAGGTTGCTTGCTTCGTTATTGGCGTCAAAGTCTGGTGCCGCACTATAGCTAAATGCCTGTGTTGGTTTAGGTACTTTGAGTCCGTTACCCAGGTGCCACAGGCCATCGTCAATGACTTTCTCATTGGCATATTCCGGTTGCTGGCGATAAACAAAATACTTGTTCCAGATATCACGCTCGCAATCCTCGTTTCGGGAGACAATATTTTGTCCGTGTGTCGTTGCATTTGCAGCCACTATTACACTCGTACACATAATCAATCCTTAAAGAGAAAAGGAAGGTTGCCCTTCCTTTGTTGTGACTTACTCAGTGCTTATTAGGCACCACTGTGGCAATTTCAGATTTGACGTGAATCGGCGAAGTTAACAGGTAATTTTGCCCTTCATTGAGTTCCTGACCATGGAAGTTAAAGCTGAGATTGACGCCTTTTTTGAATAATAAGCAATGGGTTGAACCGCCAAAGTGGAACATGCCCAGTTCGTCACCTTTTTTAACGACTTGCTGCGGTTTCACCGTGACGTCACAGGTTGATACTTCGGCCATACCCACGGCCATAAAGGCCATTAAGCCAATGTCGGGGCTGTCGGCCTTGATATAAATAATGGCCCGGGTTGCCATCTCCGTGATGTAGCCCTGGGATTCATTGGGCCCTGCGGGATCTTCACCTATTGCCGGTGCCTCTGCGTAATAGCTGCCATCTACGAATTCCACCATTTCAATGACGCCATCGACGGGGCTATTCCAACGGTGGTATTGAGTGGCACTCAAAAATGCCTGGTATACGGTACCACCGGCAAATTCCGGGTAGTAATCAGCATTGTTATTGAGCATGTGTTGCAAGGAATAGGGCTGACCTTTAATCCAAAATGTATCTTGAAGCTGCACATTGGTTGCCCATTTGTAAGGTGCAGACTCGCAGGCATTGGCGATGACGTTGTTATCATCGGGCGCGGCGACTGGGCGCTGATCCGCTTTAAAGACACGGGTAAAGAAGTCATCCCAACAGGAAAAGCCATAGTGGGGCAGCGTTGGATCACACTCAAATGTCTTAATAAATTCCTCTCGCGAACCCGCCATTTTCGCCATGGCGGCATCGCTTAACCAACCCGTGGGGGAGCCATTCAAGACCGACACGGATTCACTGGATTTTAAAAAGTTGCCCCAGTCATTGAGGATCCGTTTGAAGTGCTTGTTCACCGTGGGATCCCGAAAGGCGCAGTAGCCACTTTCCGTTGCCATCACCCGATCAAGGATGGCGTTGATTGGAAATCCCACCAGACCTGTTTCGTTAAATTCTGGAGGCATGCTGAGCACGTAGTTACACATGGCCAGCATTTGCTGGTAATTTTCGACAATAGGCGCTGGCTCAGGGCCGCTGTCGCCACCATGTATTGGTGTGTTGTGGCGTTTAGGTTGTTCATTAAACATGCGCGTAAAGAGCATAAAGGCGCCGGCGTCACCTTCAATGTAGTCTTTAAAGGCTTGAATGCATGGCTGTAAAGGCAAGTCCGCCTGCTTGGTCTTGGCGGCTAACTGGCGCAGCCAATCATTTAAGGTTTCCTGGTCTTGCGGAAGCCATTCGCCAACTCGATACGGGGTGTGACTGGTATTCATACTAGTGTCCTCATCTATAAGGGTTAGGTTTAAGGGTGAGTTGGTTTAAGGCTGGCTAACCAGTTATCGACCACCTGTCTGGGTACGCCTCGGGTGCGACAATGCATGGCATCGGTACCCAGCCAGGGAAACTCAGGCTTACTGTCAATGCCAACAACCGTATGGCCAGGTAATGCAGCTCGATAGGCAGTTAAGGCCGCTTCATCGTATTTTTCGTATCCTTGCCCAGACAGAGGAACATATACAAAGTTATTTAATATCAGGCTATTAGTGTAGGCAGCCGTTGTCGCAGGCTCGTCGGCGTTAGGAATATACATGTTTTGGCAAAGTACACGATAGACCTGATACTCCTGTGCGAAGTTATCGGCAATGACATTAAGTTTTTCATTAATCTCGGTATTTTCAGATTGGGCAACCAGTACCTTATCCTCTGATAAAAACTTACCCCAACAATCTATGTGACCGATGTAGGTGCCTGTGGGGTCATCGAGCACGCGATAAGAGCTAATGCCCATAAATCGATTAAGTTGCTCAAGTATGTAGTGCATTCGCTTCTCTATGATCTCCGGCGCATTTCTAGAGAGGTCCCCCTCATTGTGGGTGGGTAGTTCATTTTGCGTTGCTACCAGATAGGTGGAAGCTATGTTGCCCTTTCCATCAACCATGTAGTTACCGCCCACATCGAGTAAGCCTGAATAATAGAAATTATGCACCTTGATGGGCGTCAACTTGGTTGGCTCTTCTTTATGCCAGCGGGCCTTATTCCACTGACGAATGGGATTGTTGAGAAAATCTGAAAATTTGACGGCGCCGTAATCATCATTGGGTCTAAAGATCCCCAAGCCTTCCTTAGGTGAGACATTCTCCGCACCTTCAACTAACCCCACTTCGCCGCCGCCTAAGGTGGTATAGGTATGCTTGGCAATACCGTAATAATCGGAATCCTTGTTGTGCACCCACCAAGGTCCAAAATCCCGTGTCCAGAAGGTATCCGTATCCCAGGGAACTATATGCAGGTGCTCAGGGTTATAGGTTAAACCCAGTGCCGATGCCGTTTCGCTAAGATCTTGATCGATAATTTGTTTTTGGCTTACATCGCCACACATCACAAAAATATGGACGGGGTTTGAGGTGTCATTTTGCTGCATGCGGACAATCAACTCATTCGGAATACCGAATGAGCGCGGTCCAGAGGGCGGAAACTGAGGTTGGCTTGGTGCCACTGTGCCAGGGTAGGCGATTAGCACACCGCCCATAGGCGCAAACTCCGCAATGGCACTTACGCAGCTGGCTGTGTCGTTATGATAGACGGTATTGGGTAATTCTTTGACTAGTTGGCTGACTTCGGATGCCAGGGAAACAGGAACTAACGTAGGGCGTTTGTTGGGGGTAGTCATAAGTACTCTCCGTGTGATTTGTTTATAAAAAACCAGGTCGAAGCAAAGGCGCTTTTCGCCAACAAGGCGAATAACAAAGTCCCTTGAATTTGATCACGTTCGTACAGCACTTAAACCATAGCTATGGATTATCAAAACGCAATTTCAAATGTTAAAATTTAGTTAATTGTTTACCGGTGGTGAATGGGCAGCGCAGGGTTATGTTGGATTTGGCATCAAGGTGCGGGCGCTGTCATTATGGGATGGCTGCACTCACAGGGTGGTAATGGGTAATCTCGGGTGGGCTGTTAATCTGTAAGCGACTGTAAGGTTTTTTGAGCTACAAACCAATGACTGGGTACTGGGGTAAGCGGTAAAGCAAAAGTCTTTGCAGTAGTGTGAAACCGCCAGGGCGGCGGTTTCAGTATTCATTGCCAGCTTATAACTTAGCGAAGGCGCGCTCGGCCGCCGCTATGGTTTGGGCGATGGCTTCGTCATCGTGTGCCTGGCACACAAAGCCCGCCTCAAACGCAGAAGGAGCAAGGTATACGCCTTCTTCAAGCATCAGGTGGAAGAAACGCTTAAAGCGCTCTAAGTCGCACTCGGTGGCTTGCTGGTAACTGGTTACCTTGTCTGCATCGGTGAAGAAGAAGCCATACATACCACCGGCATAGTTGGTGGTAAGTGGGATACCGGCTTTGTCTGCAGCGGCTTGGAAACCTTCACAGATGGCCTTGCTTTTCGCTTCCAGCTCTTCATGCAAACCTGGCTCGCTAAGAAGTTCAAGGGCTTTTAGACCTGCGGCCATAGCAATTGGGTTGCCAGACAGGGTACCGGCCTGATAAACCGGGCCTACCGGGGCAATGTAATCCATGATTTCTTTCTTACCACCGAAGGCACCCACCGGCATACCGCCGCCGATCACCTTACCTAAACAGGTTAGATCCGGAGTGATATTGTAATAAGCCTGGGCGCCACCTAGGGCGACGCGGAAACCTGTCATTACCTCATCGAAGATCAACACGCTCTTATATTCATCACAGATTGCACGTAGGCCTTCTAAGAAGCCCTCAACCGGCGGAATACAGTTCATGTTACCGGCAACCGGCTCGATGATGATACAGGCGATCTCTTCTGGGTACTTGGCAAAAATCGCTTTTACTTCATCTAGGTTGTTGAAAGACACGGTCAGCGTGTGCTTGGCGAAGTCTTCAGGAATACCCGGTGAGTTAGGCACACCTAAAGTCAGGGCGCCAGAGCCGGCTTTTACCAGCAGTGAGTCGGCATGACCGTGGTAACAGCCTTCAAATTTTAAAATCTTGTCGCGACCCGTGTACCCACGAGCCAGACGAATGGCGCTCATGGTGGCTTCGGTGCCCGAGTTTACCATGCGTACCGAGTCGATAGACGGCACCAGCTCTTTGACCTTTTCGGCCATATCGATTTCCGCTTCGGTAGGCGCGCCGTAGCTTAGGCCGCGCTCAACCGCTTCGTGCACGGCCTGCTTAATTTCCGGGTGGTTATGACCCAAAATCATAGGTCCCCAAGAACCCACGTAGTCTATGTATTTGTTACCGTCGGCATCAAAGGTGTAGGCACCTTCGGCATGGGTGATAAACAATGGGGTACCGCCAACGCCGTTGAAAGCACGGACTGGAGAGTTCACGCCACCAGGGATCGAGGCTTGGGCGCGGGTAAATAAATCTTGGCTTTTGCTCATGTTGCTTCCTATTAGGTTGGCAAATTAATCTTCACGTTTACGGCTGAACCAGGGCACAGTGGTCTCATGTTTCTCGACCAGGTTGTCAACGCCCAGGGTTAGCGCAAACAAGGCCATGCGGATCAGCACGCCATTTTGTACCTGACGGAAGATGGCCAGGTTGTCGTTGCTATTTAGGTCGTTATCCAGCTCATTGGCATCGCTGCGGCTATCGCGCGGCAATGGGTGCATCAATACCGAGCTTGGCTTACAGTGGGCGTTGTAAATCGCCTGGCTGATGCGGAAACCACCGCGGTATTTATTGGCTTCTTCCTGGCTGGGGAAACGCTCTTCCTGAATACGAGTCTGGTAGACGATATCGGCGGCCAGATTGCCTTCCATTTTATCCACCAGTTCGATTTGGTGACCGGCATTGGTCACGGTATCAAGAATGCTCTGCGGCATTTGCAGGCCATCCGGCGCCACCATGGTAAAGCGAACATCTTTGTAGTGGCACAGCAGCTTAGATAAGGAGTGTACGGTGCGACCGTATTTTAAATCACCCACCAGGGCAATGTGCATACCATCGACCTTTTGGCCAAAACGGCTTAGTTCGCGGTCTATGGTTAGAAGGTCAAGCAGGGCTTGAGTTGGGTGCTCATTAGGACCGTCACCACCGTTAAGAACGGGGACGCTACAGCCGGTAGCAAACTCGGCGACCGAGCCGGCATCCGGGTGGCGCATGGCCACCGCATCCGCATAGGCGGAAATAACCCGGGCAGTATCATACAAGGACTCGCCCTTGGCCAATGCCGAGCTCTGCATGCCGGTTGTTTCGCGCACTAAACCGCCAAGCAGATTGAATGCGGTGCCGAAGCTCACGCGAGTACGGGTACTGGGTTCAAAAAACAGGTTGGCAAGAATGGCGCCTTCGAGCACCTTAGTGCGTTTTTGTTTTTTGGCATAAGGTTCCATCCGTTTTGCGACTGCAAATATATGCTCGATACTGTCTCTATCGAGTTGATTTACAGAGAGAATGTGTTCACCTTGAAAGCGTAGCATGGAGGTCGTCCCAAACGTTAAAGTAAATAATTCGGTGTTCTACCAAGAGGCGAATTTGCAAGTGCGCCCCTGGCATTTAAACGCCACCGCGTTTGGCTGCGCACTATAGCAAATTTTTCGGTATTTTTAGAGTACTGGTTTCAATACCGCTAAAAAGATAATGGCCGCGAGGATAAGTACCGGGAATTCATTAAAAATGCGGTAAAAACGATCGCTGCGGGTGTTGCGATCATGTTTGAAGTCGGCCAGTAATTTAAAGCAGTAGCCGTGGTAGGCATAGAGCACCAAGACCAGCGCCAGTTTATAGTGCAGCCACATGCTGGCGCGGAACCATTCGCGACCATATTCCACTATGGCCAGCACCCCGAACACAGCTGTCAAAATTGCAAAAGGAGTGACGAAAAACAGCAGACGGCGTTCCATGACTTTTAACATGGCGCTGCATGATTTTTCTTCGTTTAGAGCATGGTACACAAACAGCCGAGGCAGATAGAAAATACCGGCAAACCAGGCAACCATAAAAAACAGGTGCAGGGCTTTGTAAACTAACACTAAGGTCATGGGGTTTCCTTTTTATAATAGTGCGTTACGAATGGTGAGGATGTGGCGAATTTGATCCCAGCGTAAAATACCGACGATTTCTTTTTCATCGTGCATATCATACACATACACAGCACCACTGCGTTTATCTTTAAGAATATCAAAGGCATCGGCCAAGGTGGCCTGTGAGCTTACACCATCGAGTTCAACATAGAGAATATTGATGTTTTCTTCAGACATCAGGTTTAAATCGTATTCCGCAAGGCGGTAGCCGTTATCTTCGTCGTAGACGATAAGTGGCGTTTGCCCATCAAGATGAGCGAGGGATTCCTTGATCTGCTCCTTGTCGGCGGAGTACAGTAGCTTAAAGTTTTCATTCATTTCCGCCATGATGCCGACCTTCTGCAGTGCTTCTTTGGCGGGAGAAACCTGATAGGTGAGCTCTTGGAAATCCAGCTGTTGCAAGAAAATGGAGCGATTGCCAAAGACCTGCAAGGCGGTGACATAGGCGGTCACTATCACCAGCATGGCGGGCACGATAATTTGCGGGCTAGAGGTCAGCTCCATCACAGCCGTTAACGCCGCCAAAGGAGCGTGTAAGGTGGCGGCCAGTAAGCCGGCCATGCCCAATACGCCATAGGTACCGGCCACATCTGTGCCCGGCGCCACAAGGTGGGCAAAGAAGGACATGAGTGTGCCCATCACCACGCCCAAGCCGATAACCGGGCCGATAATACCGCCAGGGATCCCCAAACCGATAGCGAATAAGGTGGCCAGCAGTTTGGCGATTAATATGGTAAGCAGCAGCTGCACATTATCCGGGGAGGTCATGGCGATGGTAATGGCACTCATGCCCGAGCCCATGGCCTGGGGCACCAAATAGCCTATGCCACCGGCGATAACCCCGGCGATTAACAACCGTGGCAACATGGAGAGAGGTTTAAAGGTACGGATAATCAGCATCAGATTCTTATTAAAGGCATAGGCCACGGCACCCAAGGTCATGCCGCAGATCACCAGGTAAGGGTAATGCCAAAAACTCAAGGGGGTTACGCTAATCAATGCCAGTTCTGAGTCGGCACCAAAAACAAACTGAGTGGCTAGGGCACCGGTCACAGCCGCCAGCATAATGGGCACGAAGATATGCACCTTGTATTCACGAATGACCACCTCCATTACGAAGATCACCGCCGCCAGCGGCGTATTGAAGGAGGCTGCAATGCCGGCGGCCACGCCGCAACCGCTCAAGGTACGCATGGCGTTATAAGGCAGGTGTAATTGATTGGCGAGAATACTGGCACCTGTAGCGCCCATATGCACCGAGGGGCCCTCACGGCCCACGGAAAAGCCGCTGATCAGCGCCAGGGCGCCACCAAAAAATTGGTTCACCGTGTTGTAAAACGGCATTTGCCCATAGTGCATCTTCATACGGTGAATAACGAAAGGGATCCCCAGGCGATAATGCTTAAAGCCGGTCAGATAGGCAAAAAAAGCAATAACGCAGGCGGCGCCTACCGGGAGTAAAAAGCGTTGCAGTTCACTGAGGGTGGTAAAGTCGTCGAAATCATCGAGGAACAGGTTCTGCGCTATGATAATCGTCAGGCGAAACATGATGATCAGGCCCGCAGCGATAAGGCCGGCGGCAATACCTAATAAGCACAGTTGTGCCGATGTTTTTGGCCGGGCAAGGCGACGTCTCAGCGCCTCTAGATGCATACCAATTCCTCTGGGCTTTGATGGGGCTAGGGTTATTAACAGTAGTTTATCAAAGCTTATCTAATAAATCCTTGTTTAGTATCAGGGTTTGCGACTTTGTATTTTAGCCTTAGGGGCTAAAAACCAAGGCGGTGCAGCCAATACTTGATTAACTTAGTCGGGTATTAGATAATTTGCACAAATAGGTAGTGAGAGAGACGGTATGTCCGAGCAAGTTCCAATTAAATTCAGTGATGCCGCAGCAGCGCGCGTTAAGCAGTTGATCGAAGAGGAAGAAAACCCTTCGCTAATGCTGCGTGTTTATGTCACCGGCGGCGGATGTTCTGGTTTCCAATATGGTTTTACTTTTGCCGAGGAAGCCAACCCGGGCGATATGCAAATTGTGAAAAATGGTGTGACCCTAGTAGTTGACCCTATGAGCTTGCAATACCTGGTTGATGGTGAAGTGGATTATACCGAAGGCTTGGAAGGCTCGCGCTTTTTCGTTAGCAACCCGAACGCCACCACCACCTGTGGCTGTGGTGCCAGCTTTAGCGTTTAACCACGCAATTAAGATAAATTTGAAAAAAGCCGCTTCTGCGGCTTTTTTATTTTTGATGTCTATAAATCGCTGTTCGTTATGTACACCATCAAGGTGAAAAAGCCCAAGACGAACAATGAGAATATAATAATATAAAAGAACCCCTTACGGCCCTGTTTTAGGGGAATATTGTTGGCATTGAGAAACAGCCACCAAGCGGCGCAGAGAATCACGGGCAACAAAAACAGCAAACGAAACATCTTTTCCCCAAAAATGACGATTTAACTCAATTTTAGCGCAAAATTCCTACCCTCTAAAGAAAAATTAAAGACTTAGCGCAGGCCTGATAAATTAGAGCTATCTATCTAATTTATCAGTAGTATTTTATTGAATAAGGTATGCAAACTATTTCGCGCCGAAATTAGGTAAACTTTTGTACATACGCTATACCTAAAATGGGACATGTGCTTTAATACTGGCTGAATGAGACGGGCAAATTTCATTCGCTAATAATTATAGAAACTTTAATTCATCTAGTAGGAGATGTAATTATGATGGGTAAAACCGTTTCTTCCGAGGAAAATGGAAGACTAACCAAGTGGCTGAAAGATAAACGCCACGAGAAAGGCCATACCATGCGCAGCTTGGCACAAGTTCTGGGTACGCCGCATTCATTCATAGGTAAAATTGAAAATCAGGAACGTCGCTTGGACGTGATTGAATTTATGCGTTATTGCGAAGCACTGGATGTGGATCCTTATGAAGGGTTAGCGCTACTCAAATAAGCATTGAAAGCCTATTTTCTGGAGCCCAGGAAGGGCTCTATAGTTTTATCCCAATTCACTTAAATAGCTAATCATTCTAGCGGGCTAAATATCATGCTCACTAGGTTGAAATTTTTCGATGTAGAATAACTACATATAAAAAATCCCACCTTGTTGGCACATCATTTATCTAGCGCTATCTCTGAGCACATACTTAACAGAATTGGTATTATTCCTGCCCCTTGGCATTCCTTCCATTTTCATGAAACTGCCGCTCTAACTGATATAAGCGTTTACGTATCAAGAACAAAAACACCAAAGACGGTATTACCATCAGCGCCGTAAGAATAAAAAACATCGACCAATCACCGTGCAACCAATCGTCGACTATGACACCACTGTACCCCGATAACAGGGTGCGTCCAAGATTGCCCAAAGAGGCAAGCAAGGCATAGTGGGTGGCACTGAATGCGCGATCGCAGAGCATGGAAATAAAGGCCACCATGGCCACCAAAGACCAGGCCTGGGTAAAACCATCAAGTAATATGGCCAGCGCATAGAGCGAGAGTTTAGGGCCCGCGACGGCAATCCAGGAGAACATAAGGTTCGATGCCGCCATGGCTACGCCACTGATAAATAAGCCCTTTACGATGCCGAAGCGACTGTTAAAGAGGCTGCCTAAAAAGGCAAAAATAATGGTCAGCACCGCGGTGCCGAGCTTGGAAAAGGTGGCAATATCCGAGTTGCTAAACCCCACTTCCTTATAAAAGACGATGGACATACGCGCCAAAAAGGCTTCGCCAATCTTAAAGAGGAATATAAAGGCCAGCAGGGCTAAGGCGGTTTTAACCCCGTTACGGGTAAAGAAGCTGCGCAGCGGCTCTATAATGGTCACCCCAAGCCAGGCTATTACGATATTCACCCAATGTGGTAAAACGGTGGCGTGTTTACCGAGTTGTTGCTGATACTGTTGCTCTAATCGGGCGTGCACAAGCTCGCGATTCGACTTGGGCTCTTGGGCAAAGAATACATAGACGATCAAGAGCGCCACAATAACCGCCAAAGCCAAATACACATCCGGCCAATCCACCCCGGGAATATCCGCGGCATAAAAGGGCATGGCGCCGAGCAGAGCATAACCGGTCCACCATCCGCTGGTTGCCATGGCCGCCGCCGCCGACATTTTTTCACTTTCATTTTCGGCCAGTATATCAATACGGTAGGCATCAATGGCAATATCCTGGGTGGCAGAGGCGATGGCAATAATCAGTGCCAGCAGAGCTATAACAAATAGTTGCTCGCTGATATCGACAAACGCCATGCTCAGGGTGGCAGCAAACACAATGCAGAGACAGCATAAGATCCAACTGCGGCGTTGACCCAGCCAATCGGTGAGCAATGGAATGCGCACCCGGTCGACCAGAGGCGACCATAAAAAGTTAATGGAGTAGGCGCCAAACACCATGCCGAACAGGCCGATCATCGAACGAGTGAGGCCTTCGTCTTTAAGCCAGGCGCTCATGACCGAGCCAATCAACACCCAGGGAAAGCCACTGCTGATACCAAAAATAAACACGGTGACCAGGCGTCGGTCGCGAAAATGTTGGGTGAAATCGCGTAAAGAGAGGGCTGTGTGGCTCATGTTTATTCTTATTATTAGCGAGAAGAAAAAGGGCGATTAGACTCGCCCTGATAGAGTTAGTACGGCTGTGCCTCTAGCACCTTGATATCATAAATAATCACCGCTTGTTTGGGCACATAGGAGTAGCCGATCTTTTCTTGGTAATCGGTTTCAACGCGCATGATTTTATCTAAGGTTTCAAAGCCTTCCACCACGGAACCAAACACCGAAAAGCCCCAGTCACTGCCTGGGTTAAGGTGGTCGTTGTTATCCATGTTGAAGAAAAACTGACGAGTGGCCGAGTGCGGCTTTCTGTCCTGATAGGCCATGGCAATGGTGTACATATCATTTTTCAGACCGCTGCCACTTTCATTGAAAATGGGGTCATTCTCATGCAGGCCATCATAGTCTTTGTCGTAGCCGCCGCCTTGGATCACAAAGTCGCGCTCGTTTTCTTCATCGCGCTCAACACGGTGAAATACCGAGCCCTTGTAGCTGCCATCTTGCACATAGGTAAGAAAGTTATTCACCGTCAGTGGTGCGCGTGAACGATCCAGTTCAACGGTGATTTTGCCTAGGCTGGTTGTGAACTCAACGCGGGGAAATAAATTGCTCTTTTGCACAAATTCACCCTGTACCGCCGCGTGCGCCAGGGGCGTTAGCAACAAACAGAAGGTAAAAAAGGCACTGATGAGGCGAGTGTTCATATCGCTCCCTTTTGCATGTAATTGTTAAGCTCAGGGTCGCTCATAATGCGTGCCACAAGCTGTTCGATAAGTTTATTTAGTTGCGCCTCAACCTTGGCCTGATCATAGCCAAAGGGACCGCGAAACTGGCTTTGGCCATTATACATTTTATTGAACTGACTACCATTGCGCTCGACAAACACCTGCAGAGCGATTTGCGCCTCGCTGTAGTGATCCACGGTATTTTGCATCACGGTGGCGTTTAAGGTGTGAATGGCTACCTGCATACGGGTGCCAGCCATGGCACTGATTTGGGCGCCGTTAGCTTCTAAGGCCTGGGTAAAAACCTTTTGCATCTTGTTATTTAAATCCGGGGTGGACATTAAATAACGATTTTCGCCCTGGGCAATGGAAATGGTTGGGGCCTTAGCTCTTTGGTCAATCACCTGTAACGACAAGCTTTGGTTATAGCTAGTAAACTGACCGCTTTGGTAGAAAGGGTCTAAGATGGCTTGTGCCGAGCGGTTGCTACATCCTGTAAGTGCCGTGCTCAAAGCGATAATAGCCAACAGTGAAAAACGGTTAAACATAATTATCCTATTACTTTTTTCGCGCTCAGCACGACAAACTTCTTGTTTGAGCCAAGGAGTTTGGAGCCGCCGAATAAGCGCTTTAGTTTTTCATGGTAATCAAGGTGTCGGTTGCCTACGATACGAAGCTCACCGCCGGGACGCAATACTTTTTTGGCGTCGTTAAACATCTGCCAAGCGATATGATCGGTCACTGCATTTTGCTGATGGAACGGAGGGTTACATAACACCAGGTCATAACCTTGGGCATTAAAACCGCTTAGGCAATCGTTATGGATAAACTCACAACGATGCAGTTCATCGGGCAGGTTCTCTAGGATGGTTTGGCGCGCCGAGGCTACCGCCATGGCCGACTCATCGACAAAGGTTACTTGCGCCTCGGGGCATTTAATCAGGGTTTGCAGGCCAATCACACCATTACCACAACCGAGGTCGATAATGCGAATGGGCTTTTTCGACTGCGGCAGATAATTACTGAAAAAGCGTGCGCCTATATCCAAAGAGTCGCGGGAAAAGACATTGGCATGATTGACCAAGGTGAAGTCGCTGCCTTCTAGTTGCCAACTTTTGGGGAAGGGGCTTTGCTGCGCTTTATTGTGCATGGTGGCGGTGATAAGGCGTGCCTTTTTTTGCGCCAACGTGGTAGTAGCAGAACCAATATAGCGCTCCACCAGATTAATGGTCGAGGTATGAATGGCTTTGGTTTTGCCTGCCAGAACCACGGGGGTACCAGGCTTCAGACTTTGTGATAATTGCGCCAATTGATGCTGCATATAGCCGCTGTTTTTCGGTATTTTGCCGATCACTAGGTCATAATCGTCGGCAAGCGGTTCAAGGCTGGTCAGCGGCGTAAGTTGCTCGGTATTCAAGTTATTTTCTTTGAGATTATGCTGCCATGCTTGTATAGCAATGTACGAGTCGCTAACTGAATCTGAAGTTAATTGGTTAAAGGCGCAGGCCAGGGCGCCGAAGTCATCATTGAGGATCAGCAAGCGCTTGGCATCAGCATGATGCTCGTTAATATAGTCGACAAGGTATTCATCCGCCGCATCCCAGGCCTGCAGGCTGCGGTTTTTCTGTTGTAATGGCAAGCGATGTAAGTGGTAGGTATTACCACCTAGTTGAGCTGATGTTATCATGAGCACTTAGGTTTAACTGACAATGGCGCTAGTTTATCACGATGCGTGCCAACACCCACACCCAAAACAACGACCAATTGCCTGCGAGCTTACCGGCGAGCATGTTTAGCTATCAGCCTCATGCCCTTGATGAGGTTAAGGCACAGCGATTGTTTGCCCATTTACGTGATACCTTGCCTTGGCAGCAACCCAGTATTTTGGTCTATGGCAAGTGGCACGCTATCCCGCGCTTGCAGCTTTATATGGGCGATGCCGACAGTGCCTATGAATATTCCCAGCAGCGTTTTGAGCCCGCACCTTGGGTACCTGAGCTCGACGCCATGCGCCAGCGTCTCAACGGTGCCTTGGGCTGTCACTTTAATGCGGTCTTGATTAATTACTATCGCCATGGCCTGGATTGTATGGGGTGGCACAGTGATGATGAACCCGAATTAGGATCAGAGCCTGTAATCGCCTCAATATCTTTAGGAGCGCTGCGCAAGTTTAAATTACGCCATAAAGCCAGTGGTGAGGTAACTGACTTGGCCTTGACCAATGGCAGTCTGCTTATTATGAAGGGGCAAAGCCAGCACTGCTACGCTCATAGCCTGCCTAAGCAACGCAAGGTGACTCAGGGGCGTATCAATTTAACCTTTCGCCACATTGATTCGTCTTTGCTATAGTAGCCTCACCTAAGTATTTGGCAGGCACTCTATTTATGTCTATGCAAACGCGTATTGAGGAAAAACTCAGCGCCGCCATTCCCTGCAAACATCTGCGGGTTGAAAATGAAAGCCATATGCATGCCCGTGGCAGCGAGTCCCATTTTAAGGTGGTGGTGGTCAGTGAGCAATTTACCGGTCAGCGGCTGCTGCAACGTCATCGCGCTATAAACGATATTTTGGCACAGGAGCTGCGTGAGCATATTCATGCGCTGGCTATCCATGCCTATACCCCCGAAGAGTTCAGCGAAAAGCAAGGGCAAGCCCCTGAGTCGCCGAGCTGTTTAGGCGGTTCTAAATTTGATAACTAAACACCCGGCGCGAGTCATCAGACCTGTGTAGTGAAGAATAGTCGCTACACTAGCGCTAATTTTTCGGCAAGATATGGAATTTTATCATGGTCATTAAGCCTAAAATCCGTGGATTTATATGCACTAACGCACACCCAGCAGGCTGTGCGGCACATGTACAACAACAAATAGAATATGTAAAAAGCCAAGGTGACTTGGGCCAGGGTCCAAAAAACGTTTTGGTCATTGGTTCATCAACAGGTTACGGCCTAGCATCTCGTATCGTATCGGCATTTGGCCATGGCGCTAAAACGCTGGGCGTGTTCTTTGAAAAAGAAGGCACAGAGAAGAAAACCGCCTCAGCAGGTTGGTACAACACTGCGGCCTTTCAACAGGCTGCCGACGAAGCTGGCATCTGGGCTAAGAACATCAATGGCGATGCGTTTTCTGATGAAATCAAGGCGCAAGCTATCGACACCATTAAGAATGAACTAGGTAAAGTAGACCTGGTTATTTACTCTTTGGCGTCACCGCGTCGTACCGACCCGAAAACAGGTGAAACTTACTCGTCAACGCTTAAGCCTATCGGTGAAAGCGTAACCACTAAAAACCTTAACACCTCAAAGCGTGTTATCGACGAAGTGAGCGTTGAAGCGGCCAGCGAAGAAGAAATTGCCAACACAGTTAAAGTGATGGGTGGTGAAGACTGGCAGCTGTGGATCGATGCTCTTAATGAAGCAGGTGTATTGGCGGACAACTTCAAAACTACTGCTTACACCTATATTGGTAAAGAGCTGACCTGGCCTATCTATGGTCACGCGACTATTGGTAAAGCCAAAGAAGACCTGGACCGTGCGGCACAAGAGATCAAAGCATCGACTGCTGCGTTATCTGGCGAAGCCTATGTAAGCTCACTGAATGCAGTAGTGACGCAGGCAAGCTCGGCTATTCCAATTATGCCTCTGTACATTTCAGCACTATTCAAAGTGATGAAAGCAGACGGTACCTATGAAGGCACCATCGAGCAAATTACCGCGCTGTTCAAAGAGAACCTGTACGGTGAAACACCACGCTTTGATGACGGCGGTCACCTGTTCCAGAACTACAAAGAGCTTGAAGACGATGTGCAGCAGCGCATACAGACTATTTGGGATACGGTTGATACCGATACCATAGACGAGCTGACCGACTACGTGGGTTACCACAAAGAGTTCTTACATCTATTCGGCTTTGATTTAGCCGGCGTTGACTATGACGCGGATGTGAACCCGGATGTGGCCATCAACAACCTGCTGTAATCGGGTTGTATCTGCTAAAAAAGCCAGTCTTAAGACTGGCTTTTTTGTATCTGGGTAACGGTGTTATGTGATTAATTAGCAATTAGTCACAATTGAACACGCGGAATTAAGACTTTGGTCTATATTGAAGTTTATTCATTCGAGAACGCCGCTGATCCTTGGATAATTTTTACTTTTTAACTCGCATAGTCGCCGTGAATGATGTTAAAATTCGGCAGATGTGTGACAAGTTCGCTGCGTTGCTTGAAACACTGGCTGACATAGGTGCTCTTTTATACCGTTTGTATTACTGATGTAGGTTGATAATTACTCATTTTGATGTTTTTAAAACGTCGTTAGGGGGAGTTGGCCTTACATTTACAACGCGGTTTGGTACCAGTCGGTCGATGCTAAGCGGCGCGGTTGGTGAGATTTTAAGTTTCTTTCCTTTAATGTAATGCAAGTGCGTATGATCAACATAAAAAAAGGTCTGGATCTACCGATAGAGGGCGCACCTCAGCAAGTTATTCATGACGGTCAACCCGTTAAACGAGTAGCTGTGCTAGGTGAAGAATACATCGGCATGCGTCCAACCATGCGAGTTCGTGTGGATGACCAAGTCAAAAAAGGCCAAGTTCTTTTTGAAGATAAAAAGAATCCTGGCGTAATCTACACTGCACCGGCTGCCGGCGTAGTAAAAGAAATCAACCGTGGTGCAAAACGTGTACTGCAATCAGTTGTTATTGAAGTTAATGGCACTGAGCAAGAAACGTTTGCCAAGTTCGACCAAAGCCAACTAGCAAGCCTAGATCGCGACACAGTTGTCGATCAACTTGTTAAGTCTGGTCAATGGACCGCACTACGTACTCGTCCTTTCAGCAAAGTTCCTGCGGTAGATGCTAAGCCTAGCTCAGTATTCGTAACTGCTATGGACACCAATCCGCTAGCCGCTGATCCAGTGGTTGTGATTGCCGAAAATGCTGATGCTTTCGAAGCCGGTCTGGCCGTGGTTTCACGCCTTACCGAAGGTAAAGTGTACGTATGTAAGAAAGCGGGCGCGCAAGTACCTAGCTCATCAGTTGCTTCTGTTGAAGTACATGAGTTTGGTGGCAAGCACCCAGCCGGTCTTGTTGGTACTCACATCCATCACCTAGATCCAGTATCTGCATCTAAGCAGGTTTGGCACCTAGGCTACCAGGACGTGATTGCTTTCGGTCAGCTTTTCCTAACTGGCGAAATTTACACAGATCGTGTGATTTCTTTAGCCGGTCCTCGCGTTAAAAACCCGCGCCTAGTTAAGACCCACATGGGTGCTGCACTAGACGATTTAGTTGCGGGCGAACTAGAAGACGGTGACAACCGTGTGATTTCTGGTTCTGTACTTTCTGGTACTAACGCCACTGGTCCACACGCCTTCCTAGGTCGCTACCACACGCAAGTGTCGGTACTGCTTGAAGGTCGTGAGAAGGAACTATTTGGTTGGATTGCACCAGGTAGCAACAAGTTCTCTGTAACACGCACCTTCCTTGGTCACCTTGCACCAAGTCGTCTATTCAATATGACTACCTCTACAGGTGGTTCTAAGCGTGCCATGGTACCAATCGGTAACTATGAGCGTGTAATGCCGCTAGACATTTTGCCTACGCTACTGCTACGTGACCTGATTGCACGTGACTTAGACAGCGCAATTACCCTAGGCGCATTGGAGCTAGACGAAGAAGATTTAGCATTGTGTACCTTCGTTTGTCCTGGTAAATACGAGTACGGTTCAATCCTTCGTGAGTGCCTGACAACCATCGAGAAGGAAGGTTAAGATGGGCTTGAAGAAATTTTTAGAAGACATCGAACCGCATTTTGAACCTGGCGGTAAACACGAAAAATGGTATGCCCTGTATGAAGCAGCTGCGACTATTTTCTACACCCCGGGTCATGTAAACAAAGGCGGTACTCACGTTCGCGATAACATCGACCTAAAACGTATTATGATTTTAGTGTGGATGGCAACGTTCCCAGCCATGTTCTTTGGCATGTTCAACATTGGTCACCAAGCGGCTGACGCAATCGCGAACGGCTTTGCACTTGGCGATTCATGGCAAGTAGCTTTATTCCAACTGTTCGGTGGTGAACTAACCGCTGATTCGGGTTGGGGTGCGAAGATGTTCTACGGTGCCTGTTTCTTCCTACCTATCTACGCAGTCACTTTTGCTGTGGGTGGTTTCTGGGAAGTACTATTTGCATCGGTTCGTAAGCACGAAGTAAACGAAGGTTTCTTCGTAACCTCTGTGCTGTTCGCGCTAATCCTGCCGGCGACTATTCCACTTTGGCAAGTAGCCTTAGGTATTACCTTCGGTGTTGTTATTGCCAAAGAGGTATTCGGTGGTACTGGTCGTAACTTCCTAAACCCGGCACTAGCGGGTCGTGCTTTCCTGTTCTTCGCATACCCTGCGCAGATTTCAGGTGACACGGTATGGACAGCGGTTGACGGTTTCTCTGGTGCAACTTACCTAGGCCAAGCGGCTACAGGTGCATTGGATTACGCCAACATGGAACTTTGGTGGAATGCTTTCTACGGCTTCATTCAAGGTTCTGTAGGTGAGACCTCGACGCTAGCGCTTGCTATCGGTGGTTTATTCCTTATTTATGTGCGTATTGCTTCGTGGCGCATCGTACTAGGTACTTTCCTAGGTATGGTGGTTACATCAATGCTACTTAACTTCATCGGTTCTGAAACTAACGCAGCATTTGCTATGCCTTGGCATTGGCACCTAGTGCTGGGTGGCTTCGCCTTCGGTATGTTCTTTATGGCAACCGACCCGGTTTCAGCGTCATTCACCGATAAAGGTAAGTGGGCTTACGGTGCGTTAATTGGTTTCATGGTGGTAATGATCCGCGTAGTGAACCCTGCGTACCCAGAAGGCATGATGCTAGCAATCCTATTTGCTAACTTATTCGCGCCGCTATTCGACCACTTCGTAGCGCAGTCAAACATCAAGAGGAGATTGGCACGTGGCTAGTAAAAACGAATCAATCGGTAAAACGCTTGGTGTAGTAGTGTCACTATGTTTGGTGTGTGCGGTTATCGTATCGTTTGCATCAGTACAATTACGTCCACTACAGCAAGAAAACAAGCTTAAAGATATTCAAAGCAATATCCTGGCTGCAGCTGGTTTTGAAGGCGTTACAAACGTTCAATCTACGTTTGATGCAAACATCGAAACCCTAGTTGTTAATGTTGAAAGCGGCCAACAAGTGCAGTTTGACAACGAAGACGCTCGTAGCGCTTGGATTAAAGCGTACGATTTTGAGAAAAGTAAGTTCGATGCTGCAATGAGCATCAAGCTAACTAAAGCTCAAGATAAAGCGGGTATTCAACGTCGTACTACTGAAGCGCCGGTATACATTAGCCGCGCCGACGACGGCTCAGTAAACTCTATCATTCTACCTATCCAGGGCTACGGTCTTTGGGGTGTAATGTATGGTTTCCTAGCGCTAGAAAACGACGGTGAAACTGTTAAAAACCTTATCTTCTACAAGCACAATGAAACTCCAGGCCTGGGTGGCGAAATCCAAAACCCAACTTGGACGGCTCAGTGGCAAGAAAAAGAGCTTCCTATTGACCTAGTGAAAAGTGGCGCCAAGAATGCTCACCAAGTTGATGGTCTATCTGGTGCAACACTGACGTCTAACGGTGTTGATAACACGGTTGACTACTGGACTGGCGATCATGGCTTTGGTCCTTTCCTTGCGAAAGTACGTGAAGGAGCGTTGAAATAATGGCTGATACTAAAGAAATGAAGTCGGTTCTATTTGGACCTGTCTTCGCCAATAACCCAATCGCCCTGCAAGTACTAGGTATTTGTTCTGCGCTGGCGGTTACTTCAAGCTTGAAAAATGCCTTGATCATGTCAATCGCATTGACCTTGGTAACAGCCTTCTCAAGCTTGTTTATCTCGATGATCCGTAACCAGATCCCATCAAGCGTTCGTATTATCGTACAGATGACGATTATCGCTTCATTGGTAATCGTGGTTGACCAGGTGCTACAGGCCTTCTCTTATGCAACTGCAAAAGAGCTATCGGTATTCGTTGGTCTAATCATTACCAACTGTATCGTAATGGGTCGTGCCGAAGCATACGCAATGAAGTCACCGCCTTTGATGTCGTTCCTAGACGGTATTGGTAACGGTCTTGGCTACTCGGTAGTGCTACTGACTGTTGGTTTCATTCGTGAGCTATTCGGTAAAGGTTCACTATTCGATGTGGAAATCATTCCACTGGTGCAAAACGGTGGCTGGTACCAGCCTATGGGTCTATTGATCCTTCCACCAAGTGCATTCTTCATCATCGGTCTATTCATCTGGGTACTTCGTACCTATAAGAAAGACCAAGTAGAAGCGAAATAAGGGGCGAGTTGTGGAACAGTATCTTAACTTATTTGTTAAAGCGGTTTTCATTGAAAACCTTGCGCTTGCCTTCTTCTTGGGTATGTGTACTTTCCTAGCTGTATCTAAGAAAGTAAAAACGTCACTAGGCCTAGGTATTGCGGTTATCTTCGTACTAGGTATTGCGGTACCGGTAAACCAAGTGGTTTATCACGCGGTATTGGCACCAGGCGCACTTGAGTGGTTGGGTTTCCCTGAAGCTGACTTAAGCTTCCTACGCTTCCTAACCTTCATCGGTGTTATTGCTGCCCTAGTACAAATTCTAGAGATGGCTCTGGATAAGTTCTTCCCGCCGCTATACAACGCGCTGGGCATCTTCCTACCATTGATCACGGTAAACTGTGCGATTTTCGGTGCGGTATCCTTCATGGTAGAGCGTAACTACAACTTCGGTGAGTCAGTGGTTTTCGGCCTGGGCTCAGGTGTGGGTTGGGCACTGGCAATCACTTTGCTTGCTGGTATCCGTGAGAAGATGAAGTATTCAGACGTGCCAGACGGTCTGCGTGGTCTAGGTATTACCTTTATCACAGTAGGTCTTATGGTTCTTGGCTTTATGTCATTCTCTGGTATTTCACTATAAGGTAGCGAGGAGAAATCATGCTTGAGGTATATTTAGGCGTAGGTGTATTCGTCGCTATCGTGGTTATCTTGGTTTTAGTTATTATTGCAGCTAAATCTAAGCTAGTACCCACAGGTGACGTCACCATTGGGATCAATGGCGATCCTGAGAAAGCAATTAAAACTTCACCGGGTAGCAAGCTACTTGGTGCACTAGCAGATGCCGGTATTTTCGTATCGTCTGCTTGTGGTGGCGGTGGCTCATGTGGCCAGTGTCGCGTAGATGTGAAATCGGGTGGTGGTGATATCCTACCGACCGAGCTTGACCACATCTCTAAAGGTGAAGCCCGTCATGGCTGTCGTCTAGCGTGTCAGGTTGCCGTTAAAGGCGACATGGAAATTGAACTTGAAGAGTCTATCTTCGGTATCAAGAAGTGGGAATGTTCTGTTATCTCTAACGATAACAAGGCAACCTTCATTAAAGAACTGAAACTAGCTATCCCTGAAGGTGAGGTTGTACCTTTCCGTGCCGGTGGTTACATTCAGATCGAAGCGCCTGCTCACCATGTTAAATACGCTGACTTCGATATTCCTGAAGAATATCGTGCAGACTGGGATCGTTTTGGCTTCTTCAAACTAGAGTCAAAAGTTGACGAAGAAACAATCCGTGCGTACTCAATGGCTAACTACCCAGAAGAGTTCGGCATCATTATGCTTAACGTACGTATTGCGACTCCGCCGCCAAACAACCTAAGCCTACCTTGCGGTAAGATGTCTTCATACATCTGGTCGCTTAAAGCAGGTGACAAGGTAACTATTTCTGGTCCATTCGGTGAATTCTTCGCCAAAGACACAGACGCAGAAATGGTATTCGTAGGTGGTGGTGCAGGTATGGCACCTATGCGTTCACACATTTTCGACCAGCTTAAGCGTCTTAACTCTAAGCGTAAGATGAGCTTCTGGTACGGTGCACGTTCTAAGCGCGAAATGTTCTATGTAGAAGATTTCGACGGCCTGGCTGCTGAAAACGATAACTTCGTATGGCACGTAGCCCTTTCAGATCCTCAACCAGAGGACAACTGGGAAGGTTACACTGGCTTTATCCACAACGTATTGTATGACAACTATCTGAAGGACCACGACGCGCCTGAAGATTGTGAGTTCTACATGTGTGGACCACCTATGATGAACGCGGCCGTTATCAACATGCTTAAAGATTTAGGTGTTGAAGACGAGAACATCCTACTGGATGACTTCGGCGGCTAATTTAACGATGTATATTCGTTAACATTAGGTATAAGGGCTTCCTAGCTAAGGTTAGGGAGCCTTTTCTTTTTTCTCACGCGAGTATTACAGATGAAACCTATTCTACGTGTCACGGCCTTAGTGATTTTCGCCCTTACCTTTGGCCTACTTAGCGGCTGTGATAAGGCCGGTGAGCCCGATCAGCAAGAGTTACTGCTGCATGGTAAAACCATGGGCACTACCTATAACATCAAGCTGTATGCCACCGGCGAGCATTTGGCAGCGCTGAATCTTCATGGCGACATAGAGCAGGCCTTAAAAGCCGTGAATCAGTCCATGTCGACCTATATACCCGACTCGGAAATCAACCAGTTTAACCGCTTGAGCGCGGGAGAGGTGATGGCCATCAGTGCGGACTTTCGCACCGTGACGGCGGAGTCTATCCGTTTGGGCTTCTCTACCAAGACCCTGGATGTGACCATGGGCCCGCTGATTGACCTCTGGGGCTTTGGCCCGGATAAGCGCCCGACCCAGCGACCTACGCAGGCTGAGCTTGATGCCATGGTCGCCAATATCGGCGTTGATAAGCTGACCCTGAACGAGCAGGGCTTAGCTAAGTCGGTAGACGGTTTGGAGCTGAGCTTTTCGGCGACCGCCAAAGGTTTCGGTATAGATAAGGTGGCAGACTTACTTGAGCGCCAAGGCATAGCCAACTATATGGTTGAGATTGGCGGCGAGATGCGTATTGCCGGGCACAAACCGGGGAACAAGCCTTGGGTGATTGCCATTGAGCAACCGGATGCACCAAAGGGTGAGCGTAAAATCCATCGTACCTTAGAGCCGGGCTCTATGGGCGTGGCGACCTCAGGTGATTATCGTATCTTCTATGAGATGGACGGCGAGGTATACACGCACTTGATTGACCCGCAAACCGGTATGCCGATTAAGCACGACCTGGTGTCTGTGACCGTGTTACACCCCAGTGCCATGACCGCCGACGGCCTGGCTACGGCGCTAACGGTAATGGGTACGGAGCGCGCTAAAGCCTATGCCGAGGCCAATAACCTACCCGTGTATTTGATCAGCAAAACATCGGAAGGTTTAAAAACCTATTCAAGTCCGGCGTTTAAGCCATATTTGTAGTCAGGTTAAAGCGGGCGTATAATAACGCCCGTGGCTGACTCAGCCGTTGATTGTCATTTTTAAGGGGCACAGACAATGCAGCTATTTCTTCTTACCTTTGGTCTGCTTTTGATTATTATCGCGGCGATGGCGGTAGGTGTTATCGTTCAACGCAAATCAATGGCCAGCAGCTGTGGTGGCCTGGGCTCTGTAGGCATAGAAAAAGCCTGTGACTGCGACGACCCGTGCGACAAGCGTAAAAAGCGCATGGCCAAAGAGCAAGCCTGGAAAGAGAATCAGATTCTGTAACCAGAGTTAGAAAAACCGCTTAAGTAAGCGGTTTTTTTGTGTCCGATGTTTAGCCAAGAATAATGTGCGGCACAAAGCGCGAGGTGTCCTTGGTGATGGGGCCATTATCCTCACGAATAGTCAGGCCACAGCTTTTATGACCCACCACCCAGGAGCCTATCAAGGTGTGGTTGCCGGCAAATACGGGCAGTGGGGCTAAGGCCTGGGTAATAAAGCCCTCACCGCCGTAGCTGCCACCCTGATGAACGCGACCCTTGCTGGGGTGTACCCAGGTGATGTTTTCTCCCTCACGGCTAAATAAGGGTTTGCTGACATAGCCTTGTTCGAGCCCTTCGCCTTCTTCCCCGGCAAAATAGCTGGGTAATAAATTGGGATGCCCGGGGAACATTTGCCAAAGCAGCGGTAAAATAGCCTTATTCGAGAGCACGGCCTTCCACGGCGGCTCCACAAACAGGGTATTCGTGCTTAACAGCTGTGGCGCGAATTCATCAAAAAACAGCTCTTCCCAGGGGTAAAGTTTAAATAACTGGGAGATTGGCGTGTCATCAAGGTCGGTAAGCTGGCCCCTGGCGTCTATGCCTATGTCCTCAATGGCCATTCTTATGGTTGGCATACCCCCCTGATAGGCGCAGTCTTGCAAATAGGCGACCGTGCCCTTGTCTTCCAGCGAATCGCGGCTGTGAACAAGGTGGATGGCATCCTGGTTGCTGAAGTGATTAAAGCGGCTGATCAAGGCTTCTTGGATGCTGTTGAATTGGTCAGCACGCCTTGGCAGTACGCCCCTGTCTACCTGTTGCTCCAGCCATAGCCATTGGAAAAAACCCGCCTCGTAGATGGAGGTGGGGGTGTCGGCATTGTATTCCAGCAGTTTAGCCGGGCCTGTGCCCTGATAACTAAAGTCCATGCGCCCATACAGGCTGGGCTCTTTGTTATGCCAACTGGTGGCGACAAAATCCCAAAAGCGCTCGGGCAGGGCAAACTTCTTTAGCCAGTATTCGTCCCGAACCACCTTATCGACCAATTCCAGGCACATCTGCTCGAGCTCGTTGGTCGGGTCTTCCAGGTCGTTTTCAATTTGCTTCAGGGTAAATTGATAATAGGCGCTCTCGTCCCAATACTTTTCGCCATCGATATTGCAGAACTCGAAGCCGAAGTAATCGGCCTGAGCGGCCAAGTCTGACCGCTCAGTGATGGGTTGGCGAAACATCTAACCACCAAAGCTGCTGCGAGATGCGGCGCGACGACCAAAACCACCGCGTGAACTGGTGACGGTTTTAGGCTTGCTTGAGTAGTGGATTTGCGATTTCTTCACCATGGTGGTGCCGCGGTTATTAACCGAGCCTATATAGCCATTGTTGGCATTACGGAAACTGAAAAAGTCATCGCGGGAGCGATACAGGGGCTTGGCGCCCGAGTAGTAGCTACCGCCCAGATAGGCGTACTTTTTACGCTTTTTCTTTTTCATCAGGTCGAGGCCTTCATCGACCGCCTCGGCCACCGCGGCTATCATAAAGCCGGCCATAATGGGGCGCCAGATACTGCCTTCCTGTTCGCATTGGTCAAAGCCAAAGTCGTTTTCACACAGGCCTTCGTTGACATACTTAGGCGCTTCCTCGGCGTGGTTGGCCAGGGCTTCCTGGTACTGCGCCTGGCACACGTCTTGCTCGACACCAAAGCTCATACAGTCTTCGGTATCGTTAAAGAGCAGAGCCGACTCGTCCGGATCGCCACAACCGCTAAGCCCTGCGGTGGCACCCAGCATCAGGGTCAGTTTTAATTTACTCGTCCTTTTCATAATCACCGCTCCTTAGTAGGTAATACAAGCGGCGTTAAGAATTCCGGTCGCCAGCGAGGCGATACCTAAAAAGGCTCCGGCGCTCATATGGCCGTTGGCAATTTTTTCAGACAATTTAGGCATATACAGGCGTACTAAGAAAAAGGTAATAAGCTGCATAACACCGGCAATGACACCCCAGATGGCGAAGTCAATAATGGATACCGAGTTCACCGCGGCACTGGCAACCGGCAGGGTAAAGCCAATAAAGGCACCGCTAAAGGCAGTTGCGGCGGCGGCATTGTTTTCCTTCATCAAAGTCCACTCACAGTGGGGGGTGACTAGGGTGTATAAAAACAAAAATGCCAAAACCAACAGGTAGCCAAGGCCAAAATACATCAAAAAGGGAATAAACCCTTGCATGGATTCCATGATCATAATTGCTGCTCTCACTGAGTCTATTTTATTGTTGTTCCACCGAGGCCGGCTGTACCAGCTCTCGGTGCAATAGCTTATCATCCCCGACATTAAGTTCAATAAGACGTTTTAAATGCGTGGCGCTATCTAAGTCAATGAGGATGCAGCGTAAACCAATATGCGGCTGTTCGATATCGGTGTCGGCTAGGGTAAAGCTCAGTTGCAGTTCTGCCCCTAGGCTGGGGTGGAAATTCTCTGGGTGGCTGATCAGGGCACCTGTAAGTGAGAGGTCGAGTAACTGGCTGGGGTAGAGATGTTGATGGTCGGTGACTAGAGTGGGGCGTTGAAACAGTACCCGGGTAAAGTGGCGACGCTCGTGCATAAACACTCCTAAAAAGCAGGGTATTTAGTCAGTGTAGTTGGCGACGGGCAATTTTGTCTATGAACAGGGGATACAAAAAAGCCCCATTGCTGGGGCTTTTGCAATTGGTTAATTAACCAATTTTCTTATATTTAATACGCTTAGGTTGTGCGGCATCGGCGCCCAGCGTTTTCTTCAACCAGGCTTCGTACTCTGTGTAGTTACCATCGAAGAAGTTGATCTGACCTTCGTCACGGTAATCCAGAATATGCGTAGCGATACGGTCAAGGAACCAACGGTCGTGGGAAATAACCATCACACAGCCTGGGAATTCTAGAATCGCATTCTCCAGGGCGCGCAGAGTTTCTACGTCCAGGTCGTTGGTAGGCTCATCCAGTAGCAAGACGTTGCCGCCCGCTTTAAGCAGCTTGGCAAGGTGTAAACGGTTACGCTCACCACCTGATAGGTCTTTTACAAACTTCTGCTGGTCATTGCCTTTAAAGTTAAAGCGACCCACGTAGGCACGGCTTGGGAATTCGAAGTTACCCACTTTTAGCACGTCCTGGCCGTCAGCGATTTCTTCAAATACGGTTTTGCTATCGTCCATATTGCCACGGAACTGATCCACTGTGGCCAGCTCTACGGTTTCACCAATAGTGATTTCACCGCTATCCGGCTGCTCATCGCCGCTTAGCATCTTAAACAGGGTTGATTTACCGGCACCGTTAGCACCGATAATGCCGACGATGGCACCCTTAGGCACGGTGAATTCCAGGTTGTCGATCAACTGACGATCGCCAAAACTCTTGTTCAGACCTTTAACCTCGATTACCTGATCGCCCAGGCGTGGACCCGGTGGAATAAACAGTTCATTGGTTTCGTTACGCTTTTGGTAATCGCTTTGCTGTAGCTCGGCGAACTGGGCCATACGCGCTTTAGACTTGGCCTGACGACCTTTAGGGTTTGAACGCACCCACTCAAGCTCTTGGGCAATTGATTTCTGGCGTGCTTTTTCCGCTTTTTGCTCTTGCTTCAAACGGGCATCTTTTTGCTCTAGCCAAGATGAGTAGTTGCCTTCCCATGGAATACCTTCACCACGGTCAAGCTCAAGGATCCAACCGGCAACGTTATCAAGGAAGTAACGGTCGTGGGTTACCGCCACTACTGTGCCTTCGTAATCATGCAGGAAGCGCTCCAACCAGGCCACAGATTCTGCATCCAGGTGGTTGGTCGGTTCGTCGAGAATAAGCATGTCTGGCTTTTCAAGTAGCAAACGACAAATCGCCACACGGCGTCGCTCACCACCGGAAAGATGTTCAACTTTTGCATCCCATGCAGGTAGACGAAGGGCATCGGCGGCACGCTCTAGAGCGTTGTCCAGGTTATGGCCGTCATGTGCCTGGATAATGGCTTCAAGTTCGCCTTGCTCTTTGGCTAGGGCATCAAAGTCCGCATCTTCCATGGCGTATTCGCCATAGACTTCATCAAGGCGGGTCAGGGCGTTTTTAACTTCGCTTACCGCTTCTTCAACCACTTCACGCACGGTTTTGCTTTCATCAAGTACCGGCTCCTGTGGCAGGTAACCAATTTTCACGCCCGGTTGAGGGTGAGCCTCACCTTCAAAATCTTTATCAACGCCGGCCATGATACGTAACAGGCTAGATTTACCCGAGCCGTTTAGACCAAGTACACCAATTTTTGCGCCAGGGAAAAAGTGCAGAGAAATGTCTTTTAGGATGGTGCGCTTAGGCGGCACAACCTTAGACACTCGACTCATCGAGAAAATAAACTTATCAGGTAAAACCATGAAAGGAACCTTTGCAATATGACTAAAATTATCAGCCGCTATTGTAGAGTCTCGGCTACGGAGCAGTCAACGCATAGGGCCTGATTTAGGAGGCCAGTATAGGTTTAAAATCCAGCTTGAAAATAGCGGAAATGAGTGATTGCTATGTCTGGTTTAGTACATACCCCAATCACTCCGATTCAAGTTAGAGTACTCGGGATAATTTACTCTGGCCACTTAAGACCTAGCCAATGGCTTGGTAACAGGTTATAGCCAATCGCTTTAGTGAACTCAGTTTGAGAAAAGTTACCGTCGGTTGTTTGAATAAATACAAACTCTTTGGTTACGTCGTTTATGGGGGTGTGATTTTCATAGGTATAAAAGTCTTGAAGTCCATCACCATTTATATCTCTGACAGCAAAGCCTAAGCCTGCGACATTAATTTCATCGGCGGTGTCTTTCTCGCTGTGATGACTAAAAGCGTTTTTGAATTTGCCATCACAACTTCCTTCCCAAACTTGAAAGTGATGTTGGTATAAATAATCTGTTGTATAGCTAATAAAATCTAAGCACTGGTCATTGTTGTAGTTAATAATTTCCATGCCAACCGTGGCTACCGCCCAGGCTCCCCCAAATTCTGGATCATTGCCTGCTGGGTTAGCTATATTGGTGGGTATTAAACTGGTGTTCGCAGAATATGAAAATTCTGTCCCGTTACCTGCTAAAAACACATGTGAGTTGCCAACTTGATTGCCACCGCCATCTTGCAGATCATTGCCGCTATTGGCGCCCATGATAACGTCGTCAAAACCATCTTTATTAAAGTCACCGGCCACACACCAGGTAAACGTAACCGCTGTTAAATCTTCTGGGTAGGCGTTGGGTTGCTCATTAAAATTGCCCTGCCCATCATTCAGCCAGAGGCGGGGAGCTTGTTGATAAACATTGACATCAAATATATCCACCGCTCCATCATTATTGAAATCAAGAGTGCATCCGCCATGCGTATAATCGGCTATATGATCAAATTGACCTGTGCTGATGAGATCACTGTTATCCGCTTGCAGCCAAATACTATTATTACCGCCAATTTCGTCGTTAGCGCCCCATTCGCGCCCATGGTTAGGAAGGTAAATATCGTCTAAGTTATCTTTATTGAAGTCACTAACTACAATGCGACGAGCAACCGCCGCAATATTTAATTCCTTGATAGTGTAGCCAGCTTTAGAATCGTAAATAAGGGCCGTAGCATTTTGGGAGGTGCCATTATTCATATCGCGGGTGATAATAATGTCCAAGTCACCATCACCCCCTAAATCGATATCGCCAAAATGATGCCATTCCAAATCTGGAATTGTTGATACTAGTTGAGATAGCTGCTCGTACGCTTCTTGCTGTGTTAAATCTATATCTCTTACCGACAGTGTCATTGATTTAGTTGTAGAAGCAATACCATCCGACACGCTCACTTCGAAGGTAAAGTTTGTGTCCTCATTAACTTCAGGTGCTATGAGTTGGAGTTCTGAACCTGTGACGGTATAAGTCAACTCATTGCCACCGGTTTGTGACCAAGTGTAGGTTAAGGCATCCCCATCGGCATCCGTTGCATCAGCCTTAATGCTCAGTGAAAGGCCCTCATCGGTGCTGATATCAGATAACCTAACCTTGGGGGCGGAGTTACTTGAGAGCGGAGGTGTTTCACTGTTGCTGCCGCCACCACCGCAGCCGCTGATCAGGGTGGAGAATAAACACAGGGAGGTGAGGAGCTTTAACTTAGGCATCAATTATTTCCTTGTAAACGATGTGACTCCACAAATGATAAGCGATTATTTAAGCTCATTATTTGAGAGGCCAGTAACAACTTTTTAACAGTCGCTAGTTTTACAAATCGATGTCTTTAAATTAAGGGGAAGACTTCCTAAAAAGACTAGGAAAACTTCTTAGGTAGCGGGAAGCTGTATTAGTAGGTGTGTGCCAGACCCTGAGCTATCTACTTGGAAACTTCCTTTTAGCGCCAAAGCTCTTTCTTCAATACCGAGCAAGCCAAAACCCCCATTGAACGCCTCCTTCCTCTTGGTTTCAAAGCCCTTGCCATCATCCTTCACCGAGAGTCGAAGCCGGTTTTGTTTAATAGATAAATCAACATAGACGTTATCTGCAGCGGCATGCTTGACTATGTTGTTAAAAGATTCCTGAATAATACGATAAATGGCAATTTTCTTATCTTCCGATAAGTTATCTAAGTCACTTGCAATATTTAAGTGGTAATTTATCCCGGCGCTATCAAGTAATTTAGTTAAGGACCTACCTTGTAAGGCTTTTTGCAAACCTAAATCATTGAGCTCTCGAGGGTGTAATAAAATGATCAGGCTGCGGGTAACGTTATACACCTTGTTCGATAGAGCGCGCAGATTGAGTGCAGACTGGAGTACTTTTTTATCCTTTGTGAGCTGCTCTAAGATGGTTATCTCCGTTCTTATCGCTGTTAAGGTTTGGCCAATATCGTCGTGTAATTCTGTTGATATTTTTTTACGCTCCAGCTCCTGGATCTCAACGACTTTTGTCGCGAGTAACTGGTTTTTCTTTGCTTGCTCTTTGTAGCGGGTATTTAATCTGTTAAGTGCTGAGTTTTGTTCCTGTAGCTTTGTATTTGCGCTTTTTTGTTGGGTGATTGCCGCGCCTAAAATGAGCGCCGTAAATGCAATGGTGATTAAATAGGCTTGGTTTTCAATGACCGAAATTGCTACATCTGTTCTCAGAGCGGTATACACAACTAAAATACACATAGCGAACACGCTTAAGGTGGCTCCCTTCCAGCCCCATTTATGAGATGCCGCTATCACGAAAGTCACCGAGAGTATTTTTATATAATATAAAGGTATTTGCTGGATGTTTAAGATGGCCAACAAGGATAGGGCAAGCGAAAATGAAATCTTAAAGATCCCTTTGTTAGTGATTTTTAAGGAAGGCTTTTTTTTACCGTAGAGCTCTACGAGCAAGATGCTCAGCGGCAAAATAAGCAGCACCCCAACAATATCGCCAAAGGCAAATGCAGTTGCGTTGAGCAGGTGCGTTTGAGTAAAGAGCTCAGTCTTAGGGATCGTCGCCAGCTCATTATGGTAAATCATGCTTGTGGTCAGTGTTACTGATGTCAGTGTGGCAGCGCAGATAGCACCCATAATTAACCCAAAGACCTGATGGGTTGTTTTTAATTCGGGCTTTCTATAAAGCTTTAAATAGAAGTGGCGGCGCATAAATAAAATAACGCGGGGAAAGTAGTAGCAATGAAATTACTTAAGGCGGGTATTTCGCCGCGTTCATTAGTTATTAGGATGATAGCGGTCCATTCGCCAATAATAATAGCCAGCCAATATCTTTTTGGCGCGAATAAAAAAGCCGCAAAGCGATAGCCAGCCGGTAAGAACCAGCTGGCGGTATTGTCAATTACTGCGAAGCTCACCGGTAGGTACCAGGAGTGATACCAAAGCGAAGAGTAAGCGACCGAGATAATAAAGAAAATACCCAAGTATCTATAACTTATTTTTTTCATTATTAATTGTACAATATTGAGCTTTGGGAGGTTATGGTGGTGGAGTTCATCCAGCTTAACCCATTCTTGGGTGTCTTTATAGAGGTTACGAAGAGGTAATCTATTGGGTAAACCTCTTAAACTGGTGGCGTTAAGTTGTTTACGGACCCCTCCTTAGTGTCAATAAAATTGTGTCTCTAGATCAGATGCGTTTTAATGGTGCTCTGGTATAAAAGGATTGCTTACATTCATGATTAATATCGCTCTCATAGATGATCACTCCATTGTCAGGGAAGGCTTCAAGCGCTTACTCGAGCTCAATGATACACATACCGTAACACTAGAGGCCTCGAGCTTTCAGGCGGCAGAGCAGAAGCTACCTCTTAGTACATTTGATATTGCTATTTTAGATATATCACTTCCGGATAAGAATGGGCTAGGTCTAATCCCCCTGATAAAGCGGTGCTCTCCGGAGGCTAAAATTATCGTTGTGAGCATGTACGATAACGACCCCTACGTCAGTGAAGCAATTAATCTTGGTGCAAATGCGTATTTATCCAAGCAAAACGCATCCGATGAAATAATCACGGCGATAAGGCGTACGCTAAACGGCGATAGTTATTTAGGTCAGGATATTATTAAAAATATCTATTATAACTCTCATAGTGATTCGACCAGCAAAGTGCAGAAGCTGACACAAAGAGAAAAGGATGTTTTTAACCTTTTAGCCATTGGTTACTCGGTAAAGTTAATAGCAAAAAAGTTAAATGTAGCGGTCAAGACGGTCCATGCCCATAAAAGCAATATTTATGAAAAGCTACAAATCACAGAGTCATATGAGCTGCTGAGACTGGCGATTAAAAGCCATTCCATAAAATTTGAAGAATTGTTAAGGGAATAGGTATTAATTTGCCAGTAGAATGCCGACGCCGGCTAGAGCTAAAACGCCGCCGAGGATCATGTTTGCGCTCACCGGCTCACGTTTAAAAAAGCCGAAGGTCATCACCATCAACGGGGCGGTGGCAAAGAGGGTTTGCGCTATGGCCGGGTCGGTGTATTTTATCGACGCTAACTGCAGCCACAGGCCGATAAAGGTGCCGAAGAATACCGCCACCAACAACCAATGCTTCTTATCTATGCCTTTTAAGCGGATTGCCTGATATAGGTCCGAGTGTTTGATCAGCGCCACCACCAAAGCCACGGTGAGGGTGCCCGATACCAGACGTATCATCGCCGCCCACAAACTACTCATTGACTCTAGGTTCATTGCTCCTTTGGACATCACCATGCCGGTGGCCTGGCACAGTGCCGCCAGCAGTGCTAAGGATACGCCGATTACATAATGACGCTTATCCAGGCTTGGTAAGGCATGCTGTGGCCGAATGGCAATCACCACCCCGACCGTGGTGACGATAATACCGACCCAAGCCAGTGTGGACAGGTAGTGTCCCAGCAACAGGATATTGAGTATGCCTGCCAAGGCGGGGGCAAGTGACTCTATGATCAGGGTACGCGCCGGACCAATATTGCGCAGGGCGCCAAAGTAGGCGCTGTCGCCGATGGCAATGCCAATAATGCCGCCGGCAATCAGCCAACCCCAGGCGGCTACTTGCTGCGGGATGTTAGAGTCTGCGGTGATAACAATTGCTGCGACCATCATCAGTGACGCCAGCAAGCCCTTGCTGACATTGAGCTGTAAGGGTGAAAGGTGATGGCTAAAGGTTTTGTAGAGCAGGGTTGAAAACGCCCAGACAATGGCGGCACAGATTGCTGCTAATTCTCCTAATCCCACCTTGGGTCCCTTATACTTAATTCGACGCGCGGCATTATGGCAAGGGAGAGCCGCGCTGTAAAATTTATATGGACGTCTAAACATCTAGAGGTTGATATTTCCAGTGGGAGGGTCATAATAGCCCTTCTAATATTTGCATTGGAGTTCACTATGCCTATTACGGTTCAGGATGCGTTGCCAGCGATTTCGCAATTGCGCCAAGAAAATGTCTTTGTGATGCCGAAAAGTCGTGCCAGCACGCAGGAGATCAGGCCTATGCGTTTGGCCATATTGAACCTGATGCCGAATAAGGTGGAAACGGAAGTGCAGTTTATTCGCTTGCTGGCCAACACCCCCTTGCAGGTCAACGTGGACTTACTGCGTCTTGATACCCATAGATCCAGCGCCAACTCCGAGCAGCACCTGGACATGTTTTATCGCTATTTCAGCGACGTTAAAGACACTAACTATGATGCAGTGATCATCACAGGCGCGCCGCTGGCCCATCTTGAATATGATGAGGTAGGCTATTGGCAGGAATTACAGGAGTTTTTCGAGTGGGCCGAGCATCATGTCACCTCGACCCTGTTTAGCTGTTGGGCCGCTCATGCCGGTTTGTATCATCACTACGGTTTGAAACGTGAACTCCAGGCCAACAAACTATGCGGTGTGTTTGAACACCAGTGTTATTTCGACCACGGCGCGCTCACCCGCGGTTTTGACGACCGTTTCTTGGTGCCACACTCGCGCTACGGTCATATCGATATCAATAAAATTGCCGCGCGCGAAGATCTTGTGGTGCTTGCCGGCTCAGAGGAAGTGGGTGCCTACTTACTTAAAAACCAAAGCGGCTCGCAGGTGTACCTGACCGGGCACCCGGAATACGACGCCGATACCTTGCAAAAAGAGTATCAACGCGATGTCGACAAGGGCCTGGATGTGGATAAACCGAAAAACTATTTTCCCGAGGATAACCCGGCCTTAAAACCGTCGAAAACCTGGCAAAGCCATGCCTTCTTGTTATTTTCCAATTGGCTAAACTACTACGTGTATCAAACCACGCCCTATGATATTAATCTGGTGAGCCAGGATGTAAGGACAGATAATTATGCCGAATAAACGTCACGCCCTCGAAGCGGCCCTCAAGCAGCGTATTTTAATTCTCGATGGCGCCATGGGCACCATGATCCAAAAACATAAGTTTGAGGAAAACGACTATCGCGGCGAGCGCTTTAAAGACTGGCATGTGCTGGTGAAGGGCAACAACGATTTGTTAAGCCTGACGCAACCCGAGGTGATCGCGCAAATCCATCGCGAATACCTTGAGGCCGGTGCGGATATTATAGAAACCAACACCTTTAACGCCACCACCATTTCCATGGAAGACTACGACATGGCAAGCCTTAGCCGCGAGATTAATCTCGAGTCGGCGCGCTTAGCCCGCAAGGTGGCCGATGAATTTACCGCCAAGGAGCCAAATAAACCGCGCTACGTGGCCGGTGTGCTTGGGCCCACGTCCAAGACCTGCTCTATCTCGCCGGACGTGAACGACCCGGGTTATCGTAATATTACCTTCGATAAACTGGTTGAGGCCTATATCGAGTCAACTTTGGCGCTGATGGAAGGCGGTGCCGACCTGATCTTGATCGAAACCATTTTTGATACCCTCAATGCCAAGGCCGCGGCCTTTGCGGTGGAAGAAGCCTTCGAGCAGGCCGGCACCAGTTTGCCTGTGATGATCTCCGGCACCATTACCGATGCCTCGGGCCGCACCCTGTCGGGACAAACCACAGAGGCTTTCTATAACTCCATTCGTCATATTAAGCCGCTTTCCATCGGCCTTAATTGCGCCTTAGGCCCGGATCTGCTGCGCCAGTACGTGGAGGAGCTATCCACCGTATGTGAAACCTTTACCTCGGTGCACCCCAATGCCGGTTTGCCCAACGAGTTCGGCGAGTACGATCTGGAAGCCGAAGAAATGGCCCAGGAGATCATCGACTGGGGCGAGCAGGGCTTTATCAATATCGTTGGTGGCTGCTGTGGTACCACGCCCGAGCATATTAAAGCTTTTAGCGACGGCTTAAAGAACACCGCACCACGAGCGCTCCCCGAGCTGCCGGTGCGCATGCGTCTCAGTGGCCTTGAAGCCTGTAACTTGAATTAAGGGGCTATCAACTATGACCAATACAGCCATTTTTACCAATGTCGGTGAGCGTACCAATGTCACCGGCTCGGCGCGTTTTAAGCGCCTGATCATGGAAGAAGACTATGAAACCGCCCTGGATGTGGCCCGCGAACAAGTAGAAAGCGGCGCCCAGGTGATTGATATCAACATGGACGAAGCCATGTTGGACTCCAAGGCGGCAATGGTGAAGTTTTTGAACCTGATCGCCTCGGAGCCGGATATCTCCAAGGTGCCGATCATGGTCGACTCCTCCAAGTGGGAGGTGATTGAAGCGGGCCTTAAATGTATTCAAGGCAAGGCCATTGTGAACTCCATTTCCCTTAAAGAAGGGGAAGAGCCGTTCCGTCATCAGGCAAAAATCCTGAAGCGCTTTGGCGCCGCCGTGGTGGTCATGGCCTTTGATGAAACCGGCCAGGCGGAAACCGCAGACCGTAAGTTTGCAATCTGTGAGCGCTCCTACCGTATTTTGGTAGACGAGCTCGGCTTCCCGCCGGAAGACATTATTTTCGACCCCAATATTTTCGCCGTGGCCACGGGCATCGAAGAGCACGATAACTACGCCGTTGAATTTATAGAGGGCACCCGCCGCATCAAAGAAAACCTGCCGTACTGTAAGGTGTCCGGCGGGGTGTCGAATGTGTCCTTCTCATTCCGTGGTAATAATCCGGTGCGCGAAGCCATTCACTCGGTGTTCTTGTATCACGCCATCCAAGCGGGTATGGACATGGGCATAGTTAATGCCGGCCAGCTGGCGGTGTATGACGATATTCCCGAAGAGCTACGCAATGCGGTTGAGGATGTGATCCTCAATAAAGACCCGGGTGCGGGCGAGCGCTTGGTTGAGCTGGCGCCCAAATACTCGGGCATGGCTCAGGCCGAGAAGGTGGAAGACCTGGAATGGCGCTCCTGGCCGGTGGAAAAACGCCTGGAGCACGCCCTGGTTAAGGGCATCACCGATTACATCGAAGAAGACACAGAGGCCTGTCGCCAGCAATTTGCCAAGCCCATTGAGGTGATCGAAGGGCCGCTGATGGATGGCATGAATGTGGTCGGTGACCTCTTTGGTGCCGGTAAGATGTTCCTGCCTCAGGTGGTGAAATCGGCGCGGGTTATGAAGCGCGCAGTGGCCTACCTCGACCCCTATATTGAAGCCGAAAAGGAAGAAGGGCAGACCAACGGTAAAATTATTATGGCCACGGTAAAGGGCGATGTGCACGACATAGGCAAAAACATCGTCGGCGTGGTGCTGCAATGTAATAACTATGAGGTGATAGACCTGGGCGTGATGGTGCCGGCGGAGAAAATTCTGCAAACCGCCATCGATGAAAACGCCGATATCATAGGTTTATCCGGCCTTATTACCCCTTCCCTTGACGAGATGGTGCATGTGGCCAAGGAAATGACCCGTCGCGGCTTTGAGATACCGCTGCTGATTGGCGGTGCCACCACCTCCAAGGCGCACACGGCGGTGAAAATTGAGCCCCAATACGACAAGGGTGTGATCTATGTGAATAACGCCAGCCGCGCCGTGGGCGTGGCCTCCAGCCTGTTGAGTAAAACCGCCAAGGCGGACTTTGTGGCTAAAACCAAGGTCGAGTACGAGAAGGTGCGTGAGCAACAGGCGCGTAAGAAACCGCGCTCCAAGCCCATTGGTTTACAGCAGGCACGGGCCAATCATGCCAAGCTGGACTGGCAAAACTATGTGCCACCGGTTCCCAGTAAGCTGGGCGTGCAGGAGTTCCACGATGTGGCCATAGACACCTTGCGTCATTATATCGACTGGACCCCGTTTTTTATGACCTGGTCGCTGGCGGGCAAGTATCCACGCATTCTCAATGACGAGGTGGTGGGCGAGCAGGCGCAGTCGCTGTTTGCCGATGCCAATGCCATGCTCGATAAGTTTGCCCGTGAGCGCAGCATACAGCCCAAGGGGGTGATAGGTTTGTTCCCGGCCAACCGCGTCGGCGACGACATCGAAATTTACGCCGATGAAACCCGCTCTCAGGTGTTGTTGCGTTCGTGTCAGTTGCGTCAGCAAACCGAGAAAAAGGGCTTTGCCAACTACTGCTTAGCCGATTATGTGGCGCCCAAGGGCACGCCGGATTACTTTGGCGCCTTTGCCGTCACCGGCGGCTTGGAAGAAGACGCCCTGGCCGATGCCTTTGATGCCCAAGGTGATGACTACAATAAGATCATGGTCAAGGCCGTGGCCGACCGTCTCGCCGAAGCCTTTGCCGAGTATCTGCATGAGCAGGTGCGTAAGGTACATTGGGGCTACGCCACGGATGAAGCGCTCAGCAATGATGAGCTAATTCGCGAAAATTATCAGGGTATTCGCCCGGCGCCCGGTTATCCGGCCTGCCCGGAGCATACGGAGAAGTCCAAGATCTGGGACTTGCTGAACGTCGAAGAGCGCATCGGCATGAAGCTGACTTCGTCTTATGCCATGTGGCCGGGGGCGGCTGTGTCGGGCTGGTATTTCAGCCATCCTGATTCCAAGTACTTTGCCGTGGCGGGCATTCAGCGAGATCAGGTTGAGGATTACGCTGAGCGTCAGGGCATGACGCTGGACGAAGCGCACAGATGGCTCGGGCCTAATCTGGGCTACGACTACTAAGGTGATTATATTGAATAAAAAAGGTGACTGAGGTCGCCTTTTTTTATGCGTTCAATCAACCCCGAACAATTTTTAACAACCCCAGAACTTGGGCATTAATATTTTTATGATACAGTAAGTTATCGAATAACAAGGATAAGTAGTGCGGATCAGTGAAAGATACTTTTAATGCCACCGATGCCGATAAGGCCCATTTCTTACGTGTATTTGCCGCGATCGGCGCCTGTACTTCCTTGATAATGGCCATCAACAGTTACCTCGATGGCTACCTTTTGCTTAGCCTGCTGTTGGCCAGCGCCGTGCTGGTGTTTGCCTTGCCCTTTGTGATAACAAAGCATGATGCCTTTATTGCTGTGCTTATGTTGTATTCCCTTTACGCGCTGATGTCGTACCTGGTGGTATCCGGAGGCAGCCATGGTACCGGGCCCTTGTGGTTATTTATTGTCTCGCCGGTGACCTTCTTCATTCGTGGTTTAAAGCAAGGGGCGGTGGATCTTATTTTACTGGCCGTGGTGGTTTTGCTGTTGTTTATCTTTACGCCCAACCTAGGCTTGTATCAATACGATAATTACCATTTTCCCGCTCGTGTGATGCTGTGCTTTGCCATTCTCTGTGCGCTGGCTGGCTTTTATGAGTATTACCGCAATAAATACAGCCGGGCGTTAATGCAGCAGTTGCAGATTAATGAGCAACTGGCGCGCACCGATGCCATGACCGGGCTCAGCAACCGCCGTTATGCTCTGGAATGTCTGACTCAGCCTGGTTTCGGCGCCGGTGCCGTGTATATGTTGCTTGATGCCGATAATTTTAAGCAGATCAATGATGGCTATGGTCATCAGGTCGGCGATCAGGTGCTGCGCTTTATCGCCGCGACTTTAAAGGACCATGCCGGGCCCGATGATATTGTCGCTCGTTGGGGCGGTGAAGAGTTTTTGCTGGTGGTGCATAACACCGCGGCGCGCAGTGCCAAACGGGTTGCTACGCAAATAATGCAACATCTGCAGGATAACGCTCTGCACACAGATGGCCATAGCTTGCAAATGACCCTGAGCATAGGTGCTCACCAACGTCAGTTTGGTGAGAGCATAGATCATTGCCTCAATATTGCCGATAAGCGTTTGTATCTGGCCAAAAGCAGTGGTAAAAACCGGGTCGTATTCGACGACGATGTGGCCATGGATTAGCCCTAGCTGCTGATCCTGAGCGGACAATGGCATACAATAGCCACCATGAATCGCTTCGTGTGAACGCCGTGCTACCAATACAACAAAGCTACCCTCAGCTTATAGAGCAACTCAGTAACCACCCCTTGTGTTTATTACAAGCGCCTCCCGGTGCCGGTAAATCAACCTGGCTGCCGCTGCAACTGCTGCGCGATGGCCACTTTCAGCGCATTATTATGCTTGAGCCCCGGCGCTTAGCGGCGCGCAACATCGCTCAGTTTTTGGCATCGCAACAAAACGAGCGGGTGGGGCAAAGCGTGGGGTTGCGTTTGCGTCAGGAAACCAAGGTGAGTGCCGACACGCGGCTGGAGATCGTCACCGAAGGGGTGTTGACGCGCATGCTGCAAAGCGACCCCGAGTTGAGCGGCGTCGATCTGGTGATCTTCGATGAATTCCATGAGCGCTCACTGGCCGCCGACACGGCCCTGGCCTTTGCCTTGGAAAGCCAGTTGCTGCGCGATGACCTAAAAATTCTGATCATGTCGGCTACTTTGGATGGCGAGCGTTATCAGCAGTTTTTCGATTGTCCCATGGTGTCTGCCGAAGGGCGCAGTTATCCCATAGAGGAAGTGTATGAACCCCTGGCGCAGAGCGAGCGCTGGTTAGAGGCCATGGCGCCGCTGGTGAAGAAGGCTCTGAGCGAACAAGAAGGCAGTGTGTTGGTGTTTTTGCCCGGTCAGCGCGAGATCAACCGCGTGGGCGAGCAACTGGCGGATTTACCGGCCGACATCGAGGTGCATAAACTCTATGGTGAGCTGGATAAACAGGCGCAGCAAGAGGCCATTGCCCCGGCACCCGAGGGTAAGCGCAAGGTGGTGTTGACCACCAATGTGGCGGAAACCAGTTTAACCATAGATGGCATTCGCGTGGTGGTGGACAGCGGCAAACGTCGCGCCGCCGAGTTTAATTTAAAAACCGGGGTCACCGAGCTTAAAACCGTGAACATTTCGCGTTCCTCCGCCACCCAAAGGGCCGGACGAGCCGGGCGTTTGCAACCTGGCGTGGTCTATCGCCTTGGTGCCAGGGAGCAGCTTGAACGCCGCGCCAGTCACGATGCCCCCGAGATGCTCACCAGTGATATCAGCCCCTTGTTGTTAGAGGCCAAGCTTTGGGGGGCCAGTCTTGACGAGCTGCAGTTGCTGGATCCGCCAACCCAGGCGCAGCAACAGCAGGCCCAGGTGTTATTACAGATGCTTGAGGTGCTGGAAGGCGATAAATTATCGCCCCAGGCCCACATCATGCACGCCATGGGTACCGAATTGCGCTTTGCCCATCTTTTGTATAAGGCCGAGAAGTTTGAACGCCAGTGGCCGGGTTTTTTACAGTTGGCGGTCCATTTTGTTGCCCTGATGGAAGCGCGTATTAGCACAGCCGCTGAGCTCAGCACGGCGCTTAATGCGCAATTGCATCGCCCCCATCCGGCGTTTCGCCAGCAGCTCAGGTATTGGCAGCAAAGGCTCAAGTTAGCGCCCAGCCAATCTTTGCCCATGTCCTTATTGCCCTTGGTAGTGGCGCTGGCCTACCCGGATCGTCTGGCCAAGCGCCGTGGGCAGGGCATGCTGATGAGTAATGGCGCCGGAGTGCAGGCGTCCGCTGAGCACTGGCTTGATGAAGACTACCTGGCCATTGCCGAGGTGGGTGGCCAAGGCGGCCAACGTATCTTTTCTGCCACCGCTTTTTGCCCCCAGCAATTACAGGAGCAGTTGCCGCATTTATTTAGCGAGCAAGAGGTGTGCGAGTTTAACGACAAAACAGCGCAGTTCACCAATGAAACCCGCTTTAAACTGGGCGCCATTACTTTGCGTAGCCAGCCTTCCTCGCAAGCCATTAGCTCGCAAATGAAATGCCAAGCCTGGCTCGGGTTGTTGCAAAAACAAGGGTGGGCGCTGCTTAAGCATCCGCAGGCGCAACAGTTGCGAACCCGCTTATTGCTGGCAGGCCAGTTAGTGGGCGCACCTTTTACCTACAGCGACGAGCAGAGCTTGCTGGCGGCGGCGCCTACGTGGCTGGCGCCTTATCTGAGTGAGGTGCAGTCATTGGCCCAATTACAGCAACTCGATTACCGTCCGGCCTTGCTAAGTTTGCTGGATTACCCGGCGCAACAGCAACTGGATCAGCAGCTACCGAGCAAGCTGGTGGTGCCTTCGGGGTCGACACATCGCATCCAGTATCAGCTTGACGGCCCGGCTAAACTGAGCGTGCGTATGCAGGAAGTGTATGGCCTTACCGAGAGCCCGAAACTGGCGCAGGGCAAGCTGCCAATTCTTATGGAATTACTGTCGCCGGCACAGCGTCCACTGCAATTAACCCAGGATTTGGCGCAGTTCTGGCAGGGCAGTTATCGTGAGGTGCAAAAGGAAATGAAGGGACGCTATCCGAAGCATTTTTGGCCCGACGATCCTGCGAATGCGCAGGCAACTACTCGGGTAAAGAGCAGAATGTAGTCAAAATCAGGTTTTAATGCGCTCTGACGCGGCGAACTTTCCTTTTTCATTTTTGTGAGTATAGTTAAACGAGTCAATAACTTAAGGTTAGGCCATGGATACGATGAT
The DNA here is from genome assembly GCF_002964545.1 of Pseudoalteromonas sp. T1lg10. Classification (NCBI taxonomy): domain Bacteria; kingdom Pseudomonadati; phylum Pseudomonadota; class Gammaproteobacteria; order Alteromonadales; family Pseudoalteromonadaceae; genus Pseudoalteromonas; species Pseudoalteromonas sp. T1lg10. The sequence continues at coordinate 534,778 of NZ_PQBV01000004.1, forward strand.
CGCTTTTATGGGCTTACTAATGCTGGTTGTAGTGATCGGCAGTGTGTGCGGGTTAGTCGCGCTCACACAAATAGGTGAGCTTAAGCGTCAACTGGCGCATTTACAACGGCAATTAAAGGCTGCCCCGGGTGCTATGGGCGCAGCTGCCGCTAAGGAAACACCACCCCAGACACCTCCCGAGTCCGCTACCGCGGCTAAAGACTCGGCTGCAAGTGCGACTGCAGGCGAAACTGCCAGTGCGGCTGAGAGTGCTGCCGCAAAAACGGCACAGAGCACGGCAAGTATTACCACTAAGCCTCCTGCAAAGGCTATGGCAAAGCCTTCGGCGGCGACCACGCTTGAGCCTGCCGCCACATCCGTGGCTACTCCAGCAGCGGAGCCGCAGGAAGCGAGCTATCAGGATGCAAACGATTCTATTTTGCCGCCCAAAGACCCGGCAACGCCTGGTTTATGGCAGCGTTTTACTGCTCAATTTAAAGAGCACTGGATGGTGTGGATAGGCGCTCTGGCGTTGGCCTTTGGTGGCATTTTCTTTGTTTCTTATTCTCTTGAGGCGGGGCTCTTGTCGGTCACCGCACGTTTGGTGCTAGGTGCGGCCTTTGGCTTGCTGTTATTGGTCGGTGCCGAATATGTGCACCGTAAATTCTATCGTGACAGCGAGGCGCAATACGCCATGATTGCCTATGTGCCGGCGGCGCTGGCGGCCGGTGGTTATATCAGTTTATTTGCGCTGACCGCCCTGGCGCTGGTGAGTTATAAACTGCTGTCCCCGGGCAGCGCCTTTGTGATGTTGACCTTGGTATCTGTGGCGGCCAGTTGGACGGCGCTGCGTTATGGCCCACTGCTGGCTATTATCGGCATGTTGGGCGCTTATAGCGTGCCTCTGTGGGTCTCGACCGGCTCCTCAAATTACCTTGAACTGGTTATTTTCTTAAGCGTGCTGACTCTGAATTTAACCTTTGTGGTGCGCAAGGTCAGGCGCATGTGGTTGTGGTACAGCATTTGGGCGTTGCACCTGTTATGGCTATTGCTTATTGCCGTGGACATCCCGCGTGAACACGCCATGGCCATGGTTGTTTTCGTGCCCATCAGCGTGGTGCTCTTGATTATGATCCCCCGTTTGGGCTTCTCATTTTCGCAACTTGAGCACAGGGTTTGGTCGTTTAAATCTCTGGTGCTGCAAAAGCCGGATCATGCCTTGCTGTTGGTGATCTTTGGTGCCACTGTGCTCTTCTCAAGCGGCCAGGAGATGGCCGTGCTAAGCGTGCAGTTTTGGCTTCTGAGCGCCTTGTTTGCGGTTGCTGCCTTACTTAACACCCGCTGGCAGCTGTGGCCGATACTCAGTGCTGTGTTGCTGGCGCTGCTATTGGATCAGCCTTATCCGATGAACGTTGATTTAAACCATGATGGCCTTTTGATGTTCCACGGAGCGCTGGGGCAGGCGCAAATTGCCATGGTGGCGTTTTTAGTTTACGGCTCTGTGTTTGCCAGTCGTTCACCCCGGCATATGGGCTTTAGCTTTATAGCCGGTGGCGCCGTGCTGGTGCCCTTGGTGCTGGCTTATCTGGCCTTACCGCAAGTCTGGCTGGATGATGTTAAATGGTTCTGGGTAATTGAGTTATTACTGGCCGGCGCCTTCTTGGTCTTTCTTGCCAATCGCACCCGCAACAAGGCGCAGCAGATGATTTACTGGTGTGCCATCAATGCTCACCTGGCCTTTGCGGCGACTTTGGTGTTGGGCACTCATGCCCTGACCTTGGCGCTGGCGCTTCAGGTGGTGTTGATGACTTATCTGAGCAAGCGCTTTGCGCAGCCCATTCCTTCTTGGTTGCTTAAGGCCTTGGTTACTGTAGTGGCGGGGCGCCTCACCATCTTGTGGATTGACCCATCTTATGGCAATGGGCTGAGCGAGCCTTCTTTATGGTTATATCCAAGCGTTGCGGCACTCTTTACCCTGGGTTATCGATTCTTTGCCAGTGAAGGTTTGAAACCTTGGCTGCTGGGCGTGATTTTACACGTGTTGGCACTGTGGGTAAGCGCACTGACCAGCTATGCCTTGGTGGGTCATACCATTCATTTGGAAGACTTGTCGCTGCTCGAAAAGCTGGTGCTGAGCATTAACTGGGGATTACTTGGCTGCGTTTATCTGTATCGTGCCAAAGCGGCGCAAACCATGGCGCAGTACTATACCATTGGTGCTTATCTTCTGCTCGGTGCTGCGGCCTTGTTGCAAAGTCAGCTATGGCTGGAATACAACCCCTGGTTTGACCGCGTGCCCATGGGCGAGTCCTTGCTGAGCAGTTATGCCTGGTTATACTATTTTGCGCCGGCTGGTATTGGCGCCTGGCTTGGTTATCAGCTGCGCCAGTCTCAGGCGAGCTTAAGTCGTGTGCTCTTTGGTGCCACGGGCTTTTACCTCTTTGTTGGTATCAATGCTTTGGTACGGCAATATTGGCAGGGGCCCATTATTGCTCTTTCCATGGGCGTGGAGGATGCGGAGCTCTACAGCTATTCGGTGATCTGGTTACTGCTTGGCGCCGCCTTAGTCGCCGTGAGCTTAACGCTTAACAAGCTGCTCATTCAGCGTGTCGGTGTGGCCTTATTGGCTTTGGTGATCGCCAAGGTGTTCCTGGTCGATATGGCCAACTTAACCGGGTTATTGCGGGCGCTGTCCTTTATCGGTCTTGGCTTGGCTCTGGTTGGTTTAGGGGCGCTGTTTAAGTGGTTGCAGCGTCAGCATATGCCGAGTGAACAGACGTCTGGATAGACAAAATTTACTTTAGCTGGCTATGCTTTCATAATAGCGTCTTGCCAGTTTATCTAAGTGGGTGTTGTGTCTCATCATTCTTTACTGACCGTGGAGCAGTTGCAGTGTCGTTTACAGGAGCGACAAGTGCTCGACGGCATCAGTTTTTCCTTGCAGCAGGGCGAGTTTATCGGTCTGCTCGGCCCCAATGGCGCCGGTAAGTCAAGCTTGCTGCGCTGCATTTATCGCTATTATTCCAGCGCCGTAAATGCCGTACGCCTTGATGGTCGCTGCATTCAAGGCATGGCACCGCGAGCCTTGGCTCAGGATATGGCCGTGGTATTGCAGCAGGTGCCAAGCGATATGTCCTTGACCGTGGTCGATGTGGTGGCCTTGGGTTTGTTGCCCGGCATGGCTCTGTGGCAAAGGCCGGATAGCGAGGCGCTGGCGCGGGTACAGCAAGCCATTGCCGATGTCGGCTTGGCGGCGCAGCAGCATAAGCAACTGGCGCAACTCTCAGGTGGTGAGCAGCAGCGGGTACACATTGCCCGGGCTCTGGTACAGCGACCTAAGTTATTGATTATGGACGAACCCACCAGTCATTTAGACATAAAATATCAAATCGAACTCATGGAACTGGTGCGCTCGTTAAATTTAACCGTGCTGGCTTCATTTCATGATTTAAATCTCGCTTCGGCCATGTGCGACAAGCTATTGGTGCTCGATGGCGGTAAACTGGTTGCCAATGGCACCCCCAAAGCGGTGATCACCGAGTCCTTACTGAGTGAGGTGTTTGGCGTCTGTACTCAGGTTGGCGTTCATCCGCAAAACCCAGAGCATTGGCCCCTGGTGCACTATTTCTACGCTGATAGGAGCCAAAAGTCATGATAAATCAGCGTAAAATCGCCATTGTCGCGCTTGTTTTCATCGTGCCGCTGAGCGCCTTATGGGCGCTAAAACTGGGGGCGGTTAATTTAAGCTGGTCGCAGTTACTGGCTGTGCTTGGCGGCGAGGGCGACCCCCTGTGGCAACAGATTATCTGGCAGCTCAGGGTACCGCGCGTGGCCTTGGCCTTTATGGCCGGGGCCGGGTTGGCTTTAGCCGGCGCCATGCTGCAAACCGTGACCCGCAACCCCTTGGCCGATCCTTATTTGTTTGGCATCTCCTCCGGGGCGGCGCTGGGCGTGGTGGTGGCTATGACTTTGCTTGGCATCAGTGCCGGTATTATGTTGACCCTCAGCGCCTTTATCGGTGCCATGCTGGCCACCGCCTTGTTGCTATCCGTGGCTTTATCGCTGCGCTATATGCAAAATTCCATCATGGTGCTGTGCGGTGTGGCTCTGTCTTTCGGTTTTAGCGCCCTCACCAGTTTATTGCTGTATTTTAGCGAACCCCAGGCGATCAGCGCCGTGGTGTTTTGGACCCTGGGCAGTTTTGCTCGCGCCAATCTCGCCATGCTGTTGCCCATCGCCTTGTTGTTACTGATTGTGCTGGCACTGGTTGTGCTGCTGCGCCGCGCCCTAAACGCCCTCTTGTTGGGGGATGAAAGTGCTCATACCCTGGGGGTGAATGTGCCCATGCTGCGTATTATTATGTTGCTGCTCAGTGCCTTGATCACCGCCGTATTGGTGAGCGTGTGTGGCGGCATAGGCTTTGTCGGTTTGATGATCCCTCATTTGGTGCGCCTCAGTGGGCGTTTTAGTAGCACCCAAGTCTATCCGTTAAGCTTTGTTTGTGGCGGCCTGTTTATGCTCTGGGTGGATGTCTTGGCCCGTACCATGATGACCAATCAGGAATTACCCATAGGGGTGATCACCGCATCTCTTGGCAGCGCCTTTTTCTTTGCTTTGTTATACACACAGCAGCGTCAACACCAATAGAGAAATAAGAGCCCCGCAACCAAGCGGGGCTCTCGGGCTCAGTTGCGCTTGGCGCGGCGACGAATGGTCACGAATCCTGCCAGTAACAGCAGCCAATACATGTTGAGCGCGCCACTGCTGATCTTACGCTTAGGTGGCTCAACCACCTCCACCGTCACCTTGGCCGTCGCCTGGGCACCAAACTCATCGGCAATCACATACTCGATGGTGGCGGTGCCGCGAAACTCATCCATAGGCGTAAAGTTCAGGCTGTAGTCGGCGTTAATAGTCACCTCTCCCTGTGCACTGCTGGCCTCGACCACTCTAATGGCACGCCCCTCAGGATCGCTGTCGTTGCTAAGCACATTCAGGGTGACCTTGGTGCGATACCAGGTTTCGGCCTGGTCATCATTGGCAATTGGCGCCTGATTGGCGGCTATGTTCACCTGCACCTTGGCACTGTGTGTATTGCCTTGGCTGTCTGCAATGCTGTAGAGCAGGGTATCCATGCCCAGGTACTGACTCGGGGTGCGATAGAGTATTTGATTATCGAGGATTTCCGCCTGACCCAGAGTGCTTTCCACATTGAGTAGTTGCAGCTCGTCGCCATCGGCATCGGTGTCGTTACTCAGTACATCCAATGAAGTATCGCTGTTTTTTGGCACCCGATAGACATCATCATTGGCTATCGGCGCCTGGTTGCCCGACACGCTCAGGGCTATCACTCCGGGGTCGTCTATATAGCCGTTAACCATGCCGTCACCGTCGTTGGCGCCCCCATCTTCAAGAGTGAGTTGCACGCACCAGTGGCCAATATTCAGTCCGCTTTGCCATTGCTCGCTGCCCGGCGCCGGACAATAGCCGCGGCTTCCTAAGGCCGAGGCCACCGCATTACCCTCATCGAGATCTAAGTCCTGCCATTGTGAGGAAACGAACTTGCGGTACTGGGCATTGCCCGGCAGCGGCTGATGCTGGGGCAACACGAGATTGACGCTGCTGCCCTGAGTCGCTAATGCCGATACCACCACGCCATAGAGGGTGCCGACATGGCGCTTGTCTGGGTCCGGGCTGAGAGCTTCAGGGTTTAACTGAGCACCGGCCTGGGCACTGTCGGCATAGGGACTGCTGTGCAGGCAGGTTCCCGGCTCACTGGCGAGGATAAAGTCTTGCTCCTGACCCGCCACCGCCGCCATTAGATGGCATGGACGCAAGGCATCCAGGTGGTCGCTGACGCCATCGCCATCCTGATCGATAAAACCTTCCTCCTGATCCGGCAGTAAGTCACCGTCGCTGTCGCCGTTATCAAGCGGCGGCAAGGTGGCGCGAATATCCAATTGCCCCTGTACTGTGGTGCTCAATGCCGGAGTGCCATTGTCACTGACCGTCACTGTGACCTTATACACCCCCTCGACAAGGGTGTCGGCGGCCAGGGTCACATCGGCACTGTGGGCATCGCTGAGAGTCAGGGCCGGCTCCAGTTGCCAGGAGTAGGTGTGGCTATCGCCATGATTGGCATCTGTCACCTGGGCATGTAACCGAATGTCCTCATCCAGGCGATATAAGGTACGGACTTGCTGTCCTTGCTGAGCCTTAATGCTAACCCCGGGGGCAAGATTGGCTTCGCTGATGGTGACCTTGTGTTCACCGCGCTCGCCAAGGTTACTTTGCTCCGAGAGGGTGATAAGTATGGTTTCATCGCCTTCATCCAAGTTGTCATCGTAAATATCCATGCTCAGGGTACTGTGCTCGGAATGAAATACCAGCTCGCCGTCGACCAGGGAGTGATCGCTGTTGTCACTGCTACCGCTGACACTGTAGGGCACCACCAAGGGGTAACTGGGCGCAGAGCCGCTCAGGTAGGCATGAACCTTATGACTGCCGCCTTCACTGGCAGTACTGTCGGCAGCGAAACTGATCTGCGGATGGACGCGGATATGCTGGGCTGCAAGGGCGCTGCGGCCTTCATCATCCGTGGCTTGCCAATAGACCTTGTGCTCCCCCGAGGTGAAGTACACGGGGTTATCAAGCAACTGAACTGGAATTGACTGCCCCGTGTTGTCTTGTGCCGTGGCGATACCTAAATTCACCTTGGTATAGAGCCCCGTAGCATTTGCTTCCACATCGGCAGGCACCGTCAGTTGCGGCGTATCCGCGGGAAGCTCTCCCGAGAGGGTAAAGTGCACAGTGGCACTGTCTGCCGCTCCGGCTTTGTCGACCACGCGATAGTTTAGTGCCACGGTTTCATTAAGCCCGGCTATGGGGGTATACATCAGGCCATTATCATTGATGCTGACCCCGCCTAGCTCGGCGTTAGCGGAGGTGATGGTCAGTTTATCGTCGGCATCCGGGTCGCCGTCATTGGCTAGAACGTCGAGGAAATAGCTCCCCGAGTCGGCACGGGCCAAGGTAATAACATCATCTTCCGCCACGGGCGCATCGTTTTCGCCGCTGACTGTGATCAGTATGCTGGTTGGCTGGCTTTGCAAGCTACCGTCACTGGCGATCAGAGTGACACTGTCCTGGCCATTAAAATTGGCATCCGGCGTATAGCTCAGTGTGATGCCGTTTATAGTGACCTGACCATGTGCCGGCTCGACACTGACGCTTAATTCCACGGCTTGCGGGGTTTCGTCACTAATATCGAGCTCGGCCGTGAGCGTCGTATCTTCCTCTGTGCTCAGGCTGGTGGTATTGATGACAGGTGCCAGGTTCTCATCATCCTTGATACTAATAATGACTTGTTGCGTTGCGTCCTCGATAGCTCCGCCACTGAGGGAAGTGATATCGACAATAATGGTTTCTTCGTCTTCGGTAAGAGCGTCATCGATGGCGGTAATGGCTATGCCTGCCGAGCTTGTTAAAGCGCCAATGGTAATACTCGGCGAGCGACTGTAATCCGTGTCCACCGCGGCGGTGCCGCTGTAACTTAAGGTGACTAGGATATTTTCCGGCCATTGATTATTCAGGCTATTACCTATGCTGGCGGTCAACTGCGCCACGCCGCCGGCTTCGTCTATGCTGCTGGTGTCACTGCTTAGGCTAATGGCTGGTAGGTTGGCATAAATGGCATCGTTCGCCTGGCTGATGGGCGTGGTATAGCTGCTTTGGTTATTTAAGCCATCGGCCAGCACCAGGTTCACCGGCACATCGGCGCTTGCGGCAATATTCTGGCCGCCATCATCAATAGTAAACTCGGCACTGTAGTTACCACCGCCTAAATCGCTAAAGCCGTTTAAGGCATAGCCGTTCACCGTACCCAAAACCAGGCTGGCGCCCGGTTCGGAGGCGTTAATACTGACACTGACCGTATCACCGACCTTATGCGCCGTATCGGCGATACTCAGGGTATTGATGACGGGCCCTGCTAAATCAAGCTGATACGTCTCGCCCCCGGTAAAGGCCGGGGTATAACCGTTGTTGCCATTCCCATTGCCTAGGGCGTCGGTAATATCCGTATTCGCCTTCAGGTCTAAGCGCAAGGAGCCACTGCCCGCCAGGTTATTGACCGTAACCGTGACACTGCTGCCACTGGATGCCGATACCGTGGCTAGGGTACCGCTGGCATCGCCACTGAGGGTGGTCAGGGTGAAATCATCGCTGGAAATATTTTGTGCATGACTGTCAAAGCTTACCAGGTAGCTGATTTGTGTGGCATTGGCCGGGGGAGTACCAACCAGTGTAATACCGGTGACTCGCGGCGGTATGGTATCCAAGGCGGTGATCGAGGTGCTGTTGGCAGTGGCCAAGCCCCCCGATGAGGCCTGCAGGTTAAAGACTTCCGAATCCGCTCCGGCGGGGCTGTAGGTTAATTGCAAGTTGGTGAAGGTGGCCGCCCCTGAGCTCGGGGTGAGGGAAACCGTGCTGGCATTACCATCAATGTCGCCAGTTGCCGTCATTATGGCGGTGCCTGGGCCATTGACCTCGGCGAGCGTGATACTGGTGCTATAGCCCTGATCCACCACGTTAATTGCATCCACCGCCTGCACCACGGGCACAGTGGTAAAGCTGGTGCTTTGCCATGCGGGTATCGAGGTGGGGGCGGGCTCGGTGCTAAACACCAGTTTAGTGGCCACCACATCGGCAATAACGGCATTGGCGTTGACACTGGGTAGGTCACTGCCAACGCCGTCTTGGTCATTGGCCGTTAACGTAAAGGCTTGTTGGTCGGCGGTGGCGGTATAGGTCAGGCCGCTGAAGGTGGCGATACCACTGCTGGCGCTGGCGCTGGCGTTAGTGAGCACACCGGCCGAGCCTTCGCTCAGGGTAATGGTTTCACTAAAGTCGGTATCCGTATTGCCAAATGCGTCGGAGGCTGTCACAACGGGCTGTGTCATAAGCGCACTGCCCGAGACACTGCCCGCCGGCTGAGTGCTAAAGCGCAGCTGGGTGGCCAAGACCTCTATGGGTGACCCGGTACCATTGTTGATTGGGCTGGTGGCCCCCATGCGTGTACCGGCACCTAAGGTGACATCGGTATCGCCATCAATGCTCAGCAGGTAGGCATGTTTTTCAGTCAGGTTCGTATTGTTATTGAAATAACCGTTGATGGTATAGGTTTCATTGTCGCCATCGGCAATTGATATATTCAACCCGGAAAATGTGATCACGTCAGCGAGGGCATTGTACACACCTGTGACGTTATTCGCGTCAGGCCCACTTAATCGCCAGGTCACTTTATCACGTTCAGGGGCGCTGGAGGTGCCAGCGACCTGCACCCGGATAGCGGACACAGCCATGGCCAGATTATCGCCACCGCCGCCATCGCTTAAGGTGAAATCGAAGAGGTTAACCGCTTCGCCGCTGGTATCGACCGTGGTGGACAGAGCGACCGGTTCAATTACGCCATCCGCGGCGCTTAAATTACCATCGCTGTTAGCCGCTAACACGGTGACGGTTATATCCTGGTTCGCCGAGGTGCCACCATCGCCGTCATTGATCGTCACACGTACATTTCGAGCTCCCGTGGTGGGGCTGACTGAGTCGGTATTTTCATAGCTGAGGGCCCGTAACAGGGTTTGTACTCTGGCTGGGGTGGCGTTGGCGTTGAAGTTGGCGGTAAAGTCGTTGCCGGCGGCGATATTATTCGCGAGCGTGCCGATCACTGTCCCCGACACCGACAGATTACTGCCGGCCGTGGGGCCCGACAGGGATACTGCGCCCGAGGTATCGACACTGAGCAGATCCTCGGCGGCATCTTCTCCTGAGGTAATGGTGGCACTGAGGTTACCGCCACTAAAATCCGAGCTGTCAGCGTCGCTGACCGTAGCATTGCTGCCCTGGTCTAGGAGTGTCGCACTGCCGGGGTAAGTATTGAGGCTATCGCCATTTAGGTTGGCGATGCTTGGCGCGCTATTGGAGGGCGTAGTATTGAACGCATACACCCCCAGATAATTGGTATTGTTTGAGCAATTGCTGCTGGTGACTCTAAAAGAAGTCAGATTGCTTGTGTTACCAGAGAGTGTGATTGGCACCACACCGGTGGAGATATTGCCCGAGAACAGGGTATTGCCCGCGTTATTGGTCACCAACACATCGCAGGTGCCATCTACCTCCAAGGTCAGGCTATCCAGGTTAAAGTTGGTGTAACTGGCGGTTTTGGTAAATTCTATGTAGGCCGTTGCCAATGCCGGGATTGAAGGGGAATAAAGGGATTTGGTTGCGCCAAACTGGTTGATATAAGGTCCCGACCCCGTGGCCGCCAGGTTACCATTACTGGAGAGAGCCGGCTTATTGCACTCGGAGTCATCTGGGTCGACATTTGGGCAAAAGCTGTCCGCATCATAGGCGGCCAGTACATCGCTAAAATCCCGCAAGGCTAGGGTATCAAACGGCGATTCGCTGTCGATATCGCCCTGAACGATTTCCAACTGCCAGTCGCCACCCTTATCGCTGGCTCCGGTTAGGTCATTTGATGCTGCGATGTCGGCACCGGTATGGGCGCTGAGGAGTTCTATAAACTCAATACCTTGTTCGCCTTGGGCCAGATTACAGTTATAAAAACGAATGTCGGCGCCGGCGCTCAGTTTAGTACCTAGGCGTTTGATATCGGCCACATAATCATTGAGGCTGGCGGCACTGATTTGTTGTTGGCCAACATGAATTTTTCCCTGTGAGCCATGGCTTACCCAATGTAAGGCATCGAGGCTTTTATAGGCAGCCAGCTTGCTATTAAGCTGGGCAAATATCGGCGTCTGATCATCAATTTCTATCACCTCTATGCCCGGTTTTAGGGCCTTGTAAAAAGTGGACTTATCAGGCAGTGAGGCATCTATGATCATTACTTCCTGGCTGAGCTGTCCTGCTTTTAACTCGATTCCAGAGTGGTTTGGCAGGGCAGTGGGGGAGGCGGTTTTTGTGCCTTGCATCAGGCTTAAATCTGCCGGTGACAGCGGCTTTTTGTTGCTTGGCATCTTGCTGGCATTAAAAGCCCTGTGCCTCTCCTGGCCCAGCGTGTGTGATGCCAGTGGCGTGTGCCGCTGTTGTTGCGTACGAATATAACCGCCGTAGGCCCCGGCTAAGGTGGGGAGTGCGCTCAGGCCCAAGGGCATCAGCAAGGCGGCGGCCTTATTGAGTTTAAAATGATGCATAGGTATCTCCTTGAGGCGCTGTGGCGCAGATCAGGCTGGCTTGTGTGCCCGATGTGTCTTGCCAAAATGCCATGTCACTGTATTTGTTGAATAACTCGGGTGGCAAAATGCTGCGCCTTGGGGTGAATTTGACTTCTTTTTTGACCGTATGCAGGCCTTTGACGCCAATATTGCTATCGAATTCACCTTCTTCATATTCCACATGATTAAAGTCGTGGTCGAACGTAGGCAAGTCTAAAAACTGGTAGAGCAGCTCCATGGTGCGCGCCGGATGCTGGGTAAGTAAGTCGTAATCCACTAGCAATAAGCGCTGCGAATATTCGCCATAGTAGGCTTCTTTCAAGGCCGTCCAGGCACTGCCGAACACCCCCTGATGATGGGCCATGGACTCGCAGCGGGTATATACGGTTTGCCGGCTTTGCGGGGAATACATGCGACTGTAGTCAAAGGGGTTTTTACGATAGATGCACTCAAAGCTGTCCATCACCCAGGCAGGGTTGCGAACACAGCAGATCACCTTAAAATCGTCAAACAGCTCTACCAGCTGATGCATACGTGCCGTCCAGATACGATTGGTATCGAAGATCACCTGCTTATCGGCGTGTTCGCTGTAGTAACTATTCACCAGGCTTTGGCACAGGGCGCGGCGCTTTTGCTCGCTAAAAAAAGGGGCGAACTCACTGCCGGCACCGATTTGCTCTAAACACCCGGCCATCAGTGGGGCAACCGGGCTACTCATGGCGGCATGATAGGCGGGGTTTTGTTTTAATAAACCGGCCAACAGTGTGGAGCCAGAGCGGGGCAAGCCTGAAATAAAATGATACTGCGTCATTGTTGTTGTTCCTACCTTTATAAACGCAAAAGGGTGGCGCCTTGTGACGCCACCGAGTTACTTCCTGTTGATAAAACAGTCTAGCTTCTGGATGGATAAATGCCCTCTAACGCCATGGAGTAATTAACCCCCAGGCTAGGCTGGCTGATATTAAAGGCCTGGCTATTGCCCGGGCTCTGTACCGGGGCGGTGCCGCTGAGGGTGACACCCCCTAGTGCGACCTCGGTGGCGCTGTTGCTGGGGGCATAGATTTTTTCCGGGGTATCACTGCGGCTATCGCCGGCTACGGTCGTTGCAAGCACATAGCCAGCTTGCGGCGTTTCCGTGGTGCCGCCATCTGTGGTGGCGCTCAGGGTTCCCGTTACGCCGTTAAGGTTAGCCTCGGCGGTATGAGCTGGAAGCTCGTTCACCGATAAGATATGTGTTTCCGCACCGCGTTTTTGGCCCATGGTCCAAGGCGTAAGGCCCGGTCCTGAGCCTTGGCTCACCGCTGTTCTGCCACGCAAATCGGGCAGCGCAAAGTTAGTGCGACCGTCACCGCCAAAGTTGGTGCCTACTAACGAGAAGAGCGCAGTGTACTCAGTGATAGGCAGCAATTGCCCATCACAGGTGGCCCAGTTTCTTGGTGCAAAGTTAAAACCAAAGGGCTGAATTTGAGCGATAAAGGGGTCCATGTAGTTGTCCTTATACTTGCTGTTGTAATGGGTGCGGTGGGCGTTGCAGCTGCTCACCGGCATCGAGGTAAATTAATTGTGCTAAACGTTCGGCGCTCATAACGCCTAATTCGCAGGCGACAATATCCAGGCGAATACAACCATCCTGCGTATTGACGACCAGTCCCTGCGTCGAGGAAATCATCACTATGGTGCCCGGTGCCGTGCCATAGCCCGGGTAATCGGCCAGGCTGACTTGAATAAGCTCAACCGCCATACCTTTAATATTGAGCAGCACCCGGCCATAGTGACCGTTATGAGCGCGTGTGAGCGCCTCAATTTGCGCCCCGGTGAGGGCATTAAAATCCAGTGTGATAAATTCCGGCGCAGCACTTGTTTGATCTGCTTTTTGTCCCTTTGGCGGCGGTCCGACTGTAGCGGTTGTGAGCTGGTGAAAAAGCTGTTCCAGGCTGCTAAGAGCCAGATAAGCGAAGCGCTGAACCAAACTGGCATAAGTATCTTGACCGCCAAGGGGCAGCGGCAGCTGCAGCAGAATGTCGCCACTATCGAGGTGCTCATTCATGGCATGCCAGGTCAGGGCACTGTATGTTTCTTGGTTGCGCAGTTGCCAATAAATGGGGTCCTTTCCCCCGTAAGCGGGCAATGGAGACGCATGGCAGTTATAAATTCCTAACCTATAGTGTTCGAGTACCGGTTGCGGTAATAAATGACTAAAGCCCAGGCACAGGGCAAGCTCGGCGTTAAAGTGCGGTAAGTGGCTGGGAATTAAATGCAGCTTCTCCTTGCATACCACTTCAAAGGGAATGCCATTGGTTTGCAGTTGATTCAACAGCTGCAGCAAAGGCTCTTGTCTGTGCCCCAATGTTTGCGGGTCCGGGGTGATCACCCCGACAAGCTGCTCAGTGGCAAATAGCGCCTCAATACAGGGCCAGGCAAACAGGCTGCTGGCATACACAAGCGTCCTAGGTTGTTCCTTCATTGCCTATTCCTTAATGACCAAAAAGCCGGGAAGACCGCTTAAACTGTAGTAAAACTTCAGGGTGTCGCCAGAATTTGCCAAGGTGTCATCCGCTTGCGGGTCGCTTGGGATAAAGTTGATGCAGACACTGAGATCTGGAAGCGGATGGGTGATCCCCGAGTCATACAACCCGAGTCGCTCATCGGCGAATAAGCTGATCTGGGTGTACAGACTCAGGGTTTGTTTATTGGCATGCTCGGCGAGCTGAGGCAGAACCAAGGTAGCGGCACCAAGCAGTGCTTGTTGTTCAATCTGGCTAGGAGCTATGGCCCTGAGGCTTTGTGCCGTGATCGACATGACCACGCCGAGCTCGGTGCGTTGTTGGCTAATGGCCCTTAATTTTTCACTGAGTTGTTGGGCACTGAGACCCTCATTGCGCCACTGCTCCACATACTCAAGCTGGGCTATATTGAGCATGGCGTGAACATCGACCTGCTGCGGAATAAGGTAACCATTGTTACTTAACTGCTGAGCAAAATGATGGGCAATGGCGAAGTGTCCTTCCCGACTAAAGCCATGTTGCATGGCCTCGACAATGACCAGATCGAAGAGCATAGGGGCGTTATAAGCACAGGCATCACCACAATACATTTGCTGTATGTATTCTTGCAGCCCCAACTCGGTGATCAGCTTATGCAGTGAGGCGATGGCCCCGGGTTGAATATCGATAAGGGTGATGCGCAACCGCTCGCCGCTTATGCCCTGGCGTTGATAGTGACTCAACAGTGGCAACAATAAAGGAGCAAAGGGGCCGCAGGCGGGATAGGCGATAAAGATTTTTTCCTGGCCGCCACCAAATAAGGCGGTGATAGCCTTGTCTATGGCGCGCATATAGGCGCTCACCCGTAAACCATCTTTAATGGTGTGAATACAGTGATCCGGTGCCATTACCAGGCCGTGTTTACTGATAAACTGTTGGCTGCGTTCGGCTTTAGCAATATCGGCGTGTTGATAAACGGCGTTATAGGCCGTAAAAAGCGAATTAAAAAGCGGGGTAACCAGCTCGCGGCTTGGTTTATGTGCTTGCAAAATGGTGGCAGCGGTGCCGGCGTTAAGTGTTTGGAGTTCTTTTTTTGTAAGTGTTGGTAAAACTTGGGTGCTGAGCTGTTGCTTTAGTAAACTACGTTGTTGCTGGTGGGCAAACAAGCCGGCAACGCTGCCGTCACAAAGGTGAGTTTGGTTGCAATTGGCTATGGATTGTTGATCTTTATAGGCGTGCATGACAAGGTTCCGTTTATTGCCCTTTAGTCAAGCCTAGTCGCGAGTTGTGGGATTGCCACTATTTGTAATCAGATGAAATATTTCACTTAATAATAAAGACTTAGTTCTTTCAACTTTGATGCTCGACGTTCTTATATTGGCGACGGGAGATAAGTTGGGCATCTTGGTCATTGCAATATTGTCAGTATTCTCGCAAGTAAAAATGTGCGTTGTGAATGGGTATAATGGGTGCGGTATAGAGCCGACAGGCATAAACATTAAAACGAGCCCCTGTCGGGGTGTGATAATCGTACCTTGATATCAGTAATCTAATTTAGTTCATGGAGTCGTGGCATGACGGATAAAAATGCGCAGCATCAAAAGCGCCAACAAAAAGTAAAGGCCGAAGTGGATAAGCGTATTGAGCAGGCGCAAACGGAGCAGGGCATATTGCAGGTGATCACCGGCAATGGCAAAGGCAAGTCGACCTCCGGCTTTGGTACCGTGGCACGCTGTGTCGGTCATGGGCAAAAAGCGGCGGTAGTACAGTTTATTAAGGGTCTTTGGGAGTGTGGCGAGCGCAACCTGCTGGAGCAGGTGGGTGTGCCTTTTGCGGTAATGAAAACCGGCTTTACCTGGGAAACGCAAAACCGTGAGGCCGACACTCAGGCGGCGCAGGCAACCTGGCAACAGGCCAAGCAATTTCTCGCCGACGAGAGCCTAGATCTGGTCCTGCTCGATGAGCTCACTTATATGCTGACCTATGACTATATCGATTTAGACGAGGTACTGGAGGCGCTGGCAAATCGACCGAAAATGCAATCTGTGATCGTCACCGGGCGTGGTGCCCACCGTCGTTTAGTGGAGCTTGCCGACACCGTCAGTGAGGTGCGCAATGTGAAACACGCCTTCGATGCCGGGATTAAGGCACGCGCAGGGTTTGATTACTAATGGGCATCTCTCGCTGGTTAGCGACCTTTACGGCGCTCTTTTTTGCCAGTGTGGCTGCAAGTGCGGGTGCAAGTGCGGCTGCAAGTGAAGAGCCTACGGCGGTACAGCAGCGTATTGTCGCCCTCTCTCCCCATATAGTGGAAAACCTCTATGCCATAGGCGCCGGCGAGCATCTAGTGGCCAGCGTCGATCATGCTGACTACCCGGAGCAGGCCAAGGCCTTGCCTCGTGTTGGCGGCTATTACGGGGTGCAAATAGAGAAAATATTGGCATTAAAACCCACCTTGGTAGTGGTGTGGCAAGGCGGCAATAAGGCCGCCGATGTGGAAACCCTGGAACGCTTAGGGGTGCCCTTGTATATCAGTAACATACAAGGGGTGGAGGACATTGCCACCGAGTTGCGACAACTAGGAAAGCTCACCGGTAATGTGTCTCAGAGCGAGCGGGTGGCCGCACAATTTGAGCAAGGTTATCAGCGCTTGCAACAAGATTATCGGCGCAGTGAGGGGCAAAAGCCCAAGGTGTTTTATCAACTTTGGTCGGCGCCCATGATGACGGTCAATAACAACACCTTGATTGGCAAGGCGATTACCCTGTGTGGCGGCGAGAATGCCTTCGCCGATAACAGCACCGACTATCCGCAGATCAGTGTCGAAAATGTCGCTCTGGCGCAGCCGGATATTATTGTTTTAAGCAGTGAAAAAAATGCCGCCGAACAAACCCAGCAGTGGCAACAATGGGGCATGATCCCGGCGGTACAAAATAAGGCGATCCGCGCCATCGATGCCGATTTGCTGCATCGCTACAGCACCCGAATACTCGATGGCATTAGCAAACTATGCCTGGCTATTAATTCGTAATAAGGTGTTTTTAGCTTTTTCAGTTTCTTACAAGCCCAGTCCAACACGCTGGGCTTTTTTGTTTTCCTCCTCCTGGCAAGCCTCTGCACCTGTCTTTTTGCTCGAATAAAATCGATCCTTTGTGCATCCGCGAAAATCATTTATACTGTATTTATATACAGTATTTTGAGGTGGTGTGGATGAACACAACTTTAGCAGCGATGCACCATCAAGGACTGATCTTCAGCGCCAATCAAGACCGGGGCGCTGAGCAGCAAGAAAGCGAGGCGGTGCTTAGCAGTGGTTTTTCGGCCCTGGATCGGCTGCTTGGCGGCGGCTGGCCGCAGAGCGGGGTGATCCACCTTAGCAGCGAGCCGGCCATAGGCGAATTTACCCTGCTACAGGGGGCGCTGGTGAAGGCGCGCGAGCAAGGCCTGGTGGTGCTCATTAATCCGCCGGCAGAGCCCTGTATCCAATGGTTGCTTGCCCAAGGTGTTGCTCCTGCTCGCTTACTGATTTTACGCCCGCAAAGTACGGCGCATGCGCTGTGGGCCGCAGAGCAATGCTGTCGCAGCAGCAGTTGTGCCCTAGTGTGGCTGTGGCATCAGGGTCTGTCGTTTACTCAGGCGCGGCGCTTTAGCCTGGCGTGTCAGCAATCGCAGGCGCTTTTGGTGCTGGTGGATTATCAGTGTCAAAGCGCAGCCTTACCGGTGCAAATCAGTATGCGATTGCAACAGAAGCAACAAGGCTTGCAGCTTGTTTTATTGCGTCAGCAAGGGCGTTTTGCCCGTGGTGAGGTGACCTTGAGTAAGGTGCAGCTCTGGCCCTTTCTCCGCCATAGCCACAAACAAATGGCGTCATCTTTGACACAGCTGCAACCGGCTGCCCAGCATTACGAGGTAGGGTAAATGTATTTGGCTGTGTATTGTACGCACTTGCAATTGCAGCGTCGGCAGTTGCAGGAGCCTGCGGTCTTGGTGGCCAAAGAGCATGTGGTGCAAGTAAATGCTGCGGCGCAGCGTCTGGGTGTGCGCTTGGGTATGGGCCTGGCCAGTGCCGCGGCGCTGTGCGCCACCTTACAAGTGTATCCCTACGAGCCTGAGCTGGAGCGGCAATTATTGCAGGAGCTCGCGGCGCACTGCTATCAAGTCTGTGGCGACATCATCCTGGCCGGCAGTGATTGTTTGATTGTGGTGGCCACCAGTATGCGGGCTCTCTATCCCAGTACAGAGCAGCTTTTTGGCGCCTTAGCGCCGGTCATTCGTGCCTTTGTGCCGCATTTTTACTATGCCTCGGGAGAGAGCATGGAGGCGGCGGAGCTCTTGGCCCGCGAGCAACGGAACTTTATCAGTGATGAGGCAAGCGTCTGTCGCCAGCATCTGGCTCGCGTTGAGGTGACGGATCTCTTACTCGCAGTCGAACATAAACAGCAATTGGCGCGCTTAGGCATTGAGCGGGTCGAGCAGCTCCTAGCCCTGCCCATGAATCAGCTGCGCCAGCGCTTTCATTATGAGGTGGTGGATTATTTAACCCGTCTACAGGGGCAACTGCCCCATGCGGGCCTGGCGAAAAAGTCCGGGTATTATCGCTTTTACCAGCCAACCCAGAGCTTTAGTGAAAGCCGGGAGCTGAATTTTGAAATCGATAACAGTGAGCGTCTGTTGCGGCCCTTAACTCAGTTGTGTGAGTGCCTGTGTCGTTATCTGCGCCAGCATCAATTGCATACTCAACGCCTGGTTTTTAGTCTTTTTTTTCGCGAGCAAGTGGCACTGGAACTCTGCTTAGACAGTGTTGAGCCACAAGGACAGCTGGCTCCCTGGCAGGCCTTGCTGGAAATTAAGCTGGCGGCTTTAGTGCTGCCGGCGCCGGTCATTGCCATACGTTTGCAGTGCGAGGAATTTGTCAGCGCCGACGGTCACAGCGAAAACCTTTTTGCCAAGCGCCAGCAGGGGCTGGCAAAGCAACAACTGCTGAGTTTGCTTAACGCCCGTTTAGGGCCGCAGCATTGCTATCGTCTGCAACCGGGGCGGGCGCATATCCCCGAATTTACTCAGGTGCAGGAGGCCACCTTGCATCCTTATCAAGATGGGCTGCCCGCATCACCGCAGGCCCTCTTGCGACCCAACTTTATGATCGAACCCGTCCCCTTACAGGAGCAACTTTGTTTACTGCGCGGCCCGGAGCGGATCCAAAGTCATTGGTGGCAGCAAGCGCAGTTAGAGCGCGATTACTATATCGGTGAAAACAGTCGTGGCCAGTTGTGCTGGGTGTTTAGGGATAAACACAAGGGCTGGTTTATTCAGGGGTATTTTGCCTGATGGCCGGCACGTACAGTGAATTATTTTGCCAAAGTAATTTCAGCTTTTTAACCGGTGCCTCACACCCGGAAGAGCTGGTAGGCAGGGCCGCGGAGCTGGGTTACAGCGCCCTGGCCTTATGTGATGAATGTTCGGTGGCGGGGGTGGTCAGGGCCCATAGCCACATCAAGGCGCAGCAATTGCCCATTAAGCTGATCGTTGGTAGTTACCTTTGCTACGAGGAATTAGAGCTGGTGGTGTTGTGCCCCACCAAGTCGGCGTACAGCCAGCTCTGTCGGGTGATCACCAATGCCCGCAGGCGCTGTGAAAAAGGGCGCTATCAACTCAGTGAATGGGATTTAAAAACCCTGAAGGGCTGCATCCTGATCTGGCTCGTACATGGGCGTAGCGAAGCAGCAAAAGTGTCGGATAGGCACTGGGGGCTCTGGTTGCAACGCCATTATGGCGATCAGCTTTATCTGGGGGTTCGCCGCGAACTCAATGGCTTTGAACCAGAGCAATTGGCCTATGTGCGCACCCTGAGCGAGCAATGGCAGATCAAGGAAGTGGCGCTCGGTGCCGTGCTAATGCACACGCCGGAGCGCCTGCCTTTACAGCATGTGCTCAGTGCCATTAAGCAAGGGCAAACCGTGTCTTCGCTAGGACAGAGCCTGCTAGCCAATGCCGAGCGGGCTTTGCGCCCGCAGGACAAATTAGCAAAGCTGTTCAGTCCGACCCAGTTGGCAACCAGTGAGCAGATTGCGCAAAGCTGCGCCTTTAATCTGGATGAGCTCAGTTATCAGTACCCCTATGAACTGGTGCCGCAAGGTCTAAGCGCCAGCGAACATCTTAAATCCCTGGTAGAACAAGGGGCGAGGAAGCGTTTTAAGGGGGCGCCGCCGCCGGCGATCCAAGCTACCATAGACAAAGAGCTCGCGCTTATTGCCGAGCAAGGCTATGAGCCCTTCTTTTTGACTATTCACGATATTGTGCAATTCGCCAAACGCCACGATATCTTGTACCAGGGGCGGGGCTCTGCGGCGAACTCTGTGGTCTGCTATTGCCTGGAGATTACCGCCGTCGATCCCAGACAAATCGATGTTTTGTTCGAGCGCTTTATCTCCAAAGAGCGCAATGAGCCGCCGGATATTGATGTCGATTTTGAACACCAAAGGCGCGAGGAGGTGTTCCAATACATTTATCAAAAATATGGTCGTCAACGCGCCGCCCTGGCCGCGACCGTGATCACCTATCGCTTAAAAAGTGCCATGCGCGATGTGGGCAAGGCCCTTGGTTTTAGCGACACTCAGCTCGATTATTACATTAAGCAGCTTAATCGCCGCCACGGCGGTGGCCAATGGCAGGCGCAGCTGATCCAACTCGGGCTAGACCCTGAGGCAACCATTAACCAGCATTTTTTCCGTTTGGTGGATGAAATAAAGGGCTTTCCCCGGCATCTGTCACAGCATGTGGGTGGCTTTGTGATCTCCGAAGGGCCATTGCATGAGCTGGTGCCCGTTGAGAATGCCGCCATGCTTGAGCGCACCGTGATCCAGTGGGATAAAGACGATCTGGAGAGTTTAAAACTGCTTAAGGTGGATGTGCTGGCCTTGGGTATGTTGAGCGCTATTCAACGCAGTTTTAAGCTCTTGGAAAAACATTATCAGCACAGTATTAGCATTGCCGATATTACTCGCCTGGGGGATGACCCTCAGGTATATGCCATGTTGCAAAAGGCCGATACCGTGGGCGTGTTTCAAATTGAATCGCGGGCGCAAATGAGCATGCTGCCACGCCTGAAGCCGCGTTGTTATTACGACCTGGTGATCCAAATCGCCATTGTGCGTCCCGGGCCAATTCAAGGAGACATGGTGCATCCCTATTTACGCCGTCGTGACGGCGATGAAGCGGTGGAGTACCCCTCCAAGCAGGTAGAGCAGGTATTAAAGCGCACTTTGGGAGTGCCCATTTTCCAGGAGCAGGTGATCAAGGTGGCCATGGTTGCTGCTGGGTTTAGTGGGGGCGAGGCCGATCAACTGCGCCGCGCCATGGCCAAGTGGAAACGCGACGGCGAGCTGACCCAGTTCAAACAAAAGCTGATCGATGGCATGCTGCAGCGTGGTTATGACTATCAGTATGCCGAGCGTATCTATCAGCAAATTTGTGGTTTTGGCGAGTATGGCTTTCCCGAGTCCCACTCCGCCAGTTTCGCGGTATTGGCCTATGTGTCGGCCTATTTAAAATACTATTATCCCGAGGTGTTTTTCTGTGCCTTGGCAAACAGCTTACCCATGGGCTTTTATTCCCTCGACCAATTGGTTCAGGATGCTCGGCGTCACAATATCAACATACTGGCCGTAGACGTAAATCACTCCCTCTGGGAGCATCAAGTCATACGCCAGGGCGAGCATGTTGCCGTGCGTTTGGGTTTTTGCTGTATCAAGGGCTTTAGCGCGGCAAGTGCAGATAAGCTGATTGCGCAGCGTCCCACGTCGGGCTATCGCAGCATTAGCGAGCTTTACCATCATGGTTTACAAGAAGGGGAGCTGGAAACGCTGGCCAGCAGCAACGCCCTGGCGGCCATTGCCAAGGACAGGTTTAACAGCCGCTGGCAAATTATGGATAAACAGCAGCGTTTGCCCCTCTTTGCCGATGATGAAAGCATTATGGAGGAAGAGTCGGTCTTGGCGGCGCCCAGCGGCATCCAGGATACCTTGGAAGACTACGCCAGTATGGGCGTTAATATGGGAGCGCATCCATTAACCTATTTACGTCAACAAGGCTTGTTTACCCGTGCCAAGAAAGCCAGCGAATTAAGCCAATGCCGTAATGGCGCCAGTGTCACCATTGCCGGTTTGGTCACCGGGCGTCAGTCGCCGGGCAGTGCCGCGGGGGTGACCTTTTTAACCCTAGAAGATGACACCGGCAATATCAATGTGGTGGTGTGGTTGGCCACCGCCAAGGCGCAGCAAAAAGCGTTTTTAACGGCTCGCCTGCTGGAGGTTAAAGGTGTGGTGGAGCATCATAAAGGGGTGGTGCATGTGATTGCTGGGCGTTTAATCGACCACAGTGATAAATTACCGGCTTTAATTCTAAAGAGTCGATTTTTTCATTAGTAATAAAATGACTTTCGGTTAATTTATTTTAAATTTTTATGTATTAGATAAAAAAATATCATTTTTTTAGGGCTGTGAAAAAATTTCAATCCCTGTTTAAATAAGCTCAACCTTAGCCAATAGGCAAACGCGCCGTTTAAGCGTACAATAGCGGCCTTTCATATCGACAATCACGTTGCACCTAGGAGACAGCATGTTAGAACGTAACATGAACATTGCAGACTTTGACCCAGAATTAGCTAATGCGATGAACGCAGAAGTAGCTCGCCAAGAAGAGCACATCGAGCTTATCGCATCAGAAAACTACTGTAGCCCTCGCGTACTTGAAGCACAGGGTTCACAGCTAACTAACAAATATGCAGAAGGCTACCCGGGTAAGCGTTACTACGGTGGTTGTGAGCATGTTGACGTGGTTGAACAACTGGCTATTGACCGTGCGAACGAGCTATTCGGCACCGAATACGCAAACGTACAGCCGCACGCGGGCTCACAAGCAAACGCCGCTGTTTTCCAAGCACTACTTCAGCCACACGATACCGTACTAGGCATGAGCCTGGCACACGGTGGTCACTTGACTCACGGTGCGCACGTAAACTTCTCAGGTAAAATGTACAACGCTATTCAGTACGGCCTAAACGAAGCAACCGGTGAAATCGATTACGATCAGGTTGAAGCGCTAGCGCTTGAGCACAAGCCAAAAATGATCATCGGTGGTTTCTCTGCTTACTCAGGTATCGTTGATTGGAAACGTTTCCGTGAAATCGCTGACAAAGTAGGTGCTTACCTGTTTGTTGATATGGCTCACGTTGCTGGCCTTATCGCCGCTGGTGTATACCCAAGCCCAGTGCCTTATGCGCACGTGGTAACAACCACTACGCACAAGACGCTTGCTGGTCCTCGTGGTGGTCTAATCGTTTCTAACTGTGGTGACGAAGAGATCTACAAAAAGCTAAACAGCGCCGTATTCCCAGGTGGCCAGGGTGGTCCTCTATGTCACGTAATCGCGGCTAAAGCGGTTGCTTTCAAAGAAGCGCTACAGCCTGAATTTAAAGCATACCAGCAGCAGGTTGTTGCTAATGCTCAAGCCATGGTTGAAGTGCTACAAGAGCGCGGTTACAAGGTAGTTTCGGGCAAAACCGACAACCACCTGTTCCTTCTTGACCTGATCGACAAAGACATCACAGGTAAAGATGCCGATGCTGCCCTTGGCAATGCCAACATCACGGTAAACAAGAACTCGGTACCAAACGATCCGCGTTCACCGTTCGTAACTTCTGGTCTACGTATCGGTTCTCCGGCTATCACTCGCCGTGGTTTCAAAGAAGCCGAAGCGAAAGAGCTAGCTGGCTGGATCTGTGACGTACTAGACAATATCGAAAGCACTGATGTTCAGGCACAAGTGAAAGAAAAAGTGAAAGCAATTTGCGCTAAGTTCCCTGTTTACGCATAACAGTGTGAAATAGCTATTACACAAATGTTTGTGTATGATAAAGGCCGCAATTTTTGCGGCCTTTTCGTGTTTATGGGGTGCTAATGTGCACAGTAAACACGATGTAGTAGCTTGCGGCCTTTTTGTTATCTACAGGAACCCCATTCACTATGCATTGTCCTTTCTGCAGCGCTAAAGACACCAAGGTAATTGACTCACGTCTGGTCGGTGGTGGCCACCAGGTTCGTCGTCGTCGCGAATGCAATGACTGTCACGAACGTTTTACCACCTTTGAAGGGGCGGAATTAGTGATGCCAAGGGTGATCAAGCGTGATGGTTCCCGTGAGCCCTTTAATGAAGACAAGTTGCAAAATGGCCTGCATCGCGCCCTCGAACGTCGACCAGTAAAAACAGAACAAATCGATGAGGTGGTGCATCAAATTAAATCGCAAATTCGCGCCACTGGCGAGCGTGAAGTCAGCTCACAACTGATAGGCGAATGCATTATGGAAGCGTTGAAGGGTCTGGATAAGGTCGCTTATGTGCGCTTTGCTTCTGTCTATCGCTCGTTTGAAGATATCCGTGAATTCGGTGAAGAAATCGCCCGCCTAGGAGACTAAGATGATCTTCAGTGCGGACGATAAGCGTTATATGCACCGGGCCATTGAGCTGGCGTATCTAGGTCGATTCACCACCACACCCAATCCCAATGTCGGCTGTGTGCTGGTTAAAGATGGTCAGATTATCGGTGAAGGTTTTCACCAACAAGCGGGGACAGCACATGCTGAGGTGCATGCACTTGCGGCGGCCGGTGACAAGGCCGAAGGCGCTACCGCTTATGTAACCCTGGAACCCTGCAGCCATACCGGCCGTACCGGCCCCTGTGCCGGCGCCCTGATCAAAGCCAAGGTGGCAAAAGTCATATGCGCCATGCAAGACCCTAATCCACAGGTCAGTGGTCGCGGCATGAAGATGCTGGCCGAGGCGGGCATAGCAGTCGCATCCGGTTTGCTTGGCGATGAAGCCGAAAAGCTAAACCTCGGCTTTTTAAAGCGCATGCGCACCGGGCGCCCCTATGTTACCTGTAAGCTGGCCGCCAGCCTGGACGGTAAAACCGCCCTGGCTAATGGTGAGAGTAAATGGATCACCGGCCCCGAGGCACGTAAAGATGTGCAGGCGTTTCGCGCCCAGCACTGTGCCATTTTAAGTGGCGCCGATACCGTGCTGGTGGATGACGCTAAGCTCAATGTGCGTTTGGACGACACGCAACTGGCCGAGTATGTGCTGCCGGAGGTGCGCCAGCCGCTGCGGGTGATCTTAGATAGCCGTTATCGGCTGACCCCGGATTTAGCGCTTTTTCAACAGCCCGGCGAGATATTATTAGTGCGCTCACGCACAGCCAGTGTGACGCGCAAAGAGCTTGATAAACAGTCCGTGTGGCCCAACAATGTAACCGAGTTGATGTGCGAAGGCCTTGAAAATGGCCAGGTTAATCTCGACGCCTTGCTGGCGGAGCTGGCGCAGCGCGATATTAACTCAGTTTGGTTGGAGGCGGGGGCGACCCTGGCCGGTGCCATGGCGCAGCAGCAACTTATTGATAGCTACATTGTTTATATTGCGCCAAAATTAATGGGCAGTGATGCCAAAGGCTTGTTAACTATGGGCCCCTTTACGGCCATGACTCAAGTGCCAACCCTGCACTTTAGCGATATGACCCCAGTTGGTGAGGATATTCGCCTTACCTTAGAACAACTTAGAGTAGAATAGCCATGTTTACAGGCATTATTGAAGCAACGGGCACGCTCAGCTCCCTGACCTTGGTTGATGGCGACTTAAGCGTGCGCGTACAAAGTGACAACTTGGACATGAGTGACGTAGCGCTTGGCGACAGTATCGCTACCAATGGCGTCTGTTTGACCGTTACTGAAAAATTCAGCGATGGTTTTAGTGCTGATGTCTCAAAAGAGACCTTGTCACTGACGCGTTTTGCGCATTACCAGCGCGGCCAGCGGGTCAATTTAGAAAAGGCTCTGCAGCCGATTTCACGCCTGGGCGGGCACCTGGTTTCCGGACATGTGGATGGCATTGCCGAGGTGGTAAAAGTCAGCCCTAATGCCCGCGCCATCGACTATTGGTTAGCGGCGCCGGAAGCGCTGATGAAATATATTCCCTACAAGGGCTCGGTGTGCATCGATGGCGCCAGTTTGACCGTTAATGAAATCGACGGCAACCAGTTTAAATTAACCATAGTGCCGCACACACTGGCACAAACCACGATCGCCGAATTTCAGGTTGGCACTAAGGTCAATCTCGAGGTCGATCAAATAGCGCGTTACTTGGAGCGCCTAATTCAAGGGGCGCAAGCTCCGAAAGCAGAATCAACAGTAACCGAAAGCCTGCTGGTGCAGGCCGGATTTATCAAATAACACATAGTGGGCAAGATATGAGTTTGAATAGCGCAGCGGAGATCATCGAAGACATTAAAAATGGCAAAATGGTCATCTTGATGGACGACGAAGATCGTGAAAACGAAGGCGACCTGATTATTGCCGCCGAGCACATCAGTGCTGATGCGATTAACTTTATGGCGACCTATGGCCGCGGCCTGATCTGCTTAACGCTGACACAAGAGCGTTGTGAGCAATTGGCACTGCCGCTGATGGTGAAAAACAATGGTGCCCAGTTCTCGACCAACTTCACCATGTCTATCGAGGCCGCCAAGGGTGTAACCACAGGTATTTCTGCCGCCGACCGTGCGCGCACGGTGCAGGCCGCCGTGGCCAAAGGCGCGGTAGCCGAGGATATCGTTCAGCCTGGGCATATTTTCCCGATTATGGCCCAGCCAGGAGGCGTTTTAACCCGAGCAGGTCATACCGAAGCAGGTTGTGACTTAGCCCGTCTGGCCGGTCTTGAGCCGTCGTCTGTAATTGTCGAAATCCTGAACCCAGATGGTACCATGGCCCGTCGCCCAGAGCTGGAAGTGTTCGCTAAGGAGCACGGTATTAAGATGGGCACCATTGCCGATCTTATCGAGTACCGTAACCTTAATGAAACCACCATTGAGAAGGTTGCCCAGTGTAAGCTGCCGACTGAGCATGGTGAGTTCGAGCTGGTAACATACAAAGACACTATCGATGGTCAGCTTCACTATGCCATGGTGAAGGGTGAAATTAACGACCCAACCTTAGTGCGTGTGCACCTGCAAAGTACCTTTAACGACATTCTGCTATCCGATCGCGGCGCCGATCGCAGCTGGACGCTTTCTAAGGCCATGGATTACATTGCCAAAAATGAAGGGGTACTGGTTATTCTTGGCAAACAAGAGTGCAGCGAGGATATCGAAGCCATGGTCAAGGCGTTTGCCATGGAAGATGAAGGTCAACAGGCCAATCATCGTAAGTTCCAGGGCACCTCGCGTACCGTGGGCATTGGCTCGCAAATCCTTGCGGATTTGGGCATTACCAAGATGCGCCTGATGAGCATGCCGAAGAAGTATCACGCGCTGTCGGGCTTCCACCTTGAAGTGGTTGAATACGTACAGCCAGAATAAGCAGCTATTTTTTTTCAGTTATGGTATGATGCGCGGCAATTTTGCGATACCCCCTAATTCGCCCCGCATCACGCGTTGGCAATATCAATAAAGGTTTATAAATGAAAATTATTGAAGGTAACAAGTTTGCACCGGGCAAAAAATTTGCCATCGTGATTTCACGTTTTAATGACTTCATTGGCAGCAGCCTACTTGATGGCGCGGTGGATGAGTTAAAGCGCACTGGCAACGTCAGTGACGACGACATCACAGTAGTTTACGTACCGGGCGCCGTTGAGTTACCACTTGTGGCTAAGCGTCTTGCAGCTAAAGGCGAGCACGATGCCATTATCGCCCTTGGCGTTATTATTCGTGGCGGCACACCGCATTTCGATCTGGTTGCCGGTGAGTCGAACAAGGGTCTGGCACAAGTATCGCTAGAGTATGATGTACCAGTTGCTTTTGGTGTATTAACCACGGAAAGCATAGAGCAAGCCATTGAGCGTGCTGGTACAAAAATGGGCAACAAGGGTGGCGAAGCTGCACTAAGTGCCCTAGAAATGGTTAATGTTTTAGACAAAATTTAAGGGTTCACAGTGAAACCAGCAGCTAGACGCAAAGCGCGCGTATTGGCCCTACAGGCCGTTTACTCTTGGCAAATGAGTGGCAATGCCATTGCCGACATCGAACAGAATATGTTGCTTGAGAACGACATTTCTAAGGTTGATGTAGAGTATTTTAAAGATCTCGCTCGTGGCGTGGCCGTTAACTTTAAACAGTTGGACACCATTTTGGCTCCGCACCTAACGCGTCCTTACGAAGACATCGACATGGTTGAGAAAGCCATTCTGCGTCTAAGCGCGTATGAGTTAAAGTTCCGTGAAGACGTACCTTACAAGGTAGCGATTAACGAAGGCATTGAATTGGCAAAAACTTTTGGTGCCGAAGACAGCCATAAATTCGTTAATGGTGTGCTGGATAAGGCGGTCAAGGAACTGCGTAGCTAAGCACCTGACAACAAGGAGAGCCGGCTCAGGCCGGCTTTTTTGTGTATGCAAGAATTTGAATTAATTAATCGCTACTTTAAAGGCCGTGGCATCAGTCGTCGCGACGTTAACTTGGGTATTGGGGATGACTGTGCTCTAGTCACAGTGCCGCAAAACAGCCAGTTGGCGGTCACCACAGACACCATGGTCAGTGGCGTGCATTTCTTTGAAGATATGTCACCACGAGCCTTGGGACATAGAGCCATCGCCGTAAACCTGAGCGACTTGGCGGCCATGGGCGCCGAGCCGGCCTGGGTGTCGGTGGCTTTAACCTTGCCTCATGTCGATGCGCAATGGCTGGAAGAATTTACTGCGGGCATGCATGAAATTGCCGAGTATTTTAATGTCCAGATCATAGGTGGCGATACCACTCAAGGGCCGCTTACGGTAACCGTTTGTGCCAAGGGCACGGTTCCCGAAGGCAAGGCTATTACCCGCAGTGGTGCCAAGCCAGGCGACTGGATTTATGTCACCGGCCCGCTTGGGGATGCCGGATTGGCGGTGGAAGCACGCAAGCAACACCTGGACATAGACCCGGAGTGGCTGAAAAAATTAACTCATAAGCTTGAATACCCGACGCCGCGCGTTGCTGCGGGGCAGGTGCTGCGCGGTTATGCCAGTGCCGCCATCGACATCTCCGATGGTTTATTGGCGGACTTAGAGCACATCCTTGAGATGTCTCAGGTCAGTGCCACCATACAGGCCGATAAGATCCCGACCACGGAAGCGTTCCGCCAAAGTATCGAGGGTGAAGCCAAATGGCCGTATATTCTGGCCTATGGCGACGATTACGAGCTGCTTTATACGGTGCCGGAAAACCACAAGGCCATGCTCGATAACAAGCTTAACCAGTATGGTATCGATGCCGTGTGTATCGGCCAGATCCGCGGTGGCGAAGGCAAAGTCGACGTCTTTGATGGTGAGCATAAGCTGGATATCAGCGCCATGGGATTTGAACATTTTGCCGAGGATGACGCATGCTAAGCATGACCAGTAACAGCTATAATTTACGCCGTGGCCATCAGTTCTTAGGTCTTGGCTTTGGCCTGGGTTTAAGCCCCAAGGCGCCTGGCACTGTGGGCACCTTTGCCGCCTTGCCCTTTATCTTTATGACCATGAACTTTCCGCTGTGGCTGCAACTGGTTTTTGCGGTGGTGATCTCTGTGCTGGGTATCTGGGCCTGTGGCAAAACAGCTGATGATTTGGGCGTACACGATCACCCGGCAATCGTCTGGGATGAGGTGGCTGGTTTTTATATCACCATGATAGGTGCGGCGCTGAATTGGCAAACGCTTTTGGTTGGCTTCTTATTATTCCGCTTCTTCGATATCGCCAAACCAGGACCTATACGCATGCTGGATAAACGCCTACACGGTGGTTTGGGCATTATGGCAGACGATATTTTGGCCGGGATTTGCTCTCTAATTTGCCTACAGGCGTTAATTAAAGTAGGTTATTTGCCTGGACTATAAGTTTTGAACATGGGTGTGACATTGCTGCGGTTTTTACAGTCACTTTTGCTGCTGGCGGCGACGCTGATAACATCAACGGCGTCGGCATCTATTACCGATTATGTAGTCAAACAATGGAACACACGTAATGGCTTGCCTTCGCAATCCTTAAAGAGTGTGACCCAGGACAATCAGGGTTATATTTGGGTCGGCACCCAGTTCGGCCTCAGTCGCTTCGATGGTGAGCACTTCACCAACTTTAATGAGCAAAACAGCAACTTCCTAAGCAGCAATGCCATTAACAAGCTGCTGATAGATAAAGAAGGCCTGCTGTGGATCGGCACCAAGAAAGGGGTTTCTGTGCTCGACCCCAATTCGATGAACTACTTTCAGTTCGGCATTAGTGGTCCGGTGCGCGATATCTTGCAAGACGATAAGGGCAATATCTGGGTTGCCGCCAGCGAGCTTTTTTATATCGAGCGCAACCAAATTGCCTTTCACCTTGACGAAGAGCAGCGCCGCCGCAGCGGCCGCATGCAAAGCCGCTTAACTGCGATTAACCAGATTTCCGTCAGTAAGATGGCGCTGGCGCCGCAAGGTGTTTGGTTGGTCAGTGAAAATCACCTCTTGCGCCTAACCAATATGTCGTCCTCGTCATCTCGACTGCGCTTAAAAATCACTGCCCGGGTGACCTTGCCCGAGCGCTTGGCACAAACCATAATTCATGATATGGCCTGGCTTGAAGGCACCCTTTATCTGGCGTCCGAGCTCGGTGCTTATTTCCTCGATATAGACGATGAACTGCGCCCATTTGCCTTGCCAAACGCCAGTAATGCCGCCGTTTATAAGTTTATGAGTGACTCCGATGGGGCGCTGTGGATCTCCACCTATGGCCGCCTTTTGTATCGCGATAACTCCAAAGAGTGGCAGTGGGTGGAGCCGGCAGCACTGGATCAAAGCATCTGGTTTTCAGACATTTACCGTGACGATCAAAACAATATTTGGCTGGCCAGTTTTAGTGAAGGCTTGTGGCTGGCGCATGCCGGGCGGGTAGAGCGCCACAATGCCTTATCAAGCATGACCGAAGCCGTGATGGCGCTGACCCTCTCTCCTAAGGGGCAACTTTGGGTTGCCAACCGCTCTGGAGTCGGTTATTTCGATCAGGACAATAACTTCGTTAATCGTATTCCTCGCGCCAAGCTCAGACGCAGCGCCGTGCACGATATGCATTTTGTCGGCGAGCGCCTCTATATCGCCACCGACCGCGGCGTGTTGTATTTTGAAAATGAAGAACTCTTCAATATAGATGCCCGTGAGCTGCGCCTTAATCCAGTGTTCGCCATTAGCGAGGCCAGCGCCGGAGGGCTTTGGTTTGGTACCGGTCGGGGTATGTATCGCCTCGGCTACAATGGCCTGACTCCCTTTACTTATAATGCGGTACTCGACAGTAAATTTATTACCTTTGTCGTCGATAAGGGCAAATACGGCCTGATCGGCACCAGTCAGGGCGGTTATATCTTCTCCGATAAAGGCATAGAGCGTGCCGGAGATAACACCGCCCTTGAGAGCGCCTATGTCACCAGTATCTTAGAAATAGACGGGGTGGGCACTTTAGTTGGCTCACTCAATGATGGCCTTTTCTATCGCAGTACCAAGGGGCGTTGGCATCAGCTTGATGTTTCCAACGGTCTGCCTTATGGCTCCATCTTTAGTTTGCATTATGACAAAGATCTGCAGCGGGTCTGGGTCAGCACCATGAAGGGTGTGTATCGCATGCCGGTGGAGCAATTCTCCGATGAAATAGGAAACTTGCAGGTGGAGCAGGTGATCTCCTCCTATGACCGCCAATTAGACGGTAAGGCCAGCCAGTGCTGTGCCGGTTTAGGCCATGATGCGGTTGCCGACAATGGCAGCTCGATTTGGTACCCCAGTTTGCAGGGTGTGGTGGAAATTCCCAAAAGCGTGCAGCTGTTTGGCCAAGATCCTCTGGCTCCTCAGGTGGAAAGCATAGCGACGCCACGACGCACCCTTTACACGGGCGCCTTGGGCAAGAAACCAGTGCTTGATACCGATGAGCGCGACCTTACCATCAGCTACACCGCCATCGACTTTTATGCGCCGGCGGAAGTGGAGTTTCGCTATCGCTTACAGGGCTTGGACAATGACTGGCGCTACGCCAATAATCGCCGCGAGGCCATTTATACCAATTTACCGCCCGGGCCTTTTGTCTTTCAACTTGAAGCCAAGCGCACCAGCGGCAATTGGCAAGAGGCCAGCAGCGCCGAGTACGCCTTTACCGTGCCACGTCGATTTGATGAAACCATTTACTTCCGTTTGCTGATCGTTTCTTGCTTCTTCTTTATTTTGTATCTGTTGCTGTGGGTCTTTAGGGCACAGGAGCGACGTAAACAGGCGGCGTTGGAAAGCTTGGTGGAAGAGCGCACCCTGGAGCTGCGTGACGCCAACGACAAGCTCAATCAGGTTAACTCTCAGTTGAAGTTAGTGAGCCATTCCGACGAGCTGACCGGGCTGCGCAGCCGCCGCTTCTTGTTCGATCAGCTGCCCAAGGATATAGAGCACTATCAGCGCAATGCAGAGTCCTTGCAAAAGCAGGGTCGTGCCCTGGTGCTGGTAATCGTCAATATCGACAACTTCTCGCGCATTAATGATGCCTACGGACCGCTAAGCGGCGATAGCTGCTTGCAGCAAATGGCGACCCTGCTTAACTCCTGTACTCAAGGGTCGGACTATGTGGCGCGCTGGAGTGGCGATGAGTTCTTATTGCTGCTGCGTGACTTTGAGGTCGATCAGGTTAATCTCTTTGTGCGTAATCTGTGTAAGTCCATCGCCAGTAAGAGCTTCTTACTGCCTAATGGTAAAAAGATTAACCTCAGCGCCTCCCTGGGCTGGTCCTGCTATCCCATGCCTTTATTAGGCGGCCAGGTGATCGGGTGGGAAACCTCTGTGAATCTGGCGGATATCGCTCTGCATCAAGTGAAAAAGCGCGGCGGTGATGGCTGTGCACATATCGAATTTGATGATCAGCTTGATGCCTTCGAGTTCGAGCAAAGCGAGAATCTTGATGAGCAGATAGCGACGCTGCAGAGCTCGTCCCTGGCGGATATTAAGATTTGGATGCGTTAAGCCAGAACTAAGTATTTGGCCTCTATGAGCCAAAACACGGACATAAAAAAGGAGCGATATCGCTCCTTTTTGCTTTTATTTAGCTTTGCTAGTTACGCTAACCAAGCCTTAACTTGTTGCTCGATACCGGCGCTATCTAGGCCAAGCTCTGCGTGCATTTCCTGCTGGGTGCCGTGCTTGATAAAGACATCCGGCAGGCCTAAGTGTAATACCGGCTTAAGCTGCTTGCTTTGTGCCAGATATTCGCTTACCGCTGAGCCTGCACCACCGGCAATCACATTGTCTTCCAAGGTCACCAGGTGCTCATGGGTAGCGGCTAATTCATCAATCAGCGCCGTATCCAGTGGCTTAACAAAACGCATATCTACCAAGGTGGCATCCAGTGCTTCGGCGGCTGGCTCGGCATATTCGAGTAGGGTACCGAATGACAGTATGGCCACACCTTTACCTTGACGAAGCACACGGCCTTTACCAATTTCAAGCGCTTGCATTTGTGCATCGAATTCACCCTCACCGGCGCTGCCTCGGGGGTAGCGCACCGCTGCTGGCTTATCCAGCTTGTGGCCGGTGTAAAGCATGTTGCGGCATTCGTTGGCATTGGCCGGAGCCATGATCACCATATTAGGAATGCAGCGTAAGAAGCTTAAATCATAGGTGCCCTGGTGAGTTTCACCATCGGCGCCAACCACACCGGCACGGTCGATAGCAAATAACACAGGTAATTCTTGCAGGGCAACATCGTGGATCAGCTGATCATAGGCGCGCTGTAAGAAAGATGAGTAAATTGCCACCACAGGATTTAATTGCTCGCAGGCAAAACCGGCGGCTAAGGTCACCGCATGCTGCTCGGCAATGGCCACATCAAAATACTGCTCTGGGTATTCCTTGGAGAAACGCACCATGCCTGAGCCTTCACGCATGGCCGGGGTAATGGCCATCAGGCGGCTGTCTTCGGCGGCCATATCGCATAGCCAGTCGCCAAAGACCTTGGAAAAGGTCGGCGCGCCAGGCTTTGACTTGGGTAACTTGCTTTCGCTTGGGTCGAATTTGGGCACCGCATGGTAACCGATAGGATCGGCTTCGGCAGGTTTATAACCTTTACCTTTTTGTGTTTTCACGTGCAGTAGCTGCGGACCCTTAAGGTTGCGCATATTGCGCAGGGTGTCGACCAGCATATTAACGTCGTGGCCATCAATGGGGCCGATGTAATTAAAGCCCAGCTCCTCGAAAAAGGTGCCAGGGATCACCATGCCTTTCAGGTGCTCTTCCATGCGGCTGGCCAGCTCTTTGACCGGCGGCAGGCCGGAGAGCAGCTTTTTGCCGCCTTCACGAATATTGGTGTAAAAGCTGCCGGAAAGAATACGAGCGAAGTGGTTATTCAAGGCGCCCACGTTTTCCGAGATCGACATCTCATTATCGTTGAGGATCACCAGCATATCCGACTTCACATCACCGGCGTGGTTCATGGCTTCGAAGGCCATACCTGCGGTAATAGCACCATCGCCGATCACGGCTACGGTTTTACGTCCTTTACCTTCTTTTTGCGCCGCAATCGACATGCCTAACGCCGCAGAAATCGAGGTACTTGAGTGACCCACACTAAAGGTGTCGTACTCGCTTTCGCCACGGTAAGGAAAAGGGTGCAGGCCATCTTTTTGGCGGATGGTGTGCATTTGCTCGCGACGACCTGTGATCAACTTATGCGGATAGGCCTGGTGACCCACATCCCAGATCAAGCGGTCGAATGGCGTGTTATAGACATAATGCAACGCCACAGTCAGCTCCACCGTGCCTAAACCTGAGGCAAAATGGCCACTGCTTTGTGATACGGAGTTCAGTAGGTAGTCCCGCAATTCATAGCTAAACGCGCCTAGCTTATCTTGAGCCAGGTCGCGCAGTTGTGCAGGTTCATCGACCTGATTTAAAAGGGGATACTTGCTACTATCCAAATTCATGCGTTTTATTATCCTTCACTGCGATGGCCCGAGTATATCAAAATGGGCACGGCCATCTGTAGTAATTTTTAATGATCTCGGGCGATGATGTATTGCGCCAGTTGCGCCAACATCCTGGTGTCATAGGGCAGGTTATCGAGGGCGGCAATGGCCTCGTCATAGAGCTGCTGTAGTTTGGCTTTTGCGCCATCTAAGCCAAGCAGAGCCGGGTAGGTGGCTTTACTGGCGGCCTCATCCGAGCCCTGCGGTTTGCCCAAGGTCTGGGTGTCGCCTTCTATATCTAAAATATCGTCTTGCACCTGGAAAGCCAGGCCGATGGCCTTGCCGTATTTTTGCAGTGCCGCTTGCGTATCGCTGTCGCCCTTGGGGGCGCATAAATAGCCAAGTTCGATGGCGCAGCTTAGGAGCGCACCGGTTTTGGCATTATGTATCTGCTCAAGCTCGCTTAAACTGATGTCTTTTCCTGTGGCGGCTATGTCCAGGGCCTGGCCGCCGACCATGCCGAGCAAACCAGACGCTCGGCTTAGGCTTTGTACCAAGCGAATTTGCGCACCGGCCTCTAGGTTAAAGTCACTGCTGCTTAGCAATTCAAAGGCGATGCTCTGCAAGGCGTCACCGGCCAAAATGGCATGGGCTTCATCATAGGCAATATGGCAGGTGGGGCGACCACGGCGTAATTCATCGTCGTCCATGGCTGGCAAGTCATCATGCACAAGGGAATAGCTGTGAATACATTCGATGGCCGCGGCGGCCTTATCAAGATCACCCTTGTTGGCACCGAGCATGGAGCCGACGCAATAAACCAAAAACGGACGCAGTCGTTTACCGCCATTTTGTACGCTGTATTGGCTGGCCGCGAGGATCCTTGGTTGGGCATCTTGCTGGCTGTGGAAATAGTTTTCCAGGGTGTGCACTACGTCTTGCTGCGCTTGCGCTAAGGCTTGTTTTAATTCCACAGTGACTATTACTCTTGAGGGTCCATAGGCGTTAATTCGCTGTCGAGATCATTACTCATCAGCATGCTTACCTTTTGCTGTGCATGATCCAGTTTTTGCGCCGAGACATTGGCCAGGCTGATCCCACGTTCAAACTGCTTTAAAGAATGTTCCAGCGGCATATCGCCTTGTTCCATCTCAGTGACAATTTGGCTCAGTTCATTGATTGCGTCCTCAAAGGTGAGGTTTTCTGGTTTTTTTTGGGCCATTGCCTGCGCTCTCGTTACTGAATTGCTAAGAGCGCCAATTTTAGGGGGATTCCGTGACCAGGTCAAAGGCGGTGATGATTTTCGACCACTTAGAGCCAGTGTAGCTGTTTTTAATCTGCGGATTTTAAATAAAGGGTTAAGTACTTGAAGTGGCTCGGTAGCAATTTAAAGCATGGGTGCGCGTTACTTAGTGAGCACTTGCTCTTAATATTCTTTCATCAAAATTAAAAATGCACTACACTCTTTCTTACTGTATGGATGAACAGTTGTTGTGCTATGAAGCTATATATTGCCGAAAAACCTTCCCTTGGGCGTGCCATTGCTGCCGCTTTACCTAAACCCCATAACAAAAAAGACGGCTATATCGAGCTGGGCAATGGCGATTGCGTGACCTGGTGTATCGGTCATCTATTAGAGCAGGCTGAGCCCGATGACTATGATGCCGCTTATAAAAAGTGGCAAGTACAGCATCTACCCATAGTGCCACAGCAATGGCAGCTTAAAGCCAAGAGCAAAACCCGCAAACAACTTACCTTGGTCAAAAAGCTGATCAAGCAAGCTTCGCAAATTGTTCATGCTGGCGACCCCGACAGGGAAGGGCAACTCTTAGTCGATGAGGTGATCTCCCAAGCCAATGTGAGCAAGGCTAAAAAGCAAAGTATTCAGCGTTTACTGATCAGTGACCTAAATTTACCCGCAGTGAAAAAGGCCCTTGGACAATTGCGTGCCAACGCGGAATTTATTCCACTTAGCGTCTCGGCCTTGGCGCGCTCCCGTGCCGATTGGCTGTTTGGCATGAACCTCACCCGGGCCTATACCCTTGCGGGCCAAAAAGGCGGCTATAAGGGGGTGCTCTCCGTTGGCCGGGTGCAAACGCCCATCCTTGGCTTGGTGGTAGCGCGGGATAAAGAAATTAAAGAATTTGTCAGCAAGCCCTTCTATGAAGTAGAAGCCCTGATGCGCACTCAAGAGCAACAAGGCTTTACCTTAAAGTGGCAACCGAGCGAAGCCTGCCAACCTTATCAGGACGAGCAGGGTCGGGTATTAGTCAAGGCCTTGGCCGATAATGTTGTTTCCCGTATCAAGGGGCAGCATGGATTGATCACTCAGGTCAAAAGGGCTGAAAAACAAGAGCTGGCGCCCTTGCCTTATAACCTGTCGGCACTGCAAATTGATGCCGCCAAGCGCTTCGGATTGCCAGCTAAAGCGGTACTTGATACCTGCCAAAGCCTTTATGAAAAACACACCTTGATCACCTATCCCCGCTCGGATAATAGATATTTGCCTAAGGATCATTTTCAGCAGGCGTCTGCCATTATCGACAGCGTGATTGCCAACGGCGTGTTTTCAAAAGAGCAGCTGGCTACCGCGGATCCGTTAAGAAAAGCACGTTGCTTTAACGATGCCAAGGTTGCCGCTCACCATGCCATAGTGCCGACCAATAAAAAGACCTCGGCGCAGCTCACAGAAACGGAGCGCCGTGTTTATGAGCTGATCTGTCGCCAGTACCTGATGCAATTTATGCCGGCCTACCGTTATCACCAAACCGATGTGGAAGCAGAGATAGCCGGCGGCACGTTCACTACCAAGGCCAAAGAAGAGATAGAACGCGGCTTTAAGGTGTTGTTGCCTAATAAAGAAGAAAAAGAAGCGCCTAGCTTACCGCCTTTAAGCGTGGGTCAGCAGGTACTGTGCGAGGATGCGCGGCGTTTAGATAAAAACACCACACCACCGGCGCATTTTACCGATGCCACCTTGCTTGCAGCGATGACCGCTATTTCCCGTTATGTGAAAGACCCGGATATCCGTAAGGTGCTGCGGGAAACCGATGGCCTGGGTACAGAGGCGACCCGCGCCAGCATTATCGAGTTATTGTTTACCCGCGGCTTCCTTGCTCGCAGTGGCAAGACCATTGTTGCCACAGAAACGGGTGTGGCGCTGATCAATGCCTTGCCTGACACCCTTTCAACACCGGATATGACCGCTCATTGGGAAATGGCCTTGGCACAAATTGCAGAGAAACAGCTTAAGTACGATGATTTTATGCAGCCCTTGGTTGGGCAACTAGGGGCATTAATAGAAGAAGCAAAAACCTGTGACAGTCGTCAGTTTTCACATATCAAGAGTCAGGTAAAAAGGAAGTTTAAGGGCGCGAGAAGAAAAAGCCCGCGCCCTAAAAGCAGTAAAGCTAAGGCTTAGTTTCTATTAAACAAGGCCAATGCTGCATTACTCATGGCGTTGACCCCAGTTGGAATCGCCTTTTGGTAATCCGGAGCAAACTTACTCGAATGTAATGACGGTAACTGGGTATTGTTTTTCATTGCCTCCTTGTAAGTATCAGGGTCTACACCACCTAGCCAGAATAGGGTAATAGGCAGCTTGTCTTCGGTACGGCCATATAAACCAAAGTCTTCACCGGCCATGACTGGCTCGGTCAACTCAACATTATCGGCGCCAATGGCCGCTTTAATGGCCTGGGTGACGCGAGCGGTTTGCTCTGGGTTATTGTAGGTCGAGGGAATAGACTCGGCCTCATGAACCACCACTTCAGGGTAAAGTGATTCTTCAAGCCCGGCACTGGCGGCAATACCCGCGGTAATGCGCTTAATCGCCGCAATCTGTTGTTCGCGTACCGCCGGGTTATAGCTGCGTAATGTCAGCTGGAGTTTGACCTCGTTGGAAATAACATTGTGCTTACTGCCCCCATGGATTGAACCTACGGTGACTACCGAAGGCTCAAGAGGAGAGAGTTCGCGGCTGGTGATCGTTTGTAAGGCCAGCACGATACGAGAAGCCAGCACCACGGGATCGATAGTGGTATGTGGGTAAGCACCGTGGCCGCCTTTGCCTTTGACATGAATATCAACAGAGTCGACGCTGGCCATGGTGTACTCCGGCTTTAAAGCAACCTTACCCGCGGGCACACTGGCACTGACATGCAGGGCTAAAATATGATCCGGTTTGGCAAACTGGCTAAAGAGCCCTTCGTTTAACATGGCCTTGGCGCCGGCACCCACTTCCTCGGCGGGCTGGGCCACCATCATTAGGGTGCCTTGCCATTGGTCTTTGTGGGCGACCAGGTGCTCGGCGGTGCCAATAAAGCTGGTCATGTGAATATCGTGACCACAGCCGTGCATCACGCCGACCTCAGTCCCTTCTTTATTTAGCACCTTCACCTTAGAAGCATAGGAAACGCCGGTTTGTTCGGTGATGGGTAAACCGTCGGTGTCGGTGCGGATCATAATAGTAGGGCCTGCACCATTTTCTAGCAGTCCGACCACGCCATAACCGCCCACCTCTGTGGTCACCTCAAAGCCCAGACGTTTTAGTTGCTTGGCGATTTTTTTGCCGGTTTGTTGTTCTTGTAACGAGAGCTCAGGGGATTGGTGTAAGTCCAAATAGAGCTTTTCCAGCTCGGGCAGGCGCTCGTTAACCTTAATAGCGGCGTCGGCGGGCAAAGCCGTGGTTAATAATAACGCCGTGCTCGCTATTGTCATATTTTGCAGAAAACCCATAATATTCCTTACACTTGTAATTGTGATCTTTGACTCCATATCAAAGCCTAATTCTAAATAGATGGCAACTTAACCATGACGAATCAAATTCAACTTACTGCTGAAAATATTCAGCAGGTTTTAGGACAAACTTCCGAAGACAATATCGTTGCCTTGAGCTTCTACTCGGCGCAGAGCCATGAATGCCAAGAGCAGGCACGTATTCTCGATGGTTTAGCGCAGCAATATCAGCAGCATCTTATCGTTGCTACCCTGGACTGTGACCTTCAGCAAGCGCTGGCCAGCCAGTTGGCGCAGCAAATTGGTTTGCAGACATTACCTACCTTAGTGCTATTAAAAGGTGGCGCGCCGGTGGATATGTTGCCAGGCGCGCAAAGCGAGCAACAAATAAAAGAAGCATTGCAAAAGCACCTGCCACAGCCGGAAGATGCTTTATTACAGCAGGCTAAAGCAGCGTTGGCGGCGGATAACCTGAATGATGCCTTTAAATACGCCAAGCAGGCCTATGAAATCGACCCGCAGAATGCTCGAATTAAGCTGGTGCTAACCGATATCTGCATCCAAATACATAAGTTGGATGATGCAAAAGCCTTGCTAGATACTATAGCGTTGGCGGATCAGGACGCCTACTACAACAATATCAAAGCAAAATTAGAGCAAGCAGAGCAAGCACAAGACTCTCCTGAGATCCGCTTATTGCAGCAGGAAATTGAGCAGCAAGGCGATAATTTAGAGCTTAAGGTGAAACTGGCGGTGGCTTTTAATGATGCCGGTCGTAAAGCTGAAGCGCTCGAAACTTTATTTTTAGTGCTAAAGAAAGATCTTAACTTTGCCGATGCGAAGAAGTTCTATCTTGATATTATCGCCAGCCTACCTGAGGGGGATGCCCTGGCGGCGGCGTCACGTCGAAAACTATATAGCATTCTTTACTAGGGCTATTTTTGAGTACCTACATATATAGGTATAGATATGACTACGGCGAGCTTAGGCTCGCCGTTATTATTTTTAGATTCCTACCTTGATCTTTACCGCAGTTGTTCAATACTTAGTAGTCCTGCCACGGAAGAATCATAACAAGGCCTGAATTCAAGACCTGAATTTGGCTACTTAACATCCGGTTTTGGGTGCTTATTAATCAATTGATACGCAAAAGGCTATTTTTCGCAATTTTCTTTAAAAAAGGGGTTGCGTCGAAATCGAATCTCCCTATAATGCGACCCCACTGAGACGGCAGGCGCGACGCGCAGCGTAGCAACGCATAGCGAGGCGCTAGCGACTCAGGGAGTCAAGTGAAACTGAGTTTTGAGGCTTTCCTTGAAAAAAGAAACTTTCTCAAAATTAAGTGTTGACAACAAATCAGGGTTGAGTAGAATGCACAGCCCTCGAGACGCGAAAGCGACTCGAAATGTTCTTTAAAAATATGAAGCAATCATCTGTGTGGGCACTCGTACAGATTGAGTTCTAACAGCAGATTCTAGTTCGCTAGATGACGCAAACAAATTTAGAGTCTCAATGTTTTTCCTTAAATGGAAAGTGAGTGACCAACGGAATAAAGAAATTTATTCAGCACAGTCAATTCGATATCGAAAGATATCATCACAGTATTCATTGAGCACGAAACTTCGGTTTCAAAAAACTTTTAATTGAAGAGTTTGATCATGGCTCAGATTGAACGCTGGCGGCAGGCCTAACA
>NZ_PQBV01000025.1:0-86529 GCF_002964545.1 Pseudoalteromonas sp. T1lg10
TGTTAGGCCTGCCGCCAGCGTTCAATCTGAGCCATGATCAAACTCTTCAATTAAAAGTTTTTTGAAACCGAAGTTTCGTGCTCAATGAATTCTGATTTTGATATCTTTCGATATCGAATTGACTGTGCTGCAATAAATAAATTTATTGCCGTTGGTCACTCACTTTCCATTTAAGGAAAAAACATTGAGACTCTAAATTTGTTTGCGTCATCTAGCGAACTAGAATCTGCTGTTAGAACTCAATCTGTACGATGCCCACACAGATGATTGCTTCATATTTTTAAAGAACGTTTCGAGTTACTTTCGCGTCTCGAGGGCTGTGCATTCTACTCAACCCTGATTTGTTGTCAACACTTAATTTTGAGAAAGTTTAAAGTTTCTTAAAACTCAGTTTTACTTGACTCCCTGAGCCGCTAGCGCCTCGCTATGCGTTGCTGCCTGCCGTCTCAGTGGGGTCGCATTATAGGGAGATTCGATTTCGACGCAACCCCTTTTTTAAAGAAAATTACTAAAAATGGATCGTTTGCGCAAAAAAGAAACTAAAACCGATGTATTTAACAGTTAAAGATCTGTTTTAGATCTATTTGGTTACATTTAGCTTGTTTTATATAGAGAAAGGAGTAGCCAAATAGCTATATATAGAAGAGGGAAACGTTTTATTTTGGCCATATAAAGAAAAAGCCGAGCATAAGCTCGGCTTTTTGTGTCTTTTTAAGACTTACTCTGCAGACTGCGCGTCTTCTTGAACTTCTTCAGTCGCAACTGGGCGATCTACTAGTTCAATGTAAGCCATTGGTGCATTGTCGCCAGCACGGAAACCACACTTCAAAATACGAGTGTAGCCACCAGGACGGCTTTCGTAGCGAGGACCAATCTCGCTGAACAACTTACCAACAACTTCTTTATCACGCGTGCGAGCAAACGCTAAACGGCGGTTTGCAACGCTATCAGTCTTAGCCAGTGTGATTAAAGGTTCAATTACACGGCGCAGCTCTTTCGCTTTAGGCAATGTTGTTTTGATGATTTCGTGCTTCACCAAAGAACCAGCCATATTGCTGAACATCGCTTTGCGATGGCTGCTGTTACGGTTTAATTGACGACCACTCTTACGATGGCGCATGACCCTATCCTTCTAACTAAACTAAATATAGTGATCTAGATTACTCAGCTAGGCTTGCTGGCGGCCAGTTTTCTAGGCGCATGCCCAGAGAAAGACCACGTGATGCAAGCACGTCTTTGATCTCAGTTAGAGACTTCTTACCTAAGTTAGGTGTCTTAAGAAGCTCAACTTCGGTACGCTGTACTAAATCACCGATATATTGAATTTGCTCGGCTTTCAAGCAGTTTGCTGAACGAACTGTTAGCTCAAGATCATCAACTGGACGAAGCAGAATAGGATCGAATTCTGGCTTCTCTTCTTTCTCTTCTGGCTCAGAAACATCACGTAAGTCTACGAATGCTTCTAATTGCTCAGCAAGAATAGTTGACGCACGGCGGATCGCTTCTTCAGGATCTAAAGTGCCGTTCGTTTCCATATCAATGATTAGCTTGTCTAAGTCAGTACGTTGTTCAACACGTGCTGATTCAACCGAGTACGCAATACGCTCAACCGGACTGAATGATGCATCAAGCAACAGACGGCCGATTGGACGCTCATCGTCTTCAGAGGATACGCGGCTAGACGCTGGTACATAACCACGACCACGCTCAACACGAATACGCATGCTGATCTCGCTGTTATTTGTCGTTAGGTGACAAATTACGTGATCAGGGTTAGCGATTGTTACGTCGCCATCGTGCTGAATATCTGCCGCAGTCACAGGGCCTACACCAGATTTAGTCAGGGTCAGAAAAACTTCATCTTTGCCTTCGATATTTACCGCCAACCCTTTCAGGTTTAGCAGGATTTCAATGATGTCTTCTTGTACGCCTTCTTTCGCGCTGTACTCATGTAAAACGCCATCAATTTCTACCTCAGTAACTGCACATCCAGGCATAGATGACAACAGAATACGACGTAGTGCGTTTCCTAGAGTGTGACCAAAACCACGCTCAAGCGGCTCAAGAACCACTTTTGAACGAGTCGGGTTGATAGCGTCGATATCGACTAACCTTGGTTTTAGGAATTCGGTTACAGAACCCTGCATTTTATCCTCTCTTAACTCTTAACTTTACTTCGAGTAAAGTTCGACGATTAGTTGTTCGTTAATGTCCGCAGACAGATCAGAACGCTCAGGTAGGCGCTTGAAAGTACCTTCCATTTTCTTACCGTCAACTTCAACCCAAGTTGGCTTTTCACGTTGCTCAGCCAATTCTAGAGCCGCTACGATACGCGCTTGTTTCTTAGACTTCTCACGGATTTCAACCTGGTCTTCAGGAGAAACGTTGAAAGAAGGAATGTTAACAACACGACCATTAACCATAACCGCTTTGTGGCTTACTAGCTGACGTGCTTCAGCACGTGTGCTTGCAAAACCCATGCGATATACAACATTGTCTAGACGTTGCTCTAGAAGCTGAAGTAGGTTTTCACCTGTGTTGCCTTTAAGGCGAGCAGCTTCTTTGTAGTAGTTACGGAATTGCTTCTCAAGGATGCCGTACATACGACGAACCTTTTGCTTTTCACGTAGCTGTAGACCGTAGTCAGATAGACGACCTTTACGGGCGCCGTGCTGACCAGGTGCGTTCTCTAGCTTACACTTAGAGTCGATAGCTCGTACGCCGCTCTTAAGGAACAGGTCAGTACCTTCACGACGACTTAGCTTGAGCTTAGGGCCCAAATATCTTGCCATGTTCTTTCTCCTAACCTATTGTTATACGCGACGTTTCTTCGGTGGACGACAACCGTTATGAGGGATTGGCGTCACGTCAGTGATGTTGGTGATACGGAAACCAGCAGCGTTCAATGCACGTACAGCAGACTCACGGCCTGGACCTGGACCTTTAATGAAAACTTCTAGGTTCTTTAAACCGTATTCTTGAGCAGCAGTACCTGCACGCTCTGCAGCTACCTGAGCAGCGAATGGAGTAGATTTACGTGAACCACGGAAACCTGAACCACCGGCAGTTGCCCATGATAGTGCATTACCTTGACGGTCTGTAATAGTAACAATAGTGTTGTTGAAAGAAGCATGAACGTGAGCCATACCATCAGCAACTTGCTTTTTTACCTTCTTACGACGAATTGGTGCTTTAGCCATAACTTACCCCACCTTATTTCTTGATAGGCTTGCGAGGACCCTTACGAGTACGCGCGTTAGTCTTAGTACGCTGACCACGAAGTGGAAGCGAACGACGGTGACGTAAGCCACGGAAGCAACCAAGGTCCATAAGACGCTTGATGTTCAAAGTAACTTCACGACGAAGATCACCTTCAACAGTGTACTTGCCAACTTCTTCACGAAGTACGTCAAGTGTTTCGTCTGAAAGTTCACCGATTTTTGTGGTTTCGGCGATACCAGTCGCAGCTAAGATCGCCTTAGCGCGAGTTTTACCTACACCATAAATTGCTGTTAAACCAATAACTGCATGCTTATGGTCAGGAACGTTAATGCCAGCTAT
Source organism: Pseudoalteromonas sp. T1lg10 (assembly GCF_002964545.1). Taxonomy (NCBI): domain Bacteria; kingdom Pseudomonadati; phylum Pseudomonadota; class Gammaproteobacteria; order Alteromonadales; family Pseudoalteromonadaceae; genus Pseudoalteromonas; species Pseudoalteromonas sp. T1lg10. The sequence continues at coordinate 3,562 of NZ_PQBV01000025.1, forward strand.
ACGGGCCACTAACACATCTCCTATTTTAAAGTTTGGTAATCATCTTCTTGAAAAGCCCGTAAGGATACTCAAGCGATAACCAAACCAATATTAAAAACACAGGCCGAGTAGGATACTCAGCCTGCATGACTGTTTAATTAGCCTTGCCTTTGCTTGTGCTTAGGCTCACTGCAGATCACGCGTACTACACCAGCACGCTTGATTACTTTGCAGTTACGGCAGATTTTCTTAACGGAAGCACGTACTTTCATTACTCAACTCCGTAACAGACCTTAGCGGCCGTAGCCTTTAAGGTTCGCTTTTTTCAGCACAGAATCATACTGATGTGACATCAGATGGGTCTGTACTTGTGCCATAAAGTCCATGATCACAACAACGATAATCAAAATTGATGTACCGCCGAAGTAGAATGGCGTTTGCCATGCCATGGTCATAAACTCGGGCACCAGACAGATAAAGGTAATATACAAGGCACCTGCCAATGTCAGGCGTGTCATTACTTTATCAATGTATTTCGATGTCTGCTCACCTGGACGAATACCTGGAATAAATGCACCAGATTTTTTCAGGTTATCTGCAGTTTCACGCGGGTTGAACACCAACGCAGTATAGAAAAAGCAGAAAAAGATAATAGCCGCTGCCAAGACCATCGCATACAGAGGCTGACCTGGGGTCAACGCTGTTGAGATAGCTTGTAACACGTCAGCTACAGGACCTTCACCCTGGCCGAACCAGCTTGCAATTGTACCAGGGAACAGAATGATACTACTAGCAAAGATTGGTGGAATAACCCCAGCCATATTCACTTTTAACGGCAAGTGTGTGCTTTGAGCAGCGTACACCTGACGACCTTGTTGGCGCTTCGCGTAGTTAACAACGATACGACGTTGACCACGTTCAAAGAAAACCACCAAGTAAGTAACGGCAAATACGATTACCGCAATCAATACCAGTACCAAAATGTTCAATTCACCTTGGCGCGCCATTTCGGCTGTCGAACCAATAGCAGACGGCAGGTTAGCTACGATACCAACAAAAATCAGCACTGAGATACCGTTACCGATACCACGTTCTGTAATTTGTTCGCCCAACCACATGAGGAACATACAGCCGGTTACTAAGCTCACCACAGCGGTGAAATAGAAACCAAAGCCAGGGTTAACAACTAACCCTTCCATCATGTTCGGTAAGCCAGTAGCAATACCGATTGATTGGAATGTAGCAAGCACGAGCGTACCATAACGCGTGTACTGGCTAATTTTCTTACGCCCAGCCTCACCCTCTTTTTTCAGCTCTATCATCGCAGGATGTATATGCGTTAATAGTTGCATGATAATCGAGGCCGAGATGTACGGCATAATACCCAGTGCAAGCACTGAAGCACGCTCAAGCGCACCACCACTGAACATGTTGAACATCTCAACAATGGTGCCCTTTTGTTGCTCGAAGAATTCGGCAAGTACAGCGGCGTCAATCCCAGGGATCGGCACGAATGAACCTAGACGGTAAATGATGATAGCTCCGAGAACAAATAGTAAACGACGCTTCAACTCCGCAAGCCCACTTTGTGCACTTTGCATATTTTGACCTGGTTTAGCCATAAAGTACTTCCTTACTCTTCTACCTTGCCTCCGGCAGCTTCAATCGCCGCACGAGCACCTTGAGTCACTTTAAGACCTTTAACGGTAACCGCGCGAGAAACTTCGCCAGATTTAACTACTTTAACGAACTGGATGTTCTTCTTAACCAGACCAGCTGCTTGTAACGCGTTTAGATCTACCACATCGCCTTCAACTTTAGCGATTTCGAATAGATTTACTTCAGTAGACGCAAGCGACTTACGTGAAGTGAAACCAAACTTAGGTAGACGACGTTGCATAGGCATTTGACCGCCTTCAAAACCAACGCGTACTTTACCGCCTGAACGTGATTTCTGACCTTTGTGACCACGGCCACCAGTTTTACCTAGACCAGAACCAATACCACGACCAAGACGTTTCTTAGGTGTTTTAGAACCCGCAGCAGGAGAAAGTGTATTCAAGTTCATCGAATTACCCCTCAACCTTAACCATGTAAGAAACTTGGTTGATCATACCACGTACTGAAGGCGTATCTTCTAGCTCTACAGTGTGGTTGATACGACGTAAACCAAGGCCACGTAATGTAGCTTTATGCTTCGGTAAACGACCGATAGAGCTACGTACTTGAGTTACTTTTACTGTGTTTGCCATGGTGTCTTACCCCAAAATCTCTTCAACGTTAAGACCACGTTTCGCAGCAATTGCTTCTGGAGATTTCATGTTCTCAAGAGCAGAAATTGTTGCGCGAACAACGTTGATCGGGTTAGTCGAACCGTAAGCCTTTGATAATACGTTCTGTACACCAGCTACTTCTAGTACTGCACGCATCGCACCACCGGCGATGATACCTGTACCTTCAGATGCAGGCTGCATGTACACTTTAGAACCAGCGTGACGACCCTTGATAGGGTGCTGAAGTGTATTACCTTTAAGGTCTACGTTGATCATGTTGCGACGTGCTTTTTCCATTGCTTTTTGAATAGCAGCAGGAACTTCACGTGCTTTACCATAACCAAAACCTACTTTACCTGCGCCGTCACCAACTACTGTTAGTGCAGTGAAGCTAAAGATACGACCACCTTTAACCACTTTAGACACACGGTTTACCGCGATTAGCTTTTCAGCCAAATCAGGCTGTTGTTGCTTTGCTTCTACGTTAGCCATTGTCTACTCCTAGAATTGCAAACCGGCTTCACGCGCTGCATCAGCAAGCGCCTTCACACGGCCGTGATATTTAAAGCCACTGCGGTCAAAAGCGATGCTTGCGCTAACGCCTTTTTCAGCCGCACGTTCAGCAACTGCTTTACCCACTGCTTGCGCAGCTTCGATGTTGCCTGTGCCTTTAACTGTTTCAGCAATTGCTTTTTCAACAGTAGAAGCAGCAGCCAGTACAGTACCCTCAGGGCTAATTACCTGAGCGTAAATGTGACGTGGCGTGCGGTGGATAACAAGACGAGTTTTGCCTTGTTCAATAAAATTTCTACGGGTGCGCTTAGCACGACGTAGACGAGCTGTTTTCTTATCCATCGTCTTACCTTACTTCTTCTTAGCCTCTTTACGACGCACGTGTTCGTCAGCATAACGTACACCTTTACCTTTATAAGGCTCTGGCTCACGGTATGAACGAATGTTCGCAGCAGTTTGACCAACTAGCTGCTTGTCTGCGCCCTTAACAACGATCTCAGTTTGACTTGGAGCTTCAATAGTGACGCCCGCTGGGATCTCGAAGTTTACTGGGTGTGAGAAACCTAGAGTTAGATCTAGTACGTTACCCTTTACCGCAGCACGGTAACCAACACCAACAAGTTGTAGCTTCTTCTCGTAACCGTCGTTTACACCAACAATCATGTTGTTGATAAGTGCACGAGCAGTACCAGCTTGAGCCCAAGCGTTAGCAACGCCTTCAACTGGGTTCGTTTTGATTACGTTCTCTTCGAATGAAACTTCAACAGCCTCGTGGATCGTACGGCTAAGTTCGCCGTTCTTACCTTTAACTGTGATATCCTGGCCTTTTAGCGTGATTTCTACACCGGCAGGAACATTAATAGGTGCCTTTGCTATACGCGACATAGTCCCCTCCGATTACGCTACAAAGCCAATGATTTCACCGCCAACGCCAGCACTACGTGCAGCACGGTCAGTCATTAGGCCTTTAGAAGTTGATACGATAGCGATACCTAGACCACCCATTACCTTAGGTAATTCGTCACGCTTCTTATAGATGCGTAGACCAGGGCGACTAACACGCTGGATATTTTCGATTACAGCTTTGCCTTCGAAGTACTTAAGTTCGATAGCAAGCTCAGGCTTAGCACCTTCAGTTACAGAGTAACCAGATACATAACCTTCATCAGTTAGCACTTTAGCAACTGCTACTTTCAGCTTTGAAGATGGCATTGAAACAGAAACCTTCTTCGCAGTCTGGCCGTTACGGATACGTGTGAACAAATCCGCAATAGGATCTTGCAAGCTCATAGTCTTACTCCCGTGATTCTATTACCAACTAGCCTTTTTAAGGCCAGGAACTTCACCGCGCATAGCAGCTTCGCGTAATTTGATACGGCTTAGGCCGAACTTGCGAAGGTAACCATGTGGGCGGCCCGTGATGTTACAACGATTACGTTGACGTGCAGGGCTAGAATCACGCGGTAGACTCTGAAGTTTCAGAACCGCGTCCCAACGCTCTTCATCTGATGTGTTAACATCGCTGATGATAGCTTTAAGTGCCGCACGCTTTTCAGCGTACTGTGCTACTAATTTAGTGCGCTTTGCTTCGCGCGCTTTCATTGAATTCTTTGCCATAACCCTACCCTTATTTCTTGAATGGGAAGTTAAACGCTTCTAACAACGCACGGCCTTCATCATTCGTTTTCGCAGAAGTAGTGATAGTGATATCAAGACCACGAACGCGATCTACTTTATCATAATCAATTTCTGGGAAGATGATTTGCTCACGTACGCCCATGCTGTAGTTACCGCGACCGTCAAAAGACTTAGCGCTTACACCACGGAAATCGCGAATACGCGGGATAGCGATTGAAACCAAACGCTCAAAGAAGTCCCACATACGCTCGCCACGTAGGGTTACTTTACAACCAATTGGGTAGCCTTCACGGATCTTAAAGCCTGCAACTGACTTGCGAGCTTTAGTGATTAGAGGCTTCTGACCAGAGATTGCTTCTAGGTCCGCAACAGCGTTTTCTAGAATTTTCTTATCAGCTAGGGCTTCGCCCACACCCATGTTTAATGTGATCTTTTCGATCTGAGGGACTTGCATGACAGAGCTGTAACCAAACTTCTGTTGAAGTTCTGCTACTACTTTGTCTTTGTATACTTCATGCAGTTTCGCCATCTTCTACTCCAACTATTAAATAGTTTTACCAGTAGATTTGAAGATACGCACTTTCTTGCCATCTTCAAACTTGAAACCCACACGATCTGCTTTACCCGTTTCCGAGTTGTAGATCGCAACGTTTGATACGTCGATAGACGCTTCTTTCTCAACAATACCGCCAGCTTGGTTCAACTGAGGAACAGGCTTTTGGTGCTTCTTGATAAGGTTTACGCCTTCAACAAATACTCGACCAGTTTCAGTTACAACTGAAAGCACTTTACCGCGCTTACCTTTGTCTTTACCGGCTAGTACGATTACTTCGTCATCACGACGGATTTTTGCTGCCATGATCGACTCCTTATAGTACTTCTGGTGCTAGTGAAACGATCTTCATGAACTTTTCAGTACGAAGTTCACGAGTCACAGGGCCGAAGATACGAGTTCCGATTGGCTGAAGGTTATCGTTAAGGATAACTGCAGCATTGCTATCGAAACGGATCAAAGAACCGTCTGGACGACGAACGCCTTTTTTGGTACGCACAACTACTGCGTTTTTAACATCACCTTTCTTCACTTTACCGCGAGGAATAGCTTCTTTAACAGAAACCTTAATGATGTCACCAACCGATGCGTAACGACGGTGTGAACCGCCAAGGACTTTAATACACTGCACTTTGCGAGCGCCGCTGTTATCAGCAACGTCCAGCTGAGTTTGCATTTGGATCATTTTAGATGCTCCGGTGTAGTTACAAACAGCCTAAATCTCTTTAAAAATTAAGGCATTAAATATTTTATCCGCTCAATAATCAGGCAACTTTTATGCTGTATGACTGCTGAGGGCGGGCAATTGTATCAGTAATGGCGCGCAAAAGGTAGGCTAATTTTTAATTAATTTCCCGACCAAGGGGCTGTATCTACACGCATATTCGCCTGCGATAAATGCCCTTAAGCTGGCCTTTTCCCCTACCAGTCATTCAATTGCCCCAAGGTTCAATTGCTTACAAAACAAACAGGGCGCATAAAGCGCCCTGTTGCTAAATTTCTATATGGGGTCAATTAACCACCAAACAAGCCCTTGAGCTTATCTTTTACCTTGTCTTTAACTTTTTCTTTGGCTTCTTCCTTGGCCGCATCGGCCACGTCTAGCTTAATGCCCACATCGTGGAATGGGCCCTTAATACGCATCGGAATTTTAAAGCCTGTGCTGTCATCCGTGGTGCCCTGACCTTCGATGGAATCGACGATACCGGTAACTAAACGATAGTTCACTTCGGTCGCCGGTAAATCCACCTCACCCTCACCCGAGATACGAACAAGCGGGCTCTGCAAAGACAGGTCTGAGTTAGTGCCCACACCATTGGTAAACGTCATGCTACCCGTTAGCGCGGTAAAGTCTGTTTTTTGCGACTCGTCATAGCCGGTATTTAAACCATCGGCCAGCGCTGCGGTGTTACCCTTGATCAACTCCTTGGCCTTACGCACCAGCTCAGCCACGTTGGCCCCTTTCACTGCACCGTCGGCAAAGTTAAAGCTCAGTTTACCCGCTAAGGCATTCACAAAGTCTTTTTGGCTTTGGCCCCGTGTGCTCAACTGCCAATCAATAGAGCCCTTGCCCATCAGCTTATCGAACTTGGCTGCATCGGTTAGCAGCGGCTCAGCATTGATGCCTGCCAGACTGAAGTTAGTATTGATTTGATACGGCGCCTGTTTGGCGTTAAGCATCACAGTACCTTTACCCTGGCCTTCATAGGCCACAAACTTATCCATGCTTAAATTCGCCACGGCATTTTGTAGTTTCAAGGTGAACTGGTTTTCCCCTAGGGTAATGTCGCGTGCCTTTAAGCCGCTTGAACGCACCACCACGTTGGCATCCAGGCTATTAAGTGCTGACAGGTCCATCTTGGTGTTATCCCAGACGATTGGCTGAGCCTTGGCATCGCCCTTGGCATCCTCGGCCGGTTTTTCAGCTGGCGCTTCTGCTGCTTCAGTTGGTTCAGGTAGATACGGGTTTAGGTCCAACATGCCGAGGTCAACATTGGCATTAATCGCCAAACGCTCACCCAGGTTGATGGTACTCATACCCTCGATGGCAAGCTCATCAAGCTTGGCCACTAGCTTATTAATGGTCAAGGACTGACCTTGCATCTGCATGCTGCCATCAACACTGAAGGCATTAAAGGCGTTATCCTTGGCATCAAGCTCAACACCCAGCCACTTGGCGATGTCTTTTACCGAGTCGCCATCAAGATGCAAAGTACCGCTAATATTTTGGCCCTGATCGGCGATTTGCCCCTTAAATTCAACATTAACCAAATCCGACTCGACGGTTTTAGTTACCGCAAACGGGCGTCCTTCAATGGCTTTAATAGGGTTATCGACCACCACATCCAGGTTAAAGCGCCGCGCCATATAGGTAATGCCACCTTTCAGCTCCAGCGGTTTACGCAGTGATTGCAATAACACCGCCAGTTCCAGGTCGGAAATTTGCTGCTTGGCACCGGTTTGGCCATCAAGGTAGGTAAATTGACCGCCATAGATGGCGACTTCACCGAGTTCGATATCGAAGTTTTCAGGAAGGCTAACCTGTCCAGATTTCGTTTGCTCAGGTTGCTGCTCGGCCACCTTATCAAACAACTGCCAGTTGCCCTTGCCCTGAGCATTGGTCTCCAGCAAGACATCCGGTTCGCGAATAACGAACTTATCCAGCTTCACTTCACCGGAGAAGAGTGACGTCCAGGGAATATGAATATCCAGCTGCTTCATGGTCGCCATGTTGGCGCGTGAGCCGTCGGCCATGTTGCTAAAGCTGACATCATTGAGCTCCAGGCGTAGCGACGGGAAAATCGCTAAGTTTTTATCACCGGCAATGGTCAAAGTACGGCCGGTGGTTTTCTCCACCTGCTCGGACACCTTAGTAAAGATGGCATCGACCGGAATAAAAAATGGAATCGCGATCAACAAGCCGATGATCACGACAATAATAATACCTAATACCTTGGCAAGGGTTTTCATGCTTAACCTCGTTCCTTTTGAGACAACACTAGTAGCATAACCTATTGGCTATAAAAGTGTAATTGTAGTCGAGATGGATGAATATATGATGATAGCTGCCTGCTCCCGCTTACCAACGGTAGCCAAGTTGCAAACCCAGGCCATCCACCCCGGGGTTCGGCGGTTCAATCCCCCCGTTAGAGGTATGCTGGTAGCGCAGTGATGTAAACACGTCGCTCTGAGCAATAAAGTAGGTGTAACTAAGACTGGATGTAAAATGCCAGCGGCTTCCTACGTAGTGAGCATAATAGTAATTACCATCTACATAGGTGGGGGCGAACTCAAAAGTAAGCCTGGTTTGCTGCCCTTGCAATAGATGCCAATATAAGCCCGCTGAAAAATAGGGCACATCATCGAACTCATTCCAGCCATAATGCTTGTCTAAGCCATTAAACTCGCCATAAGTGAATGCAACACCATCAAACCAGGTAAAAGATGGCTCGGTCTCTAAGCTGTATGAAATGGCCGTTATGCGATCATCATCATTCGCACCCAATGTATAACCAAGGTAAATTGCCACCTCATCTGCAGCGACTTGCGGACTATAAAATTGGGCCAATAAAGCAAACGTGGATAAGAAAAGAGTCGAGGCTGGTTTTGCCCAAGAGTTGTTAACCGCGGCTATGAGCATGAGACTTCTGCACACCTTTGAATCGAAGTAGTTGTTTCGTGGCAAGGATAACGCAGTTGCTATCCACAAGAAACATAAAGGAAAAATATTAACCGGCAACCTAGAGGCTCGCAGGTGTGATTGCTTTGTAAAAATGGCGTTGGCCACTCCTTAGCTACGAATGCGAAGTCGCGGCTAAGAGCATCGAAATAAATAGGCGAATGTCAATATTGCAACAAAACTCAATCTCAGTATGATGCACAGCCCCGCTGGATCACCAGACTCGGTCGGGGCTGTAATGTATCAAGCGGAGCGTAGTACCTAGCATGAAGAAGTTGCTTATCTCGCCATCAAAAATGGCGCTGGCAGAACAAGAAAGTCAGATTTATCAGAATATCCTCAAACAGGCGGCGGACATTAGCCTTAACCTGATGGCGGTAAAAGTAGAGAACCACCCTGAAGACTTTCTCGGCTGGGCCTACGAGCTGCTAGAAGTGGCCACCGAGCGCCTGAACTTTGATTTACTTGAGCCAACGCAACTGCCCACGGTCAAAAAACTACAATCCCAGCTAAAGGATGCGATTAGCTTTTTACAGCTAAAAACCCTGCGTATTGCCCCTTGGCCGGTGATCTGCGCCTACCTTGAACAAAATAAAGAAGGTGTATTGCTGGCTGAGCACCTGAGCTTGGCCGAGCATATTGCCAGCATTAAAAGCACGCCATTACAGGAAATGAGCAAGGAAGACCGCTTGGCCTTTATCGGCAAGCACACCGCCGCTCACGACCCGGCTGTGTATCGCTTCGATGTGGAGTTCTTTGCCGGCATCAAAAACAACAAGGCCTTTGCGCAAATTCTTGACGACCAACCGCAGGCGGTCGAGGCGGCACTGGCACATATCCCCCTCACCGACGAGGTGAACCTAGAGCACTACCAGGCCTTTGTGCTTGCGTACCTGCAACTATTTACCGGCAGTGATGACAAGCCAACCCTGGCCCCGGCCACCCGCCTATTGGCGATGCGCCGCCCCGATGTGTTCACACCAATCACCAATAGCAAAAGCGATATCCTGTGCGCAGCACTCAATGTGGCCAGGTTGAATAACCGCGACTTCGAACGCTACTGGCAAGATATCGTTTGCACCCTGGCCCGCCAGCCTTGGTTCGCCATGGCGCACGGAGACAACGAGCAGGAACAGCGCTTGGCCGATATTAAGGCCCTGCTTCCGTGTCTGTTCTACTACTTCGATAAAAACGCCATGGAGCAATCCAACTACTTTAAGCTGTTACATAAGCCTAAGGCGAGTCCGGCCAGCGCCAATAGTACGGCGAGAAAGCGCTCAAAAGAATCGGCGGCCATGCTGGTTGACCGTGCCCTGGCCGAAGAAGGCATTCCCGAGCATATTCGCGCAAAACGTGATTCGATTATCAGTGAAGTGGAAAAAGGTCGCAGTGTTGCGGATACCATTAGCTTGATGCGGGCGATTTTTGGGTAATCTGTAACTTTTTGTCGGGCGACGAGTGACAGACTCCACAACAAAAGCCGATTTCTCCAGCGCGAATCAAAACGGGAGATCGATACCTGTGGGTCAGGTTTCAACCTGTGTTGTGTGGCTTGGCCGCACGTAGGTCGGTGCTCTGCGCCGACAAAGATGCTTTTGAGTAAATTTTGCCGAGTCGCCGACTGTGGTTTTGACTGATAGATCTTGTCGCGTTGGCGACGACAACCAAAGAGGGAGTGATTCGACTCCCTCTTTGGAAACTCCGCGAACCCGTGATTCGCTAATGCTTACGAACTCAGCGTTTTGTTAAACGTTCCGCTTAGTCATTGATGCGATTTAACAGCACCTCCCTGTACTGATAAATCTAGCTCGGCATCGTGCCTCGCTATCAATGACAGACTCCACAACAAAAGCCGATTTCTCCAGCGCGAATCATAACGGGAGATCGATACCTGTGAGTTTTGAGATTTCCGATAGGACGCTAAGTACCATTAGCGGACGGCAGTAACGCCTTTAGCAGCGGCACGAAAAGCGGCCAGGCTTTTTGTGTCCGTTGCCTAAACTTGTTAAGTGTTTATCAAAAAAAAACTATATTGCTGCATCTCTCTGTTTCTTTATATTGAGGAGTTCGCGCTTTGAGCTCTTAAAACCGATAGCACCAAAGCACAACCCTTTTATTTCTTCTTTGAATGCGTAGCAAACCTTGGATTTTTCCTCAAACTCTTTAAGTATATATTCTTTTCCTTTTTGGCTTTTAGCAAAAAATATTGGACTGCATGTCGCCATTGCATACATAGCCAAACTTAACGAGAGTTTTATTTACATACATAAAAGACTCACCTTTCTTAGATTTGCTATTTAGGTCACAGCTTGAATTAACTGTAAGCAATGATATTTCTGGAAAATTTCTATCATTAATACTCAGAATTGCTTTTGAACCACCATTTTGGCTATAAAATACTGGATTGTTAGAAGGTAATTTCTTCCAGTCCGGTGCAGCAGTAGTTTTTTTATTTTTGGATATTTTGCCAAAATCGCATTTTTATTTGAATGCACCATATCAATAACAGAGGCTAAGGCATTGCATTCGAATGGCTTTAGCTCTATAGATTTTTTAGATAGATTATTTTCATGCGTGTCGTCTAGTCCTTCGCTGCCCAGAAAGGCAACTACTTTTCTTTGAGTGGCATTGGAGTCCCAGCACTTCTTATCTAAGCCATTATCATAAGCCGCCTTTATATATGCAGCAGCATCAGAATAGCTATTAATGTTCACATTCAGCTCATTAGCGTTAGCATAATGAGTAGATAAACTGATTAGAAATAGAATTAATAATACTCTGATCATGATGGATACTCTTTTTTACACTTAACATGTTTATAGCGAGCTAATCGCGCGTTTTTCTACCGAAACATTACTCGATTTTATAATTGGTCTATTTGTATCAAACAATGTAAGCTGCTGCCACGTTTAGACTTTATTAACTATAAAAATATTATGCCTAGGATAAAAACGAGCGTTTTGGTCGTTTTCCTGAATATGCACGCTGTTTGCGTTAACCTAAATTGAAACGCAGATGTATCAGCCTAATCCCGTTAAATTTGCGCTTTCGATCTCGGCTTTTGCTGCGAAGCGTGGCTAAGGCAGCGAGGCATGGCTGAAAGCGGAAACAAGAGAGTGAACAATTTCACTCTCGCCGCTTGAAGGTGACGAGCTCTGCGATAAGCGGGGCGACGAGTGACCGAAGCACCGCTTCGCAGCGCGAGGAGATGGAGGCATGTATGCCGTAACTTCGTCACGAACAGGAACCCAGCTTCATGGACGAATTACTTGCATCCAAATTAATCACTCCCTCTTTGGGCGCCATCCCCGGCCTTTCACTGGCTCAAGGCGTTCGCTTGCTAAAAATAGTCCACCGGACTATTTTCTTAACGCGCTCACCCACCGCGACAAGATCTTAATTTAACAACCAATGCCACCAGCAACACAAAACCAAACTAGAACCTCTATGCAGCAACATTGGTTAAAATGAGTGCAAAAGCATAAAATATGCACCACCAGAGTGCATCCGCACTCCCCCGCCCACCAGCCAACACAGCTCAAAATACCAACAAGCATCTGAAAAATAGTAACTTTTAAAAAATATTCCGTTATTGGCACACGCCTTGCCAACTAAGTATTTAACACAGCGTTACTACAGGAATGAGAAAATGAACAAAAAGAAATACGCGTCGGTGCTGGCTTTGTTGGCACTGTCCCTCACCTCGCTGGCCAGCCAGGCGGAAGTCACCGCCAATGTCGCCGCCAGTTCTAACTATTATTGGCGCGGTATTACCCAGTCGGACGATGGGGCCGCGGTATCCGGTGGCATAGACTACGCCTCCGACACCGGCTTTTATGCTGGCACCTGGCTGTCGAATATCGATTTCGGCGATGCTGCCAGCACCAGCTATGAAATGGACTTGTACGCGGGCTTCGCCGGTTCAATCGACGACATAGGCTACGATGTCGGCTATATCTATTACGCCTACCCGGATGCCGAGGGAGATATTGGTTTTGGTGAGATCTATGGCTCGGTGAGCTGGCAATGGCTCAGCGCCGGTGCCAGTTACCTGGTCAATGCCGAAGGCGATGCCACCGACGAAGAAGACATGCTCTACCTTGAGCTCAACGCCAGCTTTACCATTTTAAAAGATACCGAACTGGCGCTTCACTTCGGCCATTCCAGCGGCGATACCGTGGAGGAATGGTACGGTGAAGACGACAGTTACATAGATTATGGCGTCAGTATCAGCAAGTCAGGCTTTACCTTTGGTCTGCTGCAAACCGACCTGGACGCGGATGATGATTTAAAAGCGTATGTATCATACAGCTTAGACTTTGAGCTGTAAGGTAAAAGTCATACCCTCTTATTGTTGCTGCAAACCGGGGCCGTAAGGCCCTTTATCTTTTCTGTTTGGCATCTAAAGCCATTTTTGCCACTATAATCTTGCCAATCAGTAAGTTTACTAAGGCTGCCTGTGCCGAGTTTCTATTTTCTGCTTTATTTACTCTTTATTCAGTGGCAACAGGCCGTGCTGCCGGAGCCTTTGCCTGCGTCTCCCTTTAGTGCCGACTCACCCCAATCCTGCGTTGCGCTATTAACCCAGCCCGGTGAGCCAGTCAGCATGCCCTTGCCGGTATCGGAACTCAGACTGCTCAGCTGGAATATTTATAAGGCGGCCAAGCCTGAACTACTGGCAGATCTGCACGCCCTGTCAGAGCAAAGCCATATTATGCTGCTGCAAGAAGCCATCACCGATGAGGCGCTGTTACAACTCAAGCCCCATACCCGTTTTTCGCCAGGCTACAAGGGCCTCAACCAGCAAACCGGGCTGGCCTTGCTAAGCGACTGGTCGCCCCAGCTTTATTGTCGTTTTTATCAGCGGGAACCTTGGTTGCGTACCCCCAAAGCATCGAGTATCAGTCGCTATCCTTTGGCTAATGGTGACTCCTTATTGCTGGTGAATATGCACGGCATTAACTTTACTCTTGGCATCAGCGACTATAGGCAACAGCTGGAGCGGTTAACGGGATTAATCAAGCTTCATTCCGGGCCGGTGATCTTTGCCGGAGACTTTAACAGTTGGAGTCGCGCGCGCTGGCAACTGGTGCAAGGGCTGCTGAGTGAACTAGATATGACAAGGGTCAGTTTTACACCGGATCATCGTACCCGGGTGTTTGATTTACCCCTAGATCAAATATGGATAAGAGGCGTGACCCTCACCTCGGCGCAAACGCTGGAGCGCACGAGTTCGGATCACAACCCTCTCTTGGTGTCTGTGCATATCACCACCGAGGAACCCGGCGGTGATAAACAGCCTTAGAGTTTCTTGATGTTATTGGCGCTGTCTCTGTCGACCAGCTTCACCAGGGGGTCAACCCCGGCATAGCTCGGCTTCTTGTCCACATCCAGCTCCAGGGTATTTTCACCACTGGTGAGCTGATGCTTTTGCAGATAGATCACCGCGTCCTCGGCGCTCAACTTCTCTGGGTCCTCACTAAACAAGCCAATATCCACCAGCTGCGCCATGGGCTGCTCGGTTTCATTGCCCTTACCATCGGCAAATGCCTTCTTAGCCGTTACCGTTAGCGTGACCTTAAACTTACCATCGGCATCGGCCTGCTCGGCCACTTCTACCTTTTCTACGCCCAGCTCAAACAGGGTAATGCGCTTAAACTGATCATCGATAAAGGCCTGCTCCTGCTCATCGACATCCGCTTTGAGGTAAGACAACAAGTCCAAGGTAGTTGGATAAGGGTCGTCTTTATACTTAAAGGCCTGTAAAAATGCCTTTAACGCCTCATTGGTGCGCTCTACACCAATGCGATCGGCGATGGCCATCATCACCACAGAACCCTTTTGATAGTGCAGGTATTGCTGGTTCTCCGAACGATACAGCGGCATTTCTTCATGGGCTTCACGGGTCCGCCCTTGCAGGTAGCGATCCAGCTCATACTTTAAGAACTTACGCAGCTTTTGCTCGCCATACTTTTCACGCAACACCTGAATCGCACTGTATTGCGACAGGGTTTCGGAAATAACCGCCGAACCTTGTACATCGGCGGCACCCACCTGATGACCCCACCACTGGTGCGCCACTTCATGAGCGGTAACATAATAAGGCGCATCGATATCATCCGGGTCGCGCAGGTCGGTGATAAAACCGATATTTTCAGAGTAGGGCACGGTATTGGCAAAGCTTTGCGCAAACGAACGATAGCCGGGGAACTCCAAAATACGTAACTGCTTATGCTGGTACGGGCCAAAGGCCTGGGTAAAGTAGTCGATAGAGTCCTTGGTGGACTGGATCATGGTATCTATATTCCAGGCATGGTCGCTATGATAGTACACCTCGATATCTATGCCCTTATACTCTTCCTTCTTCACCTCAAGCTGGGCCGACATAATGTTGTAGAAGTGCACCATGGGCGCATCCATCTCATAACGGAAGGTACGGCGTCCACGCTCCTCGTCTACCTCTTCATGTTGCAGGTAACCGGGCGCGATGGCGAATTGATCCAGACTCGTGCTAATGGTGGCGCTAAAGTCGATAAAGCCCACACCCTGACCAAAGAAGCTTTGCTGGTAATAACGGCTGTCTTTAAGATCATGAGCACGCTCCAGTTCCGGCAGGCCGCGCTTACGACGTTCATTACGGTCTTGCAGCTCATAGTCACCACGGTAACCAAATACCGGGAAGAGTTCATAGTTATTGATAAAGGTTCCATTCTCAACCAATTGGGTATCAAAGCCACTGTTCTTAAAGCCCTGATGTTCACGTACTACAGACATTTCACCGCTGCGGGTTTCGCCTGGCTGTAACGGGGTATCAAATTCATACCACCAGGATTTGAACTCGCTGAGCTCCTCCCCTAGATGTCCTCCTTCAAGCTTAAGCTGCCACTGGGAGCTAAATCTTGGCTTGCTTACAAGAAAACGGCTGATTGGCTGCTCACTGGTATTGGTAAACTCCACCTCGGCCTTGGCGAGCATGCGACGTTCCTGCGGGTAAATATCCGCAGTCACATCCACCTTGGTAATCGCGGGAATAGGAGCATCCTTATACTGCACCAGTTGTTGCTCGTACTGGGCGCGCAGGTCTTCGCTCTGATCTTGGGTTTGGTAATCGTTCAACACCCGGGTGTTGTGATATATCCAACTGCCGCTGGCAACAAAGATCACCAGACCAAAGGTCGCTACCAGCTTACCCTTATTCCCTAGGTGATAACCCAGCAAACGCAGGCGCGACAGCAGCGTCTGCTGCGGACCTCGGTGCCACAGGCCATAGCCTAGGGCCGCTAAGACCAGGGTTAAACCCAGCCAGTATAAGTTGTACCAGTGCACTGCGGTTAAGAAGTGACCATAGGTATTCAAATCGGAATAAGGTGCCGCCGGCGAAGAGGCAAAGCGATACATATTATGGCTAAAACCGTAATTGCTAAGCACCATGTTCACGGCGTAATAGATGATAAACAGCAGCATGCCCACGTATTTATTCGGGCTGATCACCTGGAAGAAAAACGCCAATATGGTGGTCATCACCAGGGGCACCATGGTCAGGTAACCAAGGCGGAACAAATACTGGCTCAGTTCAATATTAAACTGCCCCTTCACCAGCTGATAGGTAATGGTAAAGAGCATGCCAGCGCTGTAGAGCAGCACCAATACCGTGGTGATAGCCAACAACTTTGACGCCCAAAAAACCAGGTTATGGGTGGGGTAAGAGTCGATAATGTCACCGAAGTTAGAATTGCGCTCACGCCACACCACCTCGGCACTGTAATACACCAGGATGATGATCATAAACATGCCCATCACTCCCTTGATCAGCGGGATCATCGCCTGCGTCAGCGGCCAGTTTGAGGTGCCATACCATTGACCCGGCACTAACAAGGGCGAGATCAACATAAACAGGGTCAGCGCCGCGAGAATCATAAAGGGCGCGCTAAAGACCACCTGTACTATCTCGAAGCGGGTACGCAGTAAAAACTGGCTTTTAGTGCTGATCTGAGACGGACGCACGGCAATCTTATTGCTAAGCGCCTGCTGCGCGCGTTTAAGCATAGAGGGTGAAGCCTGCTGCGGCTTTTTATCCTTGGCACCGCTCTGATAACCGCCCTTTAGACCCATGGTGACAAAGAGCACCAGGGCAACGCTTAACCAAATCAAACGGTTATAAAGAACATTGCCTTCCAAGGCCAAGGTTTGCGTGTCTTTTTCTGCCACCGTCCAATAGCGGGTAGCATCCATAAAGGCACCAAAACCGAAGGGGTCGAACAGTGCGGCCCATAAGCGGAATTCCGGTTGCTCGAAAAACACCGACACCACGTTATAACCAATAAAGAGCACCACGGCGGCAATATATACGGCCATCATGGTACGAAAGCGCAGCGCCGCCACATGGCAGCTTACCGCCATCACCAGGAGGGTTGGCACCGCCAGGATCACAAAGGGCTGCAGGTAATATTGCAGCTTGTTGGGGGCCAGTAGCTCAGGGTCTAACCAACCTACCAAAGAGCCGAACCAGGTACCGAGGAAGATCCCTAGCGGCACAAAGGCAAAAACCAGCACGGTGACACAAAAAGCGCCAAGAAAGCGGCCGAGGTGATAACTGCGCTGAGCTATGGGTTTGCTGTATACCAGCTCAGCCATATGTTCACTGTCGTTGCGTATAGTCGAGGAGGCGACAAAGTTCACCACGGCAAACAGGGCAAAGATCAATAGCACCGCCATCATCATTAAGATGGTATAGGGACTGTTGGCGTTCACATTGCTGCCACCTATTTGCACCTTGTCGGAAACTGTGGCAAAAAACGCCAGCAAAAAGAACAGCAGGCTGGACACATAGAATGATGGCTGGCGCACAAAATAGCGCAGCTCAAAGGTGAGCATTTTTAACAACATAACCCCTCCTTAGGCCGATGCTGTCAGGCGTTGCTGATGCAAGGTCGAGAAGTACACGTCTTCCAGATTACTGGCCACGGTTTCAAAGCCTTCCGGAGCCTGCTCGGCAAACACATGCAATATGGTGTTACCGGCAAACAGACGCTTAGAAATCACCGGCAAATTTTGTTCAAGCTCTTGTGCTTCTTGCTGGGTGACCACTTCTTTACGCCAGATACGGCCGTTAAGCTGTTGCGTCAGGTCGATGGGGTTGCCCTTAAGAAGGATTTCGCCACCGGCCAGTACCGCCATGTTCGGGCACAGCTCGCTGACATCATCAACGATATGGGTAGAGAGGATCACCACCTTTTGCTCACCCAGGCTCACCAAGAGATTATGGAAACGGTTACGTTCCTCCGGGTCAAGCCCGGCGGTGGGTTCATCGACAATCAACAGATCCGGGTCGCCAAGCAGCGCCTGGGCAATACCAAAACGCTGGCGCATACCGCCGGAAAAGCCACTCACCGACTTAGACTTATGTTGATATAAATTAGTATGGGCGAGCAGACCTTCCACTACTTCTTTACGCTCTTTGGCCTGGTCTAGGCCTTTAAGAATGGCCAGGTGGTCGAGCAGCTCATAAGCGCTAATACGTGGGTACACACCAAAATCCTGAGGCAGATAACCTAAACGGCGACGAATTTCCTGAGGCTGGTTGAGCACATCGATACCATCGAAGGTGATGCTGCCACCGTCGGCACTTTGCAGTGTCGCTATGGTTCGCATTAACGATGATTTACCCGCGCCATTGGGGCCCAAAAGACCGAACATGCCCTTGGGGATATCTAAGTCCACGCCCTTTAAAGCCTGCACACCATTGCTGTAGGTTTTGGTAAGACCTTGAATTGTTAGCACCTGATTGTCCTTAAATTAGCTTTATTATTATAAAGTTACTCTTATATCACATGGCTAATTAGGTACAAAGGTGAAGTAAATATTAATAATGTAAATATTTATGAATGAAGATACCCAAGAGCACCGACAGCGGTGATCTTGGGCATATCTATAAGGCAGGCTATAGCCTTGGTGGTTTGGCATCGATAGCGATTTCATCGCCAGGGCGCAGGCCGCTCAGTACTTCAACCTGATCGCCTATCACTCGTCCAAGGCGCACATAGCGACGCACCAACTGCTTATTCTCCACCACTAAGACCATATCGAGCTGGCCATAGCTGTGCACATACTGCGGCGAGATCATCACCGCCTCATGCTGAGGCAAGGGCAGCTGTAACTGGGCGTAAAGACCGGGCAGCAACTGCGCGTTTTTAGGGGCTGCCATGCGCACCAGTAGCGAGCGTGAAGCACTGTCGGCGGCGGGTACGATTTCTACTAATTCGGTGGCCTCGCTGACACCCAAGGCCGGGACCTCCACCTGGCGCATATCACCCAAGCGCAGATTGACCGCCTGGCGCTCACGCACCGCAAATTCCAGCTGTAACTGCTGCGGGTTGTATATGGCCAATAAGTCGCGACCCGGCGTTGCTGTGTCGCCCGGCTCGGCAAAGCGCTCTACCACACGCCCGGAAATAGGCGCGGTAATGGTGGCATAACCCAAGGCAATTTGTGCCTGTTGCTGACGCTGCCCCGCCTGTTGCAAGCTGGCGGATAAATTATCATGATTGGCGGTGGCCGCATCTATATCGCTTTGCGCAATAAGTCCCTGGGCAAAAAGCTCCTTTGCGCGCTGTAATTGCTTCTGCGCCTGGGTGAATGAAGCCTGCAGCGCCTGCACCTGGGCCTTGGCCTGTTGCAATTGAGTGGTTAGCTCCTGCTCATCGAGACGGATCAGCACCTGGCCCTGCTCCACCATATCGCCGGCACGCACGGTAATTTGCTCAATTTGCGCCATCACCCGTGCCGCTACCTTGGTATTTTGCTGGGCAATCACCTGACCGGGTACGGCCTCATAAGCAACTACCGGCTCGCTGCCAACGCGCTGGGTTTGCCCGCTGTAGGGCGCAGGCGCCTGTTTTGTCCCCGGCGCCAGATGTTGATCCAGCACCCCGGAAAACCAAATTATCGCAGCGACTAAGAAGCCGACTACAAGGACAATCACTAACTTAGGTTGCATGCGTGTGTTCCTCATCAGCAAAAACCAGGTAGTACACTAGCGGCACCACCAGCAGGGTGAATAAAGTAGAAGCAATAATGCCGAAAATAATGGCGATAGCGAGGCCGCTAAACACGGGGTCAAAAACAATCACTATGTTGCCCAACAAGGTGGTGCCCGCGGTCAATAACACCGGGCGCATACGCACTCGTCCGGCGGCCACCAAGGCCTCCTTAATGGCCATGCCCTGAGCCCGAGCCTGATTAATAAACTCAACCAAAATGAGTGAGTTACGCACCACAATGCCGGCCAGGGCTATCATGCCTATCATGGCCGTAGCAGTGAATAACACCGGCTCTGGCGCACCGGCAACCTGGCGCTCGCCAAACTGATTCAGCAGCCAAAAGCCGGGCATAATGCCGATCACCGTCAAGGGAATGGCCGACATAATGATCAGGGATAAGCTCATGGAGCGGGTTTGCACACGCAGCAGCACCAGGATGGCGGCCAGGGCAAAGGCAAAGGCAATGCCCATATCGCGAAAGACATCTATGGTAATGCGCCACTCCCCCTCGCCACTGAATGACACATCAACGCCCGGGGGCAACTGCCAGGCTGCACTGCCGCCTGGGTTAAAGAAACTACGTTGCTGCCAAGATACCGGCTCCACTTCCTCTGGGCCACGGTCGGCACTGATATCGGCGATCACTTCCGCCGGAGTGCGACCGTTAAGCTCGGCGGTGACATAAATCACCCGTTTAAGATCCTTACGCATAATGGCCTGCGGTCGTGGCTCAAGATGAAACTCACCCACCTCGGACAAAGGCACCAGGGGTTGCGGCGCGCTCACCAGACCGAGATCGTTACTGGTCTGGCTAATTTGTCTTTGCCCCTTCACCTGCAAGGCCAATAAGTGGGCCTGGTCGCGCTGGGCATAGGGAAGCGAGACGCGAATGGGCAGCATTTTTGCCTCTTCGGTCACATACAAGGCGCCCACTTCTCTGCCCTGCACCGCCACAGCTATGGCATCGACCACATCTGAGGTACTCAAGGCAGACAGCGCCGCCTTGGTTTTATTGGTGACAAAACGCAGTTGCTGCTGCTGACGCTCCAAGGTGCTATCTACCTCCACCACATGGGGCTCCTGGCGCAAACGCTGGGCAATTAACTCGGCACCAAGACGATGTTGTTGCTCACTCACAAAGGGCTCGGCATAGACTTCGGCAACCAGGGTACTAAGTACCGGCGGCCCGGGCGGCACTTCGATCACCTTGATGCTGATACCCTTATTGGCCAGTGGCGCCAACTGTTGGCGCAAACGCAATACCACGGCATGGGACTGATGCTGACGCTCGGTTTTATCGCGTAACAGGATGCGTAACTCACCCAAATGATCGCCATAGCGGCGATAATAACCCCGCACCATGCCATTAAAGTCCATACTTGATGGCTGACCGGCATAAGCGGCTATGGTTTGCACCTCGTTCAACTGCCAGCTTAGCGCCTGCACCTTGCTCAGCAGCGCCGAGGTATCCTCCAACGAAGTGCCTTCGGGCATATCCACCAAGACCTGTACTTCACTCTTGTTATCGTAGGGCAATAACTTAAGCGGCACCGCGCGCAACAAGGGTAAACAGGCACTGAATACAAACAAGACCAACACCACCAGCAGCATCAGCTTGGCACGACTGCGGCGCAGTAAAAAGTAGTCCAGCATCCGGGTATAGAGATTGGCGGCCTGGGCTTGTTCGGCCACCTCATCGCCCTTGGGCTTAAGAATTTTCATCGCCAGCCAAGGGGTTACAAAAAACGCGACTAATGTAGAAAGCGCCACACTGATCGGCACGTTAAAGGCCATGGGTGCCATATAGGGCCCCATCATCCCGGTTATAAAGGCCAATGGGAAAAAGGCCACCATAATGGTCAGGGTCGACATCAACAAGGGCGTGCGAATCTCCGCCATGGCCCCCACTATGCGATCCTGCACACTGCCTTGATGGCTAAAGAAGCGGCTGATGTTATCGATACCGGTGATCGGATCATCCACCAACAAGCCCAGGGCCAAGATCAAGGCAAACAGGGTCACTCGGTTAATGGTGTAGCCAAAGGCCCAGTCAAAACTCAGGGTCAGGCCATAACAAATGGGCAGGGCCAAGGCGATCACTATGGCCGGGCGCCAGCCCAGGAACACACCAATAAAGAGCACGACCGTGACTATGGCAAATACCAGGCTGGCCCCCAGGTTATTGACCTTTTCATTGGCGGTTTGACCATAATCGCGCAGCGTCACCACCTTAACCTCGGGCGGTAACAACTCATCTTGCAGCTGTTGCATTTGCGCATGAACATCGCGAGCCACCGCCACGGCATTGGCACCGGCCTGTTTCGCCACACTCAGGGTAACCATGGGCAGTTGGGGCTGACCATCCTGGGTTTGCAACCATTGATAATGCTGCGCCTCACCGGGGCCATCGATTATGCTGGCAACGCTGTCGAGGCGCACCGCCTGACCATTCACCACATTGACCACCAGGGACTCAAGCTGCTCCAATGAGCGCAAGGCATCGCCGCCTTGTACTTGCAGGCGCCAGTGTCCCTGAGCATCTTTGACCTTACCCACATCCCGCAACTGGTTAGCCACGCTTAGGGCATAAAGCACATCCGAAATCGTCGTTTTATGGGCATTAAGGGCGGCGCTGTCGAGATAGATATTGGCGCTGCGGGTACGCCCGGTGATCACCTTAACCTCACTGGTGTCTTCGAGCCGTTGCAATCGGGTTGCCAGCTCCTGCGCCATGCGTGTCAGTTGATAATCGTCGTATAACTGCGGCGCCGAGCTGTATAAACCCAGCATGACGATGGCCACATCATCCACTTCTATGGGTTTAATTTGCCACTGGCGTACCACCGCCGGCATGGTGTCCTGATAGGCATAAAGCTTGGCATAGGTATCAATCAGCGCCTGCTCGCGGGAATGACCGACCTCAAACCGTAAGGTACTGACCAGGCGGCCATTTTGGGTGGCCGAGTAAATATGCTCAACGCCCTTTATCTGCGCCAGCAGCTTTTCCAGCTCCACTGTCACCAGGCGTTCGACCTCTGGGGCTTCTATATCACTGACATCAACCAGGATATCGAACATGGGCACAACAATTTGCGGCTCTTCTTCGCGGGGCGTTTGCTGCAGTGCAAAGGCGCCGGCCACCAAGGCGATAATAAAGATAAACAAGGGCATTGGCCCACCCAGGCTGGCCCTCACTCCTCTATCTAACCAAGTCACGGCCTACTCCTCACAAAACAGCGTGTACAGGGTGTTGAGTACGGCCCGTACCTGGTCGTTGCACAAGCTATAATAAATGGTCTGACTCTCACGGCGGGTACTCACTATGTTTTCCTGCCTCAGTACCGCCAAGTGCTGAGACAAGGCGGACTGGCTTAAGGGCACACTTTCATTAAGCTGAGAAACACTGAGCTCACCTTGTTGCAGGCAGCAAAGAATCATCAGCCGATTTTTATTGGCCAGCAGTTTTAGTAAGGCTTGAGCCTGCTCGGCATTGTCTGCCATTTTCATCAGGTCCACGAGTTCCCCCGGTTAAGCTAGAGAATTGAAGTATGCAAATCAGTATAGAAGCTAACATTAGCAAAGTCTAATATTAACTATTGCTAAATTAGATTTTGCTAATATAATTAAATTGAACAAATTACCAACAAGGGGCTTACCATGAAAATACCCGCCGCACTCAGATTGATCGCTGGCATCATGATTTTATTGTCGCTATTGTTAACTTATCTGGTCAGCCCAATGTGGCTGTGGTTTACCGCGTTTATCGCCGTTAACCTGATCCAATCGGCGTTTTCCGGCTGGTGTCCAATGATGGCCTTACTACGCAAATTAGGCATGGAGGAATAATATGCTCACCCCAATCCCAGACTTACTAAAAACCATAGTTCCCAAGCAGCGCCGCGTTGATGCGCAACAAGCCAAGGCGGAGCTGGCCGAGAACCACGGCCTGTTAATTGACGTGCGTGAGCCTGCCGAGCACGCTACCAAGGCGGCTACTGGTGCCATTAATATTCCTCGCGGTGTGCTGGAAATGAAGCTGATGGAAATAGAAAAAGACGCCAGCCGTCCTATCTATTTGCACTGTGCCAGCAGCGCCCGCGCCACCTTAGCCGCCGAGCAACTCACCCGGGTCGGTTATGAAAATGTCACCGTGATCAGCTGTAAGGCCGAGGAGGTATGTAGCGTCTTCTAGTTGACATGCTTGTCACCGAACAGTAACACTGGTCGGATAAGCTCTGCATCATAAAAAAATAACAGGTACAAACCAATGCAGTTTACTCGTAGACGTTTTTTAAAAGCTTCGGCAGCGGGATTTGGCGCTGCCGTTTTATCTCTTGGCCTAAGCGGCTGTGTACTCGACAATGACAGCGACGAAGAACAGATTAATGTTAGCTTCGACCATGGCGTAGCCAGCGGCGATCCCCTTAACGATAGCCTGATAATCTGGACTCGCGTGACGCCCAAAGACCCAAGCGTTACTCGCGTAAAGGTACAGTGGCAAGCGGCCACCGACGCCAACTTTGAATCCCTGGTTCATGATGGCCAAACCGAGGTGAGTGCGGACACCGACTTTACCCTGAAGGTCGATTTACAAGGGCTGGATGCCAACACCACCTACTATTATCGCTTTATTTCCTACGGTATCACCTCGGCCACAGGTAAGGGTAAAACCCTGCCCGTCGGCGACATAGATCAGGTTAAACTGGCGGTACTTTCTTGCGCTAACTACCCGGCCGGTTATTTCCATGTGTATGGCGAAGTCGCCAAGCAGGAAAACCTAGATGCCATCCTGCATCTGGGTGATTACATCTATGAATATGGTGCCGGCGGCTATGCCAGTGAAGACGCCGCAGCCCTTGGCCGCGAGCTAGCCAGCGACAATAACGAAGAAATTATTACCCTGAACGACTACCGTAAACGTTACGCCCTGTATCGTCAGGATGCGGATCTGCAGGCGGCGCACAGCCATTGCGCCTTTATCACCGTCTGGGATGACCACGAAATCAGTAATGATACCTGGCACAGTGGTGCTGAAAACCATGATGATTCGGAAGGCCCGTTCGAAGAGCGAAAAATGCAGGCGCTGCGCGCCTATTTTGAATGGATGCCAATCCGCAACGTCGCCGACAAAGAAAAAATCTATCGTCGCTTCGATTTTGGCAACCTGGTTTCTTTGTACATGCTCGATACCCGCGTCTTGGCACGTGATGAACAACTCAGTTACGGCGACTTTGACCTCACCACGGCCGCAGGCCAGTACGACTTTGCCAGCGCCATTGGTGCTCCAAGCAGGACCTTACTTGGTGGCGAGCAGCTTACCTGGCTTACCGACGGTATCAGCACTTCAAGCCAGCAATGGCAGGTATTAGGTCAACAGGTATTGATGACCAAGATGCACCTGCCCGCCGAGGTGATGATGTTATTGGCCGCGGTGCAAGGCACCCTGGCTCAAGGTGGCGACACCGCGCCGCTATTGGCACAGGCCAACATTTTATTTGCCGAGCTGGCACAAATTAAGGGCCGCATTTTAGCCGGCGACCCCAGCGTCACCGAGGCTGAGCGCGCTCGTGTAGAAACTGTATTGCCTTATAATCTGGATGCCTGGGATGGCTATGCCTATGAAAGGGAAGTAATTTTAGGCACAGCCCTGGCGACGCAGAAGAATCTGGTGGTGCTGGCCGGTGATACCCACAATGGCTGGGCGGGACAACTGCGTACCGACGCTGCCAACCCCATCGCCGGTGATCAGGCCGCCGGGGTCGAATTTGCTACCGCATCGGTTTCATCACCGGGTATTGAAGAGTATTTGTCACTCAACACGCAAGACCCACAAGCCATAGCGCAAATGGAACAGGTGATTGCCCTGCTGATCGATGATCTGAGTTATAACAACCTGGTAAACCGCGGCTTTTTGACCGTGACCTTCAGCGCCGCTGCGGCGCAGGCACAATGGCATTATGTTGATACCATCAAGGCACGCGCCTACCAGGTCAGCGCCGAGCGTGGCCAACAACTACAGATGCTGGCCGGCAACCCTCAGCTGCTACCACTGAGTTAAGTCTCTGACGAAGTCTCTGACGGAGTCCCTGACGAAGTCTCGGACGATGCCGTAGGCGTGGCCTTCGGCTCTTGCTCAAGGCGCGCCAAACGCGCGTCTATGCGCTCCACCGCATCGACCAGGCGTTGCATAAGCGCCTGGTTATCTTGATTAGTGCCGCCTTGCGCGGCGCTTTGTCCATGATGGTGCTCACCCTGCTGTGTTGCGGCTCGTTCCTTTTGCGTTAAAATCGCTTCGCGAAAATGATGCGCATCCACCACCCCAAGCAAGGACACCAAGGCTCCCGGCCCGGACTGTCCGGCGGTTTCAAAACTTAACCTATGCAAGCCGAATACTCGCATCAGCGGGCCCTGAGTCATGGCCACATCGGTAATTTTATCAAGCGGAATGGATTTCTCCTCACGCACCCAGATACCACGCTTCACCACCAGCTTCTTTTCACTTAAGGTCGCCGACATGGCCGCCAAAATGCGCCCACCAAGCCACCATACCAAGACAGCGACAATGGGCAGTAAGGCGATGCCAAACAAGGTGATACTGGCCACTAGCAACCAAATGGTCAGCCAGTATTGCTTAACCTTGGGGTCAAACTGGGCGGTGTTTAAAATCGTTTCGCTACTCATCATCAAACTCCAAGCGATAATCGAATTCATAATGGTGCACACCCTTATCGATACGAATACGCATCAGCCCAGATAGACCACGCAATTCGCCACTGGCGGAGTCAGGCACCACTTCGAGGACGAGTCGGTCCTGGCCCTGATTCATGGTACCGAAGTGCTGCAGCACAAAGCTGCCTTTTCTGCCATCCAGGGTACCGGTAACCTGCTCGATGGCAACATAACCGGCGGAGCCTTGTACCACAGTCATGGCGCTCAACATCTCTCCCTGGCTAATGCCATGCAGATCGCCGCTAAAGGTTTTGTCTATCGACATGCGCCCAAGGTTAATGCCGTCGACGCCGGTGGCATAGGCATCCTGGGGGTTTAGTGTCACGGTAAAGGTGCCGATCGCGTTCATAAGTAAACCTGTTAATGATTGTTTTATGTTTATTAGTATATAAAAAAAGCCCGCAGTTCAATGCGGGCTTTATCAATAGTTATTCGACGTTTCGTCGCAGCTCTTTAAAATGGACACGCTGCTTAGCGTCAAGCTGAGCGTTGGCCTGCCATTGCAACCACTGCTTGAGGGCGATGGACATCTGCAAGGAATAGTCGAGCGAACGCCACTGCTTGGTATCATCATCGGCATAATTGGGCGCATTGCTGTCATGCATCAAGTTAACCTTCTGGCCCTGTTCATTGACCACCATCATGTTAAACGACTCTCCAGCACCCACATTGGTAAAATAAGTCGCATCCACTGTGTCAAACGCCACCTGATACTTCACTTGGGCGCTGTCACCGCCTCTGTCGATTCCGGCACTGGTGCTGCTGATCAGCGGCGCCACACATTGATGGGTTTGATCGCCGGAAAACTGCGACAACAAAGGGGGTGTATCGAAGTTTTTATCCGGTACCGAAGCGCTGCCATGGCACGACATACAGGAGCTGTTGCTGTTATCGGCAGGACCATTGAGGCGCTGATTGCAGCCCAGGTGTCCAGGCGCTCGCATGCGTCCTGAGCCCGCGTATTTGTTCAGCTCATCAACGCTGTCCCAAATAATTACCGCCTCTTTAAAGCCATTTTCTCGGGGTGCCTGAGGGTAACTGATGGCATAGTGACCAGCGGGCGGTGTGTCATTACCCCACATCATGCCGAGCAGGCTGATGCGCTGCCATGGGTTTTTCTCTTTCGCTTTACGCAGGCCATCGGCGACGAAGGTGCCATAGACCCATCCCGTATCGCGAGCACGGCTGTCTTTGACGGCAAAATCGAATTGCAGCAGCTTTACATCACCCCATTGAGCATAGCTGCGCGGGCATTGCTGACTTTCTTCCTGCAAGGTGCACTCGTGACGATTGCTATCGCTGGGCTTACAGGCGCAAAAAGCCGGATCGGAAATATTGGCGTCCCAGCTGGGCATATTGGTCAATATCGGCAACTGTGCCACGGTTGAGGTATTAAATAAGGGCTTGGCGATCACCGCGCCCTCATCAAAGCGAATATTGTCGCTTGGCACCTTAGCACCGCCGTCTTGCCACACCTGCCCCAACGTATAAGCCGCGGTCGCATTGTAAATAGCCACCGCCCACATGGTAGATTGATCGGTGCCGGTGCCCGCCTGCACCGAGAAGGTCACCGGCGCTTCACGGGTTAAGCCATGGGTAAACTCCCGACCCGACATGGCATCATAGGTTTGAAACGGCATATGGAACCAGGGGCGCACCTGGTTTTCGCACACATCGAAGTCTTCCCTGTCCTGGCGCTGCACATTACCGGCGAGAATATAATCCATCACCGCCTCACTGTAGGCCAGCGCCAGCTTATACTTGTCTTTGGCGCTGGTGCCCTCGGCAAACAAGGCGTCGAAGCGTTTATCCCGCCAGGCCTGCGCCTGTTTATCGTCAACTGGCTGGCCAGGGAAGGCATCGGATAACTGAAACACCTGACCAGCGTAGGCCTGATTAGGCACATTGGTCAATGTTTGTCCCGCCCACATTGGCTGAAAATTCGGGTCCTGCCAATAGCTGGGATACTGGCCCTGACAGGTGTTGATGGATTGATACTGCTGATTATAAATCGGCTCGTTACGCCAGTCGGCCAGCGCCGCCGTGCTGGTCAGAGACATGGCCCCGACGAACGCACATAGGGCACGAGATAGGGTGTTTACCTGCTTCATTATCATTCCTTTTTATTAGTTGATTTTAAATTGATAGCCATTAAAGCTTAGTCGCAAAAATAAAAGGCGTTATTACATTTGCTTACGCCGCTCTGTTACACTCAAATGGACAATTCAATCTGGTACCCCCATGGCTGCATCCAATACCGAAACATCCATTAATGAGAAAAGTGCACTGCGTCACTTACGACCGATTTTCCGCTTTCTTTTACCCTACAAGTGGGTGGTGGCCGCTGCGCTATTTGCCTTGGTACTCACCGCAGGCATTAACCTTTCCCTGGGTCAGGGCTTGAAGCAGGTGATAGACCAGGGTTTTATCGCCGGCTCCATGGAGCAATTGCGCGGCTCGGTCTTTTTATTGATCAGCTTGATTGCATTGATGGCGGTAGGCATCTTTTGCCGCTTTTATCTGATGTCCTGGCTTGGCGAACGGGTCAGCAGCGATATTCGTAAGGCAGTGTTTGCCCGCATTCTCGCTCTGCACCCCAGTTATTTTGAAGAAAATCGCAGCGGCGAGATCATGTCACGCCTGACCACGGACACCACCTTGCTGCAAAGCATAGTCGGCTCGTCCTTATCCATGGCGCTGCGCAGCACCCTGATGCTGATCGGCGGCGTCATTATGCTCTTTATCACCAATGTGAAACTCACCCTGATAGTGCTCTTATGCGTACCCATGGTGCTGCTGCCCATGAAGCTTTTTGGCCGTCGGGTGCGCACTTTGGCCAGCAGCTCACAGGATGCCATCGCCGATATCAGCACTTATGCCGGCGAGGTGATGCAAAACATCAAAACCGTGCACAGTTTTAATCGCCAAGGCAGTGAACTGGCCGCCTTTGACGGCGAGGTTGATAAGGCTTTTGCGGTAGCTAAAAAGCGCATTATGCAGCGCTCTTTTCTTATCGCCTTTGTGATCTTTATCAGCTTTTCCGGCATCAGCTTTATGCTCTACAGCGGCGGTGTCGATGTGCTTAGCGGGAAGATGTCCGGCGGCGAACTGGCCGCCTTTGTGTTTTACGCCATAGTTGTGGCCATGGCGGTGGGTACGGTGGCGGAAATTTATGGTGAGCTGCAAAGAGCCGCCGGCGCGGCCAAACGCCTGATTGAATTACTGGAAGTGCAAAGCGAAATTCTTGACCCGACACAGGCACAAAGCCTGAATACCCAGGCTCAGGCTGATGTTATCGAATTTACAGACGTCAGTTTTCATTATCCTTCCAGGCCACAGCAAAGCGCCCTATCGGTCTTTAACTTAAAGATCACCCAGGGCGAAACTGTAGCCATAGTCGGCCCTTCCGGCGCCGGCAAAAGCACCCTGTTTGAACTGCTGCAACGCTTTTACGATGTCAGTGCCGGCAGCATTCGCCTGCATGGCACGGATATCCGCGAGCTTAGCTTGCATGATATTCGCGAACAAATGGCCATGGTAGCCCAGCACCCCGTACTATTCAGCGCCGATGTTTATCACAATATTGCCTATGGCAAGGAAGGAGCTACGCAGGACGAGGTGAGCGCCGCCGCCAGGCAGGCCTATGCCGATGAGTTTATCGAGCAGTTACCCGATGGCTACCACAGCTTTTTAGGAGAGCGCGGAGTGCGTTTATCCGGCGGGCAAAAACAACGTATTGCCATTGCCAGAGCCATACTCAAAGATCCGAAAATTCTGTTACTTGACGAGGCTACCAGCGCCCTTGATGCGCAAAGTGAGCACCATGTACAGGCGGCATTAACCGAACTGATGAAGTCGCGTACGACCCTGATCATCGCCCATCGCTTAAGTACCGTGATGCACGCCGATCGAATTGTGGTAATGGATAAGGGGAAGGTGGTTGCCAGCGGCGATCATGCTAGCTTAATGCAACAATCACCGCTGTATCGAAAGCTTTGTGAGCTGCAGTTTAATCAGCCCAGCGCCTCCGCTTAGTTTTGTACGTTAGGTACGATTTGAATTTCTACGCGACGGTTTAGAGCGCGGCCATTTGCCGTGCTGTTGTCGGCGATAGGACGGCTTTCACCGTAACCCTGAGTACTGATACGCGCCGCCAGGATCTGGCTGTTCACCAAGTAGTTTTTCACACTTAGCGCACGCTGCTCAGACAGATTTTGGTTGTATTCGCTGCGACCCGTGCTGTCGGTATGACCTTGTACACTTAGGTAGGTTTTCTCGTACTTGTTCATCACGCTGGCGATGGCATTCAGAGTGTCATGAAAACCGCTTGAGATGTACGACTGCTCGGTAGCAAAGGTAATGTTTGACGGCATTACCAGGCGAATGTTGTCGCCTTCACGCACAACTTCAACACCAGAACCGGCTAGCTCATCACGAAACGCCTGCTCTTGGTTATCCATGTAGTTACCTACCGCGGCACCGGCTAGTGCACCGATAGCGGCACCGATGAAGATACGCTTATCATCATGATCGCCTGTGGCTTTACCTAATACCGCACCGACACCGGCACCGATACCTGCGCCTTTTTGCGTATTGGTTGCCTGACAGCCCGTTAATAACAATGCCACTGAGGTTAGTGCCACGACAGGAGTCAAAGTGTTTAGTCGTTTAGCCATGATTTATTTTCCTATTATTTGTCCTATTGGGGGATGGTAACAGATTTGCATGAACTTACGGTTAAAATGGTGCCAGTAAAAATGATTTATTGCACTAATTTCAATGGTCTTGTTATCAATACCTGGCGATCGGCGGCAGCGCATAAGGCTTCACCAGCTCAGTTAGCTGACCTCCTTCGGCAAGGTCCTGGTATAAAGAAGTGATTTGTTTTGCCTGGGACGTCTTGGCAAAATCGCGACTGTAGGCCATATAGCCAAAGATCGAATCGCGATACTGATAAGGCTGCTTAACCAATTCGTGCATGGGCTGCTGCAAGATGCTCATGGCATGCTCGGCGGTATCTTCAACCCCAATAAATAAATCCACCCGGCCCTTTAGCAGCATTTGCACCGCCACCTGCTCCGAGGTTACCGGCACCTTGATGATATCCCGGTCTTTATCGAAACGGGCAAAGTGCGCCGCTCCGCGCATCACTGCAATACGCTTGCCGTAAAGATCTTCGTAATCGGTGATTT
The DNA here is from genome assembly GCF_002964545.1 of Pseudoalteromonas sp. T1lg10. Lineage (NCBI taxonomy): Bacteria > Pseudomonadati > Pseudomonadota > Gammaproteobacteria > Alteromonadales > Pseudoalteromonadaceae > Pseudoalteromonas > Pseudoalteromonas sp. T1lg10. Next base: position 35,157 of record NZ_PQBV01000025.1, read on the forward strand.
CTATGCCGTTGGCGCGCAAGGAATAAAAACGAAAAGATGAGTGCAGCGCCATATAAGCGGGAGGAACAAAGGTCAGTCCCTGCTCGCGCTGCTTAGTACGAATAAGGCCGCCCATAATATCGACCTCGCCCTGCTCCAGCATATGCACGCAGCGCGAAAAGGGGCAAGGGACCACCTTAAGCTCAAGCCCAAGCTCATCGGCGATGGGCGTAAGAATATCGAGCAAGAGGCCTTTAGCCTGAGCGCCATGGGTAGAACTATAAGGAGGCGCATGATCTATAGCGACGGTAATTGTGCTGGCTTGCACAGCGGCCATGGGAATGAACAGCGATAATATTAGTGGCACCCAGCACCCTGTGCGCGTCTTCATAACAACCTCAATGTTGTTGCAACCAAATGGAACACCTCTATAGTGTCACATAATCTACACAAGCTCTAAGTATAATGAAACTATGAAATTGTTATCCATCTTCTACCAGTTCCTGTTGCTTGGTTGCACTAGCTTTGGTGGCCCGGCGGCACACCTGGGTTACTTTCAACGTCACTTTGTGGAAAATAAAAAGTGGCTGACTCAGCAGCAATACGGGCATTTTATTTCCCTTAGTCAATTGCTTCCCGGACCGGGCAGCTCGCAGGTAGGTTTTGCCATTGGTGTAGAGCGCGCCGGTTTAGCCGGGGGGATCGCCGCCTTTATCGGTTTTACCCTGCCCTCCATGCTGATCATGGTGCTGCTGGCATTGGGAGCACAACAGCTGCCTTGGGCCACTACGGGGCTGATCACCGGGCTTAAATTGTTCGCCGTGGTGATTGTCGCCGATGCAGTGTTTAGCATGAGTAAAAGCTTCTGCCGCACCTGGCATACCCGGGCGTTGGCGTTACTCAGTGCGGGTGCCCTGATATTAATCCCCAGCCTGTATACCCAGTTATTGATCTTGGTGCTGGCGGCGATCTGGGGGGCTTGGCAACTGCAACCCTTTAAGGATGAAGGCACAACGCAAGACGCAGACAAAGCAAGCACAGGCCTTAGCAAGCTACCGCTGCTGCTTTTTGCCCTGCTGTTTATCCTGAGTTTCGCCGCCACGGGTGAGTTGTGGCAGCTCAGCGCCCAGTTTTATCAGGCGGGCTCTCTGGTGTTTGGCGGTGGGCATGTAGTGTTGCCCCTACTCGATACCATATTGACCGATGTGGATGCCGACAGCTTTTTAACTGGCTATGCGGCGGCGCAGGCCATTCCCGGTCCCATGTTTACCTTTGCGACTTATCTCGGTGCTGTCTTAGCGCCTTCAACCCCCTTGTTGGGCGCCTTAATTGCCACTTTGGCCATTTTTCTACCCGGCTTCTTACTGGTGCTGGGGTGCGCCCGTCATTGGCAAGCGCTGATGAGCAACCCCCTGCTGGCCGGCGTAAGCACTGCCATCAACGCTACTGTGGTCGGTTTTATTTTGGCGGCGCTCTATAACCCCATAATTCCCGCTGGTGTAACCCAGTGGTGGTACGTTGTTTTTGTCGCCTTGGGATGGTGGTGGTTGCAACGCTTTAAGCCACCTGTGCTGATGCTGATTGCCGTCTTTGCGGCGCTGGGACTGCTGTTAGAACAATTGCCGCACTGATGAGGCTGAGTTTTTGAAATGCGCAACTAAAAAGCCCGGCTTGCCGGGCTTTTTAGATTAAATGCTTAAGGTTATTCGGCTAACTAGAGCCATTCATTTGCCCGCTTACGCTCTGATAAGGCCTAAGCTCAAAGATGGGCAGGATCGCCAGCAGATGATCCATAATTTCCGCCTGAATATGCTCGTAGGAAATCCAGCGCTTGTCGGCACTAAAGCAATAGAATTCAATGGGCAGACCATGGTTCAAGGGCTGTAACTCACGCACCATCAGGGTCAGGTCCTTATTGATACGGTCGTGCTGTTTCAAATAGCCCTCGGCGTAACGACGAAACAGACCCAGGTTGGTGACCTTATCCGGCAAGGATGTGGTGTTGATATACTCGCACAGCTGCAATGTTTCCTCTAGGCTTTGCTGCAACTCGTCATCGGCGATACGGATACTGTTCATATCTATATTGAGCGAGCGCTTAATACGGCGGCCGCCGGACTCCTGCATGCCGCGCCAGTTTTTAAACGAGCCGGAGACCAGGGTATAGGTCGGCAAGGTGGTGATGGTGTTATCCCAGTTGCGCACCTTCACGGTATTCAAACCCAGGTCGATCACCTCGCCATCGGCGCCATAGCTGTCTACCTGAATCCAGTCACCATAGGTCACCAGACGGTTGGCGGCTATTTGTATGCTGGCCACAAAACCTAAAATAGTGTCTTTAAACACCAACATGGTCACCGCGGCAATGGCACCAAAGCCGGAGATAATATAGGTAGGTGACCTTTCCAGCAGCAGGGCAAAAATTAAAATCGCACAGATGATGAAGGTGATCAGCTTAACCAGCTGAATTAGCCCCTGAATCGGCACCTCGCGGGAGAATTCAAACTGGTTATAAAGCGCACCGCCTATGCTCACCATGCTGCTGACGATAAAACCACCGTATACGATAAGCAAAATCTTCACGCAGGAATGGATAATATCCAGGTAAAGTTCGGGGATTTGCACCACGGTTTGGAAGGAAGCCAGAAAGGCAACACAGCAAATAAAGCCGGCCAAACGACGGTTCAATTTAATCAACAGCGGCTTCAAGGCCGAGGTACGCTGTGGTGCTATGCGCATCATCAGGCTTTGCAGCGCCGGTAACATTAAACTACTTAAAAAGAAGTACAGCAGGATAATGGCCATCAGACCAATACCCGTCGCTGAAATCGTGCTTAGCAACTCGGCACGCTCGGTGTCGGCGAATAAGGGCTTAAGCAATTTTTGTAAATGACTTTGGGTCATAGCTGAGTTACACCTTTCCTGTGTTATCTACTACTTTGGCGCAGTCGGGGGCGGCTGTGGGTGCTTGTTGCTGGGCGATAAGCTCATCCTTGGCCTGCCAAATATCGTTGAGTTGTTGTTGGAACTCGACCCGAAACGCCTTGTCTTGCTGATAATCACCGATCAGCTGCGGCGCTATGTCACGCACATTGACCAGTAAGTCTATCTGGGTCAGGCGTCCGAGCATAAAATCACGACAGATATGGGTTCCCTGAGATTGATAGCATAGTGTGGCATCGAGCAAACCGTCAAACCTTTCCCCTAAAACCTGTAACGCAAAGGCGATGCCGCCAGCCTTGGGCTTGAGCAAATAGGCAAACGGGCTGAGTTGGCGCTGCTGTTTACCCGGAGTAAAGCGCGAACCCTCAACAAAGTTAACTATGCAGGATGGGTATTGCTTAAAGTTATTGCAACTGCGTTTGGTACGCTCCACATCCATGCCCTTTAACTTTGGATTCTTGGCAATTTGTTCCTTGCTGGCGCGCTTCATAAAGGGCATACCCATGGCCCAGGCACCGCTGCCGATAAAGGGCACGTATTTTAGTTCATCCTTAAGGAAAAACTTCGGCGCCGGCAGCTCGGTAACGGCGCTTAGCACCACGATATCAAGCCAGCTCAGGTGATTGGCAATCAACAGATACCAGGCATTGGGGTCGACCTTACCGTCAAAGCGCACATTAAAGCGCTCGCAACCTAGCTGTAACGCCAAGCGATTGCCAAGGCGCCAGCCACTGTAGGCCCAATGCAACACCACAGTGGTGGCATAAAACGGCAGGATAAGTTTTACCAGCCCAAGGATAAAAACGATCACTCCCCACACCAGGGTATTTACCAGCAATAAGCAGGTCGCCAGGCTTCCCACCAGCCATTTGGGCAATAATCGTTTCAGCATAATTAGTTCCTATTCTGCTGCGTTAGCTGCTTCAGGGTCGAGTCTTTTTCTTGCCAAAGAGCATTGAGATGCTGCTGAAACTCTACGCGAAATGCATTGTCGTTGCTATAGTCGCCGATCAGCTGCGAGTCCAGTGGACGCACTTCCACATGCACCACAACCTCTTTCACCCTACCGCCAGCAAAGTCCATAAAAGTAGGAATACCGCCCGGGTAATGAATGGTGACATTCACTATTTTACTGATCTGCTCGCCCATGGCCTGCAACACAAAGGCGATCCCGCCGGCTTTAGGCTTAAGTAAATGGTTAAAGGGGCTGTTTTGACGCTGATGCTTGGCGTCTGTATAGCGGGTACCCTCAACAAAGTTGACTATGGACACCGGCATTTCCTTAAACTTTTCACAGGCCTTGCGCGTGGTTTCTATGTCTTTACCGCGCAGTTTAGGGTTTTTCTTCAACTGCGACTTGCTGGTTCGCTTCATAAAAGGAAAATCCAGCGCCCACCAGGCCAGGCCTAAAAACGGCACATACAACAGTTCTTTTTTCAAAAAGAAGTTCAAAAACGGGATGCGGCCGCGAAAGATGCGCTGCATCACCAGAATATCGACCCAACTTTGGTGATTAGCCACCAGCAGGTACCAATCTTTTTTGCGTAGTTGCTCAAGCCCGATCACTTTAAGTTTATAAGGAGTAATCAGTTTTTGATTTAAGGAGTTACCCGCAACCCAACAACTGGCCATGGTTTTTGCTAAGGCGCTCATGGCTTTTTGCCAGGGCCTAATGGGGATAAGCTTAAAAACACCACACAGGACTATGGGGAGAAACCAAAATAAGGTGTTCAGGGTATATAAGCCAATACTCACAATTTGCCGAAATAAAGCAACCACTGCACGCACAACAACTTTCCTATTTGGGTATAAAAAACAAGCGCTAATGATAGCGCTTTTTTGTCTTTAACGGAAAAGGGTTCTGTTGCCGACTGGCAACAAACCCAGGCTAGTCTTCAAAGTAGGTATAGCCGCTTAATCCGTGATTTAGCTCATCCAGATAACTCTGCTTCAGCGCCGCATCGATAGCCATTGCGCTGACTCTTTGCTGATAACGCGCCGCCAAGGCTTCACTATCGTAATGAACAAATTTTAATACGTCCTGAACACTGTCGCCCTTGATTTCATTGGTCAGGCGGTACTCTTCACCGTGCATTTCCACATGCACAGAGTCGGTGTCACCAAACAGGTTATGCAGGTCACCGAGGATCTCCTGATAGGCACCAACCATAAACATGGCAATATGATATTGCTGACCAAACTCATAGCGTGGAATGGGCAGACTGGCTTCGATACCGGCACCATCTACATACTCGCGAATTTGTCCGTCTGAATCACAGGTAATATCCTGAATGATCACGCGCTGATCCAACGGCTTATCTAGATGTTCGATGGGCAATACCGGGAATAACTGACCAATACCCCACACATCCGGTAGCGACTGAAATAATGAGAAGTTTACAAACAGCTTATCCGCCAGCTTTTCGTTCAGCTCGTCAATCACTTCGCGATGGGCACGAGCCGACTCGCTCAAACAAGCACGCACCTTGTGCAGGGTACGGAAATAAAGTTGCTCAACCAGGGCCCACTGCTCAATACCCAGCATGCCATGCACATATTGAGCATGAGCCTCGCTGAACAGATGCATGGCATCGTGATAGCTTTCAATGGCCATTCGGGCGTTAACACCGGCGCAGGTTTGCTGCATTTCCAGCACCACCTTAGGCAGGTTTGCATCATCGGCTATCGCCACCTCGTTATTAGGTGCTTTTTCTACGTCCACCACATCGGTGATCAATACCGCATGGTGTGCGGTCAGCGCCCTGCCCGATTCGGTAATAATGGCCGGATGAGCCAGATCGTTGGCATCGCTCACCTCAGCAAAGGCGGCCACCACGTTTTTGGCATACTCTTCAACCGTGTAGTTCATTGAGCAGCTGCTGCGTGAGCCCGAACCTTCGTAGTCAACACCCAGGCCGCCGCCCACGTCCACGGTTTTCAGCGGCACGCCCATTTGGCACAACTGCGCATAGTGGCGGGCACATTCGGTTAGCGCTCGTTGGATATCGCGAATATTGGCGATTTGCGAACCTATATGGAAATGCACCAGCTCCATTAAATGCAGCTTATTGTGTTTCTTCAAGGTCTCAACGGCCTGCAGCACCTGAGAGGCGGTCAAACCAAATTTGCCGCGCTCACCACCGGTATTTTGCCACTTGCCCTTACCCACGGAATTAAGACGAATACGAATACCGATTGGCGCCTCAAGGGCCATGGCATCCATTTCGCGGATCAGCGCATCAAGCTCGGAAAGCTTTTCGATAACAATATTGACCTTGTGGCCGGTAGCCTGACCGATCAGCGCCAGACGCATAAACTCGCTGTCTTTGTAACCATTACAGACTATGGTGATGTCTTTTTCGGCCAAGCCGAGAATGGCCATCAGCTCAGGCTTAGAACCGGCTTCTAAGCCGACCTGACCACTGCTGTGCGCCAATAACTTGGATACCACAGAGCGCTGCTGGTTTACCTTGATCGGATAGACGCAGGTATAGTCACCCTGATAGCCCTTGGCGGTTTTGGCCTGACTGAAGGCAGAAATTAAACGCGATGCACGATGCTGCAAAATATCGGTAAAACGCACCAACACCGGCAAGGTCAGGCCTTGCTCTTTAAAACGCTCGACTAAGGCATTTAATGCCAAACCGGGTTTATTTTTATCGCCATCGGGATAAGCCACCAGCTCACCCTGAGCGTTAATATCAAAGTAGCCATCGCTCCAATGACTAACGTTATAAACGGATTGAGCGACCTGGTAACCCGCTGGGTGACCTGTCAGGGGACCCTTTTCCATAACTCTGCTCTCAATATTGACCCAAGAATTTGCCGCTAGTTTAATACCTCTTATTGCCACTAGCGAATAGAAAATCACATAAATGCAGCTAAAATGTGATTGAGCATTGCCCTGCACACTGGCAAAATTGCGTTTCTCATTTATTGGTGATTATGTAACACATGACAAGTTTAGATAAAAACCACTGGTTTACCGAAATCAGTGACCGTGATGGCAGTGCTTTCTCACTGCGTATCAACAAATTACTTGAAGAAAAACAGTCTCCCTTTCAGCATGTTGCCATGTATGAAACCACCGACTTTGGCAACCTGATGATCATTGACGGCTGCACCATGGTGAGTACCCGCGAGAATTTCTTTTACCATGAAATGATCGCCCACCCTGCGCTGTTCAGCCACCCGAATCCGAAAAACGTGGTGATCATCGGCGGCGGCGACTGCGGCACCCTGCGTGAAGTGCTTAAGCACGACAGCGTAGAGTCGGTCACGCAAATCGATATAGATCAAGTAGTTACCGAGATGTCGCTGAAGTATTTCCCTGAGCTGTGCACTTCAAACCAGGACCCACGCGCAACCTTGTTATTTGATGACGGCATCAAATACATGCGCGAAGCCGCGCCTGAGTCTATCGACGTAGTGATTGTTGACGGCACAGATCCGGTTGGCCCGGGTGAAGGCCTGTTCAACCACGCCTTCTACCAAAGCTGCTTGCAAGCCCTGCGCCCTGGCGGCGTGCTGGTACAGCAAAGCGAAAGCCCGCTAATGCATATGCCATTACTATTGGAAATGCGCGGTGCGATGAAGGAAGTGGGCTTTGGCGCCTTGCAAACCTTGCCATTCCCACAGCCTATTTACCCGTCGGGTTTATGGTCTGTGACTCTGGCTCGTAAAGGCATGGGTTTCGACGGCTTCCGCGCCTGTGATCCACAAGCACTACAAACCGAATACTACACCCCGGGTATCCACCAGGGCGCCTTAAGCGAGCCGCCATTTATGGCAAGAGCCTTCGCAGGCGAAACAAAATAAAAAAAGGCGAGTTCAACTCGCCTTTTTTACCTCTGCAGCTAGCCCCTCGCCTTTGAATACGTATGCAGTTTCTATGTGATCACCCTGGATTCACCTTACCCTAAGATTTCTCTTTAGGCGTTATGTATTACCAGGACAAGTCAATGCGAGTATTTATCCCTTTGCTTTTGGCATCGCCATTAGCGCTGGCAAAAACCGTGAGCGTCAGCTCTCCCGACGGCCAGATCCAAATTTCTTTAAGTGATGAAGGCGCCCCAAGTTACCAGGTGACGTTTGCCGGTAAGCCGGTGATTAACTCATCCAAGCTCGGCTTTTACTTTAAGGACGCGGCACCGCTACGCGATGGCCTGGTGATCACCGAGACGCAAACTCAAAGCGTCGACCAAAGCTGGCAACAGCCCTGGGGTGAGCAGCGCCTTATCCGTGACAATCACAACGAACTGGCGGTTACCTTCAGCGATGAAAGCGATGCCAGCCGCAACTACAGGGTGCGGGTGCGCGCCTTTAATGACGGTCTGGGCTTTCGTTATGAATTAGAAGGCAAAGAGCGCCCCGACTACCAGATCACCGATGAGCTCACCGAGTTTGCTCTGGCCGGACAAAACAACGAAGCGCTGTGGATCCCGGCCCGTGGCTGGAACCGTTACGAGTACGTCTATAAGCGCACCGACGCCAGCGAGGCAGCCCATGTTCATACGCCCTTTACCCTGAAAATGGGCAATGGCGTCCATATCAGTATTCACGAAGCCGCGCTGGTCGATTATGCCGGCATGACTTTGAACCAGCGTCGCCCGGGTATTTTTAAAGCCGATTTAACGCCCTGGTCCGACGGCATTGCGGTAAAAACCGAAAACGGTTTCACCACCCCCTGGCGTACCATTCAAATCGCCGATAAGGCCACAGGCTTACTTAACTCGCACCTGATCCTCAACCTCAATGAGCCGAATAAACTCGGCGATGTATCCTGGGTTAAGCCGGGTAAATACGTGGGTATCTGGTGGGGCATGCATATCAATGAAAACACCTGGGGCAGCGGTGAAAAACACGGCGCCACCACAGAAAACACCATTGAATACCTGGACTTTGCCGCCAAATATGGCTTCGATGGCGTGCTCGTTGAAGGCTGGAACCAAGGCTGGGACGGCGACTGGTTCTTTAATGGCGATGTCTTTAGCTTTACCAAAAGCTATGATGATTTCGACCTAGCCGCCATTGCCAAACACGGTGAAAAGGTGGGTGCGAAACTGATCGGTCACCATGAAACCTCGGGCAATGTCAGCAACTATCGCAACCAGATGGAAGACGCCTTTAAGCTCTACCAACAACATGGCGTAAGCCAGATCAAAACCGGCTATGTTGCCGATGGCGGCAATATTAAGCGCATCGATGAGCAGGGTATCGCCCGCTACGAGTGGCACGACGGCCAGTTTATGGCTAACGAATACCTCTACAATCTTGAAATGGCGGCCAAGTATCAGCTTAGCATCAATACCCATGAGCCGATCAAAGATACCGGCCTGCGCCGCACCTACCCGAACTGGATCACCCGTGAAGGCTCGCGTGGTCAGGAATTTAATGCCTGGGGCACACCGCCGAATCCACCGGCACATACGCCCATGCTGGCCTACACCCGCATGCTGGCGGGGCCGATGGACTTCACTCCAGGGATATTCGATATGGGCTTTAACGGCCTAGGCGCGGATACCAACCGCCCGCAAACCACCTTGGCGAAACAGCTGGCGCTCTATGTGGTGCTCTACAGCCCGGTGCAAATGGCGGCGGATTTACCCCGTAACTACCTGGCCAAGCCGGATGCCTTCCAGTTTATCCAGGATGTGCCCACCGATTGGGAGCTAAGCCAGGCCATTGCCGGTGAAATGGGTGAGTATGTGGTTTTTGCCCGTAAGGAACGCAAGCGCGATCACTACAGTGGTAACGACTGGTATCTGGGCGCCATTACCGATGGTGAAGCCCGCAAGGTCGATATCAAGCTCGACTTTTTAGAGCCGGGTAAACGCTTTGAGGCGCAGATTTATGCCGATGGCGAGGATGCCGAATGGGTGAATAACCCCTACAGCATGACCATCAGCAAGCAGGTGGTCACCAGCAAGGACCAGCTTACGCTTAAGCTGGCGCCCAGCGGCGGTACCGCCATTCGCTTTAAGGCCCTGGACTAACAACGAACGAAAAAGCCACCTACTCGGTGGCTTTTTTATGGCTGCGCTCAAGCAATAAATACTCGGTGCGTTTAATCTCGCGAATAATGGAGTTGCGGTTCATTTCCATAAAGATCCATAGCTTCACCGCAATCTGCACCATAAGGCCGACGATAAACCACACCGCCCAAAAAATCTGGGCACCGACCTCAGTGGCGATGTAAAAGCGATAGCCGCAATAAATAAAGGCAGCCGTGGCAATCAAGGCCAACAGAGTTGAAAACCATACCCAGAAGCGCATGGAGCCCTGATAGGTTTGCCCCAAGCGGGCAAATAAGCCCTCATCCCGACTTAAAATACCGTCTAATTGCTGGCGCTCCTGCGCCAGCTCCGACTTAATTTGCTGCTCTAGATTCATGCTCGCTTCCTCTTTCATCTTGGGCCCACTGGCTTAATTTCTGCCTAGCACTGTGTAAGCGCGATTTAATTGTGCCTGGTGGCGTATCGAGTACCTTGGCGATATCCGCTATGGGCAACTCTTCTAAATAAAACAAATACACACTATGGCGCTCCACGTCTGGCAATTGGGCTATCAGGGCGAGTAAGTCTAAATGCCGCTCTACCTTGGCCGTATCCCCGCATTGTTGCTGCGGTGGCTCGGCCACCAGCCGTTCTTTTTGCCGACGTCGCGTTAGGTCGATAAAGCGCCGATATACGGCGCGAAACAACCAGGCTTTAAAGGCACTGGGCTCAAGCAAAACGCGAATATCTTTGGCCACCTTGCTCCATACCTCCTGAGTGAGATCCGCCGCATCCTGCTCACACTGGCAGAGCTTAAAGGCAAAGCGGTAACTGCCCTGATAGTGGCCCTCACACAAGGCCGAGAAGGCGCTCGCGTCCCCTTTTTGTGCGGCCAGAACCAATAACGCCGTGGTGGTTTCTGTCATAGTGAAAATCAAATCTTTATTACAAGACGCAGTAGCAAGCAAAAAGGTTGGCAACCAAGGTAATTAATTTATGGTCGCCGTCAAAGTATAGCTGCTAGATAGCTGCTAGTATGGTGCAAAATTGAAGCAAATTAATTGATTTTAGGTGTGTTTATGCGGTTATTCTCACTGCTGTTATTACTCTTTTGCGGACTTACCTATGGCCAACAAGGCGCGTATTCCATCCCCCGCAGCCAGGTCATCGAATTAACGGATCACCATAGCCAGCATACCTACCCCCTGTATATTAAGCTGCCAGCTTCCTATGCTAAAAACCCAAGTAGACACTACCCGGTTATTTACCTCACCGACGGCCATTACAGTTTTCAACTGGTCTCTGGGGCCACTCGCTTCCCGATGAATTCAGGGGCCATGCCCGAGGCCATTTTAGTTGCCATTGGTTACGCTCAAGGCGACAAGGGCCAGAGCAGCCGCGTTCGTGATTACACCCCAACCAAAGAATCGAGCTGGAAGCTGGCCACTGGCGAAGCAGCGAAACATGCGCGCTTTATTCGCGAACAGGTATTTACCCATATACAAAAAAATTACCGCGCTCTGGCAACGCAGCGCACCTATATGGGGAATTCTTTAGGTGGACTGTTCGGCGCCTATTTACTGCTGCAAGAACCGGATATGTTCAGCAACTATATTCTGGGCAGCCCATCGGTGTGGTTTGATAACCAGTCTATTCTGGCTTTAGAGCTAAAGCCCAGTAAGGCAGCGCCCAAGGTCTATATAGGTGTGGGTAGTTTAGAAACCCCAGCGTATGGCGAGGGGCAGGATATGGTGGCCGGCGCACAGGCCCTGTTTGATAAGCTGCGCAGCCTGCCGGCGAGTCACAGCCAAATCAAACTGAGGATCATGGAGGAGGCTCGTCATGCCACCGCTTTCCCAAGCACCTCAATCCAAGGGTTGGATTGGCTGCTCAGGGAAGGTGAGTAATACCAATTACGGCCACTTTACCTCGGCGGCAAGAACGCGTACCGGGGCAATATAGTGAATAATATCGCCGCCCTGAATGGCGTAATCAAGCGGTGGGTTGAGATCCATATCCAGGGCGCTGCGATTATGGGCAATGCCTAAAATGGTGGCGTCATACTGGCGCTTAAAGAGCTCAAAAATATCCGCATAGGTGAAGCGACTGACTTCGTTTGGGATCACCATGGAGAAATGCGTGTCACCATGGAGACTCGACATAATTTCCTGCTGCACTCGACTGGCACCTGGGTCTTCCATCGAGCGAACCAGCACCTCGGCGGTACGGTTAGAGCTGCATTCAACGTTGGCACAGTGCTCGCTCAGCATTTGCGCCTTACTTTCATCATCGAAATAAGCACAGATATGGGCGCTTTCCTTCACTAACTTGCTGATTTTCAGCGCCGTGGTGAAGCTTTGGTTATCGTCCGCCCCTTCCACTATGATGCGATCGGCGGTACTGATACCAACACGCTTGAGTTGCTCTTCATCGGTATAGCTGCTCAGTTTTACAAAGCTGACATTGGGCTCAGAAAAGAAAGGGTGCTCAATATCATCGGTCACCGCCAGCACTATGTCTCTGCGCACCCGTTTGTCATCGGCAAGAATGTAGCGCACCATTTTGCGAGTGCGCACTGGGTGCCAACCGAAAATAATGATGTGGTTAGCAAAATGCGTTACGTCTTTTTCACCTGTCATAGCACGCCTTATTATATGTGTAATGGTTTGTCCGGCCTTACCCAGCAGCATACCGAATAATGCCAAACCGAAAGGAATTTGCACCAGGGCCACCAGCAGGCGCCCCAGATCTGAGCCTGGGCTTAAATCGCCATACCCCACGGTTGAAGTGGTGACCACGTAATAATAAAAAAACGTGTTTGGCGCCAGCAGCGCCTGCTCACCGGCGGCCGCCAGCAGCAGCCAAGTTATCCCCATATGCGCTAAAATTGCGAGTACCACCGCCTGCCAACTGAGCTGGTCGATATGGCTGCGAATGGTGAGCAAAAGGCGCTTAATCAATATCGGCATAATTCGCCTTACCCCTAACTATTTGGGCGCCTTAGGCGCCCAATTTCTTGTAATATTTCAGCATTCTAGCTTTTCTTGGTCGCTAATGCCTCAGCAATATACTGGTCAATTTGCTGCTCTAGTACATTAAGTGGAATAGAACCATGACGCAAGACCTGATAGTGGAACTCGCGCACGTCAAAGTCATGACCCAGGGCTTTTTCCGCCTTGGCACGTAAGCGCTTAATGGTCAGCTCGCCAATTTTGTACGACAGTGCCTGAGCCGGCCAGGAGATATAGCGATCCGTTTCCGTTTTCACATTATGCAGTGATAATGCTGTGTTTTCGCTCATAAAATCCAGCGCCTGCTGGCGCGACCAACCGAACATATGCATGCCGGTATCCACCACTAAACGCGCCGCACGCCACATTTCATAGGTGAGGCGACCAAAGTCGCTATAAGGGTCTTGATAGAAGCCCGCTTCAATACCCAAGTATTCACTGTACAAACCCCAGCCTTCACCAAAGGCCGATAGATAGGCATTACGGCGATAGCTTGGCAGGTAATCCAGCTCGGCATTAAGGGAAATTTGCAGGTGATGACCCGGTACCGCTTCGTGCAAGGTCAGTGCTTCCAACACATACAAGGGGCGCTTATCCAGGGCATAGGTGTTGACCCAGTAGAAGCCAGCTTCGTCATCACGGCTGGAGCCCGAGTAGCGGCCCGTGGTGTATTTAGGGGCTATGTTGGCGGGAACCGGCGCAACACCATACGGCTTACGCGGCAACTCCTTAAACAATTTTGGCAACTGAGCGTCCATCTTTTTGGCGATATAAGACGCTTCCTTCAGCAACTCTTCCGGGGTGGTGGCGTAAAACTGCGGATCGGTACGCAAGAACTCAACAAAGTCGGCAAAACTGCCTTCAAAGCCAAGCTCTTCGATGATCGCCTGCATCTCACCACGGATGCGTTTTACTTCCTGCAAACCCAGTTCATGGATTTCCTTTGGCGTCATCTCGGTGGTGGTGTAATGCTTGGCGCGATTGGCATAAAAGGCCTCGCCGTTAGGCACATTAGAGATGCCTATGGTATCGCGGGCACCGGGGCGATAGGTGTTAACGAAAAAGTCATAGTAGTTTTGATACGCCGGCAACACCTGCTTGCCGATCACTTCCTTGGCCTGACTTTGTAGCAGGGCAAATTCATCATCGCTGATACCGGCGGTATTTTGCTTAAAAGGCCCATAAAACTCGGATTCGGTAACATCAGTCACCAAAAAGGCGCTGATGGACTCTTCATAACCGGCGAGTACCGCCTTAGGTTGAGTCAGACCGGTTTCCAGGCCCTTGTTCATCCAATAAATATTCTGCTCGAAGAAACGCGGCACCTGGCTTAAGCGCTTAAGGTAGGTTTCAAAACCAGCTTTTGAGCTGTAATCGCCACGGGCAACCATAAAGGACAGCGACGAGTGAAAGCCGTACTCTGAGGTCAGCGGCATATAATGGGTATTAAAGCGATACTCATCCAGCTGGTTCTGCACCTGAGCGCGGATAATCTGTAGATTGATCTTGTTCTCGCCGCTGAGTGCCTCGCTATCTATGGCATCAAGCTGGGCAAGCAAGGCCTGGCGTTGCTCGTACTGCGCCTTGAGGTACTCGGGGCTGAGGTTGGCCAGCAGATAACCGTCCACCTCTTGCCTGTAAGGATTCACACTTTCGCGATATTTGACGATTTGCTCGGCGACCTGGGTAAAGGTCTCATCCTGGTTCAGGGGCGCGGTTTTGCTGGGCGCCGCACAGGCACTAACGCCCAATACCAAGGCAGTGGCCAGGGCCAATGTTTTCAACTTAAAGGGAGACTGCATATTTCTGTTCTCGTTATTGCAATGCACTATGATGCCCTACTCTAGCCCAGCGGCTATGTGTGTCAAAGTCGATGCGACCAAATCTCCCTTCTTTTGTTCGCCTCGCTGTTTTGTGCCCTGCCGTTATAGGCATTAGGCAAAATCAGAGCGAGCGTAAAAATGGCTTAATCCTTGAGCTGTTACGGGCCCTCAAGTACACTATGGCCAAATTCCCTCTAGGCTTGAATTACCATGAAAGAAGCTGAGCAAAAAACCACGCATTTTGGTTATAAAACGGTCGCGGCAAACGAAAAAGCGGCTCATGTTGCCGATGTTTTCCACTCGGTCGCAGCTAAATACGATTTAATGAATGATTTGCTCTCTTTTGGCATTCATCGTCTATGGAAACGCGTAACCATAGCCAGCTCGGGCGCCCGCAAAGGCCAGACAATTCTTGACTTAGCCGGTGGTACCGGCGACCTGACCGCTAAATTCAGCCAGCTGGTTGGCGATACCGGCCGCGTGATCTTGGGCGATATCAATGATTCGATGCTCAAGGTAGGTCGTGACAAATTGCGCGACCGTGGCCTGGTTAGCAACATCGAATATGTACAGATGAACGCCGAAGAGCTGCCGTTTCCGGACAACAGCATAGACGTGATCACCATCGCCTTTGGTCTACGTAACGTGACCGACCAAAGCAAGGCTTTGGCTTCCATGTATCGCGTGCTTAAGCCAGGCGGTCGTCTGCTGGTGTTGGAATTCTCCAAGCCTGAGCATGAAGTACTGACTAAGCTTTATGATATCTATTCCTTCAATATTCTGCCTAAGGTGGGCCAGGTAGTGCTCAATGACAGCGAGTCTTACAAATACCTTGCCGAGTCTATTCGTATGCACCCGGATCAAGAAACATTAGAGGGCATGATGAAAGACGTGGGCTTTGAGCAGACCAGCTATCAGAATATGAGCGGCGGTATCGTTGCCCTGCATCGCGGCTTTAAGTTTTAAGGAGCGGCCATGCTCGGGCATTTTGCTATCGCCGCCGTAGAAACACTCGCCAACAGGCTAATCTCCCTCGACCCTCAGGTGCAGGCCCGCCTTGCCAAGGTACAGGGGCAGAGCCTGGTGGTGCATGTGCGCGACTGGCAGCAATTTATCAGCGTCGTCTACGCCAGCGAAGGCCTGATGCTGCAAGTGCATGATGCACAGCCCGAGTACAGTGATTGCTTTATCAGTGCCGATACCGACACCCTGATGAAGCTTAAAGAGCCATCGCGCCTGACCCAGCTTATCCGCCAACATAAACTCGATATCGACGGCGATATTCATCTTGCCCAGGCCTTTAGTCAGGCCTTTAGCGAGCTCGATATCGACTGGCCGGAACATTGGTCGCAATATATCGGCGATGCGCCAGCGCAGTTATTATGGCAAGCTGTCAGCCAAAGCAAAGCCCGGGCGTTAGAAGCACAAGGCAAGCTGGATCATATCCTGCTGACGCTGTTACAAGACGAGCTTAAAGTAAGCATTCACCCGCTGGAACTGACCCAATTCACGCGTCAGAATCGCCAATTAAAGAGCGATGTCCAACAGCTGGAACAGCGCCTAGATAAACTATTGGCGCAAATGCCAATGCAGCAAACAAGAGGTTAATTGTGGCCGTAGCGCGACTGTATTTCATCACCAAAACCTTATTGCAATACGGCATTGATGAGCTGCTGCCGCGCCATAAACTGCCCTGGTTTGCCAAACTGGCCAGAAGCAGCGCCTTTTGGTTGCGCAACCGCCATCGCGACAAACCCGCTGGCATGCGCCTACGCCTGGCCCTGCAAACCCTAGGGCCGGTGTGGATTAAATTTGGACAAATGCTGTCTACCCGCCGCGACCTCTTGCCTCCTGAGATCGCCAACGAACTGGCGCTGCTGCAAGACCAGGTGCCGCCGTTTAGCGGCGACCTGGCGCAGAAAATTATCGAACAGGCGTTAGAAATCGACGATATTAGCGCCGTTTTCAGCGAATTCGACACCACCCCATTAGCCTCTGCCTCCATCGCTCAGGTACATACCGCCAAGCTGGCCGATGGCAGCGGCGAGCATCAGGAAGTGGTGGTTAAGGTCATTCGCCCCGATATCAAAAAGCAGATCGATGCGGATCTGACCCTGATGCAACAATGCGCCAAGGTGGTGGCCAAACTACTGCGCGAGGGCCGTCGTTTACGCCCGGTTGAGGTGGTCAAAGAGTATAAGAAAACCCTGCTCGATGAGCTGGATTTAATGCGTGAAGGCGCCAATGCCATTGTGCTCAGACGCAACTTTGAAGGTTCTGAATCCCTCTACATTCCCTATGTGTACAGCGATTACAGCCGCAGCAATGTGCTGGTGATGGAGCGCATTTACGGTATTCCTGTCTCCGACACCGATGCCCTGCTAAAGCAAGGTACCAATATGAAGTTGCTGGCCGAGCGTGGCGTTGAGGTCTTCTTTACTCAGGTATTCCGCGACAGCTTCTTCCATGCCGATATGCACCCGGGCAATATTTTTGTCTCTCACGAGAACCCGCACAACCCGCAGTATATAGGCATAGACTGCGGCATTGTCGGCACCCTGAACAAGGACGATAAACGCTACCTGGCAGAGAACTTTATCGCCTTTTTCAACCGCGATTACCGCAAGGTGGCGGAGCTGCACGTGGACTCGGGCTGGGTGCCCGCCGATACCAGCATAGAAGAATTCGAATTTGCTATTCGCACCGTGTGTGAGCCCATTTTTAATAAGCCGCTGGCGGAGATCTCCTTCGGCCATGTGCTCGTTAACCTGTTCAATACGGCACGACGTTTTAATATGGAAGTGCAGCCGCAACTGGTGTTACTGCAAAAAACCTTGCTCTATGTTGAAGGCCTGGGTCGCCAGCTCTACCCGCAGTTGGACCTGTGGCAAACGGCGAAACCTTTCTTGGAAGATTGGGTCAAACAACAAGTAGGTCCTTGGGCCGTGGCCAAGCAAATGTATGCTAATTTGCCATTTTGGGCGGAAAAGATGCCCGAGATCCCGGATTTGCTCTATCACGCGCTGAAGCGCCAGCATCTGCAGCCGCCACCCCAGGCCAATAACCACAAACCCGTGCTGCTTACCTTAATTGGTTGCAGTGCCTTGATAGTCAGTAGTATTTTGGTCATCAACCACTGGTATACTGGGGCCGCACTTAGCGCCACCTTGGGAGCAGGCCTTTGTTGGCTGGGTTGGCGAAAGGGATAGGGTCTCCCCCGTAAAGATTTATACTATTAGCTCGACGTAGTACAAGGTATACTCGTCGAACAATTATCCGCATATTGGAGTACATAATATGGGCATTGGTAACGTCGGCTGGGTACAGCTACTTATCGTTTTAGCGATCATCGTATTGCTATTCGGCACCAAAAAACTACGTAACATCGGCAGCGATCTAGGCAGTGCGGTGAAAGGTTTTAAGAAGGCCGTAAAAGACGAAGATAAAACCGAAACGACCACTCAAGAAAAGATCAGCGAGCAAGATAACGCGACCAACCCGGCCGCCGATAAAACCGCTGCGCAAGATAAAGACAAGGTATAAGCGCCGATGGGCATGTGGGAATTGCTGGTTGTGGCCATAGTTGGCCTGATCGTATTGGGCCCCGAGCGTTTGCCGGTGGCCATACGTACCGTCAGCACCTGGATACGCAAAATCAAAACCATGGCTAATCATATTTCCGCCGAAGTCAGCGAAGAGCTGCGCGTGCATGAGCTACATCAGAACCTCAAAAAAGCCGAGCAGCAAAATATGAGCGATATTTCCCCGGAACTGCAAGAATCGGTGGCGCAATTACAGCGCGCCGCACAGTCGGTCACACGCAGCTATGAGAATACGGATAGCACGGCAACAAGCGTCCAGAATAAAGAGCAAGCGGGCATAACGTCCGAGCCTACCACAGACACCAGCAACGACCTGCAAAGCACAAAGAAAAATCATGACTGAACCCGCGCAATCCGGCTTTATTTCGCACTTACTTGAACTGCGTAACACCTTGTTGCGCTCTGTGATTGCGGTATTGGTGATCTTTATTGGCCTGGCTTATTTCGCCAATGATATTTACTCCTTCGTCGCCAACCCCTTGGTAGAAAATCTGCCTGAAAACAGCCAGATGATCGCCACAGATGTGACGGCCCCGCTGTTTACGCCCTTTAAATTGACCTTGTTTGTCGCGCTTTTTGCCGCCATTCCCTTTATTTTGCACCAAATCTGGTCCTTTATAGCGCCCGGCTTATACGCCCATGAAAAGCGTATGCTGATCCCCGTGCTGCTCTCAAGCATAGTGCTGTTTTACGGCGGTATCGCCTTTTGTTATTTTGTCGTGCTGCCGATTATCCTCAGCTTTTTCACCGGCATTGGCCCCGAGGTCATGACCCTGACGCCGGATATCAGCAGCTACTTAGGCTTTGTACTTAAGTTGTTTTTGGCCTTTGGCATCGCCTTTGAAATTCCCGTCGCCATCATGTTGTTATGCTGGAGCGGCGTCACCTCGACCACCAGCCTTAAAGAAAAGCGCCCTTATATAGTGGTCGGTGCCTTTGTACTGGCGATGTTTCTAACGCCACCGGATGTGCTATCACAAACCTTGCTTGCCTTGCCCATGCTGTTATTATTTGAGCTTGGCCTTATTTTGGCTGCATTTTACAGCGCGAAACCGTCATCGGAAGAATCACAGGAAGAAAAGCAATGAAAAAATACCTCGTGCCCGCCTCGCTAGCATTACTAGCCACCCTAAGCACCACGGCTCAGGCCGATGATGGTGTAAATATTCAGGCCTTAAAAGCGTGTAGCTTTATCGAAAACGATTTTCGTCGCCTTTTATGTTATGACAACATCATGGCCGGCAAACCAATCGACAGCATGCCTGCCAATGTGCCTGCTAACAAGGCTGGTAAGTCACAAGGCAAAGGCGCAGAGGCTTCTGCCGCGGCTGCAGGCAATGCCAATGCAAACGCCGCCAACAAGGGCAAAAAAGACAAGGGTGATTTTGGCTTAGAGCACAAACAGCGCAATGAAGAAAATGGTGATGAACTTGTAGCCAAGGTCAGCAGCATTAAAGAAGCGCCATACGGTGAGCTTATCATTACCCTGGACAACGGTCAGCGCTGGCGCCAGGTTGGCACTGAATCATTCCGTATCAGTAAAAACGATACCGTAGTGATCAGTCGCGCCATGTTCAATTCCTTCTTGTTGAAAAAACAAGGCAGCAATAAAAGTATCCGCGTAAAACGCACCGACTAATATGATCGACGCCGGCGTTAACCTCAGCAGCAGTCAATTTCGCCATGACTTTGATGCCGTTGTTGCCCGCGCTCGCGAGGCCGGCGTTCAATCCATGATGGTGATCGGCTGCGATGAAGCCGACAGCCGAGAAGCGCTGGCTCTGGCGCAGCAATTTAACCTTTATAGTTGCGCCGGCATTCACCCCCACAATGCCAAGGATGCCACGGACGATTTCGCCGCCAATCTCAGCGCCATGGCCCAGGCCAAGGAAGTGATTGCCATAGGCGAATGCGGCCTTGACTATAACCGTGACTTTTCACCCCGCCCCCAGCAAAGAAAAATATTTGCCAGTCAGTTAGCACTTGCTAACGAGCTCAATATGCCGGTGTATTTACACGAGCGTGATGCCCATAACGATATGCTTGCCATGCTACGTGAGTATCAACCCCGCGGGGTATTGCACTGCTTTACCGGCAACCGCCAGCAGGCACAAAATTATTTAGACCTGGGCCTGTATCTGGGCATTACCGGCTGGGTATGCGACGAGCGCCGCAGCGGCGAGCTTAACGATGCGCTCAATGTTATTCCCATGGATAAGCTGCTTGTGGAAACCGACGCCCCCTATTTGTTGCCGCGCACCATTAGCCCTAAGCCTAAATCACGCCGCTGCGAACCGGCTCATCTGCCCTATGTAGTTGCGCATCTAAGCGAACATTATCGGGTACCGGAAGAACAAATAAGCGCCCTCAGCATCGCCAACTTCAACACCCTGTTTGCCCTCGACCGCTAAAGACAAACGCGCCGATAACTATGCGCGACATCAACAAATTATCTCATTGCCAGAGCATCCCCTTGGATTAGCTGGTAAAATGGCCAACTATACTGCGCGGCATCGCCTTGCCGGCTTACACTCAATGTACAGGAGAGCACCATGCCTCAATCAGGACTCGATTTATTTCCTTACACCCGTATGCGCCGTTTGCGCAAAAACGACTTTTCACGCCGTTTGACCCAAGAGCATGAGCTTAGCGTCAATGATCTGATCTACCCCGTTTTTGTGTTGGAAGGAAAAAACCGTCGCGAAGCGGTAGAGTCGATGCCGGGCGTTGAGCGCCTGTCTATCGATCTTCTGGTTGAAGAAGCCAAAGAATTGGCAGCCCTTGGTGTGCCTGCCATTGCCTTGTTCCCGGTGACGCCTGGCGATAAAAAGTCGCTGCACGCGGAAGAAGCCTACAACCCGGAAGGTTTGGCTCAACGCACTGTACGCGCCCTTAAAGAAGCGGTACCTGAGCTTGGGGTGATCACAGATGTGGCATTAGACCCCTTCACGGTACATGGTCAGGACGGCATCATTGATGACAACGGCTATGTGATCAACGACGTGACCACGGAAATCCTAGTGAAGCAGGCGCTGTCTCATGCCGAGGCTGGTGCCGATGTGGTGGCCCCATCGGATATGATGGATGGCCGTATCGCCGCCATTCGTGAAGCCCTGGAAGAACATGGTTTTATCCATACGCAAATCATGGCCTACTCGGCCAAGTATGCGTCCAGCTACTATGGCCCGTTCCGCGATGCGGTGGGCTCTGCGGGTAACCTTAAGGGTGCGGATAAGAAAACCTATCAGATGAACCCGGCCAACTCGGACGAAGCCTTGCGTGAAGTGGCTTTGGACCTGCAAGAAGGCGCCGACATGGTGATGGTAAAGCCGGGCATGCCGTATCTGGATATTGTCCGTCGCGTAAAGGACGAATTTGCGGTACCTACCTTTGCCTATCAGGTAAGCGGCGAATACGCCATGCATATGGCCGCCATTAACAACGGCTGGTTAAACGAGCGTGACACCATAATGGAATCCCTGCTGGCCTTTAAACGTGCTGGTGCCGACGGCATTCTTACCTACTTCGCCAAACAAGCCGCTGTTTGGCTTAACGAGAAATAATTTCTTAGAGGACGGTAGCTTGGGTTATCGTCCTTTTATTAGGGTCTGTTTATCTTTGCTGTTTACTTTATGTTCAATCTAAACGCATTCTGATCACGACGCTCGTTATGATGCATAGTCATTCTATGTTCATAGCGAGTAACACAGAGCAGGATGCGTTTAGATGAACCCGTAGGGCAGCGCTTGTAGCGCATTTCTACTGTGTTGTTACATGTTCATGTAGAATAACTACACCACACATGTGCCGCCTTGTATAAATCCGCTACAAACTGCTGCAGAAACAAACAACAAAGGTCAACAGACCCTAAAATCATCACATTTAGGTTAAATTATTGACACCTAAGTGTAACCTCTCCCCCGTAAACTATGTACCCCTTTAAGGGTTAATCTAACTAGAAACACGGGATTCATACCATGAAAAACACCTTTACACCGATAGCACTGGCGGTTGCCAGCGCCTTTGTGTCGCTCTCGGCACAAGCGGATATTTTTATCTCCGAATACGTTGAAGGCAGCAGCAATAACAAGGCCATCGAGCTTTACAACCCGACCGACAGCGAAATCGATTTAAGCCAGTACCAGTTAGCCTTTTATTTTAACGGCAGCAGCAGCGCCGGCTTAACCCTACCGCTGACGGGCACCTTAGCGCCGCAAGGCGTGTATGTTGCCGCTCATAGTCTGGCGGCGGCAGAGATACTTGCAACCGCTTCTTTAACCAATGGCAGCGGCTGGTTTAATGGTGATGATGCCATAGTACTGAGCAAGCAAGGCGAGGTTATCGACAGCATGGGTCAGGTGGGTATGGACCCAGGCTCAAGCTGGGGTGCTGGCACAAGTACAACACAAAACAATACCCTGCGCCGCATCAATGGCACACCGGCACGCACGGATATCACCTCACCTTATGATCCAAGCGCTTATTTTAGCGGCGCCGGCAATGATAACTTTAGCGATCTCGGTCAGTATCTGGGCACTAACCCGCCGGTTGAGCCAGAGCCTGAACCAGAGCCGGATTTCAGCCTGACCTGTGCTGATACCGCCACGGCCATCCACAGCATTCAGGGTAATGGTGCGGTCAGCCCCATGGCCGGTGAGCAGGTGGTGGTTGAGGCAGTGGTCAGTGCCGACTTCCAAAACAGCAATGAGCTGAGTGGCTTCTTCTTATCTTCACTGCAAAGCGATAACGACCCAAGCACTTCGGAAGGTATCTTCGTATATCACAGGAATAATAACGTGAATGTCGGTGAGCGAGTGCGCCTAATCGCCACGGTAGCCGAATACTATGGCGCTACCCAGCTTAAAGATGTAACCGCCCTGGTCGATTGTGGCACCGCCGCGGTGAGCGCAACCCCATTGACCCTGCCGGTAGCGGATGTAAACGACCTGGAAGCCTATGAAGGCATGCTGGTGACTCTTGCCCAGCCCCTGTATGTGGTCGATAACTACAACTTGGCGCGCTACGGCGAAGTAGGCCTGGCCAGCGAGCGTTTGTATCAAGGCACTCAGGTTGCCCTGCCCGGCGCTGCCGCCAATGCGGTAGAAGCCGATAACCTGTTAAAGCAATTACTGCTTGATGATGGCTCAACCCGTCAAAACCCAGCTCACATAGCCTACCCGGCGCCAGGACTTGATGCCTATAACACGCTGCGCCTGGGCGACACGGTCAGCGACCTGACCGGGGTACTGGGATATGGTTTTGATCGTTACCGTCTGCACCCAAGCACGGCACCTCAGTTTGTTGCCGCCAATCCACGCACGGACGCACCTCAGCTTTTGGCCGAGGGCGATATCAAGGTAGCCAGCTTTAACGTCTTAAACTACTTCAATGGCGATGGTCAGCAAGGTGGCTTCCCCACCGCTCGCGGTGCCGACAGCCTGGAAGAATTTATTCGCCAGGAGCAGAAACTGGTCAGCGCCATCACCGCCATGAACGCGGATATTATCGGCCTGATGGAAATCGAAAACGATGGCTTTGGTGACTTCAGTGCCCTGAGCTCTTTGGTTAACGCCCTGAATGCGGCCAGCAGCGAGGGCGAATATGCCTTTGTCGATTTTGGTGTCGACCAAGTCGGTAGCGATGCCATCACCACGGCGCTGATTTATCGCAAGGACAAGGTAGAGGAAAATGGCCTTGCCGCCATTAACAACCAGGGTGCATTTGCCTATGGCAACCGCGCCGCCATAGCGCAAACATTTAAAGATATTGCCACCGATGAGGTGCTGACCGTTGCCGTTGCGCATCTTAAGTCAAAAGGCGGCTGTGGCAACGCTCAAGGTCTGGATGCAGATCAAAATGACGGCCAGGCCTGCTTTAACGCCACCCGAGTTGCCGGCGCCAATGAATTTGCCAGCTGGCTTGCTAATCACCCGACCGGTGTTGAAGACGAGGACATCATACTGGTAGGTGATATTAATGCCTACGCCATGGAAGAGCCGATGCAAGCCTTTGCTGACGCCGGTTTTGCTAACGTGCTACCGACTCTGGACGGTGATAACCTGAGCTACTCCTATAACTTCCAAGGCCGCATGGGTAGTCTGGATCATGCCCTCGCATCACCCAGTCTGATGGCCAAGGTGGTCGCAGCAACGGATTGGCATATCAATGCCGATGAACCGCGCGTGCTGGATTACAATCTGGAATTTAAAACACAAGAGCAACAAGCCAGCTGGTACGCTGACCATGCGTACCGCGCTTCGGATCACGACCCCGTGATTGTCGCTATTAAGGCAGAGCCAAAGCCAAGCGAAGAACTCAGCGGCGAATTCACCGCCATCAGCGGCTCGTTCCAACCGAAAAACTTCACCATAGAGTTACCTAGCGATTTCGATTACCTGGATATCGAACTGGTAGGCGGCTGGGGCGATGCGGATCTCTATGTCAGCAGGCAACGCCGCGGCACCGTTAAGCACGCCGATTGCGCCTCACGCAACAGCGGCTCAGAGGAGCTGTGCCAGTTCACTAACCCAAACGCGGGCAAGTGGAAGGTACGCGTTCAGGGCAGCCAGCCTTACGGTGAAGTAACCCTGCGTTACCGCGCTACTAAGTACTAATTGCACTAAAGCGCTTATGACTAAAAAGGGCAGATATCATCTCTGCCCTTTTTGTTGAGAATTATTAATGGAAATGCACGCCATGGTGCTTGTTGTAAGTTTAATAGCTGTCTGCTTTGAATTAACGCCGCATTCAGCGGCTCGTCCGCTGCAATACTTTGTTAAGCGCTGTCTGATTTAGATTTGGCATCGCGGGTTTCCGCACTTTTTCTAGGCCCCTCTGGAGTCATTGTGTAAAGAGCTTCTAGTTCTTTAGGTTCCGATATGCCTTTTTTTACAATGAAATTTAAAAGATCAAACATCTTTGAGGCTACATGATCAAAATCCTCATCCGACATTTCACCGGGATGAACGGCGTTATTACCAGCTATTCGGACAGTATCTGCCACTTTAACCACTAGTGGCGGCAGTATATTTTTCGACGCCAGATTCCTAATATCTTCATTAATGTTTTTTCCTTCTTCTCCAAGATGCTTGCATAGTTTTTGCAGCCCAAGTCTCAATAATGCAGCAGCACCACGCGGGGACTTTGAAAATATACTAGCCGCTTCCTGATAATCTTTTATTACATCTTCGGGCATATCACCCTCTGGAAGAGGAGCCGAACCAAAGTCCGGAAAGATCATCTCACCAGATGTTGGCTTAATGTAACCCTGAATATTCCGCTTTTCTTTCGCCAGCCAAAGACTAGACTTTCTACACCTCGAACAATCAGCTTCTAGGTAGTCAATATTTTGGCCTTTACGATTATTAGATAGCCACGACCAATCCATATGTGCGTATGTTCCGCAAAAGGGACAGTGAAAAGCATCTAACGTAATTTCGGGTGCTACATAGCTCATTGATTATCCTTGGTGTGATGCCGAGTAAAGCGCTTAACAGTGTATTAGTGCGAATTCCCGGTTAAGGAAGTTATCCACAACCTAGGTTTTTCACGCTAACTAAAATTTTATTTAATAATACCAAAAAGTTACCAGCCATTTTGATTGCAAACAATAACTGGTGTGCAATTTAAACCGAGCCATCACTTAATCGAGCCATCTAAGGCTCGTTATGTAATTTATTATGTGCCCTATTTTCATATAGTTATTGCTTTATCCTAGATAGTCGAGCCGTTTTATTACATAACATAACGAGATCAAAGATCACTGCCTTTGAATTCCAAACCGCACTCACAGGGATCGCCACTTCCCGTTTAGATTCGCGCTGGAGAAATCGGCTTTTGTTGTGGAGTGTGCTTGAAACAACGAGATAGGCTGAAAGCGGAAACAAGCGAGTGAACAGTTTCACTCGCGCCGCTTGAAGGTGACGAGCTCTGCGAGGAGGGGGACTGCGTAGTTAGGTTTACCGAGTCAGGACGACTCGTTAAACCGTGTTGAAAGCTAAGCGGAACGCTTAACAAAAACCTGAGTTCGGAAGCATTAGCGAATTACGGGTTCGGGGAGTTTCCAAAGAGGGAGTCGAATCACTCCCTCTTTGGTTGTCGTCGCCAACGCGACATAAACTAACCTCTGTGCAAGAAATTCATTCATGAAGCTTGATTGCCGTCCCCGGCCTTTCGCTGGCTCAAGGCGTTCGCTTGCTAAAAATAGTTCACCGGACTATTTTCTTAACGCGCTCACCCAACGCGACAAAATCTATCAGTAACTCCCTTTGTCGGCGCAAAGCACCGACCTACCTGACAATACCTGCGATTACCTGTAGGCGAGGCTTTAGCCTTGCAAGGTTATCAATTGTCGGCCGTATCGGCAGTGAGCTCCTGCAGCGCTTTATTGTCAGGGTGAACCCTGACCTACAACGTTGTCGGTGACCTGACCATATCTATCAAATAACCACTGATGTCGGCGCAAAGCACCGACCTACAAGACCGCGATAGTCAGCGCAGTACAAGACCGCCGTTGTCGGCGGCCCGACAAAAACTAATGATGATGACCACCCTTTAGCGCCTGACCATCACTGCTGTAAAAGCCCGAAGCGCCATGCTCGATAAAACCCTGGTTAATCATTTTTGCCAGAAAGGGGTCTTGCTCGTTGTCGCCAACATCCGCATAGTCGGTGCTCTGGTAACTATCCCAAAGTGCGAACTGGCGCTCAACCGCTTGTGGGTTAAGCTCATAACCCTGTAGCTTTAAGCTGTTTACTTGCTGCCACTGACCTTGATCGTCCTGCTGGCTTAGGGTCATGCTTTTTACCAGCTTAAGCTCGGGCAGCCAGGTAATGGCCAGCTTGTGCTGCTCATTGCCATGCTCATAGAATTCTTCACGTTCGCAGCCCTGCCCCTCAGAGCGCAGCGGTTGCTCCAGTAAGGCATTGCTTACTAACTGATACTTTTGGGCCCACTCAATTTTTTGACCCTGACTTTTAAGCTCGCCGGGCTGGTACTCAATACCTCTTTGGTATTGCTCAAAATAGCGTATTGGACGTAGCTGACCTGCGCTTAAACGTTGCCATTTTTCAACAAGGCCCTGAGCCATCGCCTGATGGGCAACTTCCTGATGCAAACGCCACAGGTTAAAGTCTTTGCCGTCCTGCTTGCCCTGTTGCTGCTGATAGCTGGCTTTAAGCACGTCGGCATTGGCATCACATTGTTCGGCTGGGGCTGCGTGGGCAACACCCGTTAGGGCACAACACAGTGCCGCGAGGGGAAAATACTTCATTTTCATTCCTTTAATACCAATTCTGTTAGGTATGTGAGCAAATATAGCGCTGGATAAATGATGTGATAACAAGGCGGAGTTTTTCTTATGTAGTTATTCTACATAGAAAAATTCTAACGCAGTTAGCACGATATTTAGCCCGCTAGAATGATTAGCTATTTAAGTGAATTGGTATAAGCAGGGCCGAGCATCGGCTCGGCCCATGGCTTATTACTTAGCTAACTTGGCTTCGGCTTTCTCTACCAGATCCGCGGCATAGTTCATCACGTGGAAGATGTAACTTTGCTCATTGGTACCTGTTACCAAGTGCGCGCCAGGGCCTTGAGCATAAACACCCACGTCCTCACCGGCGTGCGTTTCTGAGCTCATAGGTACCAGGGCTTCCTGGTGGAAACCTGGAGATGCAGTATCGATACCGCTAAGGTCAACACGACCGGTAACGATTTCTCCGTTATAGCTGGCGTCGGCATCGGTTTCTGCGCCCAAGTCTTTAAAGCCGTTACCATTGGTGTAACCCAAGGTAGTGTAAGGCATGTTATCGGCAGCCAGAGTTGGCTTATCGCTGCCTACACCGACAACCTTACCCAGAATTGGGTTACCACGCTTAGGATAACCGGCAATGGTAAATACGTGGCTGTGGTCAGCGGTAACGATAATCAGGGTTTCTTCGCTGTTGGTATTGTCGATAGCCGCTTGTACCGCATCGGCAAAGGCCACGGTATCATACAAGGCGTTATAAGCATTACCGGCATGGTGAGCATGGTCGATACGACCCGCTTCAACAGTCAGGAAGAAGCCTTCATTGTTATTATCAAGTACGTCGATGGCCTTAGTGGTCATCTCGGCCAGCGACGGCTCACCGGCTACGTCATTGGCACGGTCTTGCTCGTACTGCATATGTGATTCGTTGAACAAACCGAATACGCGCTCTGTGCTCGCCGGGTCAATCTTATCGAAGCCGGCCTGATCCATCACATAAGTGCCGCTTGGATAGGCTTGCTGCCATTTAGCCGTAAGGTCGATACCATCGGTACGATCACCCTCTGTGCTGCTAAGCGCATCGGCACTGTTAAATGCAGGGTCTTTAGGCAGGAAGTGACGACGACCGCCACCCATAACTACCTCGATACCGTCCACATCTACTGCGAAACGTTTTTCCAGGTTTTCCTCGAAGTTAACCAGCTGCATGGCGATATCCTGACAGCCCTCAGCCACAGCTGCGGCCGGCATATCGGATACATCTTCCCAGTTACGGTCTGCCGACTTAGCATAGGTTGCCGCCGGAGTGGCATGGGTAATACGTGCCGTTGAGATAATACCGGTAGACTTACCGGCAATTTCCGCCAGCTCTAATGCCGTTACCAGCTCGTTACCATAAACAGAAGCACAGCTGCCGCGCTCTACCGCTTCGGCCACACCGATCACGCCAGCATCGGTTTTTACGCCCGAGGCCATGGCGGTCATGGTACCGGCCGAATCAGGTGTTTGTGCATCGACGTTATAAGTTTTTGCGAAACCAGAGTAAGGCATGGCTTCAAAACTAAGCTGGTGTTCTTCACCGGCCTTGTCTTCTAGCTGACCGGCAAGAATACGCGCCGCAGTCACGGTAGAAACACCCATGCCATCACCAACAAATAGGATCACGTTTTTAGCCTTGGCCGTAGTTGTTGCTAACGCTTCGCTACGCTCCTGAGCCTGACCCACCTTTTGCTGCGCATCAGTAAACCAAGGGTTGCTGGTTAAGCTTGCCAGCTCAGACGCATCCAGTGAGGTTTTAACGTCATTACAAACGGTTTTACTACCATCTACTTCGCCTTGCTCCAGCTGGCCGTTACCATTATCGTCGGCACCAACCTGAGTCAAAACACCGCCATTGATACACTGGCTGTCACCAACCGGGATAGCGCTGTCCAGGCTTAGGGTCTTTGGCGCATCATCATCCGAGCAACCAGCTAATGCAGCCAGCACTGCTAGAGAAAGAAAACTTAACTTTTTCATTTTATTAATTCCTTATTGCTTGGTTAACTCAAGCGCCGAATCGATAATGTGGAAAACCACGCTTTGCTCAACAACACCCTGCGCCAAGTGTGCGCCTGGGCCCGTGGCATGCAGAGAAATATCTTCACCGGCATGAGTTTCTGAGCTTAATGGAATAGTTGCTTCCTGGTGGAAGCCAGGAGTCGATGTGTCCATACCTGTGATATCTTGGCGGCCCGCCATAGGCGCATCGTTGTAGCTGGCATCGGCATCGGTTTCAACGCCCAGGTCACGGAAGCCCAGACCATTGGCGTAACCCAAGGTAGTGTAAGGCTTACCATCGGCGGCCAAAGTTGGCTTCTCGCTGCCTACGGCCACAACCTGACCCAGGATAGGGTTACCACGCTTCGGATAACCGGCAATGGTAAATACATGGCTGTGGTCGGCAGTAACCAGGATAAGGGTTTCTTCCGGATTGGTATTTTCAACCGCATGCTGTACCGCTTTGGCCAGTTCAATGGTGTCATACAGAGCGTTGTAAGCATTACCGGCATGGTGGGCGTGATCGATACGACCCGATTCTACGGTCAGGAAGAAGCCCTTGTCGTTGTTATCAAGGATATCGATGGCTTTAGCCGTCATCTCAGAAAGCGAAGGCTCACCGGCAATATCGTTTTCGCGGTCTTGCTCATACTGCATATGCGATTCATTAAACAGTGCAAACACACGCTCGGCATTATCGCTAAGGGCTTCAAAACCGGCCGATCCCAAACATACACACCGTTTTCGTATTGCTCTTGCCATTGCGCCGTTAAATCAAGACCATCGGTGCGGTCGCCTTCAACCGCGCTAAGGGCATCGTCACTGTTAAAAGCTTCGTCTTTAGGCAAGAAGTGGCGACGACCACCGCCCATCACGACTTCGATACCATCGACATCTGTGCCCAGGTAGCGTGCTTCTAAATTCTTTTCAAAGTTAACCAGCTGTGCGGCGATATCCTGACAACCTGCGGCAACCGCTTCTTCTGGCATGTCTGAAACATCTTCCCAGTTACGGTCGGCCGACTTGGCATAGGTTGCCGCTGGCGTCGCGTGGGTGATACGCGCAGTTGAGACAACCCCGGTGCTTAAACCACGGATCTCGGCCAGTTCCAGCGCCGTTACCAGCTCATTGCCAGCAACCGATGCGCAGTTACCGCGCTCTACATCTTCGTCAACACCGATAACACCGGCATCGGTTTTTACACCGGAAACCATGGCTGTCATGGTACCCGCCGAATCTGGAGTCTGGGCATCGACATTATAGGTTTTCACTTGCGCCGAATACGGGAATTGCTCGAAGCTAAGGTAACCTTCTTCGCCGAGCTTATTATTGTCTTGGCCCTGTAGAATACGTGCTGCGGTCAGGGTCGAAATGCCCATGCCGTCACCGACAAAAAGGATCACGTTTTTAGCTTTAGTTTTTTTCTCTGCAGTGGCCTGCTGTAGCTTAGTGTTCAGCTTGTCTTGGTCGGCTTGATACCACTGGCTATTGGCTTGTGCTTCTGGCAAAACAGATGCAAAAGCCTGGCTTGATAGGGCCAGAGCCACTGATGTAGCAAGGGCTAACTTTGTCACTTTCATGATTGGTTCCCGAGTATTGGTTAAATAGCGCAGGGTAGAGATACGCCTCTGTCGCGCTGATGCTTCAAAGCAAGGGATTTCCTTGCTGCAGCCCATACTCTAGTGAAGGAATGTTGCTAAAAAATAACTGTTTGTTGACCCTAAGATGACGAGAATATGACAGAGAGAAGTCAGTAAGGCCGTTGGCTGGCGAGATTTTAGGCATAAAAAAACCCAAGTCTAGGACTTGGGTTTTTCTGTAAAAAAGGCGGCTAATTACTTAGCAGCTTTTTTCGCTTTTTCAGCTGCAATTACTTCGTCCGCTACGTTGTTTGGACAAGGTGAGTAGTGTGAGAACTCCATAGAGAACTGACCACGACCTGAAGTAATAGTACGTAGGTGGCCGATGTAACCGAACATCTCAGATAGTGGTACTTCACCCTTGATGCGAACGCCCATAGCGCCTGCTTCTTGGTCTTTGATCATACCACGACGACGGTTAAGGTCACCGATTACGTCACCCACGTTGTCTTCCGGAGTGAACACGTCAACTTTCATGATTGGCTCAAGAAGCTGAGGGCCCGCTTTAGGGATAGACTGACGGAATGCGCCTTTAGCAGCGATTTCGAACGCGATGGCTGATGAGTCAACTGCGTGGAAGCCACCGTCGAATAGCTCAACTTCAACGTCTAGCACTGGGAAGCCTGCAAGTACACCTTGATCCATCATTGAAGCAAAGCCTTTTTCAACTGCTGGCCAGAATTCCTTAGGAACGTTACCACCAACAACTGAAGAAGTGAACGTGAAGCCAGAGTTAGGCTCACCAGGCTTGATACGGTAGTCGATCTTACCGAACTGACCAGAACCACCAGACTGTTTCTTGTGCGTGTAGCTATCTTCAACTTCTTGAGTGATAGTTTCACGGTAAGCAACCTGAGGCTGACCAACGATTAGGTCTACACCGTAAGTACGCTTAAGAATGTCTACCTTGATGTCTAGGTGAAGCTCACCCATACCTTTAAGGATGGTTTCGCCTGAATCTTCGTCAGTTTCAACTTGGAAAGAAGGATCTTCTGCAACCATTTTACCGATAGCAACACCCATCTTCTCGTTACCGCCTTTGTCCTTAGGAGCAACAGCGATTGAGATTACTGGATCAGGGAAGATCATTGGCTCTAGTGTACATTCGTGCTTAGGATCACAAAGAGTGTGACCAGTTTGCACGTTCTTCATACCAACAACTGCGATGATGTCACCGGCTTGTGCAGAAGAAAGCTCTGTACGCTCGTCCGCGTGCATCTCAACCATACGGCCGATACGCTCAGTTTTACCAGTAGCTGAGTTAAGGATGGTGTCACCCTTGTTAAGCTTACCTGAGTAAATACGGATAAAGGTTAGGGCGCCGAAACGGTCGTCCATGATCTTAAACGCAAGTGCGCGGAACGGCTCGTCAACAGAAACTGTTGCTACTTCACCAGTCGCTTCACCTGTATCAGGATCTGTTAGTGGCTGAGGATCAACTTCAGTTGGAGACGGTAGGTAATCTACAACAGCGTCAAGGATAGGCTGCATGCCCTTGTTCTTGTACGCAGAACCACAGAAAGTTGGGAAGAAAGCTAGATCACGTGTACCTTTACGGATACAAGCTTTGATCTGTTCCATTGAAGGCATTTCACCTTCCATGTAGGCTTCCATTAGGTCGTCGTCTTGCTCAACTGCAGTTTCGATTAGCATCTCATGGTATTCTTCAACTTTGTCTACCATGTCTGCAGGAACGTCAGTTACTTCGTAGTTTTCTGGAAGGCCTGAGTCATCCCAGATGTATGCTTTCTTCTCAAGAACGTCAACAACACCGCTGAAATCGTCTTCGATACCGATAGGAAGAGTCATTACAAGAGGAGTTGCAGCTAGTACATTTTCTACTTGGTCAACAACGCGGTAGAAGTCAGCACCCATACGGTCTAGTTTGTTAACGAAGATCAGACGAGCAACGCCAGATTCGTTCGCATAGCGCCAGTTAGTTTCTGATTGCGGCTCAACACCACCAGAACCACAGAATACACCGATACCACCGTCTAGTACTTTAAGTGAACGGTATACTTCGATAGTAAAGTCTACGTGTCCAGGAGTATCGATGATGTTGAAACGGTGGTCTTTCCAGAAACAGGTAGTCGCAGCTGACTGGATTGTGATACCACGCTCAGCTTCCTGTTCCATGAAGTCAGTGGTAGTAGAACCATCGTGCGTGTCACCGATTTTGTGGATCTTACCGGTAAGCTTAAGAATACGTTCTGTAGAGGTCGTTTTACCCGCATCAACGTGCGCGAAAATACCAATATTTCTGTATTTTGATAAATCTGCCATTTCTATACTCTGATTGGTCGAAAAATTATTCGGCGGGAGTATATCACCTCTCGTGGCGAACATCATCATAGAAACCGCTTAAAATGCAATCAAATTTAGAAAAACTAAGCGAGCGGGTCTTCGCGGATGCTGAAAATGTCGCCCGCTGCCGCACCATGATAAAAAATGAGATCGAAACTTGGTACGGCCAGTATTTTAGGAGCGCGAAAAGCGAGGTAGAAGTGGTATTTCAAGCTGATATTAGCGAGAGCAAGATATCAAGGCGATACGCAGTGGTCGCGATCCTGGATGACCTAGTGAGAAATCAGAGAAAGTTTACAAGAAAAGTGCTTGTGGGAGCTGTGAATATTGAAGGTGAACCGACGACCAGAGGTCGATAACTATAAATTTAAAGGGAGATTAATAAGAAAATCTACCAAGGAATTGGTTGCGGGAGCCGGATTTGAACGCGACACGCCGTGGTGGCGACCGTAGGTCGAACAATAATAAATTTGAAAACTTTAAGTGAGAAAACACTAAGAATTGGCTGCGGGTGCTGTGAACGTTGAAAGCGAACTGACGACCGGAGGTCGATAATTATAGATTCAAGGGAGAATAATAAGAAAATCTACCAAGGAATTGGTTGCGGGAGCCGGATTTGAACCGACGACCTTCGGGTTATGAGCCCGACGAGCTACCAGGCTGCTCCATCCCGCGCCAGTAGACTTGAAAGTTGTTTTGCTTCTGCTTTCGAAAGAAGTGGCGTATCCAATTAAGAATTGGTTGCGGGAGCCGGATTTGAACCGACGACCTTCGGGTTATGAGCCCGACGAGCTACCAGGCTGCTCCATCCCGCGCCAGTAGACTTTAAAGCTTCATTATCGTCGGGAACCGACGACCTTCGGCTTTTAGGCTTAGCAGTCCGGCGAATGATTTATCATTCTGCTCCATCCCGCGCCTGTAAATTTCGAAACTCAACCCTGTCAAAAACACACTGATTTAGCTTCTACCGCTGGTATTGAGGAGTGTCCCCTAGCCAGCGAGAGCGCCATAATATAGCAAAAGAGTGAAAATGCAAGTTTAAATGCTAAGAACGCGACTAGATGCTGCTTTTTCCACCAATTCAGTCGTGGTGCGAGCGTTGATGTGGGCTTATCATCTTTTGCCATTCCCAATCGGGATGACCCATAACTATAAAGTCGGGATTTTCGGTCGACTCCCTTTGATTATAGGTCAGAGGATTGAATTCGGCATCGGTAATACTGCCTCCAGCCTCTTCAACTATCACCTGTGAGGCGCCCGTATCCCACTCGCCTGTAGGGCCGATGCGCATAAAGCAGTCGGCCTTACCTTCGGCAACAATGCAGGCCTTTAACGAGCAAGAGCCTAAGGGTACGGTATCAAATGTGGTGTTTAGGTATTGGCTTACCGCTTCGAGTTTTTGCCTGCGACTGACCGCTAGCGTAAGGCCGCCTGGTTGCGCCACACTAATGCGTTCTATGCCTTTAGCACTCTTTTTAAAAGCACCATGTTGGTAGGTGGCATAATAGGTGATGTTTTTCGCCGGCCAGTGGATCACCCCTAAAACCGGGCGATTATTCTCAACCAGGGCAATATTGACGGCAAAGTCGCCGCTTTGAAGAATAAACTCGCCGGTGCCATCCATGGGGTCCAACAACCAATAACGAGACCAGTGTTTTCTGTCCGCCAAGGGGGGAATAGGCGTTTCTTCGGACATAATGGGGATATCGCTTGCTAATTCTTGCAGACCGGCGACCAATACCGCGTTCGCCGCAAGGTCGGCCTTAGTGACCGGCGTATCATCGGCTTTTACTTGCCTGCCAATATCCGGCTGACGATAAATCGCCATAATTGCTAAGCCAGCCTGTTCAGCCAATTCAATGCATGGCTCTAAGAATTGTTGCAATCTTACCCCCTCTCCTAAAACTTACTAGGAAGCCTTCACTAATAATAGCAAAGCGGCAACGCTTCGCGCCTCAGTAAAATCCGGTTCTGCCAACAGTTGCTGCCATTGTGATTTTGGCCAGTACACCACCTCTAAGGGTTCGGGCTCATCACCGGGTAAACGTTCGGGATAAAGTTCAGTGGCGGCAATAATATGCATATGGGCATTAAAATAGCTTGGCGCCAATGACACCTTCTTGAGAGCCTTCAAGTTATGTGCGCCAAAGCCTACTTCTTCTTTAAGTTCACGCACCGCCGCCTGCTCAGGGCTTTCACCGGGATCGATCAAGCCTTTGGGAAAGCCCAGCTGATAATCATTGGTGCCGGCACAGTACTCGCGCACCAGGATCAGCTCATCCTGCTCGGTAACCGGCACTATAAGCACGGCTCCTCTGCCGCCGCCACGAATACGTTCATACTGGCGCTGCTCACCGTTGGAAAAACATAAATCTAAGGTTTCGACTGTGAATAAGCGGCTTTGAGCAACCACTTGCGTGTCGAGAATTTGTGGAGGAGTTGGATGCTTTTTCTGTGTCATGGCCGCGACTTTGTTATTATCACCTTAATGCTCATCATAATTGTTTTAATAGGAAAAGCCTATGCCAAATTGGGCCAATATCGACACCGTGCTACTGGATATGGATGGCACTTTACTGGATCTGCATTTTGACAATCATTTTTGGCTGGAACTGATCCCCCAGGCCTATGCCAAGCGCCACCAAATAAGTCTCGTCGAAGCCCGCGATATCATAGCCCAGCGCTATGAAGAGGTGCATGGACAACTGCAATGGTATTGTCTGGATTACTGGCAGCAGGAATTACAGCTGCCGATCATGGAGCTTAAACGCGAGATACAACACCTTATCTCCATTCGAGATGACGCTATTGTGTTTCTCAAGGCCTTAAAAGCGGCGGGTAAGGAATTGATTCTGCTCACCAATGCGCATCGCGACAGTTTAAGCTTGAAGGTGGAGATGACCGAGCTGGATCAGTATCTGGATCTGCTTATTTCCACTCATGACTATGGTGTCAGTAAGGAAGAGCAGAGTTTATGGCAGCAGGTGCAAGAGGATTTGAAATTCGATAAGGAGCGCACCTTGTTTGTGGACGACAGTGCGGCTGTGCTGGCATCGGCCAAACGCTTTGGTATTGGCCACCTGCTGGCGGTGGCCAACCCGGATAGCAAGCAACCGAGTCGCCAGCTAGCCGGGTATGAAAATATCACCGACTATCGGGATATTTTACCCATCTAGGGTTACGCTGGGTAACGTTGTTGTAAGCCCTGGTAAACCAGGTGGGCAAAGTCTGGGTTTTCTGTATCCAGGCTTTTCACCACTTCCACCAGGTGCTCGTTGTCTTCCTGGCCATGCCACACCTTGATATAGGTGCCATCCTTATAGCCGTTATCCTGGCGGAAGAAATTAAGAGTATTTTTACCAACATAACCACGATACAGGTCATCGATATT
This sequence comes from Pseudoalteromonas sp. T1lg10, assembly GCF_002964545.1. Classification (NCBI taxonomy): domain Bacteria; kingdom Pseudomonadati; phylum Pseudomonadota; class Gammaproteobacteria; order Alteromonadales; family Pseudoalteromonadaceae; genus Pseudoalteromonas; species Pseudoalteromonas sp. T1lg10. Next base: position 72,135 of record NZ_PQBV01000025.1, read on the forward strand.
CATGCCGATTTGCTGCATACAGCCGGCAAATGCCGCGGCGTTAAAGGATTTGTCATTCACCGCACTGGCGGCCAAGACTTCTAAAGTGGCTTTAAAATCCGCTTCGCTATGCACTTGCGCCATTTCCTGCTCAAGGGCGGCGGCTAGATCGGTAAAAGAGGTTTCACCGTCAATGCGTAGGCTTAGGCCAAAATGAAAAATATCCACCAGCTCTAAAATCACTTGCTCGGTGTCGGGCGTTTGCTTTTTCCACCATTTCCAGCCGTAGTGATCGAGCATTTCCGCACACTCAACCCAGATTGCTCGATACCATTCAAAGCCTTGGTCAAACCATTGCTCATGCACCTTGGTATTCATGGCATGTTGCATTTCCAACATAACGGCTATTTTTTTTGCAGCACTCGACATTTTATCTCTCACATTCGCGGTTAATAAACCTATCATACCGTTAACTGCAAAGAGAGTGAAAGGGATTAGCCACTTCCCCTACTCTGGCTCTGGGTCTGCAGCGAATTCAAGGCAATAAAAAAGGAGCCCTAGCTCCTTTGTTGTGTCTCTTAAATTTTATCTTAAGCGGTAATCACAGACCCCTTGGGTCACATATCGGGATTCAAAGGGGGCACCGCTGGTAAATTCAAAACGCATATCCTGAAGATTAAAAATAGGATGAGGGTGCTCTTGAATCCATTGCTGAGTGGCCTGACAAATGCCTTCAAGTTTGTGCAAGCGGAAAGTGTTTACCACCACCACGGCATTACCTTGCTCCAGGTAGCTGCGCTGAATATTCTCAACCCAATCGGTGTGCGTAAAGTTACTACGCAGATAAAAAGCCAGGTCGGTTTCGTCGGCTTCTTTAGGGCCTACGTCCGGTGCCTGACGCGCTTTTTGTGCAAACTGCATCAGCGACATCTGCTCACGCACCACCTGTTCACGGTGTCCCGCAGGACAAGGCTCCGTGGTGTAGGCCACTTTACCCGAAGGGCTAATACACTTATTCAACTTCTTTTCATTCGCCTGAGCAGTGAATGCCGTTGCGACAATAATTAAAAATATAGACCAATAGTGCATTGTTATTCTCTTTCTAATAGGCACGAGCACAACAATTTTGCCAAAACAAACACTAGTACACAAGTGTTATAAAATTGTTGCACCATAAACTGCTAAGCTAACGATTTTCCAGACGATTATAATCAAACAGCCCATATTCAATGCCGCGGTAGCGCTTTGAGACCTGGTGTAACAAGTCGCTATAGCGCCAAAAATCCGGGTCGCTGCGACGCACCGCAAAGCGACTTTTCAGGGCCCGATACTGCTGCTCATTGCGCACCTGTTCCAAGCCTTGCACAAAGGCAGTTAGCTGCTCTTCACTGAGCACCCACAAGGCTTCCGGATAGTCACCGATAAAACCGGGCACCACCAAAGCCTTATCTTCATCGTAGGCGCGCTGCGCTTCTTCGCGTAGCAGGCTGCTGATATTGTAATGGGCGTTATGGTGCACCAAGGTATAGGCCTGATACTCAGACTCCTTATCGCCCACCAGGATATAACTGACCTGGGGTAATAGGTTTACCGCCTTACTATCTAGGGCATTTAGGCGCTGCAACACCTCTGGCACCTGACGATAGTCATAACGTTTGCTCAGCACAGGCTCCAGTTTGGCCGCCAACTTGCGATAAAGCTCCTGCTGCATATCGTCGCTGCTATAGCTTATGCCGCTGGGTTGGGTAAAGCGGATGTCCGAGTCTTTAAGGAACTCGACCAGGCTTTTCGGTGAGCGGCGATACCAGTGGGCACGCAATTGGGCACGCTCCTCCAGAGGTAATAAAGACAAAAAGTTGTCTTCCCCTTCCATACGCAAAAAGTCCATATAGAGACGGGTGAGCAGCTGATGACCGACATTACCGTAAACATCAAACCCGGCCACCAGCAGGTAATGAATGCGCTCGAACAGGGAATAGTCGAGGATCCACGCCGTTTTCGGCGCTTCGCCCACCCAGCCCTTCACCACAGTAGCACTGTTAAAATGGCGGAAAATGGTCAAGGCGGCATTGTCATTATAGCCCTCCCCCTGCCAGAGCAGGTCCGGGGTTAAGTGCTGACCGTCGGCAAAAACTTCGTTTGCCAAAGCCGCTTTGGCTTCTAGAAATTCGCTTTGCTTGGCGGCATATTTGACCCAGCTAGAGATGGGCAGCGCATTACTTTGCTCCTGCGCTGGCATATCCAGAGTATCTTCATGACGCTCTAAAAATTGCTCGAATTGCTCGGCACCGATAAATTGCGGATCGACAAAGGCCACCCAAAATTGGTCATTGATCACATTGAGGGCGATTTGCCCGCGACATACCGGGCCTTGAATAAAGCCGCGAATAATCAACTCGGCCTCATCCAACATAAACTGATAGCGAGAGCGCACCGGGATGGCGGCAAAGGCCTTAAAGGGGTTGGAGGCCACCTCTATGCTATAACCGGGCAAACGGGTGACCTGGTACTCGGCGTCAATAAACTGCTGCTGCAGACGCGCAAGTTTACCGTCATTCAGCAATAGCGGAATATTGGTTTTCGCCAGTACTGTACTGTGGGACGCCTGTAAACGGTAATAAACGCGCTTAACCTTGGGGTCTTCATAAGGACGACGGGTGGCGATCACCTGAATGGCCTCGCCCGGTGGCGTGCTGGAGCGCACCAGTTTAAAGAATTGTCCGCGTTCCACATCGGCAAAATAGATATTGGCCAGATACCAATGCTCATAAATATAACGGGCGCTCAATCTGTGCTTTAACTCGTCGCGATTAAGAAAGGTTTCCCACTTATCGACCTCGGCCTGTAACCCGGCACTGATCTCCGGGGCGTCGGGTAAGGGCGCCCCCAGCTGCAACCAATTCGTCAGGGTTGCCATTTCCGCATTGTTTAGCGCCGGTAAGCCATAGGGCATACCCGCCAACGGGTTGTCGAGAGCGTAGTCTTCAAATTCTTCTATGGTCGGGCAGCTTTGCTGGCGATCCAGGCTAAAGTCAAACTCCTCACCCAAGATAGCCTGTTCTGGCAAAGGATGCTGCTGTTTAAGAGCCAGGGAGCGATACATAACGCTGGCCATTAAATTGGCCTGAGGACTTTGCTGGCGCTCATTGAGCACCGGATTAAAGCCCTTATCACGCCACTGCGCCGTGGTGTGTGCATCGATAAATAAACGACTCGGCTCGGACGCCAATAACCGGGTACCGTCATACACCAAGTCTTTTGAGGTGCCACGCTCTATGCCCTCAGGTGAGGACATTTTCAGCTGGCACGGGGCATCATAACAGCCATGACAGACCACGCAGCGGTTATCGATTATGGGTTTAACCTCTTGTTGGAAGAAGTTCTGCTGCTCGATAGAAATGGGATGCTGACGATTTTCCACCAGCTGTTGGCCGTAGAGACTGTCATATTTCTGAGCACCAAGTACGGCGCAGCCGGTACAAAAGGCCAGAACCAGCATCCACGCCAGTTTATTCATATTCGTCACCGAGGTCGAAGGTTGGCATCATTTCCAACTGGGGCGAGACGTAGCTTTGACCATCGCTGCACTCCAGGACTGCTGCCAATAACGGGCCACGACTTAGCGTCAGCATGGCCTGATGCTCACAAGACAACAAGGGCTGAGCCTGAGGACGCAGCTCATAGCTGCTAAGCTGCAGGCTCACCGTTTGCTCGGCGCTGGGGTTTTGGCATAAATGCGCCAGCAGATCTTCGTCCAGCTCTACCTCTAACAGCAGATCTGGTTCATTCATGTCGCGAGAATAAAGTGAGTCATTGAGTAAAAACAAAGGGAGGCTAAGCACAGCGCCTTGCGATAATTCCACGGAAAACCCCGAAAAAGTCGATAATCAGCCCTCATAATAGCAAAAAAAGTCTTTGCTTTGGCTGCTTTTGTAACCAGATAGGGTATATTAACCAAGTAATTAGGGAGGAGAACGCACATGACAGTACTTTTAATCATACTGGTTGTTGTCGCCATAGCCGTGGTAATAATCTTCAACAATCTAGTACAGTATAAGAACGAATTTCAAAATGCCTTTGCACAGATAGACGTGCAATTACACCGCCGCCATGACCTAGTGCCTAACCTGGTTGCTACCGCGCAGGCGTATCTGGATCATGAAAACACCACCCTAAAAGCGGTTATCGCCGCCCGTAACCAGGCGGTAAGCGCCCTGCAAGCACTGCATCAAGGCAATATCGATGCCACCAAATTGGCACAGCTGGCCGCCAGCGAAGGCGCACTAAGCAGTGCCCTCGGTGCCTTGCAAATTAGTGTCGAGGATTATCCCGACCTTAAAGCCGACAGCACCATGGCCAACCTAAGCGAAGAGCTTACCAGCACAGAAAACCGTATCGCTTTTGCCCGCCAGGCCTATAACGACGCGGTGATGCAGTACAACAGCTTTAAGCAAAGCTTCCCTCCTGTACTGGTTGCGAAAATGACGGGTCATGGTATCGATGCGCCACTATTGCAGTTGGAAGACCCACAAGTACAACGTCAGGCACCGAAAGTTTCCTTTAACTAGCCGTGCACAACTTCTTTGAACACCAGCGCCAGGCTAGGCGTAAAACCTGGCTGCTGGTTACCTTGTTTGTTCTCGCGGTCACCCTGCTGATCGCCCTCGCCCATTGGCCATTACTGTGGTTGATGCGCGTCTTCGCCACCGATCCCTATACATTCTTTAATTATGGTCTTCAACCTCTGGAAAATGGCAGCCGTATACACCTTGGCGTCACCCTGACCATAGGCTCAGTGATCATGGCGGCCGTGGTCTATAAATACCTGCAACTGCGCCGCGGCGGTCACGTTATTGCTCAGCAACTCGGTGGTGAGCAGGTGCAAAGCAACAGTTATGATCCACTGCATCGTCAATTGCTGAACGTGGTTGAAGAAGTTGCCATCGCCGCACGAATGCCGGTACCCGGGGTTTATGTACTTGAACGTCAGCCCAGCATCAACGCCTTTGCCGCCGGTTATCACAAACAGGACAGTGTTATTGCCGTTACTCAAGGAGCCTTACAACAGCTAAGTCGCGAGCAATTACAGGCGGTGGTAGCTCATGAGTTCAGCCATATTCGTCACGGCGATGTGCGCCTTAATGTGCGTATGACGGCCTTACTCTTCGGCATTACCTTTATTGGCCAGGCTGGTGAAAATCTTATCTACAGCGCCATGCATGCCTCGCGCCGACACGCCCAAAAAGGCGACGGAGCCGGCTTTGGCGCCATCGTTGGCCTGATACTCACTCTGTTTGGCTGGCTTGGAACTCAGCTCGGCGATGCCATTAAGGCCCTGGTCTGTCGCCAGCGGGAATACCTCGCCGATGCCGGAGCCGCCGAACTCACTCGCGCCCCCTATGACCTGGCTCAGGCCTTACTGGTAATAGCCGAAAGCCCACGCAAAAACACCTTGAGACAAAACAATGCGCATTTATATAGCCATTTGTTTTTTTCCGATGCGCTCAGTCCCTGGCTATCCTGGTTAAGCACCCATCCGCCTCTGAGCAAGCGCATCCGAGCACTGGACCCCAGCTGGGATGGCGTGCTTACCGAACGCCCCAGAGGCCATGCCCATACGACGGTGCATGGCGCCATGATGGCGGCGCATGAGCAAAGTCAGTTTCAGGTGGCGCGACATCAAAACAACAACCTGAATCAGATAAAACTTGAAGGAGTCGATGCCAACCTTGGTTACCTGGCTCATGAGCCAGTGGATGCCCAGTGGCTGGTAATGATGCTCTGCCTGCATCAAGACTGGCAGCAGCGCCAAGCACAACTGCGTCAGATTGTCGCGTTACCCTATGTCGATGCCTTTAAATTCGACCAGGCGGAAGCCTCTTTGGCAGGGCTTGGCATGAGTAAAAAGCTGATGCTGTTGGAGGTTGCCATAGGGGCACTGCGTTGTTTGCCAATACATGGACAGCGGGAGTTTTTAGCCAAGCTAAAAAATATTGTTGTCGTAGATGGTAGTTTGGACCTTCATGCCTGGTCCTTCTATGAACTAAGCGCCCACGCCCTGAGTGAAGCCAGTACAGGCGCCATAGGTGGGCTTAATAAAAAGCTTATCGGAACGGCCTGCGAGCAATTGCTTAACGCCCTTGCCAGCTTTGGTCACAGTGATGAGCAGCAACAGGCAACAGCCCTTAATGCTGCTTCCGAGGCCTTGCAGTTACCCATGCGCTATTATGGCGATGCCCAATGTCAGGTCACCCGTTTACAACGGGCATTAAGCATAGTGAAAGCCTTGCCGCAGGCGAAGAAGCAGGTGCTGATCCAAGCCTGCCAGCTCTGCATTAGCCACGATGGCGAAATTAATGAGGCGGAGCAGGTGATCCTATACACACTTGCCGCCTGCTTAAATGTAGATAGTGAAGTAGTGAGCCGCTTACCAGGGTAAGCGCTCACCGTTGGCATGCCAAAAGCCGCCGGTATTGGCCAAGTCCAGCTCGGCGATCCGCTGCTTTATGCGCTGCGCTGCGACCTCGGGGCTGACGTCACCGGCAAAACCCACCATACGCGTTTGCACAAAACCGGGATGAAATAAACCAACCGCAACGGCACGCGGCTTAAGTTCGTGGGCCAGGCTCACGGCGGCAGCGTTCAGGGCCGCTTTAGACATGCGATAACCTATATAGCCCCCTGAACCATTGTCGGCAATAGAGCCCATACGTGAGGTGATCATCGCCACCTTGGCACCGGCGGGCAATAAATGCCCCAAGGCATGGGTAACGCGCAAAGGTGCCAGGGCGTTGACGGCAAACTGCTGCTCTATTGCCGCAAAGTCCATATCGGCCAAGGTTTCATTGTGTAATAGCCCAGCGTTGTTAATCAAAATATCTATGGGCTTATTATCAAGTTTGGTTGCCAGATCACGTAACTGCTCGGGTTCGCAAACATCGATACCAGAGATCACATTGACACCTAAAGCATCAAGTTCATCGCTGCTTTGGCGCACCAAGGCGCTTACTTCGGCACCAGCATTCACGTACTGCTTAGCCAATTCCAGGCCTATGCCACGATTGGCACCGGTAATCACCACATGTTGAGTCATTGCCTTATCCTTGAAGTTGAATAACCGAAAATACCGCGCCTTGGGGGTCATTAATCACGCTGAAGCGACCAACATCCGGGATATCTATAGGCTCTACGCACACCTCAGCGCCGAGTTTTTTTGCCAGCTCCACCTGCTCATCGCAGTTATCAACCTGAAAATACACCATCCAATGCGATGGAATGTCGTCCGGCCACTGCTCATTCATTTCCAGCATGCCGCCAATTTCCTCACCATCAATGCTGAGAACCCTGTATTCCATATCGTCCATAGGGTGTGATTCACTATGCCAGCCCACCAGCTGCTTATAAAACTCGGTACTGGCGCGCATATCTCGGGTGGCCAGTTCAAACCAGCAAGGGGTGTTGGTTTCATTCTTACGTTGTGAACCCTTATGGCCCTGACCCTGCCATAAAGCCACCATGGCGCCACCGGGATCGCATAGCAACACCATTTTCCCGGCACCGGGCACCTCATGCGGACCATGCACTATGCTGGCTCCAAGCTCTTTGGCAGCGGCGGTTTTACTGTCGACATCATCAACGGCAATATAAGTCAGCCAATAGCTAGGCACGCCCTGCGCCTGCTGATCGGCGGGCATCTGATACATGGCGGCAATATCCTGTTGCTGCTTTTGCAGCATGGTGTAATACACACCTTCTCCAATAGGCTGATCGTGCGCCGACCAAGAGAAAAAATCGCCGTAGAAGGTCTTGCCGTTTTGCCAGTCTGTTGAGCACAGCTCGGCCCAGCAAAAATGTCCTTGAGGGTAATTATCTTGACTCATACTAGTACATCCCCTTTATTGTTTTAATAACCATAGCGTAATCCGCGAGAGACTGGAGCAATAATTCTATTGCCAGATCTTAGCTATTGACCTTAAACGAGTTAAGTATAAAAAGACAAGAAAACTTTAATTGAGAATTATTTGCAATAACTGTTGACTTACCCTTAAATCTAATTGATAATCAATCTCAACAAGTTGAGGGGATTTAAACCCGCTTGTTACTGAAAATTTGTTTCACGACCCTGAAACACGCTTAGCGCTCGTAAGGCACAGGTTGATGGCGGTCAATTCATCGCCCCTTGATATGGTCATTCCATCAACCGCACTACATTTTACTTGCTACATTGCTCATATCGGTGACGGTAGATATGAAAACAAAAAAGCCCTTGCGGGCTTTTTTTATGTCTGTGATTTAATACCCGTAGATTAACGGCGGTTCTTACGGGCCCGGGCGCGGCGCTGACGCTTTTCTTCTTCCTTGGCCGCTTTTTTGGCCTCGGCTGCGGCGCGTAGTTCAGCCACCATCAGCTCTTCGCGCTCACGCATCTCAGGCGTTTCCATGCTCACTCGGCCAAGCACTGCATCGCGCAGCTCATTGATTAAAATTTCCGAGAACTTATGCAGGTCTACCTGGTTACCACCACGAATACAGCCGCGATTTTTACCCGCCGCCAACATAAAGTCATAATCATGCTCGGGTAAAGGGTTAACCTTGTAACGGTCAATCAGCAGCTGCGGATAAGCTTGCAGCAAATACTCCGCGGTGTAGCTGGCGACTTCTTCATAATCTATGGCGGTATCGCGAATAGCGCCGGTGGCTGCTAAGCGATAGCCGGAGTTTTCATTCTCAACCTTGGGCCAGAGCATTCCTGGGGTATCATAAAGCATGATGCCTTCATCGATTTTAATCCGCTGCTGCGCCTTGGTTACCGCCGGTTCGTTACCGGTTTTGGCGACGATACGCCCCGCCAGGGTATTGATCAAGGTCGACTTACCAACATTGGGAATACCCATGATCATGGCTTTAATTTGTTTATCGGCACCCACCTTGTGAGGCACCAGCTTTTTACACAGCTCGACTATTTTGCCCACCTGCGCGGCCTTATCATGCTCCAGCGGCAGAGCCTTAACACCACTTTCCTGCTCAAGATAATTGAGCCATTGCGTGGTCATCTGTGGATCGGCCAAATCGGCCTTATTAAGGATCTTGATCACCGGCTTATCGCCGCGCAGTGCACCCACCATGGGATTCTCGCTGCTGTAGGGAATACGCGCGTCCAGTACTTCAATAATCACGTCCATTTGCGGCATGATTTCTTTTATTTCATTGCGCGCCTTGTTCATATGGCCCGGAAACCATTGAATTCCTGCTCTACTCATTCGCTTTATAACCTTATATTTAATCAAGCAGTTGCTGGTGCAGCGTTATAAAACACCACTTTGAGCGCCGAAGTTACGCATGCAACTCTACCAATAACCCCTATTGTACTATCGCTGGCGCCGAGTTTCACGACTTTGCCTGCCAACGAGCTAGAGCAAATGAGCAGATGAGGGTGTATACTGCCCGCTTTGCTCGCCTAGGAAGTAGTTGTTATGGCATTAAAGGCCACCATAATTAAAGCGCGTCTCAATATCAGTGATATGAATCGCCACCACTATCAAGAATACCCTTTAACCGTCGCCCAGCATCCTTCGGAAACCGAGCAACGACTGATGATCCGCCTGCTGGCTTTTGCCTTACATGCCAATGATGAGCTGCAATTTACCAAAGGCCTGTGCGCCGAAGACGAGCCGGAATTATGGCAACGGGAAATGGATGACAGCATCAGCCTGTGGATAGATCTCGGTCTGCCCGATGAAAAGCGCCTCAAAAAAGCCTGCACTCGTGCCCAAGAAGTAGTGCTGTACGCCTATGGCGAAAACAACCAGGAAATTTGGTGGCAAAAGAATCAGCAAAAGTTAAGCCAGTTTAAAAATCTTAGGGTGATCAGCTTGAACTATGAGCAGACTCAGCAACTGGCGGCCATGGCCTCGCGCAGCGTCGACCTCACCATTAGCATAGAAGATGCCGAAGTATGGGTGAGCAACCAGGAGCAAACGCTGCAAATTACCTTGACCTCTTGGCAGGGTCAGGGCTAAATAGCCAAAACTGGGACAAAGTGTTGGTGACGATTCGTCATGAATTATGTCGGACCTAGGTCAAGGTGTGGGTAAGGATAAGTATGATCACTAAGGTAGTAGTTTTACATGGCTTGTATATGTCGGGTTTTGTTATGCGCCCCCTGTGCGCACGGCTGCAAAAACACGGCTACGATATACTCAACCTGTCATATAACACCTTAGATCCCAATACCGATGAGATCTTCGCCCGCATCAATGCCTTTATCGGCGATCATGAATGCGCCTTTGTCTGCCATTCCTTGGGCGGCCTGATCGCACGACGCTATCTCAGCCAGGATTTCCCCCAAGCGGATCAGGTAAAAAAGGTTTTTACCCTGGGCACGCCCCACAAGGGTGCCAAGATAGTCCATCATATGCAGCAAAAAGGTATGCAGGCGCTGCTAAAAAACAGCCTGGAATATCTGGCCAGTGAAAATCAAGACTGGCCCTTTAACGCCAAGCTCTACAGCATTGCCGGTGACTTACCTCTGGGCCTGTTACCCCTGTTTGAACAGGGACACCCATGCGATGGTACGGTCAAGGTCGATGAAACCAAGCTCAACGGCATGGCGCAGCACAAGGTGTTTCACCTTAGCCACACCAGCCTGATCTACTCCCGCAAGGTCGTTGCTTATATTCTTGAGCAACTGCGAGAGGATTAATCCTCAGCAGCAGCGGCAATCTTATAAGCAACCATAGCGATAATAGCCAGCACTAGAGGGATAGGTGCTGCAATCATGCCGAAGGCATCGGAATTTGCGTAGCTGGCACCGGCAAGGTGACCCACTAGAGTAATTACAAAGGTGAGAACGGCAATAACACAAACGGTGATTTCAGCTTTTTTCGATTTATTCATAACCACATCTCCTATGTCGATGTTCAGATTATGCTCCCCCAGTGCATACAAATATTGCGCTAAATCAACTTTCAGTGCCGCTTTTTTGAGCTCACAATCCGCCTTTGCGATAGATCAATATTTCACCATGAGCACCTTGTTTTTGGCATAAATCATGCCCATGTCATTAGTTACAAGCGTATGCAAATCATTTTATTTGATGGCTTAAATCGATTTTATCCGCTTGTTATTAATGGGCTTTAAGCCATACTGAAGACAACTTCTAAACGCAAAGGAGACAGCTATGTCGCAAGTAAATGCTATTGGATTAGATACTCAAGAAACAGAAACTATCATCGATGAGCTCAACCGCTTATTGAGCTGCTATCAAATTCAATACATGAACGCTCGAGGCTTTCATTGGAATATAAAAGGCCGCGACTTTTTCGAACTGCACGTCAAATTTGAAGAAATCTACAACCTGTTACTGGAAAAGGTCGATGAAATCGCCGAACGCATTCTTACCCTGGGAGGGGAACCGCTGCATGCGTTTACAGATTATATCGAACTGAGCCAGATCAACGAGGCTAAAAATATCAGCGATGGTGGTCAGGCGTTGCAAAACCTCCTTGAGGGCTATACAACCTTGATCAAGATGCAGCGCAACATTCTTGTCGATGCCAGTGATAATGAAGATGAAGGCACGGCGGCATTAATGAGCGACTACATCAAAGAACAGGAAAAGCTGGTGTGGATGCTTAAAGCCTATCTCGACTAAAAGTCCATCAAGCCAGGCGACAACTTAGCGCCTGGCTTTCTTAACTACCGACTTTACTAGCCTTCAGGAGCAGAGCATGACCCCTAAATACCGCCGCGAACACGATAGCATGGGGGAGCTCAAGGTTCCCGTCAACGCCCTCTATCAAGCGCAAACACAGCGCGCCGTAAATAATTTTAAAATCAGTTCGCTAACCATGCCGAGCCGCTTTATTACCGCGCTCGCCCATATCAAACGCGCCGCGGCTAAGGTCAATACTGAGCTCGGCTATTTAGATGCCAAGACAGGTTCGGCTATCGCCAAAGCATGTAGCGAAATCATCGCTGGAGAGCACTTAGAACACTTCCCCGTTGATGTATTCCAGACCGGCTCAGGCACCAGCACCAATATGAATGCCAATGAAGTGATTGCCACCCGTGCCACTGATCTGCTCGGTGCCAAGGTGCACCCCAATGATCAGGTGAATATGGGGCAAAGCTCTAATGATGTAATCCCCACGGCCATCCATGTCAGTAGTGCCATTGCCATCGAGCAGGAACTGCTACCAGCCTTGGATCATCTTGCAGAGGTGATCGCGGCCAAGATTGAACAGGTTGGCGAGTTGGTCAAAACCGGACGCACCCATCTTATGGATGCCATGCCGGTTACCTTTGCGCAAAGCATGTCAGCCTGGCACACGCAAATCGTCGCCGCCAGAGCCCATATCAACCACAGCGCAGCTGCCCTGTTACAGCTCGCTCAAGGGGGCACTGCGGTCGGCACTGGCATTAATGCCGATCCACATTTCGCTACACATTTTGCCAAAGAAATGACCAAGCAAACTGGCGTGGATTTCAGTGCCGCAGAGAACCTCTTCTTTCATATCTCCACCCAGGATACCGTGGTCGCCGTTTCTGGGCAGCTTAAAACCGCTGCGGTGGCACTAATGAAAATAGCCAATGACTTGCGCTGGATGAACTCGGGCCCGCTCGGTGGTTTGGCTGAAATAGAGCTGGAAGCACTGCAGCCTGGCTCATCGATTATGCCCGGCAAGGTCAACCCGGTGATCCCGGAAGCCACCACCATGGCCGCCGCTCAGGTGATAGGTAACGACACCACTATCACAATCGCCGGTCAGTCAGGTAATTTCGAACTCAATGTTATGTTGCCGGTGATCGCCTATAACGTACTGCAAAGCATAGAGTTACTTAGCAACAGCAGTAGAGCGCTGGCCGATAAAGCCATCGCCAGCTTTAAGGTAAGCGAAGAAAATCTCACCCGCTCCTTAGCTAAAAACCCTATTTTAGTCACCGCCCTAAACCCAATTATAGGTTATGAAAAAGCGGCGCAAATCGCTAAAAAAGCCTATGCCGAAAAGCGTGCCATACTCGATGTCGCCGCCGCTGAAACAGATATTCCCTATGAAGACTTATTGCAATTACTGGATCCCAAAAAGCTTACCCAAGGGGGCATTCAAAATTAGCGAAGGCATGGTTAAAGGATAAAAAGCAAGCATTTGCGCACGGCTAAAATGTCAGTATGATGGTGCTTAAGATCATCAACAAAAGAATAAACTTATTATGCGATTATCATTTATAGCCATCGCGGTGCTGGCGCTTAGCGCCTGTAATAACAGTAGCCAAGCGGAAACTCAGACCTTAGCTGCGGAACAGCCAAACCAAGCACAACAACTAGACAACCAACTTAAGCCGGCACCTAAACAGCTGGTCACTACAAAAAACCCTATTAGGGTGGAAAATATGCAGATGACCGCCACCCCTGAGTCTATCGCTCAAGGTTATAAGCAGATCCATGAACTTACGGCGGATAAATCCTGTGATAGCACTGAGCAATGCCAGGTGGTTGCCGTTGGCAGCAGAGCCTGTGGTGGTGCCAACGAATACCTTGTATTTTCGACTAAGACAGCAGATGCCGCCCAGGTTAAAGCATTGGCAGAAGAAATCACTGTGCAAGAGCGTCAATTTAACCTGAAGACCGGGGCAGTGAGCATTTGCGAACACCTAATGCGTCCATCAACCCAGTGCCAACAGTCCCAGTGCGTTAAAATTCAGGGCTCCTCTTCTTCGGTTTACTAATCTCAGTAACCAAATAAGCTGAGCAGTAAAGACAGGACAATAATCGCCAAGAGACAAAGTAAGGCCCTGATAATATATCGGGGCCGCATTTCTTGGCGGCGCCATTGAAAATAAAGAAATTTAGCAAAATAAGTGGCAGCCACCCCAAATAGTGCAAACACCAATAAATATGCACCTAGTGCTATCACAACAACCTCGACACTATTCTCTAATCATCCCTAATAGCCTAACAAGTTCACTCCCTTAATACCAAGAAAAGCCAGCCTAATCCAAGCGGGTTTTTTATATCTTGATTTTGCAAGGCTAAAGCCGCGCCTACAGATAGCTGGGGGAGTTTTTTAAGTCGGGGCTGGCCGACAAGGCCGTTGTAGGTCGGGGTTTACCCCGACAAGGTGCAACCCCATGCCGCATTGTCGGCCTAAAAGACCGACCTACAAACACAAAAAACCCGCTGCATTGCTGCAACGGGTTTCTTTAAATAAGGCCCTGACGATGTTCTACTTTCACATGGCAAATGCCACACTATCATCGACGCTGTTTCGTTTCACTACTGAGTTCGGCATGGGGTCAGGTGGTTCCAAAACGCTATGGTCGTCAGGAAAAATTGTAAATTCGGAAAGCTTAATAAGTAATGTGTCTACTTCAGTCTTAATTTCTAACTTCTAACTTAACAGTCTCACACCATTTT